>NZ_AP025184.1:0-600000 GCF_020886055.1 Flavobacterium ammoniigenes | reverse complement strand
GTAAGCTGTATGGAACAATTCCGATAAGATGAATTACAGCAGGAATAAAATGAAAAGCATCTGATTTTTTTAATATTGAAGTATCGTTTAAAGTACCTCTAACATAGAAAAATAGTAAAGGACCCAGCAACAACATTAGTGGTGTAAAATGATTATAGAAAATAGCGAGCCAAAAAGGAGATTTTCCATAAAGCACAAAATAATGTGCGATCCCATACATAGAAGAACTAATTAAAAATAGCGCAAGATAGATGGCATTCTTATTTAATTTCCAATTGTTAAACAACAGAATCAGCGACAATAAAATGGTAAATATGGAAACGTATAACAACATTAACAAATGGTATTTAGGCAAATGTAGGAATTTTATTTATTCTCCTATAAACAATGCTTTTAATTCAGTCGCTTCGCTAGGTTTCATTTTGCCAGCCAAGACTAAACTTAATTGTTTACGTCTCAATGCCGCATCATAACGCTGTTGTTCTAATTCAGTTTGGGGAACAATTGGCGGCACCTCAACAGGTTTACCAGTGGCATCAACCGCTACAAAAGTGTAAATAGCTTCCATGGTTTTGGTTTTGTTGCCAGAAGAACGGTCTTCAATCCAAACATCGATATAAATTTCCATCGAACTATTGAACGAACGGGAAACTTTAGCTTCAACCGTTACGACACTTCCCAAAGGAATTGCTTTGGTAAAGGCTACATGATTCACCGATGCAGTAACACAAATATTTCTAGAATGACGTTGTGCTGCAATACTTGCTGCGCGGTCCATTCGGGCCAATAATTCGCCGCCAAAAAGATTATTCAAATGATTGGTTTCACTAGGCAAAACCAAGTCAGTTAAAACCGTTAAGGATTCTGAAGGATGTTTAGGTGTCATCATGAAGGTTTAGTTAAGCCAATATACAGCCATTACTGCAGGAATAAAATAGATCACAATGGTTCTTGCTCCGTCGTAATCTTTTGCTAATCGTTGTCCTACTAAAAGCATTAACAAGGTAATGCATGAAAAAACAGCGCCATAATAGCCAAAAGTTCTTCCGCTATTCAGTAGTAATTCGATAGCGCCAACAGCACACAAAATGGTAGAAAGTAACTCTAAAACCAAAACATGTAAAAGTGCTAACGGCACATGATTTTTCAATTGGGTTTTAGCAAAATGCCCTTTTAACCATTCGACATTATCTTTCCAATAAAAGATTTTATCGTAACCAGATTGTAAAAAGGTAATCGTCAAAAAAACTAAAATCAAGATGGATGCAACATTATTCATAGTCTTTATTTTTTATGGATTAAACGAGTTAATTTGATGGATAAGTCGGTTAGGATAATTTTGGCATTTCCGTTGCGTTCTATATGATACATCGCATCAGATAATTCTTTGAAAATATCATGAATATTATTTCCAGTAACAAAAGGAGCAAAATTAGCTAATTTGAATTTTTCGACCTTTGGCTCTAGATAGACTAAACTCGGACTTTCATAATTCAACAACAAGGCTTGACGAAACATTTCGATGCAAAATTCTAGGAACTTCTTTTGTGTTTCTCTTCCTAAACCAGCGATTTGTTCACTCCACTGAATTAAGTCCTGAATAGCCGAAGCATTTCCTTTGGCTTGAAATGCAGCGCGAACCCAGGTCACAAACCATTCGTCAAACGGATATTCATCCTCATCGTTTTGTGCTAAATGCAAAGCTTTGTTATAATTGCCTTGTGCTTGATGTGCAATAATAGCAGCTTGTTGAGGCTCTATTTGTTTATTGGCTACCAAAGCTTCAGCAATTGAACGTTCAGGCAAACCGCCAAAATGCAACACTTGACAACGGGAACGGATGGTTTGAATGATATCTTCTTCTTGTTCTGAAATCAGTATAAAAATTGTTTTTTCAGGCGGTTCTTCAAGTAGTTTTAGTAATTTATTTGAGGCAGCGATGTTCATTTTATCGGCCATCCAAACGATCATAATTTTATATCCTCCTTCGTACGATTTTAAGGCTAAAGACTTTAGAATTTCTTGGGCATCATCTACCCTAATTTCTCCTTGTTTGTTATTAACACCTAAAACAGTATACCAATCAAATAAACTTCCATAGGGATTGTGGCCAACAAAGTTTCTCCAATCTCCAATAAAATCGATGCTTTTGGGTTTGGTTTTTACATCCTCTGTCGATACTGTGGGATACACAAAATGCAAATCGGGATGCGACAATTTATCAAACTTGATATTGCAGGATTCGTTTTGCCCGCCGTTTTCTCCATGGGCATTGCTACACAAAATATATTGCGCATAAGCAATAGCCATAGATAGCGTTCCGCTTCCTTCGGGGCCTACAAATAATTGGGCATGCGGAATCCGACCTAAATCGGCACTTTTCGTCAAATGACTTTTGATGTGTTCCTGCCCTAAAATTTCTGAAAATTGCATAAAGCAAAGATAGCAGAAAATGAGAGAGTCAACAATTTTAGGTTCTAAACTTTTATGCTGTTAGTTATCGCCCAAAAGATTTAAGACTACCCTAATAGCAACTTTTTGAAGAGCTAGAAACTCCATTTCAAAAAAAAGCCTACTTTTATTAAATTAAATGGAGTTACCCACCCATTTCAAGATTGTATTACAACATAAAACATAACGTATGAAAGCACAAGTATCCCTTATCTGTTCGCTTTTTTTGTTCCTTTTGCTACTATTTTGGAACCAAAAAAAGAAATTCCCAAAAGAAGTATTCTATTATTTTAAACTCCCTTTGAAAGGCTATTAATCCCCAATTTTCCTTTCAAATTAGCACTATATAATAGAATTTATTTAAGCCCCCATCCCATGATAACATCATCACAAAAGTATTTTTGTGCTTTTTTGTTTTTGGCTTTGCCAATGACAAAGACACTTCAAGCACAAACAGGAACTAGTTTACCTTCATTCACCATCACTGCTCAAGTGCTGCAAAATGCCAATTGCAATCAAAAAGGAATCCTCTTGGCAGAAGCCAAGGATGGGCTGGCCCCATATCAATATCAAATTGTACAAGCAATACCCCCAGGCAGTTCTCCAATACCGCCCCCGCCGCCAACTCCAATAGGTTCTTGGTCAACTTCCAATACATTTAGTATTGCTGAAGGAACCTATGTCCTATTTGCAAAAGACAGGCTGGGAGTTGTAGTATCAACAATTAAAACAATTACTAAAGATTCCGTCCCAAAAACGCTTTTAACCCTAGCCAACCGATGTGTTCCTGAAGGAAATTTCGAATTACAACTAGCAGCTACCCAACCAGGAATTCCGCCTTATTTTTTAAGTATAAATGGGAGTGTTTTTCAAACTATTACTTTACCCTACACTCTTTCTAATCAAAATTCTGGGGAGTATTCCCTCACTCTAAAAGACAGTAACGGATGTGAAAGTGCTCAGACAATTAGTATTTTTTCGCCTTTAGCACTTTCAACAGCATCCATCTCTCAGCCAAGCTGTACCTCAGATGATGGAAAAATTGAATTAGCAACCAAAGGAGGCTCCGCTAATTTGGAATACCAAATAATTGGCAAATTACCCACTACTAATCCAGTCTTTACTGCTCTTTCTTCGGGAAGTTTTAGATTTAGAGTCCAAGACAAAACAACTGGATGCTTTGATGAAATAGAAGTCAAACTAGAATCCGCAACCCCAATTGCAGGTTTGAAATTAACCGCTACAGATGTAAGTTGTAATGGGGGAAACGACGGCTCCATAACGGTTCATATTGATTATTCAAATAGTTCCACTAATGACAGCTCAACATATAAATACAGTATTGACAAAATTCATTTTCAGGTATCGCCACTTTTTTTAGGGTTAAAAGCAGGCAGTTATACCGTAGATGTAATTTCAGAAAGAGGTTGTACAGCAACAGGTACTATTACAATTTTGGAACCCGAACCGTTAGTTGTCAATTTAACTATTAAAACACCTTTGAATTGTAGTGTTCCGCCCCTTTTAGAATTAGTTGTTAATGGAGGCAATCCGGGTTATACTTTCGGTAGCGACGGTATTGTTTTTAATAAAACTATATTGAATTCCCCCGAAGAAATTGAAGCAGGGATTGGCTCGTATACTATTTATGTAAAAGATAGCAAAGGATGTCGTTCTAAATCGAATGAAATCAGGATTGATTCGATTCCAGGATTATTCGTGGAGGTAGACGAATCATTAGCTACTATTAAATGCAATGGCGAAACTACTGCAACCATTACCGCTAAAGCTTCAGGGGGAGTAGGAATATATCGCTATAGTTTAGTGGATGAATTAAGCAACACCCTACGTCCATTTCAAACTTCGGGAGTATTTACCAATCTTGGCGCTGGGAATT
Organism: Flavobacterium ammoniigenes; assembly: GCF_020886055.1. Taxonomy (NCBI): domain Bacteria; kingdom Pseudomonadati; phylum Bacteroidota; class Flavobacteriia; order Flavobacteriales; family Flavobacteriaceae; genus Flavobacterium; species Flavobacterium ammoniigenes. The sequence goes on along the minus strand of NZ_AP025184.1, from coordinate 595,652 downwards.
ATAGCATTAAGGCAGAAAGCAATAATTGTTCTCCCGCTTTCTCGAAGCGGATTATTATTAATGATCTTGCGCCATTGGGCTTGAGTTTAAAATCCGGTGGAATAAACGAAATTATGGCTTTGCCAACAGGAGGTGTTGGGAATTATACATTCACTTTTGAAGGCGAATATTACGATGATATTCCAAGTTATATTTATTATACGACCCAAGATTTCTTGGTAACTGTTCAAGACGCAAATGGATGTACCGCATCCGTTTCTCAAAAATTCAATTACATAGACCTTTGCACACCGAATTATTTCACCCCAAATGGAGATGGACTCAATGACACTTGGGCTCCAGGGTGCAGTACTAATTATACCAATTTAGTTTTTTCCCTTTATGATCGTTATGGACATGAATTAGGCACTTTTCGTCAAGGACAATCTTGGGACGGAAGTCATCAAGGAGTACCTCTCCCTTCTGGGGATTATTGGTACCTATTGAAACTCAATAATTCTAAAGACGATAGAGAATTTGTAGGGCATTTTACACTATATAGATAATTTTTAAATTAAATAGAGATGAAAATTATAGTAGTTTTTTGTTTGCTGTTCGTGTCTTTTTTTGGCTTTAGCCAAGAATTATATCCGCCTGTTACCTCACAATATTTGTCAGACAACCCTTTTGTTTTGTCGCCAACATTTGCTGGAATTGGCGATAATTTGCGACTACGCGTCAACGGGTTAACACAATGGGTAGGAATCAAAGACGCGCCAAAAACCCAATCGTTGTTTACTGATTTCAGAATAAATAACCGTTCAGGAATAGGGTTTTCATTTTTCAACGACAGCAATGGCAATACCTTTCAGATGGGAGCCAAGCTCACTTTTGCCCATCATATTATTTTAGATTATAGCACCAAACAGTATTTGTCTTTTGGACTTTCTTACCACATCAATCGTTTTATAATTGACATTAATCAATTCGAAACCACCTACGAAATTCCTTCTATTGACCCAAGTATTAATGACAATAGGACTACCTTTAATTCAAATTTTGATGTTGGACTTTTATATCGAAATCGGGCTTTCTATTGGAGTGTTATTAAAACTAATTTATTACCCAGTACTCGAACCAATAATTTAAATAGTAAACCGAGTTTGAGTATCAATTACCAACTCTATTTGGGTTATCTAATAAAGAATAATTCCAATGTCGAAATCGAACCTTCTATTTATTATCAGTTATTTTCCGAATTACACCCTTCAACAACTGATTTTAATATAAAATTTAGGCGACACGCTACTTTTGGCAATTATTATTGGGGCGGGATTGGCTATCGTTTCACAAACAATCAACTTTTTAAACCGTTTACAATTAGTCCCATGGTCGGATTTAAAAAAGCCAATTTCTATTTTGGTTATTCGTATCAAGTTGACTTGAACCCATTTGCCGCTTATAATTCAGGTACTCATATGCTAACTTTAGGTTTTGATTTTTCTCAAGGTAGTAGCAATTGTGTTTGCACCCAAAACTAAAATCACAATTAAAGTTCAATTTTTTAAAAAAAAGAGAATAAAAAATAGCATATTATTTAATTTACAACGATTTCGTTAAGAAAATCTGATTTTTTATCGCTTTTCAGAATTTGTCACAACACGAAAAGTTCTATCTTTGTTTCTCTTTCAGAAAAACTAAAAAACAGATACAATGAAAACGGTAAACGATTTTAATTTTAAAAATAAAAAAGCAATCATTCGCGTTGATTTTAACGTGCCTTTGGATGAAAATTTCAATGTAACAGATGCAACACGTATTGAAGCTGCAAAACCAACAATTGATAAAATTTTGGCTGACGGTGGAAGCGTTATTTTAATGTCGCATTTAGGTCGTCCAAAAGGAGTTGAGGAAAAATATTCTTTGAAACACATCTTAAAAACAGCTTCGGCTATTTTAGGGGTACCGGTTCAATTTGCTGCAAATTGTGTTGGAGCTGAAGCCAAAGCTGCCTCAGAAAAATTACAATCAGGAGAAGTTTTATTGTTAGAAAACTTACGTTTTCATGCGGAAGAAGAAGCCGGAGATCTGGCTTTCGCTAAAGAATTAGCTTCATTAGGAGATATTTATGTTAACGATGCTTTTGGAACCGCACACCGCGCACACGCTTCGACGACCATCATTGCGCAATTTTTCCCAAATGACAAATGTTTTGGAACTTTGCTTGCTAAAGAAATTGAAAGCTTAAACAAAGTATTAAAGAACAGTGTAAAACCAGTAACTGCAGTTCTTGGAGGATCTAAAGTATCTTCCAAAATTACGGTGATCGAAAATATTTTAGACAAAGTAGACCACATGATTATTGGTGGTGGAATGACCTTTACTTTTGTAAAAGCGTTAGGTGGAAAAATTGGAGATTCTATTTGTGAAGACGACAAACAAGAATTAGCTCTAGAAATTTTGCGTTTAGCTAAAGAAAAAGGAGTTCAAATTCACATTCCAGTGGATGTGGTTGCCGGAGATAAATTCTCAAATGACGCCAATACGCAAGTAGTTGACGTAAGAGCAATTCCTGACGGATGGGAAGGAATGGACGCAGGGCCTAAGTCATTAGAAAACTTCAAAAAAGTAATTTTAGAGTCTAAAACAATTCTTTGGAACGGACCTCTAGGGGTTTTTGAAATGCCAACTTTTGCTAAAGGAACTATCGCTTTAGGAGAATTCATAGCTGAATCAACCGCAAACGGAGCATTCTCACTTGTAGGTGGAGGCGATTCAGTTGCGGCTGTAAAACAATTTGGTTTTGAAGATAAAGTAAGTTATGTTTCAACTGGAGGAGGTGCCATGTTAGAAATGTTAGAAGGTAGAGTATTACCAGGAATTGCTGCTATTTTAGAATAAGCAATTTAAATCATAATCAAGTTAAATGAACTTGAACCAAATTATACTGAAAACCTTAGCGAAATAAATTTGAGCTAAGGTTTTCTTTTTTAGTCTTAAGTGCTGACTTTTTTTACAAAAAACAATCAAAAAACCCCAAAAATACTATCAAAACTGATTTTTTAACAATATTTAAGTAATTTTTCAGTTTGAACCTAGTAAGTTTGTAAAAATGATTGTTATAATCGTTTGGAATTTAGCCCCTTGATTACAAGAACTATGAAAATAAAACTCCTTATACTTCCTTTTTTTCTCCTTTTATCGTTCTCGCTATTTGCGCAAGAATCGGTTGAAAAAACAGGGACTCCTAAAGCAGAAATAAAGCTTACGTACTTAGATTCTATCAAAAAAACATTTGTTAAAGACGATTTAGCTGCCTGTGTAGACAGTTTGTGGTTAAAGGAATTGTCTAATTTAGACATCTTCAACAACCTATCCGATGATATTCAAAATATCAATATGGATGTTCAAGTAGATTACGAGTTACCTACTGAATTATTAAAAGCCAGACTTCAGGAAATGGACGAGAAGTCGCCTTTTCATATTGAATACAACCAAGGTTTAGAAAACATCATCAAGTCCTTTTTAAAAAATAGAAAACGTTCTTTTGAACGTTTAATGGCGGTTTCCGAATATTATTTTCCTTTATTCGAAGAGGCTTTTGACAAACAAAATGTTCCTCTTGAAATTAAATATTTAGCCGTGGTTGAGTCGGCATTAAACCCTAAAGCGGTTTCTAGAGTAGGAGCAACAGGACTTTGGCAATTTATGTATCAAACTGGAAAACAGTACGGATTGAAAATCGATTCGTATGTTGACGAAAGAAGCGATCCTTTAAAAGCAAGTGAAGCCGCTGCTCAATACATGAAAAACATGTACGCTATTTTTGGCGATTGGGACTTGGTTTTGGCATCTTATAACTCTGGACCAGGAAATGTGGCAAAAGCGATTCGCCGTTCTGGAGGGCAACAAAATTATTGGAACATCCGTAAAAATTTACCTAAAGAAACCCAAGGCTATTTGCCCGCATTTCTAGCAACCATGTACATTTATGAATACCATAAAGAACACGGAATTAAACCAGAAAGAGCGCCGATCAAGCAATTTGCTACTGATACAGTAATGATCAAAAGACAAATGTCGTTCAAACAAATTTCTGAATTGATTGATATTCCAGTGGCTCAATTGCAAATTTTGAATCCGTCATACAAACTAAATATCGTTCCAGCGTACAAAGACCAAACCCATTTTTTGAGATTGCCTCAAGATAAGATGGCAGTTTTTACTTCAAACGAATCGAAGATTTATGCCTATGTTGATAGAGAGGCCAACTTAAGAGAACGACCATTTCAAATTGTTCGACCAATTGTATCTCAAGATTCTGTGAATACATTTCAGCGATTGGCACAAGCTAAAGTGCGCTATTATCGAGTGAAACGGGGAGACAATTTAAGCACCATTGCACAGAAATATGATGTTGCCGTTGACGATCTAAAAAAATGGAATAATATCAAAGGAAACAAAGTTGCTTACGGCAAGAACCTTAAAATTAACGGAGTTGAAGCTGAGGAAAAATCTTCGGCTATAGCCAAGGTTGAAATCGACAAAAAAGGAATTCAGAAAGACAGTTTGGCTAGTTCAACAGCTTCATTCTACGTCGTTCAAAAAGGAGATAATTTAAGTAACATTGCCAAAAAATTCAATGTTACTGTCGCTGATATACAAGATTGGAACAAGTTGACTACTAAAAACCTTCCGTTAGGAATGGCTCTTCAAGTAGTGAAAAATCCAACTAATAAGGAAGAAGTTGCCATAGTGACTCCTGAAAGAAAAGACATTCAATACATGGTGCAAAAAGGAGATAATTTAAGCAATATCGCTAAGAAATTTGGAGCAACTTTAGAGGATTTGAAGCAATGGAATAATTTGACTTCGAATGCAATTGCTTTAGGAAGCTCTATAATTGTTGCCAAAAATGAAATTGCGATTGTAACCAATAAAGCTTCAGTAGCTAGTTTTAAAAAGAAAGATGATTATAGTAACCCTACCAGTAAAGAGGTTGAGTACTATGTTAAAAAAGGAGATTCATTGTATAGCATTTCAAAAAAATACCCAGGAGTAACTATTGCTGATTTAAAGAAATGGAACAATATTAAAAGTGAAGAATTAAAACCGGGAATGAAATTAAAAATTAACGGATAATTCGATGAATCAATCTAAATTTGGGGTTTATTTCATAAGCTGAAAATCATGAATAAGGCCCTTTTCTTATGTCTATTTCTTTCGGTTTTTTTAGTTTCTTGTTTTAAGAAAGAAGCTGGAATAGCTCTTAAAACAACTGGAAAAATCAATACAATTGCTGTGATTATTGATGACCAATTGTGGAACGGAGAAATTGGCGATAGCATACGAAATAAATTTGCCGCACCAGTACTAGGACTCCCTCAAGAAGAACCTCTTTTTACTATCAATCAATATCCCGTTTCATTATTAGAGGGTTTTGCTAGAGATACTCGATCAATTCTTGTTATTAAAAAAGAGGCAATAAATAAGTTCGAAATCAAGAAGAACCAATACGCTTCTCCACAAAATGTGTTTCATATTTCTGGAAAAACCACAGCCGATATAGTGCAGTTATTAGAACAACATTCTCCCCAAATAATTCTTCAAATTAAAAAAGGGGAAATTACTGAAAACCAACGAATACAACAAAAATCACTTCTTCCAACGGCATCGATTAAGAACCGATTTCAAATTAGCATTCAAGTTCCATCTGATTTTGAGCAGGTGTTGGTTAAACCAAATTTTGTTTGGTTAAAGAAAAAAATAATAAGCGGAAGTAGTAGCTTGTTAGTGTATCAAGTTCCGATGAATACCATTATTAAATCCAATACAGCGGTTGCTATTCTTAGCATGAGAGATTCTATTGGAAAGTTTGTTCAAGGAACAGAGCCTAATTCTTATATGATAAGGGAAAAAGGGTATACTCCCTATTTCTTCACATCTACTCTTGACAACCTATTGGCGTATGAAACCAGAGGTACTTGGCAACTGCAAAACGATTATATGTCGGGACCGTTTATCAATTACACTATAGTGGATTCTATTAATAAACGATTGGTAGTTTTAGAAGGATTTTGTTATTCGCCTTCTAAAGAAAAAAGAGACGTCATGCATGAATTAGATGCAATTATGCATTCGGTTCATGTACTTAAAAACAATACATTTACCCCAAATAAAAAATAAATTTCATGGCATTAGAATGGACGATTAAATCTTTTGAATCACTTTCTGTACACGAATTGTATGATATCCTTCGCTTGCGAAGTGAAATCTTTGTAGTAGAGCAAAACTGTGTGTATCTTGATTTGGATGGCAAAGACCAAAAAGCATTGCATCTTTTTGGAACGTTTGATGGTAAAATTGTAGCACATGCTCGACTATTTAAACCCGGAATTTCATTCATTCATGCTTCCATTGGTCGTGTAACTGTCGATGCAAAACACAGAGACAAAAAATGGGGTCATGAATTAATGCGTCAAGCCATAGCTGGAGTTTTTGAAAATTATGGAGAGACAGAGATCACCATTGGTGCCCAACTCTATTTGAAAAAATTCTACGAAAGCCATGGATTTGTGCAAACCAGTGAAATGTATTTAGAAGACGATATTCCGCACATTCAAATGGAGAAAAGCCATTAACATTTGGTGATTACCAATTCTACACGTCGGTCTAGTTCGGGTTCTTTGCCAATAGGGAATTGATTGCCAAACCCTTTAAAAGTCATACGCGAAGGATCAATCTTTCTCATTACTAAATAGCGATAAACGGCTTTGGCTCTGTTATACGATAATTTTCTTTCTTTGGTATCCTTGTCAATTGCATCCGAAAATTTTTTTGGAGTACAGCAAACATGTCCTTGTACCTCAAATTCTATATACGGATTGGTCTTCAAAAAAACGACAATTTTGTCTAAAATAGCTCTTGACTTCAAATCCAAATAACTACTTCCCACTCCAAACCGAACATTTTCTAAATAGATTCGATCTCCTTTTTGATGCGGCAAATGAAAATCAGAAAATAAGCGGGGAATTCCCATGAAAAATTCAGGTATAATTTGTTCTATCACAACTTCTACTCTACGATTTTTGGAGCGGGTTTGATTTAAATCAGGTTCAGAGTCTATGTTAATCAGAATTCTTCCTTTGCCTTCTAATGCAATTAGTTTCTTCGGATTCAATCCCAGGTTGAGTAAGATTTTTTCAACAGTAGTTACCCTTCGGTCAGACAAATTAAAATTGTAAGAAGCAGTGCCGCGATCATCACAGTACCCAAATACACGAACCGAATGTATTTGACTGCTGTCTATTTTTTGAAAAAAATCACAAAGCAGGTCTTTTTGTGGTTCTTTAAGCAGGTCTACATCAAAATCAAAATACACGTTTTGCGTAATTTTTTCTTGAGCAATCCCGTTAAGAAACAGTAGTAAAAACACTATTTTGAGTAGCTTTTCCATTACATTTTCACTATTTTACTTTTGCTCTTCCTTTGAAACAGCATTTATTTGAGCTAAAAATTTCTCAATTAATTGAATGGTTTTGGTATTTATTTCTTCAAAAGACAAGCGGTCTTTGCTTTGGTAAAAAAACATTAACGCATACGGCTGATGAAGTTGGTCTTTGAGCAAATGTTGATTGAGTCGGTAGGTCTCGCGTAAAACACGCTTGAAATAATTGCGATCAACCGCTTTTTTGAAGTATTTTTTAGACACCGATACGCCAACTTTTAAAAGCTGTTTGTCTCCCAAGTTACCCGAATGATAGACTAATCGCAAGGGGTATTTGGATACGGATTTCCCTTCGGAAAATAATAATCCGATAGTGATCTTGCTTTTTAGTTTTTCGTTTTTTGGATAATTGAAATTCATTTTAGGAAAAAATACCACTTAATTTAGTTCTCAAAGGTACAATTAAACGCTAAACAGGCGTAATTCTGGAGGATTTAAATAGCCCTAAAAATTAATTTCGTACTTTTGTCATTCATTTTTCATGCATGCAAAAACTAATTTCGTATCCTCTTTCCATTATTTACTATTTGTGTTTTGGACTTTGTTTGGTTGTTTTTCATCCAATTCAATGGGTATGCTTCAACGTTTTTGGTTACCAAGCACATAAAAAAAGTGTCGATGTATTAAACCTGTTTTTAGTGCGTTGTACCAATCTTTTAGGAACGAGTTATGAGTTTGAAAATACGGAACTTATTCCAAAGAAAGTACCCGTAATTTTTGTAGCCAATCATCAGAGTTTGTATGATATAGTGGCTATGATTTGGTACTTGAGAGACTTTCATTGCAAGTTTGTGAGCAAGAAAGAATTGGGAAAAGGAATTCCAAGCGTGTCCTACAATTTGAATCACGGAGGCTCTGTTTTAATTGACCGAAAAGACCCTAAACAAGCTATTCCTGTTATCAAAGGATTGTCTGAATATATTGAAAAAAACACCCGTTCTGCAGTCATTTTTCCGGAAGGAACCCGAAGCAAAACCGGAAAACCAAAACCGTTCGCGCAAAGCGGATTGAAAATATTATGTAAGTACGCCCCTTCTGCTTATGTGGTCCCAATTACCATCAACAATTCATGGAAGATGGTTCGATTTGGTGCTTTCCCAATGGGTTTAGGTAACCGCCTCAAATTTACCATTCATCCGCCATTACAAGTGAGTGAACATACATTTGAAGAAATTGTCGAAAAAGCTGAAAAAGCAGTATTAGAAGGAATACAAATTTAATAATATAAAAAAATGTCAATTAAAAACATTCGTTTAGAAGTGATGCAGTTTTTGGAAAAAAACGTGGATAGCTTCGTAGAACAGTACTTAATTCCAGTAGAAAACATTTGGCAACCCACTGATTTTTTACCTGATTCACAAAGTGAAAACTTTTTTGAAGAAGTAAAAGAACTGAGAGAAATTGCTAAAGATTTACCCTATGATTTTTGGGTAGCCATGGTAGGAGATACCATTACAGAGGAAGCATTGCCTACCTATGAGTCTTGGTTGATGGAAGTTGAAGGGGTTAATAATTTAGAAAGAAACGGCTGGTCTAGCTGGATTCGTCAATGGACAGGAGAAGAAAACCGCCACGGAGACATGTTAAATAAATACTTGTATTTGTCGGGTCGTGTGAACATGCGTGAGGTTGAAATTACAACTCAACATTTAATTAATGATGGATTTGATATTGGTACTGGAAGAGACCCGTATAAAAATTTTGTATATACTAGTTTTCAAGAGTTAGCTACTTATGTTTCACACAATAGAGTATCACAAATTGCTAAAAAATACGGAGACAATAAATTGTCTAAAATGTGTAAAATGATTGCTGGAGACGAGATGCGTCACCACCATGCGTATAGCGAATTTGTGAATCGAATTTTCCAAGTAGATCCAAGCGAAATGATGTTAGCGTTTCAATACATGATGAAACAAAAAATAGTAATGCCTGCGCATTTCTTAAGAGAATCAGGACAACAGATCAGTTCAGCATTTGAAAATTTTTCGGATTCAGCACAACGAATTGGAGTTTATACCGCCAATGATTATGTAGAGATCATGCAAAAGCTAATCGATAAATGGCAAATTGATAAAATTTCAGGTTTAACAGACGAAGCCGAAAAAGCAAGAGATTATTTAATGAAATTACCTGCTAGAATGGCTAAAATTTCGGAAAGAATCGTGATTCCTCAAGAGTCCTATATCTTTAAATGGGTAGAACCGGCTACATTGTAAAAATGTAGTATTTTTGAATAAATTAAAAGCTGAATTATTGCAATTCAGCTTTTTTTATAAAACTATTTCTAAAATGAGCACTACCAACTTGATTGAAACAACGATACAATTTGTAAAAGCAACCTTAGCCCAAGCTGAAGGGGGACACGACTGGTTTCACATCGAACGCGTGTATAAAAATGCGGTATTGATTGCAGCATCTGAAAACTGTGATTTGGAAATAGTACAATTGGGCGCTTTGCTTCACGATATTGCCGACAGTAAATTTCATGATGGAGATGAATCGATTGGGCCCAGAACAGCACGCACTTTTTTAGAATCAAAAAAGGTGACGCCAGCTACAATTGATCACGTAATTGCTATTATTGAAAACATTTCGTTCAAAGGAGGGAAAGTGGAGAGACAATTTTCGTCTATTGAGTTGGACATTGTACAAGATGCTGATCGATTGGATGCCATTGGAGCCATTGGCATTGCCCGAACATTCAATTATGGCGGATTCAAAAACAGAGCGTTGTACAATCCTGAAATTGCGCCGAATTTGACCATGACGAAAGACGAATATAAAAACAACGAAGCACCCACTATCAATCATTTTTATGAAAAATTATTGTTGTTGAAAGACAAAATGAATACCACAACGGGAAAACAAATTGCCCAAGATCGTCATCGGTATATGGAAGATTTTTTGGAACAATTTTATGCCGAATGGGAAGGCAAAAAATAAAGATTAGTCTATTGAAAGTTGCTTTTCTTTCATTTCTAAAACCACATCCGAAGCACTTTTAAAAGTAGGGGCTTGTTCTACAATACTTCCAATTCTTTTTTTGTTTAATTTGAAGGTCAAATCGTTTTCTGTAGTAAATAATAAAGCGGTCAAAAAAGGATTATTCATATAAGAAGAAAGTACAAAAAACGCTTCGTCTAAAGTGTGAAAACTTTCTACTTCTTCGGTTTTATAACGCGCAATTAGAGAAATACGTACTTGGTCATCTACTAAAACGGGACGCATATAAATGTTTTTTAATTCGGTATCACCAATGGTTTTTGCTAAGGTTAATTTAGCAAAAGTATATTGCGCCATACTTTCTTTTACACTCTCCCAAAAAAGGGCAAACTCAGTTTGAAAAGCCATTAGTTTCGTTTTAATTTTGAATTATTTTCCGCTAAAATTAGCTTTTCTTTTTTCTAAAAATGCTGTTGTTCCTTCTTTGAAATCGGCTGTACCAAATAGTCTTCCGAAAGCATTAATTTCAGCTTCATAACCATTTTTGGTATTGTCAAAACTGGCGTTAACAGCTTGAATAGCTTCACTTAGAGCAATTGGGGCATTTTGAATTATTTTTTGCGCTAGCCCTTGGCAAAATGCGATGAGTTCGTTTTGAGGGACTACATGATTTACCAAGCCGTATTGCATTGCTTCTTCAGCCGTAATCATTGCAGCGGTTAAAATCATTTCCATAGCACGACCTTTACCTACTAATTGGGGTAAACGTTGGGTACCTCCATAACCCGGAATCAATCCCAAAGTAACTTCGGGCAAACTCATTTTGGCATTGTCTGAAGAAACTCTAAAATGGCAGGCCATGGCTAATTCTAATCCGCCTCCTAAGGCAAATCCGTTTATGGCAGCGATGACTGGTTTTTTCAAATTTTCAATATGGTCGAATACTTTTTGGTGTCCTTCGGCAGCCAATTGGGTTCCTTCGGCAGCAGAGAAATCGGCAAATTCAGCAATATCAGCACCAGCAACAAAGGCTTTTTCGCCACTACCAGTTAAGATAATCGCTTGAACAGCATCATTGGTTTCTAAATCGCTAAATGCGGAATGTAATTCGGCCAGCGTAGCTTTGTTTAAGGCGTTCAATTTTGTAGGACGATTTATGGTAACCAGCGCTATTTTATTTTCTATGGCAATCAACAGACTTTCGTAGTTCATGTGGGTGTATTTTAAGAATTTAAAATGGGCAAACTCACTGTAAAAGTCGTGCCTTGACCATATTGTGATTCAAATGTAATGCTTCCTTTGTAATTTTCGATAATATTTTTAATGATACTCAAACCCAATCCCATGCCGCTATTTTTGGTGGTGAATTTTGGTTCAAAAATTCGGTTTTTATCCATTTCTTTGATGCCAATTCCGTTGTCTTTTACGGTAATTAACACGTTTTTTTGATTTTGTTCCACCCGTACTACTATGGATTTAGAATTCTGTTGGTCCGGAATGGCTTGAATGGCATTTTTGACCAAATTGGTAATAATCCGGATGAGTTGTGTCCGATCAATTTTGGCAATAATCTCTTCCGATTCTTTTTCAAAAACCAAGTAGTCTTCGTTGAAAATATCTAAAGCTAACTCTACCACTTCCACTACATTGAGCAGTTCGTTTTGTTGCGCAGGCATCGAAGCAAAGTTCGAAAAAGCCGAAGCGACCGCACTCATCGTATCAATTTGCTGAATCAAAGTTTCAGAGTAATCCTTCATCTTTTGTTGGATCTCGGGATCGTTCGGTTCAAATTTTCGTTGGAAACTTTGCACAGTCAAACGCATAGGCGTTAGCGGATTCTTGATCTCGTGGGCGACCTGTTTGGCCATTTCGCGCCAAGCTTCTTCACGTTCGCTTTGGGCTAATTTTACCGCACTGATTTCCAATTCGTCTACCATCGCATTGTACGATTTAATCAACAAATTGATTTCTTTACTACTGGCTTCCACCCCAATTTTTTCGTTCTTTTGATTCAAACTGGTTTCGCCCAATTTATCTGAAATTGTCTTTAACGACTTCGTGATATAAGTCGAAAGAAAATAGGCCAAGCCAAAAGCGACCAATAACATAAACGAATACACTTGCGCCAAGCGAATTAAAAAGCCGTTCAATTCTTTTTCATAAAAACCATCATCTTCGACATAGGGTAAATTCAAAATTCCAAGCGGTTTGAATTTGTCGTCTTTGATTTGGCTATAGGAAGAACGATTTTTAATACCGTCAATCGTTTTAATATCTACAAAACGTTTTTCAATGGAAGAACGCACGAGTTTCAAAATGTACTTCGGAATGGGTGGCGCCACTTGGTCTACCGAAAAAGATTCTTTGGAAGATTTTAGCAATTTCCCTTCCTGGCTATAAATATTGATTTCGATGGCATGAATTTGTGCCAATTCGTGAATTTTGTCTTTGAAAATTAAAGGCAAATTTTGTGGTGTTAACGGATAAGTGGTTGTTGAAAGCACATAATTAATATGTTCCTTCACTTCGTTTTCTTTCCGTTCTAAACGTTCTTGGTGGTATACTCTGGCTTCATTTTTAAACTGAATAATTGAAATAGAAGCCAAAATGATGGAAGCCATAATAATCAATACAATCATCGACAGGAAAATCCTTGTACGAAGTGAAAGCATGGATATTTTATAGCTTTTGACCATATTGAGTGATTAGTGATTAGTTTCTAGTAACTAGTGATTAACTATTTACTAATCACTAGTTACTAGTTACTTCTTTTCTCGTATTCGTTTGTAAAATTTAAATCCAAGCATAATAAGAATGGAAAATAAAAAGATACCAATTACCCCATAAATCCAATTCACCGCATTTTTTAAAATCACTAAAAACACGACTGCGAATAAAATTAAAGTAGCCCCTTCGTTCCAAATTCGCATGAAATTCCCCGTATGTTTTACCTCGTTATTTTGCAATTGTTTGAAAATTTGGTGGCATTTCAAATGGTACAAATACAACAAGAATACAAATCCTAATTTCACATGCATCCACGGCATTTGCAACCAAGCATTGCCCAATTCGGTAAAAAACAACATCCAAAAAGCAAAAAAACTGGCTAAAATCGCCGAAGGCCAAGTGATGATGTACCACAAACGATAACTCATAATCTTGAATTGTTCCTGCAAAATTTCTTTTTCAGGGGATGGTTTTTCTGAAGCTTCAATTTGGTACACAAAAAGGCGGACGATATAAAACAATCCGGCAAACCAAGTGATAACAAATATTAAGTGCAAGGATTTTAAGTAGTCGTACATGGGCTCAACTATTTGTTGTTTTTAAATTCTTCTATCCATTTTGCTACTACGCCACACCATTCGTCTTCATCATTCATACATGGAATCGCCATAAATTCTTCGCCGCCGTGATGTAAAAATTCTTCGTTAGCTTCCATGGCAATTTCTTCCAAGGTTTCCAAACAATCGGCTACAAAAGCGGGAGTTACCACGGCTAATTTCTTAATTCCTTTTTCAGGCATTTTATTCACTTCGACATCGGTGTATGGCGTCAACCATTTGTCACCTGCTAAACGAGATTGGAAGGTTTGACTATATTTACCTTCTGGAATACCTAATGTTTTCACTACTTGTTTAGTAGTTTCATAACATTGGTGACGGTAACAAAACTCGTGCGCCGGTGAAGGCGTATTACAGCACGAACCATCAATTTTACAATGGGATTTGGTAATATCGGTTTTGCGAATGTGACGTTTTGGAATTCCATGATACGAAAACAACAAATGATCGTAATCAAAACCTTCTAAGTGTTTTTTGATCGAATTAGACAAGGCTTCAATGTATCCAGGTTTGTTGTAAAAAGCCGGAACGGTTGTAAATTTCATATCAGGGAAATGCTTGGCGCGAAGTTCTTCTGCTAATACTAAAATAGTGGTGGTAGACGCCATTGCATGTTGCGGATACAAAGGAAAAAGTAGTACCTCTGTCACGCCTTTATCGTGCAATTCTTGTAGTCCTTTTAAAATGGTCATGGTGCCGTATCGCATCGATAATGCCACAGGAATGTCTACCAAAGTTTTCACTTTTTCGTGCATTTTTTTAGAAATCACGATTAAAGGAGAACCTTCGCTAGTCCAAATTCTAGCATAGGCTTCGGCAGATTTTTTAGGTCTTGTTTGCAAAATGATTCCACGAACCAATAAAGCACGCAATAAAAACGGAACGTCAATGACGTATTTGTCCATTAAAAATTCATCCAAATAGGGTTTTACGTCTTTAGCAGTTGGACTTTCTGGGGAACCAAGATTAACTAATAATACTCCTTTCATTTTTTCTTTTTTATATTGTTGTATTGATTGACATTAAATATTTTTTTGGGGTAGTGGCAAATTTTTTCTTGAAAGCCGCAATAAAATGGCTTCCGGTGCTGTAGCCAATTTTTAGTCCTACTTCATTGACATTATAGGAGCCGCTATCGAGTAATTTTCGAGCGTAGTCCATTTTGTAATCAAATAGAAAACCATACACCGTATCGCCATAAATTTGTTTGAACCCCATTTTTAATTTTTTCAAATTCAGCCCTACTTGGTCGGCTAATTCCTGCAAACCTGGTGGCTCGGCCATATTGGCAATGATTATTTCTTTGGCTTTTTTGATTTTGAACACATTGTCTTCGTCAATTAAAAACGGACATTGCTCAGCGTTGGGGTCTTCACTTTTATTGAAATACAAACTCAACAATTCGTAACCCTTGCCTTTGTAATACAAGTTTTTGATAGAAGGATGCAAGCTGTAATGGAACAATTGGCTCAATACAATTGCCATAGAGGGACTAATATTGCCTTCGTTATAATACTTTTTATCTTTATTATCAGGACTTAAAAAAGTGATATAGTTGGCTTCAGTCGAAAACAACGCATGAAATTTTTTGATGGAAATAATTACAGAAATCACCCAAGAATTAGGTGCCAATTCTAAATTCAGCGGCAATTCTTTTTGCGGATTGTACAAAAGCAGCGATTTTTCTTCCTTTAATTCCAAAGCATAATTGCCTTGATTGAAAATAAATTTGGCGTTGCCTTTAATTCCAAAATGAAACTGAATCAGCCCACTACCTACTTCACGTTGCGCATGAAACGGTTCGTCGCTATCATTTTGAAAGCGGATGAGCGTAAAGTCGTCTTCAATGGTTATTACTTCTTGTGAACCCATAGCGATATTTTTTAAGCAATAAAAATCAATTTAATTCCAAGTGTCCCCCTCAAAATTATTTTAAAACGAATTTTAAAACAACTTGATAATAGCACAAAAATAGATTTTTTTACTATAAAAGTGCGAATTCAATTCAAAAAAACATTCAGCGACACATTTAGACCTTATAGCGTTACTTTTATCAACACCTTAGTGATATTTTTGTACCACTTTTTAGAAAAGTATACTTTATGGAGCAACATCATACATCAAAACCTCATTCATTTTATGCCGTTGGCTTGAGCTATAAAAAAGCTGATGCTGAGATAAGAGGGAAATTTAGTTTGGATGCAGTTGCTAAAATGCGCCTGTTGGAGCAAGCAAAAACCGAAGGAATTGAAAGTTTGATCGTAACTTCAACTTGCAACAGAACGGAAATTTACGGTTTTGCCGAACACCCTTTCCAACTGATTAAATTGATTTGTGAAAACAGTCAAGGATCTGTTGAAGCCTTTCAAAAATACGGTTTTGTATATAAAAATAAAGAAGCAGTTGGCCACCTTTTCAGAGTGGGGACTGGTTTAGATAGTCAAATTTTAGGTGATTTTGAGATTATTTCTCAAATAAAAACCAGTTTTTTTCAAGCCAAATCTGTCAATTTAGTCAATGCTTTTCAAGAGCGTTTGATTAATGCGGTGATTCAAGCCAGTAAAAAAATCAAAACAGATACCGAGATTTCATCGGGAGCCACTTCGGTTTCTTTTGCTTCGGTGCAGTATATTTTAAATAATGTAGAGGAGATTGGCGACAAAAATATTTTGCTTTTTGGTACCGGTAAAATTGGAAGAAATACCTGCGAAAATTTAGTCAAACATTCCAAGCACGAACAGATTACGTTAATTAACCGTACCAAAGACAAAGCCGAAAAATTGGCTCAAAAATTAGATGTGGTGGTTAAAGATTATGCCGACTTGCAATTGGAAATCCAAAAAGCGGATGTTTTAGTAGTGGCAACGGGTGCTCAGAACCCAACGGTGGACAAAACTATTTTGAATTTGAAAAAACCTTTGTTGATTTTGGATTTATCTATCCCGAAAAATGTGAATGAAAATGTAGAAGATGTAGAAGGCGTTACTTTGGTTCACATGGATTATTTGTCACAAATTACCGATGAGACTTTAGAGAATAGAAAGAAACATATTCCCGCTGCTGAAGCAATTATTGAAGAAATCAAAGAAGAATTTTTGACTTGGTCTAAAGGGCGAAAATTTGCTCCAACGATTCATGCGTTAAAAGAAAAATTACATTCGATTAAAGATGGCGAATTGAATTTTCAACGAAAAAAATTAGCCGATTTTAACGAAGAACAAGCTGAAATCATCAGCAATAGAATCATTCAAAAAATCACCAATCATTTTGCCAATCACTTGAAAGATGAAGAAACGATGGTAGATGAAAGTATCGAGTGGATTGAGAAAGTGTTTAATATTGGCGAAACCACAAAATAATGAGTAAGACTATACGCATAGGAACTCGTGATAGCGAATTGGCACTTTGGCAAGCCCATACCGTTCAAAATAAACTGAACGATTTGGGGTATACTACAGAAATTGTGGCTGTAAAATCACAAGGTGATATTATTCTGGACAAACCCTTGTACGAACTGGGCATCACAGGTATTTTTACCAAAACCTTGGATATTGCGATGATCAATGGTCAGGTAGATATTGCGGTGCATTCTATGAAAGATGTCCCAACGGCTTTGCCGCAAGGTATTGTTCAGGCGGCCGTTTTGGAGCGTGCGAACACCTTGGATATTTTGGTTCACAAAGGCAATTTGGATTTTCTTACTACAACAGGAACTATTGCTACCGGAAGCCTGCGTCGTCAAGCGCAATGGTGGCACAAATACCCAAATCACCAAGTGGTCGATTTGCGCGGTAATGTAAATACCCGCATGCAAAAATTAGCCGAAAGTGATTGGAACGGAGCCGTTTTTGCCGCAGCAGGCTTGGAACGAATCAATCTTAAACCAGACAATTACATCAATTTAGATTGGATGATTCCAGCTCCAGCACAAGGCGCAATGTTAGTTGTGGCTATGGCCAATGACGAATTTACCAAAGATGCTGTGAGTCAGTTGAACGATATTGAAACGGAGATTTGCACCTATATTGAAAGACAGTTTCTAAAGACTTTAGAGGGAGGCTGTACTGCACCAATTGGCGCTTTGGCACAATACGATGAAGAAAAAGATACGATCGAATTCAAAGGGGTTTTATTCTCGGTGGATGGAAAACAAAAAATAGCAATCGAGAAATCAGTCGATATATCGGAGTGGAAAAAATTAGGATTCCATTCTGCTCAAGAAATTTTGAATAATGGCGGTGCTCAATTGATGTCGCAAATCAAATCAACATTAAAAAAATAATGGCAAATCCAACACGCATACTTTCAACAAAAGTGCTTTTGAGTCATCAAAAACAAGTCTTGACGGATGTTGGTTTGGAAGTGTTGGAATCCAATTTTATTGAAGTGGCAACCAAGAACTTCGAGCTAAAAGGAATCAAAGACAATTTGATTTTTACGAGTCAGAATGCGGTTCGCAGTTTATTAAGTCATTCCCAATTTGAGGTATTAAAATCGGAACTTCAACAAAAAAAAGCCTTTTGCGTAGGCGTAAAAAGCAAAACGATTTTAACCGATGCCGGTTTTGAAGTCGTTGCCTATGCAGATTATGCAGAAGATCTAGCGGAGATTATCAGCTTGATTTATGCCAATGCAAGCTATACTTTTTGTAGTGGTAATTTGAGAAAAGAGACTTTGCCTTTGGCATTACAAGAAGCCGGAATCGAGTTCAACGAAATCGAAGTGTATGAAACCAAATTGAACCCACATAAAATAAAGAAAGCTGTAGATGCGATTTTGTTTTTCAGTCCATCCGGAGTTGCCAGTTATTTGAAAGACAATACCATTAAAAAAGAATTGTGCTTTTGCATTGGCGAAACTACCGCCGAGGCCTTGGGAAAAGCGACTAAAAATATCATTGTTGCGCCACAACCTTCTATTGAAGAGTTACTCGCTGATGTGATCGAAGAATACAATTAATTTCAAATCCTTTTCAGGATAAAAAATAAAACAAATGATTAAAAACGACCTTTTTTTAAGAGCCTTAAATAACGAAAAAGTAGAACGCCCACCGGTTTGGATGATGCGTCAAGCGGGAAGATATTTGCCAGAATTCAGAGCTTTGCGTGACAAATACGATTTCTTTACGCGTTGCGAAACTCCTGAATTAGCAGCCGAAATTACGGTACAACCCATTCGGATTGTGAAACCCGACGCAGCGATTTTGTTTTCTGATATTTTGGTAGTACCAAGAGCTATGGGAATTCACGTGGAATTAAAAGACAATTTAGGTCCGATAATTCCGAATCCAATTCGCACCATGGAACAAGTGAATCAAGTATTTGTTCCAGATGTCAATGAAACCTTAGGCTATGTTTTTGATGCTATCAAATTGACCAAAGAAATGTTGAACGATGAGGTGCCTTTGATTGGTTTCGCAGGTTCACCATGGACCATTTTTTGTTATGCTGTAGAAGGAAAAGGTTCTAAAAGTTTTGATACGGCTAAAGGATTTTGTTTTTCCAATCCAGTAGCGGCGCATACTTTGTTGCAAAAAATTACCGACACCACGATTTTATATTTGAAAGAAAAAGTAAAAGCGGGTTGTAATGCCATTCAGATTTTTGATTCTTGGGGCGGCATGTTGTCTCCGGTAGATTATCAAGAATTTTCTTGGCAATACATCAATCAAATTGTAGAAGCTTTGGCAGACGAAACCAAAGTGATTGTTTTTGGAAAAGGCTGTTGGTTTGCTTTAAGTGATATGGCCAAATCGAAAGCGTCAGCTTTAGGAGTTGACTGGACCTGTTCACCAAGAAACGCTCGTTATTTAACAGGAGGAAATATTACGTTACAAGGAAATTTTGACCCAAGTCGTTTGTTATCACCAATTCCAACCATCAAAAAAATGGTACACGAAATGATTGATGAATTTGGCAAGGACAATTACATCGTCAACTTAGGACACGGAATTTTACCTAATATCCCGGTGGATCACGCAAAGGCGTTTGTGGAAGCAGTTAAAGAGTACAATAAATAAGCTAAAAGCAGATAATTGTACTTAATTCTAAATATTTATCTTAATAAAACTGTATTGTTTAAAACACTTTAAAAGAAATGAAAGCAGCTATTTTAAACAAAAACGATTTAAACATAGACATTAAAGAGCAAGTTTCTGAATTATTCCGTCAATTAAGTCCAAACAAAATTCAGTTAGATCTTGAAGAAATATTGGATGATAAAAACCAAATTACAGTTGCATATTGTGAGGATAATAATAAAATAATAGGAATTGCATTAATGTGTACTTACAAAGTTATATCTGGAAATAAGGGTTGGATAGAGGATGTAGTTGTAGACTCAGCTTCACGTGGAAAAGGGATAGGAAGAAAACTAATAAATTTATTAGTTGAAGTAGGTGAAAAAAAAGAACTTTCTGAAATACTTCTATTTACCGAAGACCATAGATTGGCTGCAATAAATTTATATTCGAAAGTTGGATTTAAACTTAAAGAAAGTAAAATATATTGTAAGAAAAAATAAGAAGAACTACGCACAACTGTTGTGAATCGGCAGAACACAATTAGCTTTAAGGTTAAAAAAATGAAAGACCAATTTTACCAATACATACAAAACTTACAAGATCAAATCTGTAAAGGATTAGAGGAACTAGATGGCGTGGCTAAATTTCGTGAAGATCTTTGGGACAGACCCGAAGGCGGTGGTGGAAGAACGCGTATCATTGAAAACGGGAACGTTTTTGAAAAAGGCGGCGTCAACATTTCAGCAGTTCACGGTAAATTACCCGACTCTATGCAAAAATTATTCAATGTGGGTGAAGCCGATTTTTTTGCCTGCGGATTGAGTTTGGTCATTCATCCCAAAAATCCCATGGTGCCCACGGTTCATGCGAATTGGCGTTATTTTGAAATGTATGACGACAATGGAAAGGTAATTAATAGTTGGTTTGGCGGAGGCCAAGATTTAACTCCGTATTATTTGTTTGAAGAAGATGCAACACATTTTCACCAAACCTGTAAAACGGCTTGTGACAAACATAATTGGGAGTTTTATCCGAAATATAAAAAACAATGCGATGCCTATTTTTGGAACGCGCATCGCAATGAAGCGCGAGGAGTAGGCGGATTATTCTTCGATTATTTGAAGGCAACCGAAGAACAATCGATGGAAGATTGGTACCACTTTGTTACTGAAGTGGGGGATTCCTTCCTTGATGCCTATTTGCCTATCGTAGCCAAAAGAAAAGACTTGCCGTATACCGCTGAACAACGAACTTGGCAAGAAATTCGCCGTGGACGTTATGTCGAATTTAACTTGGTACACGACAAAGGCACTTTATTTGGCTTAAAAACCAATGGCCGAATAGAAAGTATTTTAATGTCTTTACCTCCCCATGTGCAATGGCATTACGACCATCATCCAGTGGCCGGAAGTGAAGAAGAAAAAGTAATAAAAGTATTAGAAAATCCTAAAAATTGGATTTAAATAGATCAGAAAATGCGGATTGATTAATAACGCTACTTTGAAATTAATACTATTAGCATTTTAATTTTTTATAGACAAATTGTAGTTATGAATGCCGATTTAGACCACTATTTTGAAGAACAGAAAATTAGAAAAGAAGAGTTAAATCGTTTACGATCTATCGTGCTTCAAGCTGATTTAAAGGAAGAACTTAAATGGAATGCTCCTTGTTACACCTTTCAAAATAAGAATGTTTGTATGATTTTCAATTTTAAGAATTCGTTCGGAATTTCGTTTTTCAAAGGATCGTTCATTCATGATTCGTATGAAATATTAGAAAAGCCAGGGGATAACACCCAAAATGTTAGAATGATAAAATTATCTGAAATTAAAGAGTTAGATAAGAAGGAAAATGCGATCAGTAATTACATTCATCAAGCAATTGAGCTTGAAAAAATAGGGGTTAAAATTGTAAAAACGACTGAGGCAAAATTTGAATGTATTGAAGAACTTGAAATTGCTTTTACTAAAAACCCTAAACTTAAAGTTGCTTTTGAGTCTTTAACACCGGGAAGACAAAGAGCCTATCATTTGTTTTTTGCTGCAGCAAAACATGCTGAGACAAGATTTTCAAGAATTAATAAATTTACAGATCAAATTATAGACGGAAAAGGAATGACGGATTGTACTTGCGGGCTTTCGAAAAAAATGCCGCAATGTGACGGTTCGCACAAAATACTAAAAACAAACTAAAAGATATGTTCCCATTACAAAGAGGTAGAAGATTACGCTTGAACGAAAGCATTCGTTCTTTAGTTCGTGAAACGACATTAAGTCCAGCCGATTTTATGTTTCCCATGTTTATCGCCGAAGGAGAAAATAACCAAGTCGAAATCCCATCGATGCCAGGAATTTATCGTCGTTCGATTGATTTAACCGTAAATGAGGTCCTAGAATTATTTGCTTTAGGCATTCGTGCCGTAAATATCTACGTGAAAGTAAGCGAAGATCTAAAAGACAATACAGGCAAAGAAGCTTGGAATCCCAACGGATTGATGCAACAAGCCATTCGTGCCATCAAAGTGGCTTGTCCAGAAATGATTGTAATGCCAGATGTGGCCTTGGATCCGTATTCGATTTACGGTCACGACGGAATCATTGAAAAGGGCGATGTAGCCAATGATGCAACTAACGAGGCGTTGGTAAAAATGGCGGTTTCTCATGCACAAGCGGGAGCCGACTTTGTAGCGCCAAGCGATATGATGGACGGACGCGTTTTGCGTTTGCGACAAGGTTTGGACGCGGCAGGATTCGAAAATGTGGGGATCATGAGCTATTCGGCCAAGTATGCGTCGGCATTTTATGGTCCGTTCCGCGACGCCTTAGACAGTGCGCCAAGAGAATCAGATGTTGTGGTTCCTAAAGACAAAAAAACCTACCAAATGGATTATGCCAACCGCATCGAAGCCATCAAAGAAGTCCTTTGGGATGTTGAAGAAGGTGCCGATATGGTGATGGTAAAACCCGGAATTGCCTACTTAGATATCGTTCGCGAAGTAAAAAATGCCGTGAATGTTCCCGTAACCGTATTTCATGTCTCTGGCGAATATGCAATGATCAAAGCTGCCGCCGAAAGAGGTTGGCTCGACAACGACAAAATCATGATGGAACAATTGATGTGCATCAAGCGTGCCGGAGCTAGTTTGATTTCGACCTATTTTGCCAAAGAAGCCGCAATATTATTAAATAAATAAGAAGCTTATCCTGCTATTCGCTCTATCTTTCCTGCCCAAAACCGGCAGCAAAGGATGCCGCTACTATCAGGGCTAAATATCAAACCATTCGATGACTCGAGTGGTTTTTTATTTTGTACCAAAATCATTTATCTTTATCCAATGGAAACAGCTAGCATCAAAACCCCTTTAGGGATTGCCACTATCACAGGAGACGAAAAGGGAATTGCAAAAATCGCAATTGCTGAAGAAGGGTTGGTTTCCGAAGTCATTCCGTTAGTGCTACAAGAAGCGGTAACACAATTGCAAGCCTATTTTGAAGGACATCGCAACCATTTTGATTTTCCAATCAATCCCGCCGGAACCGAGTTTCAACAAAAAGTATGGAAAGGATTGTGCGAAATCCCTTTTGGCAAAACCATGAGTTATTTGGAATTGGCCAAACAACTCGGCGATGTCAAAGCGATTCGCGCGGTTGCTTCGGCCAATGGTAAAAATCCTTTGTGGATTGTAGTGCCTTGCCATCGCGTCATTGGAACTGATGGTTCGCTGACGGGTTATGCCGGAGGCTTATGGCGAAAAAAGTGGTTGCTCGAACACGAAAATCCAAGTACACAACAAAGCCTTTTTGACTAAGAACAAATTAGAAAGGTTTTTTCCTAAAATAAAGACATTTCATTAATTTAGTTATTTAAAATACAAACACCATAACCCTCAAACCCCTATATCCCATGATCGAAAAAATTAACCTCAATCACATTCTCTTTTTAGACATCGAGACCGTTCCAGAAGAAGCACATTTCCATTCGCTTGACGACGAAATGAAAACGCTTTGGGAACAGAAAACCCAATACCAACGCAAAGACGATTTTAGCCCCGAAGAGTTTTACGATCGCGCTGGAATTTGGGCTGAGTTTGGCAAAATTGTTTGCGTTTCTGTAGGCTATTTTGTAGTGAAAGGAGACATCCGTAATTTTAGAGTGACTTCTTTTTTTGGAGACGAAAAGAAAATCTTGCGCGATTTTAATAATCTGTTGAACAATCATTTCAATCAAGCCCAACATATTTTGTGCGGGCATAACGCCAAAGAATTTGATATTCCGTTTTTGGCGCGCCGCATGATCATTAACCAAATTCCCATTCCAAACAAGCTGAATTTATTTGGCAAAAAACCTTGGGAAATTCCGCATTTAGATACTTTGGAATTGTGGAAATTTGGCGATTACAAGCATTTCACTTCCTTGAAATTAATGTGTAAGGTGTTGGGAATTCCCTCCTCAAAAGGCGATATCGACGGCAGTCAGGTAGGACATGTGTATTATGTAGAAAAAGACATCGACCGCATTGTGACCTATTGCGAAAAAGATACGATTGCCGTTGCACAGATTTTCCTTCGCTTGCGCCGCGAAGACTTATTGATTGAAGACGAAATTAGTCATGTTTAATTTAGTAATCTTATGAATACAACCCAACAACTAGCCAAACATTGTAGAGATGTTCATTTTGGAGGCAATTGGACTTTTGTCAACTTGAAAGACACATTGGCCGATATTACTTGGCAAGAAGCCACTACCCAATACCAAGACAGCAACACGATTGCCACCTTGCTTTTTCACATTAATTATTATATAAATCCAGTAGCAAGAGTGTTACAAGGCGAGCCTTTGAACGCAAGCGATAAATTCAGTTTTGATTGTCCAACAATTACTTCTCAGGAAGAATGGGAGCATTTAGTTCAAAAAGCGTTAGACGAAGCAGAACAATTTGCAAATGAAATTGAAAAATTGGAGGAATCGAAATTATTTGAAGTATTCTCAGATGAAAAATACGGGAATTACTTCAGAAATTTGTTAGGAATAATTGAACACACGCATTATCATTTGGGACAAATTGCGTTGATTAAAAAAATGATACGACATAAAGACTAATGACAAACTCTTGGTTGCAATTTGACATTGCAATTGATTTATTACATTTACAAAAAATATAAATTATGGTATTAAGTAGATTTTGGTTGGTCATTTTTATTTCCTCTATTGCCTTTATCGTTTTTAGTTTGTTTTCGGGTGACAATTATACAATTGATCATTTATTAAACGGAAAAAAAGACGATCCTATTTTAGTGGCTGAAAAGTATTTGGAACAAGTTCCAGCCGTAATAAAAGACAGCATTACTAAAGCACCAGATCAAACGATGGTTATCAATTCCGACACTACTTATGTGTACCAAAATAAAACCGTAAAAATCTACAGTGGCGTTCAAAAATCAGACGGTTTATTGGCCACTTGTAAAAGCACTTTAGTCGATTTGATTTTGCCTCTTATTGCTTATTTAGCCTTCTTTTGTGGCTTGATGGAATTGCTAATTATATCAGGCGCTTCTGGAAAATTAGCCCAAATATTGAGTCCGGTATTTGTCAAAGTATTTCCTTCTGTTCCAGAAAATCATCCTTCCATTTCGTACATGACCTTAAATTTTGCCGCTAATTTCCTTGGATTGGATTCGGCAGCTACTCCCTTTGGTTTGAAAGCAATGGAAAGTTTACAAGAACTCAATCCGGAAAAAGACAAGGCGAGCGATGCGCAAATCATGTTCATGTGTTTGCATGCCTCTGGTCTTACTTTAATTGCTACGTCTATTATTGGCTATCGTGCGGCAGCGAATGCGAGCAACCCAGCCGATGTCATGCTACCCTGTATTATTACGTCATTTATTGGAACTATTACCGCTTTTTTAATCGTAGGGATTAAACAAAAAATCAATTTCAAAAGCGCTTCTTTAGTAGTCTCATTAATGGTATTAATTGCAGCTATTATTGGTTTGTTATTCTATGTGAACCAATTGGATTTGATTGGCAAAAACTATTTCACCAGCAATCTTTCTGCCTTAATTTTGATTGCAATCATTGCTTTTACCTTGGTCTTTTCTTTTGTCAAAGAGAAAAAATTCACCGAAGCCAACACCACCGTTTTTGAATCATTCGTGGTTGGAGCTAACAACGGAATCAAAACAGGAGTCGTTATTTTTCCTTATGTTTTAGCGATGTTGGTAGCGATTTCTTTATTTAGAAATAGCGGTTTGTTTGAAATCATTAGCAATTGGATTGCCTTTATTTTTTCTAATATGGGTGTCAATAAAGAAATTACCGATGCACTTCCTGTAGCCATGTTACGCCCATTTAGTTCGGCTGGATCCCGTGGTTTTTTAATCGATTCTATGAATACTTTTGGAGCCGATTCGTTAACAGGACGTTTGAGTAGTATTTTTCAATGCAGTGCCGAAAGTACTTTTTATGTGATTGCAGTGTATTTTGGCTCGGTCAATATTAAAAACACACGCTATGCATTAGGCACCATGCTTTTGGTGGATGTAATTTGTGTGATCACTGCCATTTTTGTGGCAAGTTGGTTCTTTTAGACCTCTAATCCTGCAAAGATCAGAAGCTCAAAATACTCACACAAAGTATAGTAATTTAGCAAATTAATACAAGGGTAAATGTCAAACATTACGTAACTTTACTCCTCTAAAAATTCAATAATGGACTTTATATATCAAGACCCGTATCCTATTTTAAAAGACGATACAAACTACAAAAAATTGACTACTGACTTTGTAATAGTAGAACAATTAGGAAATAGAGAAATTCTAACGGTTGATCCAAAAGGATTGGAATTATTAGCGCAAGAAGCCATGAACGATGTGTCGTTTATGTTGCGTACCGCGCATTTACAAAAACTGAATAACATTTTGAACGATCCCGAAGCGACAGATAACGATCGTTTTGTGGCGTACAACTTATTGCAAAATGCCGTGGTAGCCGTAGAAGGGCAACTGCCTTCATGTCAAGATACCGGAACGGCGATTGTGATGGCTAAAAAAGGTGAAAATGTATACACAGGAGCCGATGATGCCGAATGGTTGTCGAAAGGAATATTCAACACCTACCAAAACAAAAATTTGCGATACTCTCAAATTGTTCCAATTTCGATGTTTGAAGAAAAAAACTCAGGATCCAATTTGCCGGCACAAATCGATATTTATGCTAAAAAAGGAGCCTCGTATGAGTTTTTGTTTTTAGCAAAAGGAGGAGGTTCTGCTAACAAAACCTTTTTGTACCAACAAACTAAATCCTTGTTGAACGAAAAATCGATGGAGACTTTCGTTCGCCAAAAAATCAAAGATTTAGGAACTTCAGCTTGTCCTCCTTATCATTTAGCGTTGGTCATTGGAGGCACTTCTGCCGAAGCGAATTTGGCCGCTGTCAAAAAAGCTTCAGCAGGGTATTTCGATCATTTGCCTACTTCAGGAAACATGGCAGGTCAGGCTTTTCGCGACTTAGAATGGGAGAAAAAAGTATTGGAATTTTGCCAAGAGAGTTCCATTGGAGCTCAATTTGGTGGAAAATATTTTGCTCATGATGTACGAGTGATTCGTTTGCCACGTCACGCTGCTTCTTGTCCAGTTGGATTAGGCGTTTCGTGTTCTGCCGATAGAAACATCAAAGGGAAAATCACTAAAGAGGGGATTTTCTTAGAGCAATTGGAAACCAATCCGCAACAATTTTTACCGGCAACGCCGCCGCATTTAGAAGCACCAGTTGAGGTCGATTTGAACCGACCAATGGCAGATATTTTAAAAGATTTGTCACAATACCCAATCAAAACCCGTTTGAAATTGAACGGGACTTTGATCGTAGCGCGCGATATTGCGCATGCTAAAATCAAAGAATTATTGGATGCCGGTAAACCAATGCCGGACTACTTTAAAAACCATCCAATTTATTATGCAGGACCTGCTAAAACACCAGACGGAATGCCATCTGGAAGTTTTGGACCTACAACTGCTGGCCGTATGGATGTGTATGTAGAAGAGTTCCAAAAAGCAGGTGGTAGCATGATTATGTTAGCCAAAGGAAACCGTACCAAACAGGTAATGGATGCCTGTAAAACGTATGGCGGATTCTATTTAGGTTCTATTGGAGGCCCAGCCGCTATTTTGGCTCAAGACAACATCTTGAAGGTAGAAGTAGTAGACTTTGAAGAATTGGGTATGGAAGCGGTGCGTAAAATTACCGTAAAAGATTTCCCAGCATTCATTATTACCGATGATAAAGGGAATGACTTCTTTGAGAATTTATAACCTACTTTATAAAACAAAAAACCCGCTATATTTAGCGGGTTTTTTGTTTTATTGAAATAACAAGGGAGCAAACTCTGATAAGTAATCACGCCAATTCGACCAAGTATGGCCTCCAGAAGTTTCGTGATACTCGTATTTGAATTGTAAGCTGTCTAGTAGTTTACGGTATTCGTTAGATTTTTCAAAAAGGAAGTCTGAGTTGCCAATGCCGATCCAATACAATTTATATCCATTGTCTCTTTGTGCTTTTAGTTTGGCAGTAAAATCAGCATACACTGCTGCTTGCGAATCTTTAGGTTGTAATAGGGCCGAAGAAAATACACCAACATAATCGAAGGTGTTAGGATAATTTGCCGAGATGACTAAACTGTGCATACCACCCATAGAAAGTCCTGCAATGGCACGAGCTGCTTTTTCTTTCTTTACACGATAATTGCCTTCAATAAATTGGATGATGTCTCCAAAAGCCGCCTCTGTTTTACCTGCAAAAGTTGCAGGACGCATAAAAATGGGTTTCACAAATCCTTCACTAGATTCACCTGGAGTGGCGGTTTGATCAGCATTACCATTCGTCATTACCACGATCATCGGCTTTGCTTTGCCTTGAGCAATTAAGTTGTCCATGATTTGTGCCGTACGACCCAATTCCATCCATGCGTTTTCATCGCCACCAGCACCGTGCATTAAATACAAAACGGGGTATTTTTGTTTCCCATTCTCATAACCTGCAGGAGTATAAACAGTCAATCGACGCGTACTTTCTAGTTTTGGGGAGTGGTACCAACGTTTGGCCACCGTTCCGTGAGGCACATCGGTTACCTTGTATAAGTCGGCTTTTCCACCACCTACTAAAAATACGTTGACCACTGTGGACACATCACGAATTAAAAAGGCATTATTGGGGTCGAAAGCTTTAACGCCATCCACATAAAATGAATAACTGTACAATTCTGGATTGAGCTTTTTGGTAGTTAAGGTCCAAATTTCGTCTTCTCCTTTGGTTAAAAAACCACCTTCAGGAATACAGTCTCCTTGTACTTTTACTTCTTTGGCATTTTTGGCATCCAATCGAAAAGTAACCGTATTATCTGCGTTTATTTCTGGCGAAATGATTTCTTTCTTTTTAGAAAAGTCAACGTTTTCTTGGGCTTGTATGCCAATGAAAGAAAATAGTAAAACTAGAATTAGTAGGTTTTTTTTCATTTTTGGTTTAGTTAATTAGCATTTCAGGAATTTCTCCTTCAATAATGAGGTTTGCTTCTGTGTTTGCAATTATATGTTCAACACTAACACCTGGCGCGCGTTCCAATAATTTGAATCCTTTTGGAGTTACTTCCATAACGGCTAATTCGGTTACGATTTTTTTGACACAACCTACACCTGTTAGCGGCAACGTACATTTTTTAAGAATTTTACTTTCGCCGGCTTTGTTGACGTGCATCATGGCTACGATGATATTTTCGGCAGAGGCGACTAAGTCCATCGCGCCTCCCATTCCTTTGACCATTTTACCTGGAATTTTCCAGTTGGCAATATCGCCATTTTCATCCACTTCCATAGCGCCTAAAATAGTTAGATCGACCTTTTGACTTCTAATCATTCCAAAACTTAGAGCCGAATCAAAAAAACTGGCCCCAGCAAGTGTGGTTATGGTTTGTTTTCCTGCGTTGATTAAGTCGGCATCTTCTTCACCCTCAAAAGGGAAAGGGCCCATACCCAACACGCCATTTTCTGACTGAAATTCAACTGAAATATCATTGCGCACATAATTAGCCACCAAGGTTGGAATACCAATTCCTAGGTTTACATAGTAGCCGTCTTTAACTTCTTGCGCGATTCGTTTTGCGATTTGATTTTTATCTAGTGCCATTTATTTTCAAATTTTCAAATTGAATAATTTTCAAATTATTTTTTTCGAACGGTTCGTTGTTCAATTCTTTTTTCAAATTTTTCTCCTTGAAAAATGCGTTGCACAAATATGCCTGGTGTGTGAATTTGGTTCGGATCTAAAGTGCCGGCTTTGACTAATTCTTCGACTTCGGCAATGGTGATTTTTGCGGCACCTGCCATACACGGATTAAAATTACGTGCAGTTCCTTTAAAAATTAAATTACCTGCTGTATCACCTTTCCATGCTTTTACAATGGAAAAATCGGCTTGGAAAGCATGCTCTAAAACATGCATTTTTCCATTGAATTCTCGAGTTTCTTTGCCGTTTGCTACTTCCGTCCCATAACCTGCCGGAGTGAAAAAAGCTGGAATTCCGTTTTGGGCTGCGCGGCAACGTTCGGCCAAAGTGCCTTGTGGAATGAGCTCCACTTCGAGTTCGCCAGAAAGCATTTGGCGTTCAAATTCGGCGTTTTCTCCCACATAGGAAGAAATCATTTTTTTGATTTGTTTGTGTTGTAACAATAGGCCTAACCCAAAGTCATCAACACCTGCGTTGTTGGAAATACAGGTCAAGTTTTTGGTTTGTTTTTGAACGAGTTCAGCAATAGCATTTTCGGGAATGCCGCACAAACCGAAGCCACCCAAAAGGAGTGTCATGCCATCTTCAATGCCTTGAAGCGCTTCTTGAACGGAGGATACTTTTTTATTAATCATGGTATTGGTATTAGGTCATGAAATGAAAAATAGTATTTTGATGGATCTAGCCCAATTGAAACCAAAACCCTTAGCCCCGACAGCAACGGCATCCTTTATGGCTAGGGTTTAGCCATAAAGACACAGTGAATGGCGGGAAATAGCTCCTTAAACAAGGACTATAATTCGAACTCTTCGGTGCTTTGTTCGGTGTCAGTAGAATCTTTAACTACCGCTGCAGGGCGAGAATAACAATCTACTTTGATACCAAGATTAGCGGGTCTGTCGAAATCTTCTTTAGACACATTGAGCGTTTCGTCTTCGTAACATTTTTTCATGAAATAGCCCCAAACAGGCAAGGCAGCAGTGGCTCCTTGACCGTAAGTAAGACTTCTAAAACGAGCCGAACGGTCTTCGCAACCTACCCAAACTCCGGTTACTAAATTGGGCACCATTCCCATAAACCATCCATCGGATTGGTTTTGAGTGGTTCCGGTTTTACCGGCAATTGGGTTTTTAAACATATACGGATAGCCAGTCCAACGGTTGTCTCCGTTTCCACCCCCTTCGGTGCGCAAACGTTCTCCAGATCCACCTTCGGTTACTCCTTCTAATAATTTGATCACGGCAAATGCAATGTCTTTGTTCAATACATCGTGTGACTCAGGAACAGGTTCGTAAAGAACGACCCCACTTTTATCTTCAATTTTTCTTAAAAATTGAGGTTTCACATACACCCCTTGATTAGCAAAAGTACTGTAAGCGGCTACCATGTCTTGTACGGTAATTTCTACAGCGCCCAAGGCAATTGAGGGTTGTGCCGGAATTTCAGAGGTTACCCCTAATTTGTGAGTCAATTCGACTACAGCTTCAGGACCTGTTTTGTCAATTAATTTGGCTGAAACGGTATTGATGGAATTGGCCAAAGCTCTTTTTAAAGTGACCATACCTCTGTACTTATTATCTGAGTTACGAGGCTCCCAATCTTCGGTGACGTTGTGTTCTCCTTTGCGAATCATAAACGGCCCATCTAAAATAGAATCACAAGGTGACATGCCTAATTGCTCGATAGCTGTAGCATACACAAAAGGTTTGAATGTAGATCCAACTTGTCGTGCACCTTGTCCTACGTGGTCGTATTGGAAGTATTTGTAATTGATACCACCTACCCAAGCTTTAATATTTCCGGTTTGTGGTTCCATGGCCATTAAACCGGATTGTAAGAAGTGTTTGTAATAACGAATCGAATCCAAAGGAGTCATAATCGTATCTCTTTCTCCTTTCCAAGTGAATACTTTCATCTTGGTTTTTTGCTTGAATGAAGCAATGATTTCTTCTTCGCTTTTGTCATTGGATTCCATGATGTTCCAACGGGCGGAAGCTTTCATGGCCTTTTTTAGAATACGATCCGTCTCAGCTTGTGAAATATTGACAAATGGGGCGTTTTTATTTTCTTTGGCTTGTTCGAAGAATTCTTCTTGAAGGTTGGCCATATGAGCTTCTACCGCTTCTTCAGCATACAATTGCATGCGCGAATCAATAGTTGTGTAAATACGCAAACCGTCTTTGTAAATATTGTAATCGGAACCGTCTGGTTTTTTATTTTCTTCTACCCATTTTTTCATGTATTCTCTCAAATATTCTCTGAAATAGGTAGCAGTTCCGTCTTTGTGACTTTCTAATTTGAAGTTTAATTTGATTGGTAAACGTTGTAATTGTAGTTTTTGAGCTTCGGTAATAATCTCCGCTTTTTCCATTTGCTTCAATACTACGTTACGTCTATTGGTTACCCCTTCGATATTTTTTACCGGGTTGTACAAACCGGAGTTTTTAAACATTCCAACTAAAACAGCCGATTCGGTTATGGTTAGGTCTTTAGGTTCTTTCGAGAAATAAGTTTTGGCTGCCGAGTTTACCCCTACGGAGTTGTTTCCAAAATCATATACATTACAGTACATGGCAATGATTTCGTTTTTGGTGTATTGTCTTTCAAGGCGAATGGCAATAATCCATTCTTTTGCTTTTTGGATAATACGGAACGGTAAAAACTTTGAACCTTCTCCGTGAAATAATTGTTTGGCTAATTGTTGGGTTAGTGTACTGGCTCCTCCCGAAGTTCCAAAACTCAATATCGCTCTTAAGGTTCCTCTACCATCAATTCCAGAATGTTCATAGAAACGGGCATCTTCTGTAGCAACTAAAGCCTGAACCAAGTTTTTAGGAAGGTCAGAATATTTTAATTGGGAACGGTTTTTTTCAAAATATTTTCCAATTACGACTCCGTCAGCAGAAATGATTTCGGTAGCTAAATTAGAATCTGGATTTTCTAAGTCTTCAAACGATGGCATAGAACCCAAAAGCCCCCAAGAAGCAAATAGGAAAAATAAGGCAATGCCTCCTAAACCATAAAAGAAATATTTCCAGAATAATTTGGAATAATATTGAATGTCTTTTTCAGAATCTGGTACCTGATTTTTTTTTCTATTGATAATCGCCATACTGTTTTTATTCTTTATTTTCAATTCTAAAACCTACGTCTGTAATTCCTTCAAGTTCCTCCACACCAGGCACTTTCCCTGTTTCGCGAACGGCTTGTTTGATGTATACTTTGTATTTTCCTCTAAATTTTACTTTTTCTTTGTAGAATAATTTACTCTCTTTGATATCCGTAAATCCTTCTCCTAATAAGGTTCCGTCTGGATTGGCCATTTGGTATTCTAAAGTATCTACTTTGGTAAAACCGTTGGGCAATTCTAAGGCAACAATTAAGAACAAATTATTGAACGGATAGTTGTCATTACTTCTCAAATTGACAAACAAATCATAGCGTTTAGTCGAATCCAATTCGGGTAACTCAAAAGTAACCGTGCTGTCCTTGTGCCAAGCACTACCCACCGAATGGTATTCGTCAAATACTCTTTTTTTATCACATGAAAAAAAGAGAATTCCCATTAAAAGAAAAACAAGACTATTTTTTATCCTCATTTTTAGTAATAATTATCGGTTTTCTCGGCTCTCCACTTTTTTGATTTGGATTCGGGCGCTTGTTATTATTTGGTCTATTGTTATTATTTCCCGAAGGTTTGTTATTGTTGTTTGGATTGGCAGGCCTATTGTTTCCTGGATTTCCTTCAACACCTTGTCTCGGTTTTTTGTTTGGTCTTTTCTTTTTCTTAGGTTGGTCAAAACGAGTTAAACTCTCTTGTCCCATCGCATTGTTGAAGTTCTTTTCTTGTTCGTCAACGGTTTCAATGGCAAAATCCTCTAATGAAGAAACTTTGTTTTTCAATTTGTTTTCGGCAACAATTTCTTTAACCTGTTCTATATTTAACACATGCCAATTGGCAAAATTATTGGTATAAGCAAACCACATTAAGCCTTTGAAAATGTCTTGTTTTTGACAAATTGCATCTCCTTTTTCAGTTACTAATTTGGTGTCAAAATCAGGAAAATCTTTCAAGGCATCCATGTAGGTGTCTAACTCATAGTTCAAGCAACATTTCAATTTACCGCATTGACCTGCTAATTTTTGCGGATTCAAAGACAGCTGTTGGTAACGAGCTGCGGAAGTGTTAACACTTCTAAAATCAGTCAACCAAGTAGAACAGCACAACTCTCTTCCACAAGATCCAATTCCACCTAAACGAGAGGCTTCTTGACGGAAACCCACTTGTTTCATCTCGATTCTGGTATTGAATTCTTTAGCAAAATCTTTAATTAACAATCGAAAATCGACTCTATCATTGGCAGTGTAATAAAAAGTAGCTTTAGATCCGTCTCCTTGAAATTCAATATCCGAAATTTTCATTTCTAATTTTTGTTGAATTGCTAGTTCGCGCGCACGCACTTTCATCGGCTCTTCTCGATCTCTAGCAGCTGACCAAATATCAATGTCTTTTTGAGATGCTTTTCGGTATATTTTCAGAATTTCGGGACTTTCAGGATTCACTCCTTTTTTCTTCATTTGGACTTTAACTAATTCGCCAGTTAAAGTAACAATTCCGATATCATGTCCTGGAGAAGCTAGGGTAGCAACAATGTCTCCAATGCTTAAGGTGAGTTTCTCCGTATTGCGATAAAATTCTTTTCTTCCATTTTTAAAACGGACTTCCACACAGTCAAAAGGAGCTTCGCCGTTAGGCGCACTCATATTCGAAAGCCAGTCAAAAACCGTTAATTTGTTGCAGCTATCAGTGCCGCAAGTCCCATTATTTTTACAACCCTTTGGTGCACCACCATCTGAAGTTGAACAACTTGTACATGCCATAATTTATATGTAGTGTTGCAATGAATGCAACTTAAGTTCTTAAAACGAATAAGGTGTAAAGATAGTATTTTTTAGTTTTAAGTTTATAGGGTTTTTGTGAAAGAAAAAATCCCATTTCGGTTACGAAATGGGATTCAATTTTTGCTGTTTTACAGCTGTTAATTTTGCAATTTGAGATACAATTTATCAGACAATCGCACTCTAAAAGGCACTTCAAAAGTTACTTTATCACCTTTTTTAGCAGTTGAATTTTCGGTTCCATTGACTAACATTTTATCAAGAACGATTTCTTGATTTCCGGTTGTTGGTCCAGAAACAATTAAAGTATCTCCAGTTGTAAACTCATTATTTTCTATTGCGAAAAGTCCTACTTGTGCTTTGACAAAGTAATGTTCTACTTTGCCTAAAAGCATTTTTTTCACTTTAATCTTTTGACGAATATCATTTGATTTTGAGGCTGTCGCCAATGCTGTATCGGACAATTCGCCGGAGTGTTTGAACTTTAAATTCTCTGATTTTCCTTTACGGAATACTTTATTGCCCACCTGTTTTCCGCGACGTAATTTTATTTGTTCGTCTACCGGAAGGTGAATGGTTTCTTGACATTCTGACGAACAACAATTTTCCATAGCGGCTTTACATTCGTCACATTGAATGAATAATAAATGGCAGCCGTCATTGGAACAATTAGTATGATTATCACATGGTTTACCACATTGGTGGCATTGCGAAACGATGTCGTCTGTAATTCTTTCGCCCAAGCGATGGTCAAACACAAAGTTTTTCCCGATGAATTTACTTTCTAAGTTTTCTTCCTGGATTTGTTTGGCATAGTTGATAATACCGCCTTCCAATTGGAACACCTTTTTAAAACCTTGGTGCTTGAAGTATGCTGATGCTTTTTCGCAACGAATTCCGCCGGTGCAATACATCACCAAATTTTTATCTTCTTTATAATCTTGCAATTGCTCATTGATGATAGGCAAACTTTCTCTAAAAGTTTCTACATCTGGTGTGATGGCCCCTTTAAAATGCCCAATTTCACTTTCGTAATGATTTCTAAAATCGACTACAATCGTGTTGGGATCGTCTAAAATTTGGTTAAATTCCTTTGCTTTTAAATGGACTCCAATGTTGGTTACATCAAAGGTTTCGTCGTTCAAACCGTCGGCTACAATTTTGTCGCGAACTTTTACCGTCAATTTTAAAAATGAGTGATCATCATGTTCTACCGCTACATTCAAACGAATGCCGCGCATAAAAGGATACTCTTCTAAGGTATCGCGAAAGGCTTCAAAATTTTCGGCTGGAACACTCATTTGTGCATTGATACCTTCTTTGGCTACATAAGTTCGGCCAAGGGCATCAAGGGCATTCCAAGCAACGAATAAATCGTCTCTAAATTTTTTAGGGTCTTCAATTTTGGCATACGCATAGAAAGACAAAGTAAGTCTTTGTTTGCCGGCTTGATCAATCAGTTCGGCTCTTTCTTCTGCGCTTAAGGTGTTGTACAGTTGCATGCTATAAACGTTTAAGTGAGAAATTATGTATGGGTTCTAAATGGAAGAACTCAGGTACAAAGGTAATTTGAAATTTCGAAAATGACAATAAAGAAAAAACCTTTTAGAAATTACTCTCTAAAAGGTTTTTTAAAATACTGGTTTAGTTTAACAAAACTCAGCGTAAGCGTCTTGTAAGTTTTCAGCAATTAATTCGGCTGGGCGACCTTCAATATGGTGGCGCTCTAACATATGAACTAATTCACCGTTTTTGAACAAAGCCATACTTGGCGAAGAAGGAGGAAAAGGGAACATGTGTTGACGCGCTGCATCAACTGCTTCTTTGTCCACTCCTGCAAAAACCGTAATCAAATGATCTGGTTTTTTAGCACCTTCTAAACTCATTTTTGCTCCTGGACGTGCGTTTCTTGCAGCACAACCACAAACAGAATTCACCACTACTAAAGTAGTTCCTGCTCCTTTGATAGCATTTTCAACAGCCTCAGCAGTATGTAAATCTTGAAAACCAGCGTCAACTAATTCGGCTTTCATTGGTCTTACCATTTCTTCTGGATACATAATTATTTATATTTAATTGATGATGTACGGTATTTGATTTAATAAAATCTTTGGCAAAGATAAATAGAAATCTGGTCTAAAGAAGGAATCAAATCATAAAGATTTGTTATCGTTACATAGCCCAATTAAAATCGGAATAGTCGTTTCAATAAAGCATTGATAAATAGTCCTTTTGGACATTTCCAAATGACTTGTAAGTCCTCCCAAAACGACGTTTCTTCATCTAAAAATTTTAGGATCAGTGGGGCATTTCCCTTTTCGAAAAGGGCTGAGAAAATAGCCGATCCCGTTTCGTTTTTTTGATCTAAAATATCCAAAAGCAAGAGATCGTACCACCAGAATTTGGTCTTGGAATGAAACGTTCTGCCATCGGTATGTGTTTCCATAAACGAAACCAATTCGCTCGATTTTTTGTTGGCATTTTTAAAAGTAAATCCTGTACTGGCTTTGGTCCATCCGCCTGCAGTACCAATATTGATCACATTTTTTGTATTGTGTTTCCAAAAAGGATAACAAGTCATGGGGATGGTACCCACTTCTTTTTCGATAATATTGTACTGAGCGATTCCTAATTGTTGAAGGTACTTTTCAATTTCAGCTTCGTATTCTTCTTTTGAAAGCAACTCCTTTGAAAACAATGTGTATTCCAACAATGCTTCGGTTGGCGATGTTGGCAAAATATACATAAAGCGAGTGTTCCCTTTTTGTTCTACCGAAAAATCCATAAAAGTGGCTTGTTCCGAATTGAAAATAGGAGTTTCGGTTTGGATAAACCAACCCAGAAAATGCTGTTGCAGCAACGGATATTTGGTTTGATTAGTTGCCAATGAAGGATTGTAAATCGAATTGAAAAGTGTAGTACACGAAAAACTTTGACTTTCGGTTTTTACCAAAACAATACTGTCTGATTCTTCAAGTTCAAGTATTTTTTCTTGGACAAAATCAATATTTTTTTGCTTTGCAATCAAATTCAATACTTGATTGTAAAAATCCAATCCTTGAATTTTGTTGTAATGATAGGGATGTAGGTCTAAATTTTTAGTAAAATCACTATTGGCAAACACCACCGAATTCCATTTTTTTGAAACAGAGGGTTCCCATAGAGATTCTTTTTGGTCCCAAAAACACCAAGTTCGGTCATTAGTCTGTTTGGCATTTACATCTAAAAGTAAAATGCGTTTGGTTTGAAATTTTTTAGACAATACCATTTTATACACCGTCATCAAAGCGGATAAGCCTGTGCCTGCAAAAATGTAGTCGTATTGCTTCATGATTAAAAATTCTATAAACACCAAAAATAAGAGTATTCCAATTGAAAAAATGATAATTGTAGTAGATTTGCAAAAAAAATAATTATGTTTCAAACTGTAATTGATTATTTCGAAAGTATAGATCCAGTTTTAGCGGCTTTGTATGCGACACTATTTACTTGGTTTTTAACTGCCTTAGGCGCTTCTTTTGTTTTCTTTTTTAAAAACATGAATCGAGTGGTTTTAGACGGAATGCTAGGTTTCACGGGAGGCGTGATGGTGGCGGCTAGTTTTTGGAGTTTGTTGGCACCTGCCATTGAAATGACTGCCGGTGAGGGATTTATTAAAGTAATTCCGGCTTCGGTTGGATTTTTTCTAGGTGCTTTGTTTATTTTTGGATTAGATAAAGTATTGCCCCATTTACATATTAATTTTCAAGAATCAGAAGGGGTGAAATCACCTTGGCAACGAACTACATTGTTGGTTTTAGCCATTACTTTACACAATATTCCCGAAGGATTGGCAGTAGGTGTTTTGTTTGGCGGTGTAGCTGCCGGAATTCCGGAAGCCTCAATTGCTGGTGCTTTGACCTTAGCTATCGGAATTGGAATTCAAAATTTTCCAGAAGGAATTGCCGTTTCAATGCCGTTACGCCGAATGGGAATGAGCAGAAGAAAAAGTTTTATGTACGGACAAGCTTCGGCATTAGTAGAACCCATTGCGGGAGTTTTAGGGGCTGTAGCAGTTACTTTTTTCACGCCGTTGCTGCCTTACGCTTTAGCATTTGCTGCTGGCGCGATGATATTTGTAGTAGTAGAAGAAGTGATTCCAGAAACGCAACAAGATAACAACACCGATATTGCCACACTCGGATTTATTGGAGGTTTTATTGTAATGATGATGTTGGACGTGGCTTTAGGTTAAGCGCAACCACAATCTCCGTTGCCACAATTTTTAGCTGATTTTTTCTTCCAAAAATACTTTCGAATCAAAAAAGAAAGGGCTAGAATTAGTATTCCAAAAGCTAGAATTTCTTGAATCATAATCCGTTATTTTAGGATTTGAAAAGCGATTAAAGCAACAACATAGGCCAATCCACTCATAAAGATTAATTGTCCTAAAGGCCATTTCCAAGAGTTGGTTTCTTTTTTTGTAATGGCAATGGTACTCGCACATTGCATCGCAAAAGCGTAGAATAATAATAACGAAATTCCTGAGGCAAAATTGAATATTTTTTGACCGGTTTCAGGATTGATTTCGGCTTGCATTTTGTTTTTGATTGTATTGTCGTTGTCACTATCTCCCACGCTATAAATCGTGGCAAGTGTTCCTACAAAAACTTCTCGAGCCGCAAATGAACTGATAATCGCTACGCCAATTTTCCAATCGTAACCCAAAGGAGAAATCACAGGTTCAATGGTTTTACCCATTAATCCGATATAGGAATTTTCTAATTTTTGTGAAGCGATCGCATTTTGTAATTCAGCATTATTTAAAGGTTTCTCAAGGTTTTTCTCCAAAACAATTTTTTCAGCATTTCTGAATTTATCGCCGGGACCATAAGATGCCAAAAACCACAATACGATAGAAATTGCTAAAATGATTTTTCCTGCGCCAAAAATGAAGGCTTTAGTTTTCTCAATTACATTGATCGCTACATTTTTAAACATAGGCAATTTGTAATTTGGCATTTCAACCACAAAGTAGGTTTTACCTTTGATTTTCAAAATGGTGTTTAAAATATAGGCAGAGAATATCGCCATTCCAAAACCCAAAAGGTACAATAACATCAAGGTTAATCCTTGCATATTGATGATTCCAAAAACGCGTTCATCAGGAATTACCAAAGCAATTATAATTGCATAAACAGGTAGTCTTGCCGAACAAGTGGTAAACGGGGTTACTAAAATTGTAATCAATCGTTCTTTCCAGTTTTCGATATTTCGTGTGGCCATAATAGCTGGAATAGCGCAAGCCGTACCCGAAATTAAGGGTACAATACTTTTGCCTGACAATCCAAATTTCCGCATGATTTTATCCATCAAAAAGACGACGCGGCTCATATAGCCACTTTCTTCCAAGATGGAAATAAACATAAATAGAAATGCGATTTGCGGAATAAAAATAAGGATGCCTCCAATACCAGGAATGATCCCTTGCGCAATTAAATTAGTCAATACGCCAGCAGGTAATTTTTCACTTGCCAAAGCGCTCAAGGAAGCAAAAGCACTATCGATAAAATCCATTGGAATTTTAGACCATTCAAAAATGGATTGAAAAATTCCGAAAAGGATAAAAAAGAAAATAGCATAGCCCCAAACTTTGTGAGTCAATACACGATCTAAAATAGAACGAAAATCTTTGGCAATACTGGTATCAATTTTCAATCCTTCTTTCAAAACATCATTGATGAATTGATAGCGTTTTATGGTTTCTTTTTGTTGTAATCGTTTTAAGTCAGAATGGGATTTGGTATACGAATTACGAATTTCGTTTCGATCCAAATTCAAG
The DNA here is from genome assembly GCF_020886055.1 of Flavobacterium ammoniigenes. NCBI lineage: Bacteria > Pseudomonadati > Bacteroidota > Flavobacteriia > Flavobacteriales > Flavobacteriaceae > Flavobacterium > Flavobacterium ammoniigenes. Next base: position 554,850 of record NZ_AP025184.1, on the reverse strand, counting down.
AAGTTAACGTCTTGTGTAATCACTAGCCATAATTTGTACAGCAATTGATTAGGGAAGGTTTTGCGTAAGGTTTCAAAGTATTCCTCGTCGATGATCGAAGCGTTCAAACAGGGTTCTTTCGGAATCGATTTATAGTTTACAATCAGTTGCTTAAGCTCGTCAATTCCAGTTCCTTTTCTGGAACTCACCAATGCAATTTTTGTTTTGAGTTTTTCTTCTAAAAAAGGAATATCCAAAGAAATTCCATTGTGTTTCATGCGATCAGCCATATTAATAACTAATATGGTAGGAATTTCTAAGTCTTTGATTTGGGTAAAAAGCAGCAAGTTGCGTTTTAAATTCTCTACATCAGTAACTACCAAAGCCACATCAGGATAGAGTTTGTCATTTTTGTTCAACAGCAATTCAATCACCACATTTTCATCAATAGAACTTGCATTCAAACTGTAGGTTCCGGGTAAATCAAGAATGTTAGCTTTGTAATTATTGGGTAATTTGCAAAAGCCAATCTTTTTCTCGACCGTAATGCCGGGATAATTCCCTACTTGCTGGTTCAATCCAGTGAGTTGGTTAAAAACCGAAGTTTTCCCCACATTAGGATTACCAATTAGCGCTACGTTGATGTTGTGACTGCTTAGCATTAGTTGTTTTCGATTAAATCAACTTCAATTTCCTTGGCTGTTTCTATTCGAATAGCAACGTGTGAACCATTAATATTTAAATAGAGCGGATCGCCAAAAGGCGCTATTTGTAGTAATTCAACGACATTACCCGGTAAACAACCCATCTCCAATAATTTCAAAGGAACAGCATCAACATCAAAGTCCTTGATGATGGCTTTTTCGCCTTTTTTAAGTATGTTTAGAGTGGTATGCAAACCTTATTTAGATTGAATTAAGATTGCAAAAGTACAGATTTTAATAGTAAACCAAATGATAATTATCATTTTTATACTAAAAAATCAATGGAAAGTAGTTTTATTGTTCGGATAAAAAAGCAATGTCTTCTATGAGTCGTTGCACGTCTTCTTTATTGGTTCCGTCATAGAAACCGCGAACGCGTCTTTTTTGGTCCACCAAAACAAAATTTTCAGTGTGAACCATATCATACAACTCTTCAGGTTTACCCAATTTTACGGCTAAATACGATTTACGCGCCATGGCATAAATGGCTTTTTTATCGCCTGTAACTAAATTCCATTTGCTATCATTCACATGGTGTTTGATGGCATATTGTTTTAAAACAGGCACACTATCTGTTTCGGGGAAAACAGTATGCGAAAGCAACATTACATTTGGATTATTCCGAATGGCTTTTTGTACTTCTTCTAAATTGGTAGTCATTTTTGGGCAAATCGAGCCGCAGGTCGTAAAAAAGAAATCAGCTACATAAATTTTACCATCATAATCTTTTTGGGTAATGGTTTTCCCATTTTGGTTCACAAAAGAAAAATCAGCAATGGTGTGGTATTTACTTTTGTATTGAATTGTGCTATCTACTAATTCTGGATTTACATCCGCAGGATTGTATATAGGTAAAGTTTTGGCGGGTTTCAATGCCGAATAAAACAAAGAAATCGTAATGATTGAAAAGACAATTAATCCTCCAAAAAAGAAACGATAGTGGTGTAGAAAAGCTTTCATTTTCAAAATTTGAAGCAAAAATACGAAAATCAAAAAGGAATTTGCCACAACGAATGGTTTAAAAAGGGTATTGTATTTCAAATCTTTAAAAATTATTCAATAGATTTGTTTGTCACTAAAAATTAAAAACAATGAAAAAAATAATTTCGAATGCTGTTCTTTTCGTGCTTCCAGCGTTAATTGCTACTTCGGCTGTTCAAGCCCAAGATACTACGGCAAAAAAAGAGCCGGGAATCAATGTCAATTTCATGGACAAAAAAGTGAAGCCAACCGACGATTTCTTTAGATACGTTAACGGAACTTGGTTAGACAATACTCAAATCCCAAACGATAAAACGCGTTGGGGAAGTTTTGACGAATTGCGTCAAAAAACAGATACTGATGCTTTGACCATCTTGAAAGAGGCGGCAAAAAATCCAATCTATAAATCCAATACAGACCAAGGGAAAGCTATTAATTTGTACAAATCCATCATGGATACTGTGGCCAGAAACAAGCAAGGAATTGCTCCACTTAAACCCTATTTAGCTAAAATTAATGCAGTTAAAAATGTAGCAGATTTACAGGCTTTATTAATTCAAATGGCACCTCAAGGCGGTTTAGGTTTTTTTGGAGTAGGCATTGGAGTTGACGCTAAAAACAGCAATAGAAACGTAATAAATGTTGGTCCTGGAAGTGTTGGATTGCCTGATAGAGATTACTATGTTTCAGAAGATGCTGATTCTAAGGAGAAACGTGCGAAATACGTACTTCATCTAACTAAAATGCTACAATTGATTGGCGAAAAACCTGCAGAAGCACAGGCCAATGCGGATAAAATTTTAGCATTTGAAACTACCATGTCTAAACCGCGATTTGATAGAGTGGAACGTAGAGACAGAAGAAAATCGTACAATCCAATGACGGTTAATGATTTGCAAAAATTAACCCCTTCTATAAATTGGGATAGTTATTTGTCTCAAATTGGGTTGCCAAAAACCGATTCACTAATTGTTTCACAACCAAAATACTTGATTGCTTTAGAAACCATTTTGAAAGAAAACAAAATAGACGACTGGAAAGCCTATATGCGCTGGACACTATTGAATAAATCTGCCAGTCAACTGTCTACTCAATTGGAAAAGGCTAATTGGGAATTTTATGGTAAAACCTTGACTGGGGCTGTAAAACAACGTCCACTCGAAGAGCGCGCACTTCAAGTGATTAACGGTTCAATTGGCGAAGCTTTAGGTAAATTATATGTAGAAAAAATGTTTCCTGCAGAAGCAAAAGCAAAAGCTGAAAAAATGATCAAAAACGTATTCTTAGCTTTTGAAAACAGAATCAATAATTTGGCTTGGATGTCGCAAGAGACAAAAAAGAGTGCGATTGCCAAATTAAACAAATCAAGAGTTAAAATAGGATATCCAGACAAATGGAAAGATTATTCTGCTTTAACCATTCAATCTCCTGCAGAAGGAGGAAGCTATTTTGAAAATGTAAAAAACCTATCTAAATGGTCTTACAATGAAAATATTGCAGAGTTAAAACAACCTGTTAACAAAGAAAAATGGGGTATGTCACCTCAAACAGTGAATGCGTATTACAATCCTTCGTACAACGAAATTGTATTCCCTGCAGCGATTTTACAACCGCCATTTTACAATTATCAAGCAGATGAAGCCGTTAATTATGGTGGAATTGGAGCCGTAATTGGTCACGAAATTTCTCACGGATTTGACGATTCAGGATCAAGATACAATGCCGAAGGTAATTTAGTAGATTGGTGGACAGCAGATGATTTGAAACAATTCACCTCATTAACAGGAGCTTTAGCCGCTCAATACAGCGCCTTACAACCTTTACCTGGAACTTTTGTTGACGGTAAATTTACATTAGGAGAAAATATTGGAGATCTTGGAGGAGTTAATGCCGCTTATGATGGATTACAATTGTATTTGAAAGCCAATGGAAATCCAGGATTAATCGACGGTTATACTCCGGAACAACGTTTCTTTATTTCTTGGTCTACCATCTGGCGTTCTAAAATGAGAGACGAAGCCCTGAAAAGTCAAGTAAAGACAGATCCTCATACTCCAGGGATGTATCGTGCATATGTACCCTTGCAAAACGTAGACACGTTTTATGAAGCCTTCAACATTCAGCCTACGGACGGAATGTATATTGCGCCTGAAAAGCGAGTTAAGATTTGGTAATAAAGCCCGAAAATAAAAAAACCGTTTAGTAATAAACGGTTTTTTTATTTTTATTCAATAGGAATACAGAAATCGACAATGCATTTTTTTTCCGGATGCTCATTGAAATCATTGTGCATTATTTCAAATGGATTTTGGTCTGCTTTTTTATAACCCTTTTCATTCATCCAAACAAAAAGCGATTGCCAAGACTTCCCAAAATCATGAGGAGCTATTTCAAAATGTCCGACTATATGTTTTCCATTTGGAATCGAAACCAAACCAATTTCGCCTTGGGTTTCAACCGGCTCAGATAACAAAAGACAAACACTCATTCTTACTTTGTCAGGCTCAGTAAATTTAAAACTATCGTGATAGATACGACCTAATTTTAGATTGTGGTTAACCAACCCTTTAGGAATTGCCCATTGCAGCAATTTTCCATAAGCGCTATCTAATCCTTCTACCCCAATATGAGTGACAAATGCCCAATTAGTTTGAGGCAATTCTATAATTTCAATGCTTGTGTACATGGGTTCTATATTTTACTTTTTTGCATAGATTTATTGACTAAGTACAATCCAACTAAAGTGATGCTTCCGCCAATGACAATAGGAAGGGTAAGTGGCTCATTAAAAATCACAGTACCTAATAATACCGCTATTATAGGATTGACATAGGCATAAATACTACTGATTTCGGATGGCAAGCGTTGCAAGGCATAAATGAAAGCAATAAAGGTAAATACTGAACCAAACAAAACCAAATAGCCAATGGCCCACCACGATATAGCTGGAATTTCAGACAAACTCACCGAGGTTCCTGTGGCACCTGTAACTGCAAAAAGAAAAATACTCGAAATAAACATTTGCAAGCCCAATCCAAAATACGGATTAAAACTTGCCGCTTTTTTCTTGGTATACAAAGTTCCAAAAGCCCAAGTTAGTGTTGCGACAATTGAAAGGAAGATGCCAAAACGAAAATCGGCAATAAAAAAATCGCTTAAATGATCGTAGAAAACGACGCATATTCCCGAAAACCCAATTATTAATCCTAAAATGGCCACTTTAGCCACACGTTCTCCTCTGAAAAAACTAATTATTACCACCCATAAAGGAACCAAAGCTCCTATGATTGCTCCTAAACCGCTACTGATGAATTTTACTCCCCAGGTGCTCAGTCCATTACTCAAAACGAAATTCAGCACACTCAAAATCAAAATGAATTTCCATTGTTTTCCTTTCGGCCATGGTGTTTTTTTCCATAAAAAGTAGGCGATATAAAGAAACCCCCCAATAAATTGTCGGATGGCAGCGAGTTGCAAAGCCGGCATGTGTTTCACCCCTTCTTTGGAAGCTATCCAAGTAGTTCCCCAAAAAAAACTAACCCAACATAGGGCTAAAATGGGCAAACCAATGGTGTTTATTTTGGCTGAAAAAGCATTTATGATTCGGGTTCTCACGTTATAATCTTGGTTTTATAAAACGGTACTGGAGGGACTTAATGAGATAATCACTCAAAATAGTTTTTCCTGTCACGGTGTTCGAAGCCGCAAATTTAGGCAAAGCCAAATTCAATTCGGTCGCTTTTTGAGTATAATATTCTTGTCTAGTTGGATGGAATGGAGCGACTGCGTTGTAAGTTTCGTCCCAAGAATTTAGTGCAATAATTTTTTCAATGATGCCAATACAATCGTCTTGATGAATCAAGTTGATGGGTGCGTTGGGATTTTCAATATTTTCTTTGCCTGATAAAAACCGAACCGGATTTCGATCTTCCCCAATCAAACCTCCAAAACGAAGAATAGTGGTTTGAAAATGTCTATTTTTCTGCAATACATTTTCTACAATGGCCAGTTGACGCCCGCCCTCTGTATCGGGATTCAAAGGGCTGTCCTCGGTTACCAAATCATTATCATCACCATATACCGAAGTAGAACTCACGAAAAGGACTTTCTCAATAGTTGAATTTTCAATGAAAGGAAGCAAAGTAGTTATTTTGGCCACAAAATTTTCGGTAGAACCCCCTCTTAATTTGGGCGGGATGTTGATGATTAAGATTTGGCTATTGGCCAAAAAATCTGCAATAGATTCACTGATCTGATGTTCCTCCAATCGCACTAAAAATGGGGTGATACCTTCCGATTGTAATGGTGACATTTTTTCCAAAGAGGTAGTCGAACCTTTGATCGAAAATCCATTTTGAAGTAAGGATTTTGCCAATGGCAACCCCAGCCAACCACAACCTAAAATACTAATTTGTGTCATGGATGTAATTTAGGGAACTTTTGGTGTTTCTGTTACTATTTCAGGTTTTTGTTCTATAATACTATCTTGAACAGGAGTACTTTCCACTACTTTTTTCACTACTTGTTTTACTACGGGTTTCGGAATAATTTTTTTCTGAATCACCACCGCATCATTCAAAACGAAAGGCGTTGGCATCATCCAATTTTGTCTTTTGATCATTGGGAATAATTCATTTCGCATTAGGTCAAAAGAACTTTCCAATAGTTCCATATCAAAAGGCACTAGTTTATCAATGCTAAATTCCATTTCGAGAGGTAAGTTGTCCACAACATAATAACTCAAAATTTTCTTGCCTCTTTTGCGATCGTATTTATCTCCTTTTTGACCAATTGCTTGGACTTCATTTGCTTTAAAATTATACAGAATTATCTCCTCAGAAGCAAAAATATCATAGCGATTTACATTTCGATTAGGAGTGATTCTAATTTTTAATTCGCGTTTATCGCCATTGATTTGATCTTTTAAAAATTCAATAGTTGGCTCTTCCAACTCTTTTATTGGAGCTTCGGCAGCATATGTAAATCCAGAATTGTATTTGCTAAACAACGGAATGTCTTTCATAAAATCAGCCGATTTGGGTTGGTTGCCCAAATAGCTTTTGGTCCAAGCATCTAAATTGGTATCATAGGTGACCCAATTGGCTTTTTGGGTATCGGCATTATAAATGTACAGCAAGCTGTTGGATTTGGCTTTGCCTAATTCATAACCGGATTGTACATGCGCTTTTGCAAAAAAGATACCAGCAAGCGCCACAAACAAAAATCCCCAAGCTCCTTTTTTAGTGTAAGCTCCAAAAACAGGCAACAACAATCCAAAAGTCAAAACAGTTAAAATTGCACTTCCAAAAAGCACTTTAAGTCCTAGACCAATTGGAAACATTTGAATAAAAGGGGCAATAATTAAGAGCGCAGGAATACCGCAAATAAGATTGAGTATTGCGTTTGATTTTTGAGTTAGAATATAAAAGCCAAAAGCAATCAATCCAAAGAATACAGGAACAATTAAAAACCCAGCTCCTTTTAAACCAATGGCCAATCCACAATTAATTACTATCCAAACAAAAAGAGGCGCCACAAAATAATTCATGGTTGTTTTTTTCTCGGAGAAAAAATGGTAAAAAATAAAACAAATGGCAATAGTTAGACTTACAAATCCAGCGATATAGGAATGACCGTTATAGGTAAATCCGTTAAGTAAGTCGTTGTACTGAGGATAGCAATTCAGCAGGAACTTCCATCCAAAATAAGTCAATAATCCGCTTGTAATAGTTGCTCCTAAAAAAGGAATAAATCCTTTTCCAATTTCCTTGAACGATAAAATTCGTTTTCCGATACCAACAAAAACTAAGAGGACAAAAAGACCTATAGCAATCAATACCATTGGAAAAATCCAACTAAACGGATAACTGATAAATGTAAATGGAAGCGTAAAATAGGCAAAGTCTTCTTTGGAAACCGTATTGTCAAAATTAGCGTTAGCAAAATACTGCAACAACGGCATTAAATAAGTTCCTTGATGTTCTAAGGTGTTTTTATTGAGGTGCTTGCTGTCGTCTTGAGCCGTATGGTAATTATAGTGATCGTCTATAAAGGCAAAATTATACCCTTGAATATTACCTTGTTCTCTAAATACGGTTAAGTCGGTGTCGTTTGGCAACATTTTATAGATGCTGTACATCAAAGAGTTGGACGCAGGAAGCGGCACATTGGCGTTTGTAAATTCATGCACTAAACCTGCATTTCCACCATTGGTTTCCATCAACATATAACTGGGTCCAGAAGAACCACGCGCTTCAAAGTTCAACACTACCCCCACTTCTTTAGCCCATGCATGTTGGGTAACAAAAAGTGCGGCGCCATTCAAACCTAATTCTTCGGCATCTGTAAAAAGAATGATAATATCGTTTTTGTGGGCTTTTTTATTGTGTAAAAAGGCACGAACACTTTCTAAAATGGTGGCCACTCCCGACCCCGCATCGCTCGCGCCCAAAGAGTAGGAGTGTGGAGCGCTATCGTAATGTGATAAAAGCAATAAGGCTTTTGAGCTGTTGGTTCCTTTAATTCGTGCTAATAGATTTTTAGATTTGACCAAGTTGCCCCAATCGCTCAATGTATACCCCTCTTGAATCGAAGTTTCCAACCCCATTTTTTGCAATTCCTTCAACAAATAATTGGCTACTTCTTCGTGGTTTTTAGATCCCACGTAATGTGGTTGACGCGAAATAGCTCGTACCTGTTTGTAGGCTCTTTGGGTAGAGAATTCGGTTAATGGTCCGTCTTCATCAGAGGTCCATTGTGGCATCATCGTGAAAAAAGCTATGGCAAGAACCACTAGCAAGAACAGCATACTGTAAAGTGAGGCGTAATTTTTCTTCATGAGTTAGGGCCGATTTGGGTTTTGAGTTATATATCTTTTTTGACAAGCATGTAATAATCATTTTCAAGAACCATATACCCTTGGTCGTATAAAAAATAATAGGTATTCCCGGTTTTTGTTTGCAAAATATTGGTAAAATACTCAAAGTCAAATCCTTTGCTGACTAATTTAGTTCGGGTAGTTTTGGACTTGCCTTCGGTATTCAATTCACATAAAATGCGGTAATTTTTACGCAATTTGTTGTTGATATTGCGCATAAAATTATTGCTGTCTTTGTTAATCTTGTTATTATATGCATTGCGACAGCCATCGCTGCAAAATTTTTTGTCTTCACGGCCAATAATTTTATCACCGCATTCTAAACAGCTTTTATTCATAAGATTTGGGGGTTTTTAACTTAAAATAGGGCTTAATTCGCAATAAATATATTTAAATTCTATCAAATATATACATTATTTTCCGTTTTCAAACGTTTACAAATAGTTACAACCGAAAGTAAATAGTTAGTTACCGAATAATTATTGGCACCTATTCCATCTTTGCACCGTTGATTGAAACGAATCAGTTAACCCATTTAATTTTAACCATTTAAATTTATACGCCATGAAAAACAGAGTACAATTAATCGGAAGAGTAGGTCAAGATCCTGAAGTAAAAAATCTAGAAGGAGGTAAAAAAGTAGCTACTATTACTATTGCTACAAACGATGCCTATTACAAAGACAATGGAGACAAAGTAGAACAAACCGAATGGCACCGAGTTACCGCTTGGGGCAAAACCGCTGATATAATAGAAAAATATTTGACCAAAGGGAAAGAAATTGCTATTGAAGGTAAATTAACCCATCGTAGTTATGACGATAAAAACGGTGAAAAAAGATATGTAACCGATATAGTCGCTAATGAGGTCCTTTTGTTAGGAAAATAAATAGTCCCCCAATAATTAAAAGGCACAAAGTTCAAAAGACTTTGTGCTTTTTTTATTCGTTCATCAATTGTTGTAATGCGTCTAAAAATAAACCCACATGGTAGCCATCCACCAAACCGTGATGCACATGAATAGATATGGGCATTGTTTTTTTGCCGTTTTCATCTAACAGTTTTCCATAAGAAATTTTAGGGCAACTGTCAGGCCAAGAAAAACTTCGTGCGTGGGATAAAGAAGTAAAATTAATCCATGGCAAAGCCGAAAAATGAATTAAATTCTCGGGATATTCTCTAGTAAAAATTCCAGTTGTCGTTTGTATGCGTTCGATTTCAGTTTGAACAATTTGGGCAAAATCAATTGGATTTTCAGCATAAGCCATATAAGAAAATCCAAACGTTTTATCTTCTCGCATTACGGTTGCCGAAGCATCAATTTGGTCAAAAATATATACTTCGTCTTCAATTATGCGGTATCTAAAATTCTCAATTGCATTGACTGCGCTCAAGGTTTTATGTAGGTAGTAGCTAAAAAATGAAACGCCAAGCGCTTTCGCATTAGCATAGGCTTGAGTACAATCTATAGTGGTGGTTATGCCGTAAAAAGGCTCCTCCATTTGTTTGAAAAACAAAAAATGTTCTTTTCGATTCCAACTGTTGAGGTCAAGTTTTTGTTTCATTTGAATCCGTTTTTAGTAACCGAAAAGAGGAAGTATTTCGGTTATTTTTTCAAAAGCACGGAAATTTTCGTGTTCGATAGTATGATCAATTCGTTCATGTGCCCAAGTGGTATGAAACGGAATATGCACACCATGTCCACCAATATTTAATACGGGTAACACATCTGATTTTAAAGAGTTTCCAATCATTATAAACTCCGAAGGTGCAATATCAAGTCGTTTGATTAAATCGGAATAATCGATCTCTTGCTTGTCGGCCATGACTTCGATATGATGAAAATAATGCCCTAATCCAGAATTATGTAATTTTCGTCTTTGGTCTAATAAATCTCCTTTGGTGGCAACGACTAATTTGTATTTTCCTTTTAAAGCTTCTAAGGTTTCTTCAACACCATCCAGTAAAACAATCGGTTTATCAAGTAATTCTTTGCCATATTGAATAATTTTTTCAATCACCTCAATAGGAATGGTGTTGTTGGAAATGGCCATTGCCGCTTCAATCATGGAAAGAATATATCCTTTGATTCCGTAACCATACAACTTCAAATTGGCGATTTCGATTTTGAATAATTCTTGAGAAATTCCTTGATGCGAAAGGTAATCTTGCATCAATTCGCAAAACTTCGTTTCGGTTTCGTCAAAATAGGTTTCGTTTACCCAAAGGGTGTCGTCAGCATCAAAAGCAATTATTTTTGGTTGCATAACTGTTTAATTTATTGTTTCTCCGTTTCCAACACCTTCGGCATCTGGATTGACAAATACTAACTTCCCTTCGGCATTAGTAGTCATTAAAATCATACCTTGGCTTTCCACGCCGCGAAGGTTTCTTGGTGCCAAATTCACTAAAACAGTCACTTTTTTTCCAATGATATCCTCAGGCGCAAAACTTTCAGCTATTCCCGAAACAATGGTACGAACATCAATTCCAGTATCTACTTTTAAGATTAAAAGTTTGTTGGCTTTTGGCATTTTTTCCGCTTCTAAAATGGTTCCTACACGCAAGTCCATTTTGGCAAAATCCTCAAATTGAATGGCTTCTTTTTGTGGTTCGGCTTTTTTGTTCTCCGCCAGGTTGGCGGTTTTTGTTGCTTCCAATTTGTTGATTTGTTTTTGGATTTCTTCGTCTTCTATTTTAGCAAAAAGCAATTCGGCTTCGCCAATTTGGTGACCCGCAACTAGTAAATCGCTATGTTCTGCAATTGCATTCCAGTTTAATGGCTGATCGATTTTTAAAATGCGACTTAATTTTTTAGCTGTAAAAGGCAAGAAGGGTTCGCAAAGCGTACTTAAAGCTGCGGCAATTTGCAAGGCAACATACATCTGGGTTTGTACGCGCTCTGGATTGTCTTTAATCACTTTCCACGGCTCTTCGTCGGCTAAATATTTATTCCCTAAACGAGCCGCGTTCATCATTTCGCCCAAGGCTTCTCTAAAACGGTAGCGTTCAATAGAACTCGAAATCACCGCTGGATAGGCTTTTAATTCGGCTAAAGTTTGTTCGTCTACTTCCGAAAGTTGATTCGGTTGGGGCACGATGCCGTTATAATATTTATTCGTCAACACCACGACACGATTGATAAAATTACCAAAAATCGCTACGAGTTCGTTGTTATTTCTAGCTTGAAAATCTTTCCAAGTAAAGTCATTGTCTTTAGTTTCTGGCGCATTCGATGTCAAAGCGTAGCGCAAAACGTCTTGCTGATTGGGAAATTCTTCCAAATACTCATGCAACCAAACCGCCCAGTTTTTGGAGGTCGATAATTTGTTGCCTTCCAAGTTCAAGAACTCATTCGCAGGCACATTATCAGGTAAAATATAACTTCCTTCTGCCTTTAACATCGCAGGGAAAATGATGCAATGAAACACAATATTATCTTTTCCAATGAAGTGAACTAATTTGGTATCTTGGTCTTTCCAATAGGGTTCCCAATTTTTTCCTTCACGAGCTGCCCATTCTTTCGAAGAAGAAATATAGCCAATAGGCGCATCAAACCAAACGTATAATTTTTTTCCTTCTGCACCTTCAACCGGAACGTCAATTCCCCAATCCAAATCGCGAGTCACCGCACGCGGTTCTAAACCGCCATCAATCCACGATTTTACTTGACCATATACGTTGGGTTTCCAGTCGTTTTTATGCCCAACTAAAATCCATTCTTTCAAAAAGGCTTCGTAACGATCCAAAGGCAAAAACCAGTGTTTGGTCGATTTCAAAACCGGAGTTTCTCCCGTAATGGTCGATTTCGGGTTGATTAAATCAGTTGCATTTAAAGTAGAGCCACATTTTTCGCATTGATCGCCGTAGGCTTCTTCGTTGCTGCATTTGGGACAAGTTCCAGTTACAAATCGGTCAGCCAAAAATTGATCTGCTTTAGCATCATACAATTGCTCAGTTACTTCTTCAATAAAATCGCCTTTGTCATACAAGGTTTTAAAAAATTCCGAAGCTGTTTCGTGGTGAATTTGAGCCGAAGTTCTTGAATAGTTGTCAAAAGAAATTCCAAAATCTACAAACGATTTGCGGATAATACCATCGTATTTGTCGATTACTTCTTGAGGCGTAATACCTTCTTTTTTGGCTTTCATCGAAATGGCAACACCGTGTTCGTCGCTTCCGCAAACAAACAACACGTCTCTTCCTTGCAGTCGTAAATAACGAGAATAAATGTCCGAAGGCACATAAACTCCCGCCAAATGGCCAATGTGAATGGGTCCGTTCGTGTAAGGCAAGGCCGCCGTAATGGTATATCTTTTAGCTCCGCTCAGTTCGGCGTTGCCTCGGGTTGGATTTTCTAACATAATAACAGTTTAATACTCCTGAAATCAATTCAGAATGACTGCAAAAATAACTTTTTTTATCATAGGTACAACTACGGTTTCTAGCCTACAAAAGTGCGAAAGACACAAACGAAGCTTTGGAAAACTACCAACTTTGTCTCGTTCTTAGCAAACATTTCCTTAAATTTGCGTGCGCAAGGCGCAAAAATTTACAGAGAGTTATAAAAATCAAGCTATGTTACAAATTGCATTTATTAGAGAGAATCAGGAAAAAGTAATCAAAGCTTTGGCAAAAAGAAACATCGATGCCAAAGGAATTGTAGACGAGGTCGTTCAATTAGACGAACAACGTCGTGCTACACAAGTGGAATTAGACAACACTTTATCCGAATCTAATAAATTGTCCAAAGACATTGGCGAATTGATGAAAAGCGGCGAAAAAGCAAAAGCCACCATTTTAAAAGAAAAGACCGTTGCTTTAAAAGAAAAAAGCAAAGATTTGGGAGAAAAAGCGGAAGCTTTAGCCGAAGAATTGACGCAAAAATTATACACATTACCTAATTTACCAGCCGACATAGTTCCGGAAGGGAAAACACCCGAAGAAAATCTTACCGTATTTGAAGAAGGTACGATTCCTGTTTTGCACGAAGGCGCGCAACCGCATTGGGAATTAGTAAAAAAATACGACATCATCGACTTTGAGTTGGGGGTGAAAATTACTGGCGCAGGTTTCCCAGTGTACAAAGGAAAAGGAGCAAGATTGCAACGCGCACTAATCAATTATTTTTTAGACAAAAATACGGCTGCGGGTTACAAAGAAATGCAAGTGCCGCACTTAGTAAACGAAGCATCAGGTTACGGAACCGGACAATTGCCAGACAAAGAAGGACAAATGTACCACTCAACTATTGACGATTTGTATTTGATTCCTACAGCTGAGGTGCCGGTGACCAATTTGTTCCGCGATGTGATTTTGAACGAAAGTGAATTGCCTGTTTTGTGTACGGCTTACACGCCTTGTTTCCGTCGTGAGGCAGGTTCGTATGGAGCACACGTGCGTGGTTTGAATCGTTTGCACCAGTTTGACAAAGTAGAAATTGTTCGCGTGGAGCATCCAGATAAATCGTATGAAGCTTTGGACGGCATGGTGGAACATATAAAAAACATTTTACAAGAACTCAAATTACCGTATCGAATTTTGCGTTTGTGTGGTGGCGATATGGGATTCACTTCGGCATTGACCTATGATTTTGAAGTATTTTCTACGGCACAAGATCGCTGGTTAGAGATTTCTTCTGTCTCTAATTTTGAAACATTTCAAGCAAATCGTTTGAAATTGCGTTTCAAAGATAAAGATGGTAAAAACCAATTGGCACATACCTTAAACGGGAGTTCATTGGCCTTGCCAAGAGTTTTGGCGGGCATTATAGAAAATTACCAAACACCAGAAGGGATCGTAATTCCAGAGGTATTGCGTCCGTATTGCGGGTTTGATATTATTAACTAATTACTTTACACACATCCAGAGATTTTTACTTTACGTAACCAATCCCATTTGTGTAGTAATGAAATCAATTGGAAATATATAATCCAAAAACAGCAAATCAAAACTCAATTTATTCGGTTAAAAAATGACCGTATAAACAAATCAATAACAAACGCACCAATCAATATGATACTTTACAACGTAACAGTAAATATACACGAAAGCGTTCAAGACCAATGGTTACAATGGATGCAGCAAACCCGAATTCCAGCTATTTTGTCTACGGGAAAATTTTCTTCGGCTAAAATTGTAAAGGTTTTGATAGAAGAAGAAATGGGAGGAACGACCTATTCGATTCAATTTACGACGGATAGTAAAGCGACTTTGGAAAAATATTACGAAGAAAATGCTCCACAATTCCGTCAAGAAAGTTACCAATTATTTGGCGAAAAAATGCTGGCTTTTAGAACCGAATTGGAATTGATTTCTGAACATAATTAAATAGGAACTTAGTGTCTTAGCGCCTTTTGGCAAAACACCTAATGGAAAAAGTAAAAGCAAAAAAACACCTCGGGCAACATTTCCTAAAAGACGAAAGCATTGCAAAAGCGATTGCCGACACCTTGAGTTTAGAAGGTTACAATGATGTGTTAGAAATTGGTCCTGGAATGGGTGTTTTGACTAAATATTTATTGGACAAACCTACCACTACCTATGTGATTGAGATTGACACGGAGTCGGTGGCGTATTTGGACGCCAATTATCCCAAGTTAAAAGATAAAATCATTTCAAAAGACTTTCTCCGTTACGATTGTAATGAAATTTTTGAAGGGAAGCAATATGCAATTATTGGAAATTTTCCTTACAATATTTCGACACAAATTGTATTTAGAACCTTGGAATTCCGTCATCAAATCCCGGAGTTTTCGGGAATGTTCCAAAAAGAAGTAGCACAGCGTATTTGCGAGAAAAAAGGGAGTAAAGCCTATGGTATTTTATCGGTTTTAGCGCAAGCTTTTTATCATGCCGAATACTTGTTTACGGTAGACGAACATGTTTTTGATCCGCCGCCTAAAGTAAAATCAGGGGTGATGCGTTTGCGACGAAAAGAAGACTTTAGTTTGCCTTGTGGCGAAAAATTATTCTTCACGGTAGTAAAAACCGCCTTTCAACAACGTAGAAAAACCTTGCGTAACAGTTTAAAAACCTTAAATTTGTCGGATAATTTAAGAGAAGACAAGGTATTAGATCTTCGTCCAGAACAACTTAGTGTTGAGGACTTTATAGCACTCACTCAAAAAATCGAAGCCGATGGAATTTAAAATCAGCAAAGAATTAATTCAAGAATTAGAGCTACTCATTCAAACTAAAAACGACCAGCAATTGGAAGTTTTGTTGAATGACATGCACCATGCTGATATTGCCGAAGTTTTAGACGAACTTGATTTTGATGAGGCAACTTATATTTTTAAAGTTTTAGACAGTGATAAAACGGCCGAAATTCTGCTTGAATTAGAGGACGATTTACGTGAAAATATTCTAAAAAGACTTTCTCCAAAAGAAATTGCAGAAGAG
This sequence comes from Flavobacterium ammoniigenes, assembly GCF_020886055.1. Classification (NCBI taxonomy): domain Bacteria; kingdom Pseudomonadati; phylum Bacteroidota; class Flavobacteriia; order Flavobacteriales; family Flavobacteriaceae; genus Flavobacterium; species Flavobacterium ammoniigenes. Next base: position 538,906 of record NZ_AP025184.1, on the reverse strand, counting down.
CTTGACGAATTAGAAACGAACGATGCTGCAGATATTATTGCCGAGTTGTCGCAAGACCTTAAGGCGGAGGTAATATCGGAATTACAAGATGTTGAACACGCCAAAGACATTGTGGATTTGCTTCGTTATGCAGAAGATACTGCTGGGGGAATCATGCACAAAGAATTGGTAAAAGTAAACGAAAACTGGAATGTGCTAACCTGTATTAAGGAAATGCGCATTCAAGCTGAAAATATTTCAAGGGTGCACTCTATTTATGTAGTCGATGATGAAGACCGTTTGAAAGGACGTTTGTCTCTTAAAGATTTATTGACTACTTCTTCCAGAACACCCATTAATGATGTCTATATCCGAAAATTAAATTATGTTAACATCGATACCGAAGACGTTGAGGTGGCGCGTATCATGCAAAAATACGATTTAGAAGCAATTCCAGTAGTCGATGAATTGGGTCGTTTAGTTGGTCGCATTACCATTGACGATATCGTAGACGTAATTAAAGAGGAAGCCGATGAAGATTACCAATTAGCAGCGGGTATATCACAAGACGTAGAGGCAGATGACAGTATTATAGAACATACCAAAGCCCGTTTGCCATGGTTGGTATTGGCTTTATTAGGGGGTTTCATTTCGGTAAAAGTATTAGGACTTTTTGAAGGTGCTATGATAGAGCACGGAAAATTATTTTTCTTTACCCCACTTATTGCTGCAATGGCAGGAAATGTTGGAGTACAATCTTCGGCTATTATAGTTCAAGGTTTGGCAAACAATACCTTGAGCGGCTCTGTATTTAATCGTTTGATTAAAGAAGTAGCACTGAGCTTATTGAACGGAGTAATATTGGCCACTATTTTATTTGTAGGGTCTCATTATTTATTGAATGTAGAAATTATAATTGGCGTTATCGTGACGGTAGCACTTATTTCAGTAATAATCATTGCTTCCTTAATTGGTACATTTATTCCGTTATTATTAGATAAATTTGGGATTGACCCCGCCTTGGCAACAGGCCCCTTTATAACTACAAGCAATGATATTTGCGGAATTTTAATTTATTTTTCAATTGCCAAAATGATTTTAGGGTTTTAACTCTTACTCTACAAACAACTACACAACTATAACTACACAACATGAAAGTACACATTATTGGCGGAGGCAACCTGGGTGCTTCAATTGCCATTGGGATTGCTAAATTTACAGAAGGCAACCAAGTCACCGTAACTCGAAGAAACACCACGAATATTTTACATCTAGAACAATTAGGGGTTACCATTTCTTCTGATAACAAGCATAACATTCAAGACGCAGACATTATTATTTTGACCATCAAACCCTATCAAGTAGATACTGTTTTGGCCGAAATATTGCCTGCAATTACCAACAAAACTATTGCTTCTGCTGTGAGTGGATTGTCCATTGAAAATTTACAAAACAAAATAGGAGCAAACCACCAAGCGGTCCGCATTATGCCGAATATTGCGGCACAATTTGGCGCTTCGGCAACTTGTATTGCCTTTCAAGAAAGCAATAAAGAAGCAGCTCAAAACGTAGTACGTTTGTTTGAAGGTTTAGGAACGGCACCCATTATTGACGAAAAATTAATGGATGCGGCAACTGTATTAGCGGCTAGCGGAACGGCATTTGCCTTGCGATACATTCGCGCTTCGATGCAAGCAGGAATCGAAATTGGATTCGACTGGCAAACGGCGTTGGCGATTTCAGCTCAAACGGTAAAAGGTGCTGCCGAAATGCTATTGGAAGAAAAAACACATCCAGAACAATTGATTGACCGAGTAACAACGCCTCAAGGGTGTACGATTGCTGGTTTGAATGAAATGGAAATGCACGGATTTAGTTCGTCATTAATTAGAGGAATTAAAACGTCTTTAAAACAGATTAAGGGATAATTTCCTTTTCAATTAATGAAAGGTCGCTATAATTAGCGGCCTTTTTTATTTCTTCAAACTCATTTTCAACCACAAAAAACCTAAAGTTCCTGAGACAAACGAAGCAACTAAAATGGCCATTTTAGAATAAGTAATTACGGCTTCACCATCGTTTTTGAAAGCCAAGAGCGTAATGAAAATCGACATAGTAAACCCAATTCCGCCTAACATTCCGGCGCCGAGAATCTGTTTCCATTGCAACTCTTTTGGAAGTGATCCAATGCCTAATTTTACAGAGAGAAAAGCAAAAAGAGTAATCCCTATTGGTTTTCCAACAATCAAACCTGCCATAATCCCGATTGGGTTAGCATGAGCAAGTCCCTCCTGCCAGTTGGAATCTATGGCAATTCCAGTATTCGCGATAGCAAATAAAGGCAGAATGAAAAAGGCAACAGGTTTGTGTAGAAAGTGTTGTAATCGGTATGATGAAGTGGTTTTTCCTCCATTGCCATACGGAATGACAAAGGCCAGAAGTACGCCAGTAATAGTAGCGTGAACGCCTGAATTGAGCATGCAATACCACATTAAACTACCGCCAATTAAATACGGAAGTAGGTGATGAACCTTTTTTCTATTTAGAATAAATAGTATTCCCATAATTGCAAATGCACCTCCTAAATACAGAAAGGTAATAGTTTTTGTATAAAAAATCGCAATAATTAGAATGGCACCCAAGTCATCAATAACTGCCAAAGCCGTTAAGAATATTTTCAATGAAGTTGGCACTCTTTTGCCTAAAAGCGATAAGATGCCAATAGCAAAAGCAATATCCGTAGCCATAGGAATTCCAGCACCGTTCTGCGTTTGGGTACCCCAATTGAATACTAAAAATACTCCGGCTGGAATTAGCATTCCACCAAGAGCACCAAAAATAGGTAAAGCAGCATTTTTGAAATTTGACAATTCGCCGCCATACAATTCGCGTTCTAATTCCAATCCAATCAACAAGAAGAAAATAGTCATTAATCCATCATTGATCCAATGGGTAATGGAATGATGACCAATTTCAGTTTCCCAAAATCCGACATAGCTTGCTTGAATAGGGGAATTGGCTAAAGCCAAAGAAAGTACCGTTACTAAAAGTAATAACAATCCGCCCGCTTTTTCGCTTTCAAAAAAATCTCGAAACAATCGACTGGCGGCCATATTTTTTTACATTTAAATTAGAATGCTCGCAATTTACACCTTTTACACCTATTTTTTTTGTTAATTTGGGTTTGCAAATACAATCCTTTTATGGCGGTACACATTCTTCATATCGATAGTAATCATCCTTTGCTTTGGGACCAATTGGAACAAGCAGGTTTTGTGAATCACGAAGATTTTACCTCTTCCAAAGAAGAAATCGAAGCTAAAATTCAAGATTATCAAGGGATTGTTATTCGTAGCCGATTCAAAATTGACCAAACGTTTTTAGATAAAGCTACTAATTTGCAGTTCATTGCGCGAGTTGGCGCGGGATTGGAAAGTATTGATTGCGAATATGCTGAATCAAAAAATATCGCCTTGATTGCCGCTCCAGAAGGAAATCGAAACGCGGTTGCCGAACACAGTCTAGGGATGATTTTATCGTTGTTTAACAATTTAAACCAAGCCGATGCGGAGATTCGGGCAGGACATTGGAATCGTGAAAGCAATCGCGGACAGGAATTGGACGGTAAAACAGTCGGGATTATTGGCTACGGAAATATGGGTAAGGCTTTTGCCAAAAAACTAGGTGGTTTTGAAGTGGAGGTCTTGTGTTATGATATTCAAGAAAATGTAGGTGATGAAAATGCCAAACAAGTCAGTTTTGCTGAATTACAACAAAAAGTAGACGTCTTGAGTTTGCACTTGCCTTGGACTCCCGAAACGGATAAAATGGTCAATACGAAATTTATTAATGGATTTGCAAAGTCCATCTGGATCATCAATACGTCACGCGGAAAAAATATTGTTACGGCTGATTTGGTTGCAGCATTACAATCAGGAAAAGTGTTAGGCGCTGGTTTGGACGTTTTGGAATATGAAAAATTATCTTTTGAAACTTTGTTCCAAGAAGCAACTACTCCTGAGGCTTTTCAGTATTTATTGAATGCCAAAAATGTTATATTGACTCCCCATATCGCAGGCTGGACTATTGAAAGCCATGAGCGTTTGGCGCAAGTCATTGTCGATAAAATAAAAACACTCTATTACTATTAAAAACTATTTATATGGAAACTGAAACTATTAAACAAGAAGCGTGGAATACTCCGACACCACAATTTCAAAATAATAAAAAAGTAGCCTGCGGTATTTTCGCCATTTTGTTGGGCCCATTGGGAATCCATAAATTTTATTTGGGATACACTGGAACAGGAATACTTTGGCTAATCTTAAGTATCTGCAGTTGTGCTACATTGACCGGTTTGTTTGGATTGATTGAAGGAATAATTTATTTAACCAAATCTGACGAAGAGTTTTATAACACCTATCAAGTGGGACAAAAACATTGGTTTTAATATAACAAAAATCCCGATTGCTATCGGGATTTAATTACTCTTCTTTTTCACTTAATTTTCGTTCCAACTCGGCCTGAAATTCTTCCATTACCGGTTTCATAGTACTGTCTGGGATGTCTTCTACGCGAATGTACATTAATCCGTCAACTGCGTTATTGAATAAGGGATCGACGTTAAAAGCAACAACGCGTGCGTTTTGCTTAATGTATTTTTTAATCAAAACAGGCAAACGTAAACTACCTGGTTCCAACTCGTCAATGATTTTATCAAACTTATTCAAATCGGCTTCCGTTTCATTGAAAATAAAATCTTTATCGGCGTCTTTTAATTTGACTTTAAACGCTTTTTTAGGGTGAATGTATTGTGCAATATACGGATCGTAATAGTTTGATTTCATAAACTCAATCATCAACGATTTCGAAAAATCGGAGAATTGATTACTAATACTTACGCCACCAAGTAAGAATTTATGTTCCGGATAACGTAAAGTAGTATGAATAATTCCTTTCCAAAGTAGGAATAATGGCATTGGTTTTTGTTGGTATTCTTTGATGATAAAAGCACGCCCCATTTCAATGGACTTACTCATCATATCATGCAATTCAGGTTCAAAACGAAACAAGTCATTCAGATAAAAACCATTCATGCCGTATTTAGGATATATTTCAGAACCTAATCCCATTCGATAGGCTCCTGCCACTTTTTTAGCATCATCATCCCACAAAAACATATGATGGTAATATTGATCAAATTTATCCAAATCAATAGATTCATTAGTTCCTTCCCCTACTTCTCTAAAGGTAATTTCTCGAAGGCGACCCAATTCATGTAAAACATTTGGAATTCTAGAGGCTTTAGTAAAAAAGACCTCGTAATTTTTACTTTGTAATAAACGACAGTCTGAATCACGAAGCGCATCTACTTCAGCAACAATTTTATCTTGATTAGCCGGAGTGACAATTTCTTTTGGACTTTTAGGTAATTTTAAAGTAGGCGTCGGCAGTAGTTTGCTTTCTTTTTCAAACGGATTGGCCAACATATAGGTTTTCTTTCGTAAGAATTCAGAATAGTCTTCTAATGATTCGTATTCGTTTTGTTCTGCTACTGAGATAGGTTTGCCAATACGCACTTTAATCACACGCTTTTTTTGGCTGAATACTTCCGATGGTAATTTTGCAGTTCGAAAAGTCCCGCTGATTTTAGATAGTAAATAAAATAATCGGCTATTTTTTGCATGAAAATAGATAGGAACTACAGGAACTTGCGCTTTGCGAATGACTTTGATAGCGCCTTCTTCCCATGGTTTGTCGACCATTAATTTTCCGTCTTTATAGGTCGAAACTTCACCTGCAGGAAACATCCCCAATGGTTTTCCATCACTTAAATGACGTAATGTTTCTTTGATTCCCACTACGCTCGATTTGGCATCCTTATGATTTTCAAAAGGATTCACCGGCATGATGTACTTTTTTAAAGGTTCGATACGGTGCAAAAGGAAGTTGGCAATGATTTTGAAATTAGGTTCTCTTTCCAGCATTAATTTCAACAACAACACCCCGTCAATACCACCTAGTGGATGATTAGAAATTGTAATATAAGGGCCTTCTTTTGGCAGTCTTTTTAGATCTGCTTCAGGTATTTCAAATTTAATTTGTAAGTCGTCAAGAACCCCATTCAAAAAAGCCACTTCGCTTAAATGTTTGTTTCGGTCATATACGTTATTTAGTTCCGAAATTTTAAGTACTTTCATCAGCAACCAGCCCGAAAAAGTGCCTAAGAATCCGTATTTATCCGTATTTATTGCTTTCGCAACTTCTTTAGCAGTTACTAAACCCATATCATTTTTATATTTGAGGCAAGCAACAAAGATAACAAAAAACTCCATTTTCTGAATTTTCAATGGCAAACTTCTACTTTTTTATTACATTTGAAGACAGTAAAATGCCTAATTCAGCATCCCTAAAATACCAATTTTCAATGAAAATTATTTCCTACAATGTCAATGGAATTCGTGCTGCCATTTCTAAAGGATTGCTCGAATGGTTGCAACAAGCTAATCCAGACGTTATCTGTTTCCAAGAGATTAAAGCTCAAGCAGATCAGGTGCCCACTTTAGATATTGAACTAGCAGGATATCCTTACCATTATTGGTTTCCAGCAACAAAAAAAGGGTACAGTGGCGTAGCTATTTTATCCAAAACCAAACCAAACAATATCGTTTTTGGTACCGGAATTGAACACATGGATTTTGAAGGACGTAACATCCGCGTGGATTTTGATGATGTTTCGGTGATGAGTTTGTACCTCCCTTCTGGAACTAATGCGGAGCGTTTGGATCACAAGTTCATGTATATGGATGATTTTCAAAAGTATATTGACAATTTGAAAAAAGAAGTACCTAATTTGGTAATCTGTGGAGATTATAATATTTGCCACGAAGCCATAGACATTCACGACCCCGTTCGCAATAAAAATGTATCTGGATTCCTGCCAGCCGAGCGAACTTGGTTAGACAATTTCTTAAAAAGCGGTTTCATTGATAGCTTCCGTTTTTTGAACAAAGAACCGGACAATTATACTTGGTGGACGATGCGTTTTCCATCGGCGAGATTAAATAATAAAGGTTGGCGAATCGATTATTGTTTAGTAAGTGAACCTTTGAAAAACCGAATCAAACGCGCTTTGATTTTGCCCGAAGCCAAACATTCGGACCATTGTCCAATTTTGGTAGAAATTGAGTAGCTTTGTTCAGTTGCGAAAAGCACCTGCTTGTACAATAAAAAAGAACAAATAAAGTTGTAGTTACAAATAAAAATCAAACCCTTTCATCATGATAAAAAAAGTTTCCCTTGGATTGTTAGTATTGGCTTTAAGCACCTCTTGTGTGTCTAAAAAAATCTATACCGATTTAGAAAGCAAATACACGGACTTAAAAAAAGAAAACAGAACGTTGGCTGACGAAAATGCGGCTTTAGCCAAAGCCAAAAACCAATTGGAATTAGATGGTGCGGCTCTGAAAACGGATTTAGACAAACTAAAAGCAGATTACACCAAATTGAAAGCGGAACACGAAACGAATTTGGATAAATACAATGCACTTCAAGATTCGTATGCGGCGTTAGAAAAAAACAGCAATGAGTCTTTGGAAAAAAATATGAAAAAGAATCGTGAATTGCTTGATGAATTGGACGAAAAAGCCAAAGCCTTAGCTTTAGAGCAAGAGCAGTTAACAAAAAGTAGTCAACGTTTGAAAGAGTTAGAAGACATGATTGCAGCGAAAGAAGCGAGCATGAAAAAACTTAAAGAGACATTGTCTAAAGCTTTAAATAGTTTTGAAGGTAAAGGTTTGACTGTAGAACAAAAAAACGGAAAAGTATACGTTTCTATGGAAAACAAATTGTTATTCAGTTCTGGAAGTTGGGCGGTAAGTACCGAAGGTAAAAAAGCCGTTGTAGAACTTGGTAAAGTATTGGGAGATAATCCAGAAATCGCTGTTTTGATTGAAGGACATACTGATGATGATGCTTTTACAGCTTCAGGGCCAATTACAGACAACTGGGATTTATCTACTAAAAGAGCTACTTCAATTGTTGGGATTTTAAGCGAAAACAAAAAAATTAATAAACAAAACCTGACCGCTGCGGGTAGAGGAGAATTTTCTCCTTTGGCTAGTAATGAAACGGCAGATGGTAAAGCTAAAAATCGTCGTATTGAAATTATTTTAACACCAAGATTAGATGCCATCGCAGAAATGTTGAATGAAATTAACTAGTTTTCATTCACCTAATTAATAAGATAAAGAAGCCCAACACAAAGTTGGGCTTCTTTATTATTACTCAAATTGAAATTGAATTTTAGGATAGTAATTCTCTTTCCTTTGTATATTTGTTTTTTAATAATTATCCAGTAAATGAAATACACTACTCTACCCAATACCGATATTAAAGTCAGTAAAATTTGTTTAGGCACCATGACTTTTGGTGAACAAAACACCGAAGCAGAGGGTCATGCCCAAATGGATTATGCCTTAGCAAACGGAGTCAATTTTTTTGACACGGCCGAGATGTATTCGGTACCAGGACGTCAAGAAACCTATGGAAGTACCGAACGAATTATTGGGACTTGGTTTAATAAAACAGGAAATCGCGATCAAGTAGTTTTGGCTACTAAAATTGCGGGGCCGAATCCAGCTTTTGCCTATATGCGTGACAAAGTGGATTTCTCACCAGCCAGTATTCAATATGCCTTAGACCAAAGTTTACAACGGTTACAAACCGATTATGTAGATATTTACCAATTGCATTGGCCAGAACGCAAAGCCAATTTTTTTGGGCAACGCGGGTATAAAAAACAAGACGATGCTTGGGAAGATAATATTCACGAGGTGTTGACTACCTTGGAGGGTTTTGTCCAACAAGGTAAAATCAAACACATTGGATTATCAAACGAAACGCCTTGGGGGTTGATGCGATTCATCGAGGAACATAAATACCATAATTTGCCTAAAATTAAAACGGTACAAAATCCCTATTCGTTATTGAATCGCTCATTTGAAGTAGGAAATGCTGAGGTCTGTTTGCGTGAAAATATCGGTTTGTTGGCCTATTCGCCGATGGCTTTCGGACTTTTGTCTGGAAAATTCTTGAATGGGAAACAACATCCAACTTCTCGATTGGCCCTATTTCCTCAAATGGCTCGTTATAGCAGTCCACAATCGGCAGAAGCCACTCGTTTGTATAACGAAATTGCTCAGCAACACGGTTTGACGTTAACCCAATTGGCTTTGGCTTTTATTGAGCAACAGCCTTTTCTAACGAGTACGATTATCGGCGCCACCACAATGGAACAGTTGAAAGAAAATATAGACACTATACAGGTTACCCTTTCTGAGGAAGTCCTGAAAGCCATTGATGCTGTTCAAGCTATTATTCCTGATCCAGCACCCTAAATTAAAAAGCTCCCAGCCTTATAAAAGTTGGGAGCTTTAATTAATTTATTTTAAACTTAGTAAATCCTAAATCGTCTATTTACTTAGTCTTCATCCGTTTTTAGAAATTCAAAATCAAAGTCTTCTTTTGGCGGAATAGAATCTACTGCAACACCAGTAGTATCTTGCGCTTTACGAATTGTTAAGAACGAACGCGCATTTCCTGAAAGCGATACGCCATAAGGATTAATACTATCACTGCTAGTTACTATACCACGACGCAACATCAGATTACTCAAATAGCGTTGGTTTTTTAAGGCAAAGCCTTTTAGGTTTCCTTGGTCGTCAAATTGATACATGAATTTCTTCGGACTCGGTATAATAGTGGCCAAGTACAAACATTCATTAAAAGTCAAATCGGCAGGATTTTTTTGGAAATAAAATCGGCTTGCTTCGCCAATTCCGTAGACGTTTGGTCCCCATTCAATAATATTGAAATACACTTCCAACATGCGTTCTTTGCTTACAATTCGGTTGTTTTCTAATATATAAACCAATAAAATTTCTTCTAATTTTCGAGATAAAGTTTTCTCGCGGGTTAAGAATACATTTTTAATCAATTGCATGCTGATGGTACTACCCCCACGAGAGAATTTTCGCGTTTTGATGTTTTTGATAATCGATTGCTTGAACGCCTCTGTTATAAAGCCGCGATGTCTGAAGAAGGAAGGGTCTTCGGTAGTCAATACACATTTTTTTAAATAAGGCGAAATTTGATTGAGTGGCGTATAATCGGGATTAGAACTACCTACAAAAACAGGTCGTTGCCTCACATTATTAATTATGGCACGGTATTCAAAATCGCCGTTCATTTTGCCCAAATTGGCTTGGCCAAAACGGTAAATACGTAAATTTTCTTTGTTTAATTTACTGTCAAAAATGATTGTTTCGGGCTTGTTTTTGTTGAACATAAAGTCCAGTTTGTAATCGAAACTTCCACTAGCCAGCATCCCTTGTACATTGGTGAACAATCCATCAGGAAGCGAACTAATAAAGTCTTGCGCTTGCATTTTTGGAATGCGAATATTCATTTTATAAACGGTATCCTCTTCCGTTTCGTAGGCCAAATAAGGTTGAATTTTTATTTTGTTCAATTGGATCGAAGAAGAACTATCTACCGAAATAAAATCTTCGCCAAGTAACAAACGGTAGTCAAAACGCGCATTGCGAATGATGACATCTTTACTTGCAATTTTAGGATGATTGACTTTTAAATTGGCAATAGAAGTATAGCCGTCAATATGGAATTCATCGCCATCACTTTCAATGTTTTCAACGTTTAGGTGAATGGAATCAAAACTAGAAATCAAATTAAATCGTTCGTCAAAATAGGGTACTTTTATTGGTCCGCCATCCATATTGAAAAACTGAATATCGGCAGTACGGTCTCTAGGATCAGCTTCGCCAGCAATTCGCCAGCGTTGCGCAAAAGTATTGGTTTTGACGTGAATGATACTTTCTAAATCACCGCCATCTAAGGCTAATTTCTTGACATCAATGGTCGCTTTCTTTCCATTATCGTCTAATTTGAAAACTAAATTTTTGATATCCATGTCTGATGGAACCAAATTCAACAAGCGAAAAATAATGCGTTTGGCTAAGGCCGCGTAATCTCTTTTATCCGAACTAACTTCTTGATTTTTATTTTTCTTCAAAAAAGCATCAAAGTTGCGCACCTTCCCTTTTTTGGTTAATTGTACCAATCCATTTTGTATTTCTAAGGTACCCAATTGTAGATCGCCAATGAGTAAATGCCAAAAGCTAATGCTAGTTTTCATTTTTTGAATTCGGAATAAAGTATCGGCATGTTTGGGAGCCAAAACCACATCCGTAAATCGAACTGCAGAAATTCCGTCAAAAGAAGCTGTTTTTATGGTGAATTTACTATCGAAATCCCGTTCCATTTTTACCGCTACTTTTTCTAAAGTTACTTTTAAAATTTCATCTCTGAAATAATAAAAAGTGCTTAATGCAGCCACAAATAAAACGAAAAGAATTCCCAGTGTAATTCCTATTTTCTTCTTGTTAATTCTCATAAAAACGCCAAATTATTGAAGGTGTAAAGAAAGTAAAAAAAAGCCAATTTTTTCAGCAGAAATTAAAAGGGGTAACACTTTTCTGGGGTAATGCAATAATCCAAACGAACATCGTTTTCAAAAACGTCTGCAATTGATTTTTCAGCTTCAAAAAACGAAAGTCCAATTTTAATGGTATCTGGATGGCATTCTGCCAAAAATTGATCGTAAAATCCTTTGCCGTAACCTACCCGATTTCCATTTAAATCAAAGGCCAAAAGTGGCACAAACACGACTTGAATTTTGGGCGAAGGCACTTCAATTCCGTCTATTGGTTCTGGAATATTGTATTCGTTTTTTTTGATTTTGGTATTGTCTGTCAATAAAAAATGGGTCATTTTCCGTGTTGAAAAATCAGATTTGGACACCACAATTTCTTTGTCTTTTCCAGAGAGCAAGTGTAGTAGGAATTCGGTGTTGACTTCTTTTTGCTCCTCAATAGGTAAGAAAATATGAAAGTAAGTTTTGTCCCAAAGGTCTAAAGCCAAAACGCCATTGGCAATAGCCAAACTTTTTTCCTCAATATCAGCATTGGAAAGTTGTTTTCGTAACTTTTTGTAAAGAATGCGTAATTCAGTTTTTGTCATTTTAAGTAAAAATAGTAGTTAAAAGTACTATTAATTTTTGCGCCGAAAAAGAAAACCACTGATTTTGATTTGCAAAGATGTTATTTGTAAATTTGAAAACATTTCGAGCCAACACATAATGACGCCACCCAGCATTGCATTGCAAATTCAAACTTTACCGGACAACCCTGGTGTTTATCAATACTACGATAAGGACGGGAAAATTTTGTATGTGGGCAAAGCCAAAAACCTAAAAAAAAGGGTTTCGTCTTATTTCAATAAAATTCACGATACGGCTAAAACGAATGTTCTGGTTAAAAAAATTGTAACCATCAAACACATTGTAGTGCCAACGGAAACCGATGCGCTTTTGTTGGAAAACAATCTGATCAAAACCCTGCAACCGCGTTACAATGTCTTATTGCGAGACGACAAAAGCTACCCTTGGTTGTGTATTAAGAAAGAACCTTTTTCGCGCATATTTTCAACACGTAGAATGGTCAAAGACGGTTCGGAATATTTTGGGCCTTACACCAGTTTCAAAACGGTGTCTACTATTTTGGACTTGATCAAAGAGTTGTATCCATTGCGCACCTGTAACTATGATTTGAGTGCTACTAATATTCAAAGTGGTAAATTCAAAGTATGTTTGGAATACCGTATTGGCAATTGCAAAGGTCCTTGTGAAGGCTATGAATCGGTTGAAGAATATCAAAAACAAGTGAATGCTATTCGCGAAATTTTGAAAGGAAATTTCAAAGAAAGTATGAAAGATTTCAAGCGCTTGATGAACGAATTAGCCCAAGAAATGCGTTTTGAAGAGGCTCAAAAAATCAAAGAGAAAATTGAAATTCTAGAAAATTACCAGTCGCGTTCCACGATTATCAATCCAAAAATCACCAACATTGATGTCTTTTCGATTGTTTCAGATGAAAGTGCGGCCTATGTCAACTTTTTGCAAATTTCTCACGGATCGATTATTCGTTCCCATACTATGGAAATCAAAAAGAAATTGGAAGAAACCGACGAAGAACTGTTGGAATTAGCCATCATTGAACTTCGGGAGCGCTTCCAGTTGTTGTCTAAAGAAATTATTGTTCCTTTTGAAATAGATTTGGGAGAAAACATCAAAATCACAGTGCCGCAATTGGGCGACAAAAAACAAATTTTAGATTTATCTCTTCGCAATGCTAAATACTATCGAATAGAACAGTTGAAACAATTGCAAATTGTAGACCCAGACCGCCATGTTAACCGAATTATGGCACAAATGCAAAAAGACTTGCGCTTGCCTGTGGAGCCTCGTCACATTGAATGTTTTGATAATTCCAATATTCAAGGAACCAATCCAGTTTCGGCTTGTGTGGTATTCAAAGACGGTAAACCGAGTAAAAAAGACTACCGCCATTTTAACATCAAAACAGTAGAAGGTCCGAATGATTTTGCATCCATGGAAGAAGTGGTGTACCGACGCTATAAACGCCTTTTGGACGAAAACCAACCTTTGCCGCAGTTAATAATTATTGACGGTGGAAAGGGGCAATTGTCTTCGGCTTTAAAAAGCATTGACGACCTAGGTCTTCGTGGAAAAATTACGATTATTGGTATTGCCAAACGCTTGGAAGAGCTCTTCTATCCTGGCGATTCGATTCCGCTTTACCTCGACAAAAAATCAGAAACATTAAAAGTTATACAACAATTGCGTAATGAAGCGCACCGTTTTGGGATCACCCATCACCGTGACAAACGCAGCAAAGCAGCTCTGAATTCGTCTATAGAATCCATACCAGGTATTGGCGAAAAAACCATGACTACTTTAATTCAGCACTTCAAAAGTGTTAAAAGATTAAAATTGGCCACCGAAAAAGAAATATCCGAAGTCGTTGGGCTGTCAAAAGCCAAAAAAATTACCGACTTTTACACTACCAATTAATTTGTATGAGCCTATCCCAGCTTTCCGTTGCAAGTCCGCTGTCACAATTCTTTTTTTCTAAAGAGAAAAAAGGAGCTCCTGCTGTTGCTCTTTTTCCTCAAGAAAAAATAGCATTTACACCAGCGGCGCTTTTCACTTCCATCTGGGGCTTGCTTCTTGTGGGAGTATTCTTGTTCAGTTTTCAAAATAGTTTTGCTCAAGAGCAAAAACGTCCTAAAATAGGATTGGTGTTGAGTGGTGGAGGCGCCAAAGGATTTGCTCATATTGGAGTTTTAAAAGTAATTGAAGAAGCGGGAGTTAAAATTGATTATATCGGCGGAACGAGCATGGGAGCAGTTGTTGGCGGTTTGTATGCTTCGGGTTACAACGCCACTCAAATAGATTCTATTTTTCATAAAGTTAATTTTGACGAATTGCTTAATGATTATATACCGCGATCCGCGAAAAGTTTTTACGAAAAACGAAATGACGAAACCTATGCAATAACACTTCCATTTAGTAATTTCAAAGTGGGAATACCTCAAGCACTTTCCAAGGGCTTGTATAATTTTAATTTGTTGAGCCGACTGACACGACATGTGCGCCAGGTGAATGATTTTAACCAATTGCCTACCCCATTTTTATGTATTGGAACTAATATTGAGACTGGTCAACAGGTAGTGCTAAACAAAGGAAATTTGGCACAGGCTATGCTGGCAAGTGCTGCCTTTCCTACTTTATTTACCCCAATTGAAATTGACGGACAATTGCTTATTGACGGTGGAGTAGCCAATAATTTTCCCGTTGATGAAGTGAAAAATTTAGGAGCCGATTTGATTATTGGAGTCGATGTACAAGATGGGTTGTGGGACAAAGCTCAACTTAAAAATGCCACAAAAATATTGGTTCAAATTACCAATTTGCATTCCATTGAACAAATGAAAAATAAAATCAAAGGCACCGATATTTATATTACCCCCGATATTAAAAATTTTGGAGTATTATCCTTTGACAGAGGCAGAGAAATAATTCAAAGAGGAGAAGAAGCTGCTTTTGCAGCATATGAAAAAATTAAAATCCTTACGGATGACAACAACTATTTTAAGAAACCCAAATTGTCTGTATTGAAGGACAGCTTAAAATTGGCACAAATCAACACCACTAAATTGAGTAAATTTACTACTGATTATGTGTTTGGTAAATTAGGGTTTAAACCAAATACTCCCATCACCTATGGCCATTTGGAATCAGGAATTAACACCTTGCTTGCTACTGAAAATTTTCATTCCATAAGTTATTCCTTTAAAAATAACGAACGAGGAGAAGCTCTAGAACTTCAGTTATCAGAAAATCCTATTTACACCTATTTAAAACTAGGATTGCATTATGACGAATTATTTAAAAGTGCGATTTTAGTCAATATTACCCATAAAAACACCTTGTTTAAAAATGATTTGGCTTCGCTAGATATCATTTTGGGAGACAATTTCAGATACAATTTGGATTATTATGTAGACAACGGATTTAATTTTAGTTATGGATTTAAATCCCAATTGAGTCAGTTCAATAGAAACATCACACAAGAAATTACCAAATCGATTTTAGACACAGGAGTCAATCAAATTAATGTAGATTATTTAGATCTTTCTACACGAACTTATGTGCAAAAAGGGATTGCACAACGGTTTTTATTTGGTGCGGGAGTGGAATTAAAATATTTGCACATTTCGTCAAAAACAATTGCCAATCCGATTATAGATAAAAGCAGTTATTGGAGTGGTTTTGGGTATGTTAAATACGATTCTTTTGATAATAAATACTTTCCAAAAAAAGGATGGTCTTTCACTTCTGATTTTCAATCGTATTTATTTGCTTCTGATTATCACAATGATTTCAAGCCTTTTTCAATAGTAAAGGCCGAGTTTTCTAAAGCTTTTTCGTTGTCGAAAGCAATTACTTTTAAGTTTCAGGGAGATGTGGGATTGCCAATAGGTAATGATGGCATCCCATTTTTTAATTTTGTTCTTGGAGGCTATGGTTACAATAGTCTCAACAATTTTAAGCCGTTTTTCGGCTATGATTTTTTGAGCATTGCAGCTAATAGTTTTATCAAAGCTTCAGGGACAATTGATTTTGTTTTTTTAAATAAAAACCACCTGAATTTCTCTGCTAATTTTGCAAACTTGGAGCAAAATCTGTTCAAATCTAAAGATTGGATTTCATTACCCAACTATTCAGGTTATGCTTTGGGTTATGGTTTGGAAACCAGAATTGGCCCAATCGAAGTAAAATATTCATGGTCGCCAGAACTTACTAAAGGCTATACTTGGTTTGGTGTAGGATTTTGGTTTTAAATATAAAAAGACGCTTTTTGGAATTGTTTTTTTGTTAAAAAAAGGGTGTTTTTAACTTATTTTTTAGAATTATCACCAGAAAAACAAAGTTATTTATTAGAATAATCATTAAAAAAACCACTTATTTTTTTACATAATAAAAAAATAAGTGGTTTCGAATTTATAAATGACAAATCTTTTGTTAAAGTGAATTTTTACAATAATAATTCATCAAACATGCTTTAAATTTGTAGTACAAAAATGAAAGGGGTGGTTTCCTTTCAAATTTTGATATAAATTTCATAATTTATAGTTTTTTTGGTTAGTTAATAGCACAAAAACCCAGTCATTATTTGACTGGGTTTTTTTGTTTTAATACCTTTGGGCTTAATTAAGGATATTGTTTTGAAATAGCCTTTAAAAAGCACAATGAAAAAAATTCATCTATTCGTCATTCTGTTATTTTCCCTTTCGGTATTTGCTCAACAACAAACTGCTTTTGGAGTGGGTGAATGGTTTAAATTTAGAATCCACTACGGTTTTGTCAATGCTGGTTACGCCACATTAGAAGTAAAAGAAGCTACTATTAACTCAGAAAAGCTTTTTCATTTAATTGGCAAAGGGTATACTACTGGCTTGTCTCGATTATTTTTTAAAGTAGACGATCGATACGAAAGTTATATCGATAAAGATACTTTTGTTCCCAATCAATTTCTCAGAAAAATTAACGAAGGAGGATACACAAAAAACCAAGAAGGATTTTTTATGTGGTCGACCAACAAAATTTTGGTCAAAGATTATAAACACAATACCGAAAAGACCTTTTCTATTCCAAAAAACACGCAAGATATTTTATCTGCCTTTTATTATTTACGAAATTTTTCTAACATTGATAAAATTAAACCGGGAGAATCCGTAGCTATTGATTTATTTTTTGATGATGAAACGACCAAGTTTAAATTAAAGTTTATAGGTCGGGAAATTATTAAAACTAAATTTGGTACTATTGCGACTATGATTTTTAGACCATTGGTACAATCGGGAAGGGTTTTTAAAGAACAAGAAAGTGTAACTGTTTGGATTTCAGATGACGAAAATAAAATACCAATTCGCATTCAAGCTAGTCTTGCCGTCGGCTCGATAAAAGCAGATTTAGAGGCTTACAAAGGATTACAACACACATTCAAAGTAAAGTTATAATGACGAATACGACAAGAGACACTATATTAAATCAAATTGATTCCAAGTTTGAGGCAATTCACCAAAAAACCGATACTCAATTAGAAGGATTACTTTGGTCAAAGCCTATAACGTATTGGGATTATATTCAAACGGATAGTTTGTTGAGTTTGCAAACGCAACGAACCACACTTCCTGACGAAATGGTATTCATCATGTACCATCAAGTGAACGAATTGATTTTCAAAATGATTTTGTGGGAAATGCAACAAGTTTCGCATGCTGAAAAAATAACGACTCTTTTTTTTACAGAACGATTGCAACGAATTAGTCGTTATTTTGAAATGCTAACCACTTCCTTTGAAATCATGGAAAACGGAATGGAAGTGGATCAATACATGAAATTTAGAAATACGCTAACTCCTGCAAGTGGTTTTCAAAGCGCACAATACCGTTTGATAGAATTCTGTACAACAGATTTAATCAACCTTATCGATTACCGTTTTAGATCTTCTATAGATAGAACTACTTCCTACGAATTTGCTTTTGAACATTTGTATTGGCAAGCCGCTGGAAAAGATTATACTACTGGAAAAAAATCCTTCCTTTTAGAAGAATTTGAAAGAAAATATAAGAAAGTCTTCTTGACTCACATGGAAGAATACAATTCCATCAATATTTGGCAAAAGTTCAAACAACTTCCTGCTGAAGACCAAAAGAATCAAGAATTAATTGATGCTATGCGTCATTTGGATTATACCATAAACATCACTTGGGTAATGCAACATTTGAATGTTGCCATTAAGTACATTGATCAAAGCGGAATTGGAGATGGAGAAGCCACTGGAGGTAGCAATTGGAAAAAATACATGCATCCGAAATACCAAAGGCGTATATTTTTTCCAGAACTTTGGAGCGCTGAGGAACTAGCCAATTGGGGTGAAAATAAATAATTGAATTAACGGATGTTAAAAAGAACGTTGCCCTTTTTCATAATCGTAGTTGTCTTGCTCGCTTTTCTTTCTTGTTCTAAAAATCAAGAAAGTATTGACGAACTAGAAATGAAATCGACTCCTAAAAAAAGTGAGTTTGGCTTTGTGTATTCTGATTTTAATGTAGTGCATGACACTATAAAAAGCGGAGATACTTTTGGCAGCATCATCCAAAAACAGAATATTGGAGAAAAGGAAGTGTATGATATTATAGAAAAAGTCAAAGACACTTTTGATGTTCGTACAATTCGTTTCAACAAACCATATGTGTTACTTCGATCCAAACATAAAAAAAACAAACTACAAGTTTTTATTTACCAACCAGACGCGGTAAATTATTATGTAGTTGATCTTAGAGATACCGCAGTAGTGGCGTATAAAAAAACCAAACCGATCAAAATTAAACGAAGAACCATCGGTGGCGTGTTAAAGAGTTCTCTTTCGGAAACATTAGAAAGTGCTAAGGTAGAAGGATCACTGGCAAGCAAAATCACCAAGATATATGCTTGGTCCATTGACTTTTTTAAATTGAAAAAAGGCGATCGTTTTGCTTTGACTTTTACCGAAAGATACATCAACGATTCTATTTATGATGGTGTAGATAGTTTGGAGGCTGCATTTTTTGAATACAAAGGCAAGATTGTATATGCTTTCCCGTATGCGACTTCTTCATCTGGGAAAATAGAATATTATGACGATGAAGGAAAAACATTAAAGAACTTCTTTTTAAAAACACCTATTAAATTTAGCCGAATCACTTCGCGATACAGTTCGAATAGACTGCATCCTGTACAAGGAATCTGGAAAGCGCACAAAGGAACAGATTATGCAGCGCCTTATGGGACTCCTATCACTACTACTGCTGCAGGAATAGTAGAACAAACCGGATTTACAGCCGGCAACGGAAATTTTGTAAAAGTAAAACACAACGGAACCTATTCTACTCAGTACTTACATATGTCTAAAATTTTGGTGCGACGAGGACAACATGTCAACCAAGGTCAAATTATTGGCAGAGTAGGAAGTACAGGATTAGCTACAGGGCCACATGTATGCTATCGTTTTTGGAAAAATGGGGTTCAGGTGGATGCGCTCCGTTTAAAACTTCCAACAGGAGAATCAATGACAGGAAGCTCGAAACAACGATTCTTACAACAAATTGAACCTTTAAAAAGAGAGTTGGATAGCGTTGCTAATTTATAAAAACACTTTTTGATCTAAAATTGTGATAGGATTTGAGTACAACTTGTATTCAAACTAATTTCAGTATTTTTGCCCCGAAAATAAAAATAAAACCAACCAATTATACAATGGCTTTACAAACAATTAACCCTACCCAAACTGCTGCTTGGGCAAAATTGCAACAACATTATAATGCAATTGCATCGACATCTATGCAAGATTTATTTCAAGCAGATGCCTCCCGCGTTGAAAAATTCAATTTGAAATGGAATGATTTTCTTTTGGATTATTCTAAAAACAGAATCAATCAAGAAACGATCACATTGTTGCTTGACTTAGCCAATCAAGTAGGATTGAAAGAAGCGATTGCTTCTTATTTTGAGGGAGAATTAATCAATCAAACAGAAAATAGAGCAGTTCTTCATACCGCATTACGCGCTAAAGAATCGGCAGTAATTACCGTTGAAGGTCAAAACGTAATGCCGGAAGTGTATGCCGTAAAAAATAAAATTAAGGCGTTTACCAATGAAGTGGTTTCGGGTCACCGAACAGGATATACAGGAAAAACCTTTACCGACATTGTTAATATTGGTATTGGAGGGTCTGATTTAGGACCAGCCATGGCAGTTGAGGCTTTGCAGTTTTATAAAAATCATTTGAATGTTCATTTTGTTTCCAATGTAGATGGTGATCATGTCAATGAAATTATCAAAAAAATCAATCCAGAAACCACTTTATTTGTAATTGTTTCTAAAACCTTTACGACTCAAGAAACCTTGACTAATTCAGAAACCATTAAAGAATGGTTCTTGAAATCGGCCCAACAAGAAGATGTGGCGAAGCATTTTGTTGCTGTTTCAACTAATTTAGATAAAGTAACAGCGTTTGGAATTAATCCTGACAATGTTTTTCCAATGTGGGATTGGGTTGGGGGTCGTTTTTCTTTATGGAGTGCCGTAGGGCTATCTATAAGTTTGGCAATTGGATTTGATAATTATGATGCTTTGTTGGGCGGAGCCAATGAAATGGACGAGCATTTTAAGACTGCTGATTTTGACCAAAACATACCGGTAACTCTAGCCTTATTGAGTGTTTGGTATAATAATTTCTTTGGTGCCGAAAGTGAAGCTTTGATTCCCTATACCCAATATTTACAAAAACTAGCCCCTTATTTACAACAAGGCACCATGGAAAGTAATGGTAAAAGTGTGGGACGTGATGGAAGTCCGGTTAACTATCAAACAGGAACTATTATATGGGGAGAGCCAGGAACGAACTCGCAACACGCCTTTTTTCAATTGATTCACCAAGGAACCAAAATCATTCCAGCTGATTTCATTGGATTTGTTAAACCATTGTACGGCGATGACAATCATCATGACAAATTAATGTCTAACTTTTTTGCCCAAACAGAAGCTTTGTTACATGGAAAAACCGAAGCCCAAGTGCAAGCTGAATTTGACCAACAAGGATTATCAAAAGAAAAAGCAGCGGCTTTGTTGCCTTTTAAAGTATTTACTGGAAACAAACCTACCAATACTTTATTAATTCAAAAGTTAACTCCAAAATCCTTGGGTTCTTTGATCGCGATGTATGAACATAAGATATTTGTTCAAGGAGTAATTTGGAATATTTTTAGTTTTGATCAATGGGGAGTAGAATTAGGAAAACAATTGGCCAATTCAATTTTAGATGAAATCAATTCTAAAACAGTAAAAAACCATGACAGTTCTACTTCATTTTTATTGAATCATTTTTTAAAAAATAAATAACACAAGTAGTAAATAGTGTAAGGCGCCTTGATTTAAATCAAGGCGCTTTTTTTATACATTTAGCTCTCGCAACGTCTTGAAAAATCAAGAGTTGTTGAATAAAAACACAAAAAAGGTGAATTTTTTAACGTTGTATTAACGTATTGATATAAAAATGTTATAATTTTGCCAAAAATAAATTAACAAAACAACAATGAAAACAATGAAAAACTGGTTACTTACAGGATTAATGTTTTTAATAGTTTCTACTGCTTTTGCTCAAGGAAAAGTTACAGGAACTGTTACAGATGGTAAAGGTTCTTTACCTGGAGCAAATATTGTTATTAAAGGAACAAAAATTGCTGTTTCAACAGATTTTGATGGAAAATTCTCTATCAATACAACTGCTAATTCAGGAGAATTAGTAATTTCTTTTATTGGTTACAAACCAAAAACAGTAAAATTCAACGGTGCTGCTAATGTAGGAACTGTTGCTTTAGTTGCTGATGATAATCAATTACAAGAAATTGTAGTAAGAAGTTCAGTAGTGGACGTTGCTAAAGATAGAAAAACGCCAGTGGCAGTTTCTACTATTAAAGCAGCTGAAATTCAAGAAAAATTAGGATCTCAAGAATTTCCTGAAATTTTAGCGAATACACCTTCTGTATATGCTACTAAATCAGGTGGTGGTTTTGGAGATTCAAGAATTAACATTCGTGGTTTTGATCAAAAGAATGTTGCTGTATTGATTAACGGGGTTCCTGTTAATGATATGGAAAACAGTTCTGTATATTGGAGTAACTGGGCAGGTTTGTCTGATGTAACTTCAGCAATGCAAGTACAAAGAGGTTTAGGATCTTCTAAATTAGCTATTTCATCTGTAGGGGGAACTATTAACGTAGTAACTCGTTCAGCAGATATGAAAGAAGGCGGAAGCGTTTCAGTTGGTTTTGCCAATGACAACTACTTGAAAAAAGCATTTTCTTACTCAACAGGTGTAATGAAAAATGGATTGTCAACTTCTATTTTGTTAAGTCAAACATCAGGAGACGGATATATTGACGGTACTAAATTTGAAGGAGGAAACTACTTCATTGGAATTGGATATAAAATCAATCCTAAACATGATTTAGAGTTTACTATTACAGGTGCTCCACAGTGGCACAATCAAAGATCTACTGCTCCAACAATTGCGCAGTTTATTAAATATGGTACTAATGGAGAGCCAAACAGAAGATACAACAACGATTGGGGTATTTTAGAAGGTAAAGAGTACAACTTTAGAACTAACTATTACCATAAACCAATTGCTTCTATCAACTGGGATTATAAAATCAGCGACAAAACTAAGTTATCTACAGTAGTGTATGGTTCTTGGGGTCGTGGTGGAGGATCTAACGGTGCTGGAGCAATGAGAGGAAATAGATTTTTCTCTGATAACTTAAGATTTCCAAATGGTATCATCAATGTTGATTTGATCAAAGCATGGAACTCTGGACAAAGCGTTGTTATTCCTGGAACTGCAGGAACTTCTACAAGAACGTTAGTAAATGGAGCTTACCAAAACAGCTCATCTACATCAAATAATACTACAAACGGAATTACAAAAATTTCTTCTATCAACTCTCACAACTGGTATGGTGGTGTAGTTAACTTGAACACTAAATTATCTGAAAGATTTACTTTGGATTTTGGTATTGATGCAAGAACATATAGAGGGATTCACTATCAAAACATTGTTGATATGTTAGGTTCAACTAACTATGCAGATAATACAGACGTGAACAATGCAAACAGAGTATTAACTGGAACTTATGCTGCAAGACCAAACTTAAATCCTTTCTTTAATTTGGATTACCAAACAGCTAAAATCAACTACAACAATGATGGTTTAGTAAACTGGTATGGAGCCTTTACTCAATTAGAGTATTCTACTGAAAAACTAACAGCATTTTTCCAAGGGGCTGTTTCTAATCAAGGATTTAGAAGAGATGATTATTTCTTGTACTTAACTCCAAACCCATTATCATCTACAGACTACAAAAACTTGTTAGGTGGTAACGTAAAAGGAGGAGCTAACTATAACATCAATGATAACCATAATGTATTTGTAAATGCAGGGTATTATTCAAAACAACCTTTCTTTAATGCAGTATATCCAAATAACAAATCTTTAGTTAACGAAAACTTAACTAATGAAAAAGTATTAGGTTTAGAAGCTGGATACGGTTTCCGATCTGCAGTATTCAATGCTAATGTGAATGTATACCATACTACATGGAAAGACAGATACCAGAGAGCTAATGATGCAGATGTTGCTAACCCAGGAGGTTATTATGATTTTGCAGGAATTACTCAAGTACACTCAGGAGTAGAAGTAGACTTGAATGCTAAAGTAGGTGATAAATTAAAATTGAACGGAATGTTCTCATTAGGTAAATGGGTATATGAAGGCAATATCACTGGAAGAAGATTTGACGTAAATAACAACAATATTTCTGGTGGAACAACAACTACTTATTTCGTAGACGGAACAAGAGTTGGTGATGTTGCTCAAATGACAGCAAGTATTGGTGCAGCTTATGAATTAGCGCCACGCTTTAATGTTGATGCTAACTACAGATTATCTGATAAATTATTTGCAAGTTTAGATCCTACTAAACAAACTTCTGCAACAAACAAAGGAACATTAGAATTACCTTCTTATGGACTTGTTGATGCTGGAATTTCATACAGAGTATTGTTAGGAACTGACAAATCTAAATCATTGAATTTCAGATTAAACATCAATAACGTTTTTGACGAAGTATACATTGCAGAGTCAAGATCTAATATTTTCGCAAGTGATTTTGTTACAGGTACTTCTGGAGCAACGTATGCATCTGCAGGAAAAACCTTTAATGGTGTAGCTGATGCTAACCAAGTATTCTTCGGTTTTGGAAGAACTTGGAACTTAACATTACGTTATAATTTCTAAGTAAAGAAAGTTACTACATACAAACGGCAACTCCTACAAAAAGGAGTTGCCGTTTTTTTTGTACCAATTTTTTACTATATTTGAAATTCAATAAAATAAAAATTATGTACCATTTCATACAAAAATTTCATTCAGGTTGGGCGTATTTAGCTATTTTGGTTTTAGTTATAGCGGTGGTAAACTCTTTTATTGGGAAATCATCTCAGAAAGAATTTACTGCGAAAGACCGTAAAATTGCTTTGTTTGCTTTAATAGGAACTCATGTTCAATTGTTAGTTGGTTTAGTGTTGTATTTTTTATCTCCGCTAGGGTTCGCTGTTTTTGGACAAATGAAAAACGAAGCCTTCCGTTTAACTTCATTAGAACATCCTTTAGTTAATATCATAGCCATAGTATTAATAACTATTGGTTGGTCTAAACATAAAAAAGCAACCACTAGTGAAGCAAAATTCAAATCTATTGCCATTTTTTATGGTCTAGGATTGGTACTCATCTTAAGTAGAATTCCATGGAGTTTATGGTTCTAACAAACAAAGTCCTGAAAAGGGCTTTTTTTTACCCTGATTTCTTAAATTAAAAAACACCAAACATGAAAAAAGGTTTGATACTATTGTGTATTGTTTTTGTGGCGGGTTTGGTTTGGAGTCAAACACCAATACAGAGTAAACAAAAGCAATCTATAGCAAAAGATACAGTTAAAAAAAATAAAACTTCGCTTACAGACATTGTATTGGCAGCGGATACTATCCCATCAAAACCACTTCAGTTAAAAGCTTTTAAAAAGTCAGTTATTGCGTCTTATTATGCTGATAAATTTAATGGAAGACGCACTACTAGCGGAAAAAAATTCAGCAATAACGGCTATACTGCAGCGCATAAAAAATTAGCATTTGGAACCAAAGTTAAAGTAACTAACGAGGCTAACGGTAAATCAGTTATTGTCGAAATTACAGATAGAGGTCCTTTTGTTCGGTCGAAAGAGATTGACTTAACCAAACGCGCTTTTATGGATTTAGCTGATAATAAAAGAAGCGGAATGATGCGCGTTAAAATTGAAATTGTAGAAAACTAAATTACCAACTCGTGAAAGGATGTTGACTTAAATAGGAGTTGTAATAGCGTTCGTCATGACTAACTTCCTTTCCTAACCAAATTGGTTTTTCAAAAATTTCGTTTTCTGATTGTAGTTCTACTTCAGCTATAATTAGTCCTTCATTTTCTCCATGAAATTCGTCCACTTCAAACAGATGGTGCCCTAAAGGTATTTCATAGCGGGTTTTTTCTATCACTCCTTTTTCGCAAAGCGCTAACAATTCTTGTGCTTCAGTTGCTGAAATTTCTTTTTCCCATTCATAACGAGATAGTCCACTTTCATTTGATTTCCCTTTAATAGTCAAAAATCCTTTCTCACCTTTAATACGCACCCGTACGGCACGTTCTGGATTTGAATTCAAATAGCCTTGAGCAATATGGTTTTTGCGCAAAGCACAGCTTTTAAATGCATCTGAACTAACTAAAAACTTTCTTTCTATTTCAATCATTTCTATTTCGTTTCCTGATTTCAAAGTTAGTTGTTTTCTCCTAATCCTTTTTGTATAAATTTGTGCTATGCTCGAAATTAATTCCAATAGAAAAATCATTCACATCGACATGGATGCGTTTTATGCTTCTGTGGAACAAATGGACAATCCTGAATTACGAGGTAAACCAATTGCTGTAGGCGGTTCGGAAAACAGAGGAGTTGTTGCAGCAGCCAGTTATGAAGCTAGAAAATTTGGGGTACGAAGTGCAATTAGTGGCGTAATGGCCAAAAAAAATTGTCCAGATCTTATTTTTGTTCGACCTCGTTTTGATCGTTACAAAGAAATCTCAAAAAAGATTCATGCCATTTTTCATGATTATACTGATTTGGTTGAGCCACTTTCACTTGACGAAGCCTATTTAGATGTGACCCAAAATAAAAAAGGAAATCCAAGTGCGACGCTATTGGCAAAAGAAATAAGAACCCGGATTTTGAATGAAGTGGGTTTGACAGCTTCGGCAGGAATTTCAGTCAACAAATTTGTAGCCAAAATAGCCAGTGATTATAACAAACCCAACGGTCAAAAAACGGTTAATCCAGATGAGGTGCTTCCCTTTTTAGAAGAATTACCAATTCGAAAATTCTATGGGGTCGGCAAAGTGACTACTGAAAAGATGTACCAATTGGGAATATTTACCGGATTGGAATTAAAAAGTAAATCATTGGAATTTTTATCAACCCACTTTGGAAAATCAGGTGCCTTTTATTACCATGTTGTACGTGGCATTCACAATAGCGAAGTCAAACCCGATCGTATTACAAAATCAGTAGCAGCGGAGCATACTTTTGACACCAATTTATCTTCTGAAATTTTCATGTTGGAACAACTTGAAAAAATCGCAACTAGTTTAGAACGAAGGTTGAAAAAACAAAATATTGCCGGTAAAACAGTAACCTTAAAAATTAAATACAGCGATTTTTCGCAGCAAACGCGAAGTAAAACGGTTCCTTATTTTATTGCGGATAAAGGCTTGATTCTTGAAAATGTAAAAGAGCTATTGTATCAAGAGCGAATGAAAGATTCCGTTCGGTTACTTGGAATTTCATTGAGTAATTTAAATACCGAACAAAAGAAAACTGTGGTAGTACAATTGCAGTTTGCTTTTTAATAAAAAACCCCATCATGAAAACGTGATGGGGTTTAGTTTATCTTGAAGCGTTGAGTTTAGTCTCTGCTGTTTAATTTTGACAATAATCGCAAGAATTCCATATACAACCAAACTAGGGTAATCATCAATCCCATTGCGCCATACCATTCCATGTATTTTGGCATTTTTCTATTGGCACCATCTTCAATTTGGTCAAAGTCCAAGAATAAATTCATTGCAGCAATTACAATAACAAAAACACTGATTCCAATACTCATCATTGAATTTCCATGGTGTACAGGTGTAAAACTAGTAAACAAAGAAACCAACCACGAAATCAAATAATAAGTAGCAATAGCTAAAGTTGCGGCAATTACAATAGATTTAAATCTTTCGGTTACTTGAACGATTTTGAATTTATACAAGCCTAAACAAACGGCAAAAGTTACTAATGTAGCCCCAACAGCTTGAGTAACAATTCCTGGGAATTTTAATTCAAAAATGGCCGAAATACCCCCAATAAATAAACCTTCAAAAATGGCATAACCAGGCGCTAAATAACCGGATAGTTGTGGTTTGAAGCTAGCGATTACAACTAAGATAAGGCCCATAATAGCACCTCCAATCATTGGCACCATTGGACTTTGTCCGTTAGCTGCCATCCACCAAGTAATCATGGCTGCTGCAGTTAATAGTAAAAACAAAATTAAACTTTTATTCATCGTACCAGCAATAGTCATTGTTTGTTCGTGACCAATTATGGTTGCTTCATGAACCTCTTCTTTGGATGAAGTAAAGATTCTATTGTTTAAGAACGGGTTTTTAGAATTTGTACTCATAATATTTTTAGATTTAATGTATCAAAAGTAAATATATTTTGACAACTAAATGTTTAATTATTCATAAAATTTTGACAATAAAAAAGCCCTCTTGTAGAGGGCTTTTTATAGATATTAAATAAATATTATTCTATTTCAGAAACGCGTAAAGTATTTACCATTCCTTTATCAGTTATTGGCATTGCTGCTAAGTTGATTAAGAAATCTCCTTTTTCAACAAATCCTTTTTGTCTTGCAATTTCATTCACATCAGTTACTGTGTCATCTGTACTTACTGATTTAGCATAGTAAAAAGATTTAACTCCCCATAATAGGTTCAATTGTGTTAAGATTCTTTTATTGGATGTAAACACTAAAATATGAGCTGATGGTCTCCAAGATGAAATTTGGAATGCCGTATAGCCACTATTTGTTAAGGTACAAATTGCTTTTGCTTTGATTACGTTAGCCATTTGTGCTGCATGTTGACAGATTGTTTTAGTAATAAAACGATTCGTTCTAACTTGTGGGGTATTTTGAGGTACTTTGATTAGCGGAGAATCTTCTACTGCTTCAATGATTTGAGTCATTTTTTGGATAACTTGAACAGGATAATTACCTGCTGCAGTTTCTCCAGAAAGCATTACCGCATCGGCACCGTCCATAACCGAGTTGGCTACGTCATTAACCTCAGCACGTGTTGGAGTTAAACTTGTAATCATCGTTTCCATCATTTGCGTTGCCACAATTACTGGAATACGAGCTGTTTTAGCTCTAACAATTAATTCTTTTTGTACCAACGGTACTTCATGAGCTGGAAGTTCTACTCCTAAATCACCACGAGCTACCATTAAAGCATCACAATAAGCTACAATTTTGTCCATATTCTCTAATGCTTCTGGCATTTCGATTTTGGCAATAATTGGAATTTTAAATTCAGAATGCTCAGCAATTAATTCTTGAAGGTCTTGTAAATCTCTTGGTGTTTTCACGAATGAAAGGGCAATCCAATCAACTTGTTGACCAATAGCAAAAATGGCATCTGCAATATCTTTTTCAGTTAAAGCAGGAAGTGAAATTTTAGTATTTGGAAGGTTAACTCCTTTTTTAGACTTCAATTCACCACCTTGAATCACTTTAGCAACCACTTCGGTTTTCTTGTCAGTTGAAACAATTTCGAAAATTAATTTTCCATCATCTAACAAAATTCTTTCTCCTGGATTCACATCGTTTGGAAAGTTTTGGTACTTCATGAAAACTCTTTCTTTGGTTCCGATGATATCTTCAGCAGTAGTGAATGTAATTAAATCACCATCGTTCACCACTACACCTTCTTCCATAACTCCAACACGAAGTTTTGGACCTTGTAAATCAGCTAAAATACCTGTTGTGTAACCGTATTCTTCATTGATGCTTCGGATAGCGCTAATGCGTTCTTTAACATCATTATAATCAGCATGCGAAAAATTTATTCTAAACACATTAACTCCTGCCTCAATCATGTCTTTGATGATTTCTCTTGTACTACATGCAGGTCCAAGTGTGGCTACAATTTTTGTTTTTTTGTTTGTTTTAAGCATTTCTATTAAAAAATTAAATTGTTTTTAGATTTTATAGTTTCAGTCTCTACCACATAAACAGTTGAAAGACTTTTTATTGATTTTAGTTTTTTTACGATTCCTGCTATTTCAAGATCATCGTCACTTTCAATTTTTAAAAAATAATCCACTTTCTTCAGTTCGGGAAGTAAAAACACTTTGGTGGCCACTTCCTGACTACTATTAGAAAATAAATCTTGGTTTATTATCTCATTTTGCCCAATAACTTCATTCTTGTTTTGAATTAAATTCCAAGAGATAAAATTATCTTCATCATCAAAGTAAAATCTTGAAAATTGAGTTTCTCCTTGTTTGATACTAATCAGAATTTCTTCATTACTTTTACTCAAATTGACCGGAAGATGCTGATTGATAAAATACGCCAATCGATAATCTTCCAATGTGGTATGTATAGCAATTAAATGATAATCTATTTCGTCAAATTCGTCAAGATCTAATTTATGTATTGCCATTACATCGTAAAATGAGGTGTAAATATACTATTTCTAACGCAGGATGCCACTTGAATAGCTTGATGTTTTTGTTAAATTATCAACGAAAACGTTATAGATTGAAGAAAATCGTATTATTTTTTGTCTATTTTTTCTTGAAATGCAAAATAGGCCCTTTGTGACGCTTTTTCTTCTGCTTTCTTTTTGGAAGTAGCTCTGGCCTTGGCAATTACTTTGTCGTCTATACTTAGTTTAACACCAAAAAGCCGTTCGCCGTCAATACCATTATCTTCAAAAATGTCATAGTGAAATTGTCTTTTTTCTTTTTGACACCATTCAATCACTAAGCTTTTGTAACTAATAACTTTGCCCTCTAATCGAGTGATATCTACATAAGGAATGATGACTCTTTTTTGAATGAATTTTTCGCAATACTCATATCCTCTGTCCAAATAGATAGCACCCACTAAGGATTCAAAAATATTGCCGTGAATGTTATCGCCAAAGTGCTGAACAGGTACTTTACTTTCAACAAATTGAACTAGATTTAAATCTTTGCCCAATTCGTTCAAATGTTCTCTACTCACAATTTTGGAACGCATTTTGGTTAAATATCCCTCGTCACCTGTTGGTGCTTTATTGAAGAGGTGACCTGCAATTACCGCGCTTAGCATCGCATCACCAAGAAACTCTAATCGTTCGTAATTAAGTGGATTACCCACTTCGTCTAGAATGTTGGAGGAGCGATGGGTGAATGCTTTTTTATAAATATCAATATTTTTAGGGGCAAAACCAAGAATTTTTTCGATAGCACCAAAAAAAATCCCGTCTTCAAGAGAACGGGATTTTGAAAATATTTTTTTAATAATACGCATAGTACTATTTTAGATATCTAATTTTTTAACCAATACACAGGCATTGTGTCCACCAAAGCCAAAAGTATTACTCATCAATACTTTAACGTCTCTTTTTTGAGCTTTGTTAAAAGTGAAGTTTAATTTTGGATCGATGTTTTCATCGTCTGTGAAATGGTTGATGGTTGGAGGAATAATTCCGTATTTCAATGAAAGAATAGACGAAATAGTTTCAATTGCTCCAGCAGCTCCTAAAAGGTGGCCCGTCATCGATTTAGTTGAATTCAAGTTCATCGTGTAAGCGTGATCTCCAAAAACTTGTTCGATGGCTTTCGACTCTGCTAAATCTCCAAGAGGAGTTGAAGTTCCATGCATGTTAACTCCGTCAACATCTGTTGGTTGTAACCCAGCATCTCTTAAACAGTTTAACATTACATTTTTAGCTCCTAATCCTTCTGGATGTGGTGCCGTAATGTGATACGCATCAGCTGACATTCCGCCTCCGCCAATTTCACAATATATTTTGGCGCCACGTGCTTTAGCATGTTCGTATTCTTCTAAAATTAATGCTCCAGCGCCTTCTCCAAGTACAAATCCATCACGGTCTTTGTCCATTGGTCTTGAAGCTGTTTTCGGATCATCATTACGAGTTGAAAGTGCATGCATTGCATTAAAACCTCCCATTCCAGCAATGGTAACTGCTGCTTCAGATCCACCTGTTACCATGACATCAGCATGGCCCAAACGAATGTAATTGAAAGCATCAATAATTGCATTGGTCGAAGAGGCACAAGCTGAAACAGTTCCAAAGTTAGGTCCTCTCAAACCATATTTAATTGAAATGTGTCCACAAGCGATATCGCCAATCATTTTTGGTATAAAGAAGGGATTGAATTTTGGAGTTCCATCACCAGCGGCAAAATTCAACACTTCGATTTGAAATGTTTCCAATCCGCCAATTCCAGATCCCCAAATAACTCCTGCGCGATCCTTGTCTAATTTTTCTAAATCAAAATTAGCATCATTCATTGCTTCTGTTGAAGAAACTACCGCATATTGCGCATAGCGGTCCATTTTACGAGCTTCTTTTCTCTCTATGAAATCCTCAACATTAAAATTTTTCAATTCGCAAGCAAATTGCGTTTTGAATTTTGAAGCATCAAAATAAGTGATAGGAGCAGCGCCGCTAACACCGTTGATTAGTCCGTTCCAATATTCTTGAATGTTATTTCCAATAGGAGTCAATGCTCCTAAACCTGTAACAACTACGCGACGTAATTCCATAGCTTCTGTATTTTTATCTTTAAACAAACAAAACCCACGATTTCTTTTTTGTATTAGTATTACAAAAGAGCTGTGGGTGCTGAATTATATATGTTTTTTTGATTGAAAGTCAATCTCGAATTTAAATTTATGAAAAATAATAACACCCGAGTACAATAAAGTATCGGGTGTTTGAGTATTATTTTTTAGCTTCCTCGATGTAAGAGATTGCTTGACCTACTGTAGCAATGTTTTCTGCTTGATCGTCTGGAATTTGAATATCAAATTCTTTTTCGAATTCCATGATAAGCTCTACAGTGTCTAAGGAGTCAGCTCCTAAATCGTTAGTGAAGCTTGCTTCTGTTACAACTTCGTTTTCGTCAACACCTAATTTGTCTACGATAATCGCTTTTACTCTTGATGCAATGTCTGACATAATCTTTAATTTTAAAATTTAATTTGTTGGCAAAAATAAAAAACTTTATTTTAAAACAACTATTTAGTTAATAAATGTGCGAACGAAAATATAAAATTTATTTTAACAAAGGTTTACGAATGCTATTTTTTTCCGTTTTTTATCCCTTTTTTTGCATACTAAATAGGTTGAAAACATGATTAAAATTGTAATTTTTGCTTCTGGTTCGGGTACAAATGCGGAAAACATCATCCGTTATTTTCAAGCAACCAAATCTGCTTCAGTGGAAGCGGTATTTACTAATAAAGCGGATGCTCAAGTAATACAACGCGCCGAAAAATACCAAGTTCCTTCTCTGTTTTTTACCAAAAACGATTTAGAAACAGGAAAAGTACTACAAGAAATTAATGCTATTCAACCTGATTTAATTGTCTTAGCTGG
Organism: Flavobacterium ammoniigenes; assembly: GCF_020886055.1. Lineage (NCBI taxonomy): Bacteria > Pseudomonadati > Bacteroidota > Flavobacteriia > Flavobacteriales > Flavobacteriaceae > Flavobacterium > Flavobacterium ammoniigenes. Next base: position 506,012 of record NZ_AP025184.1, on the reverse strand, counting down.
ATTTTTATTAAAATTTCCAGAATCCATTGTAGCAGAGTATCCCAACAAAATAATTAATATTCATCCAGCATTATTACCTAAATACGGAGGAAAAGGCATGTACGGCATGCACGTACACCGCGCTGTAGTAGAAAATAAAGAATCCAAAACAGGAATCACCATTCATTATGTGAATGAAAATTACGACGAAGGAAACATTATTTTTCAAAAAGAGGTCACTGTTTTAATTAGCGATACTCCAGAAGTAGTGGCGGCTAAAATTCACGAATTGGAACAAGACCATTTTCCGGCAGTTATTGAAAAATTGATAATTAAAGGATAGTTCATAGCAATCTGAATCCTATTCAATGAATAAACTTATAAACCCATAACCTAATATACCCTTACTAATGTCCCACCAAGTCCATATTTATACTGACGGCGCTGCTAAAGGCAATCCCGGCCCAGGGGGTTATGGCGTGGTGATGGAATGGGTGGGCCAACCGTACAGAAAAGAATTCTTTGAAGGTTTCCGTCATACGACAAATAACAGAATGGAATTGTTAGCCGTTATTGTAGGATTGGAGAAACTTAAAAATCCCAATACGAAAGTACTCGTGGTTTCGGATTCTAAATATGTAGTCGATTCGGTTGAGAAAAAATGGGTTTTTGGCTGGGAGAAAAAAGGATTCGTAGGTAAAAAAAACCCTGACTTATGGAAACGATTTTTATTGATTTATAAAAAACATCAAGTCGATTTTAAATGGATCAAAGGGCATAATAACCATCCTCAAAACGAGCGATGCGATGAATTAGCAGTAATGGCGTCAACTCAACAACAACTTTCGGTGGATGAATTTTACGAAAAAGAAGACGAAAAGTTGTTGTAATTCCACTTTTTAAAGATTGTGAAATTCTCTTCATTTTGCCACTTTGAACCTTTGCAACTCTAAAACTTATAAACTATCTTTGCCCCTTAATTTCGAAACTAAAATAATGAACAAATTATTGATTGTTGGAACGGTGGCTTTCGACGCGATTGAAACTCCGTTTGGTAAAACAGATAAAATTTTAGGTGGAGCAGGAACTTATATTGGGCTTTCAGCTTCTTTTTTCAATTTACAATCGGCTATTGTTTCTGTAGTTGGAGACGATTTCCCACAAGAATATTTGGATTTATTGACGGCTCGAAATATTGACATTTCAGGTCTTGAAATCGTTAAAGGCGGTAAAACGTTTTTTTGGAGTGGTTTGTACCACAACGATTTGAACTCCAGAGATACATTGGCTACCGAACTCAATGTGTTGGCCGATTTCCAACCTAAAGTTCCTCAAAATTTCAAAGATGCCGATGTAGTAATGCTAGGCAATTTACATCCTTTGGTACAAAGCAGTGTTTTGGATCAAATGGAAGTAAAACCAAAATTAGTCGTTTTAGACACCATGAACTTTTGGATGGACTGCGCATTGCCTGAATTATTAGAGGTAATGAAACGTATCGATGTAATTACAATTAATGATGAAGAAGCGAGACAATTGTCAGGCGAATATTCATTAGTAAAAGCAGCGGCTAAAATCCATACCATGGGCCCTAAATATGTGGTCATCAAAAAAGGAGAACACGGCGCCTTATTATTTCACAACGAAGAAGTGTTTTTTGCACCAGCATTACCTTTAGAAGAAGTATTTGATCCAACAGGAGCGGGAGATACTTTTGCAGGTGGATTCACAGGATTTATTACGCAAAGCGAAAACGTATCGTTTGACAATATGAAAAATGCCGTAATCTACGGATCTAATTTAGCTTCGTTCTGTGTGGAGAAATTTGGAACAGAAAGAATGCTTGCCTTGGACAAAAAAGAAGTAGTGTCTAGATTGCAACAATTCAAATCATTGACACAATTTGATATCGAATTATAATGACTCATGCCTCGAAATTTTCGGGGCATTTTTTATAAAAAAATAAAACAACACAACCAATTACAATACACCAATGAGCGACGCTTTACAACACGAATGTGGAATTGCCTTAGTAAGGCTTTTGAAACCGCTTGAATTCTACAAAGAAAAATACGGAACTGCTTTCTACGGGATACAAAAAATGTATCTGATGATGGAAAAGCAACACAACCGAGGACAAGACGGAGCCGGTTTTGCCAGTATTAAGTTTGATGTAGAACCTGGACAGCGATACATTAGTCGTGTGCGTTCCAACGCTTCACAACCTATTCAAGATGTATTTGCTCAAATCAACGAGCGTATCAATGAAGAGATGACCAATCATCCTGAATATGCTAACAATGTGGCGTTACAAAAAGAGAACATTCCTTATTTAGGGGAGTTGTTTTTAGGTCACGTTCGTTATGGAACTTTTGGTAAAAATAGTATTGAAAGTGTACATCCATTCTTGCGTCAAAGCAATTGGATGCACCGAAACTTAATTTTGGCAGGAAACTTTAATATGACCAATGTTAAAGAATTATTCCAAAATCTTATTGAACTAGGACAACATCCAAAAGAAATGGCCGATACCGTAACGGTAATGGAAAAAATTGGTCATTTCTTAGATAAAGAAGTAATGCAATTGTACCAAGAATGCAAAGAGATGGGCTTGAATAAAAGAGAAGCTTCTCCCGTTATTGCCGATCGTTTGGATATTGCTAAAATATTAAATCGTTCTTCTAAAAATTTAGATGGAGGATACGCTATGGCGGGATTGTTAGGACACGGAGATGCCTTTGTGTTTAGAGATCCAGCGGGAATTCGACCAGCTTATTTCTATCAAGATGATGAAGTAGTGGTGGTAGCTTCAGAACGCCCAGTGATACAAACCGTATTCAATGTGCCTTTCGAAAGTGTTCAAGAAATTGATCCAGGAAGCGCCTTGATTATTAAAAAAGGCGGTGCTATTTCAATGAAACAAATCTTAACTCCTATTGAGAAAAAAGCCTGTTCATTTGAGCGCATCTATTTTTCAAGAGGAAGTGATGCAGAGATTTATCAAGAAAGAAAAAATTTAGGAAAATTAATCTTGCCATCGGTTTTAAAAGCAATTGATCAAGATACAGATAATACCGTGTTTTCGTATATTCCAAACACAGCCGAAACTTCTTTTTACGGATTAGTAGAAGCAGCTCAGGATTTCTTGAACCAAAGAAAAAATGATTATATTTTAAAGAATAGAAGTACCTTAACGGAACAAACCTTACAAGAACTTTTGAAGGTTAAAATTCGTACGGAAAAAGTGGCGATCAAAGATGCTAAATTAAGAACCTTTATTACAGAAGATAGTAGCCGTGACGATTTAGTGGCTCACGTCTATGATGTAACTTATGGCGTGATTAAACCTACCGATAATTTGGTTATTATCGATGATAGTATTGTTCGTGGGACTACGTTGAAAATGAGTATCATTAAAATGATGGATCGTTTGAAACCAAAACGAATCGTGATTGTCTCTTCGGCACCACAAATTCGTTACCCAGATTGTTACGGAATTGATATGGCAAAACTAGAAGGTTTGGTTGCCTTTAGAGCGGCTTTAGCTTTGTTAAAAGAGCGCAACTTATACCATATAGTGGATGAGGTGTATGCCAAGTGTAAAGCGCAAGAAAATTTCAAAGATGCGGAAGTTGTCAATTATGTAACAGCTATTTATGAGCCTTTTACACCAGAGGAAATCTCAGATAAAATTGCAGAGATGTTGAGTTCCCCTGAAATCAATGCCGAAGTAAAAATCATTTTCCAAACGGTTGAAGACTTGCATATTGCCTGTCCTAAAAATTTAGGGGATTGGTATTTTACAGGGGATTATCCAACTCCAGGAGGAAACCGAGTTGTAAACCGAGCTTTCATGAATTTCTACGAAGGGAAAGACGCGAGAGCTTATTAGATCAAAAGAAACGCTTTGTCGATGATTTAAGACGTTCGTCTAAAATAAATATAAAACAATATTGGTAAAGATATCTTTACGCTACCATTTACATTAGAAGGTTAAAGTTATGGTAGATTTGGGGCAAAAGAGGAGGAAGTAATTCCTCCTCTTTTATTTTTTATATAGAACTTACAATGATTCAATAAAAAAATCCGCTGAGGTCATCAGCGGATTTTTATTTATTCAATAAAAGATTATTTGTCTAAAACAAAACGTCTTGTTACTTCTGTCCAATTGATTACATTGAAGAATGCTTCGATATAATCAGGTCTTCTATTTTGGTAGTGCAAGTAGTAAGCGTGTTCCCAAACATCCATTCCAAGAATTGGAGTTCCGCTACAACCTACTTCTGGCATTAATGGATTGTCCTGATTTGGAGTGCCACAAACGTCTAATTTTCCACCTTTGTGAACGCACAACCAAGCCCATCCAGAACCAAATTGAGTAGCTCCCGCTTTGGCAAATTTAGCTTTGAATTCTTCAAATGTACCAAAAGATGCTTCGATAGCTTCTAATAATTCACCTGTAGGTAAACCACCACCGTTTGGAGTCATTACAGACCAGAACAAATTGTGATTGTAAAAACCACCACCGTTGTTACGAACAGCTGCATTGGTTTTGTCTAAATTGATTAAAATGTTTTCAATGGTTTTACCTTCTAAATCGGTTCCAGCAATAGCTGCATTCAAGTTAGTAGTATATGCATTGTGGTGTTTTGTATGGTGAATTTCCATAGTGCGTGCATCAATGTGCGGTTCTAATGCATCGTAAGCATAAGGTAATGGTGCTAATTCAAAAGCCATGATATAATTATTTTAAGTGAAAATTAAAAAGTGAATTCAAAATTAGTCAATTAACTTGAAATAGAAAAAGCAATTGGGGTATAATTTTTTTTTAAGAATCGGCCATAGCCATGCAAACAATGCTAATCTTGGTTCCAGGAATCTTTAACAACGCTTTGGCACAAACTTCTAATGTTGCCCCTGTAGTAATCACGTCGTCAATCAAAAGGAAATGTTTATTATGGTCTTTTTCGTCAAACGAAACATCAAAAATAGTATCGATACCTTCAGTTCTACCCAACCGATTTTTTTGCGATTGTGTTTTGGAATACACTTGCCGATACAAAATCGAATTGTTCACCGGAATCTCTAATTTTTTGGCTAGGGCATTTCCAAATTCAGTCACCTGATTGTAGCCTCTTTCTCGTAATTTCTTCGGATGTAAAGGCACTGGAATAATTGCATCTACTGTCTGAAGCAATTGGCTGCTTTTTAATTCTTCGCCATACCATTCGCCTAAAACAGTTCCAATAGCTTCTTGTCCACGGTATTTTAAACTATGAATCAATTCTTGGACAATTCCTTTTTTGTGAAAATACACTAAAGCCGAAACCTGTTCAACCGGAATGCGACCATAAAATTTTTTATAAGCATCGTTTTCTGGATTTTTATGGTGCTGAGTGAGCGGTATTTCGTGCCGGCATTTGGTGCAAATTACATTTTCGTTGCTCATTAAAACAGATTGGCAACCCGCACAAGTGGGCGGAAAAAATAAATGGAGGAGGCTTTGGAACATAGGATTTGGGTTAGGATAGATAAAAATAAGGAAATCAGCGATTCAAACTTTAACTATTTCCTTTTTTTTAAGGACACTTTTTATATTTTTGCACTACTATGGCAAAACAAGAAGATTTATTTAAGAATGTCGTTTCGCACGCAAAAGAGTACGGATTTATTTTTCCGTCAAGCGAAATATACGATGGATTGAGTGCAGTATATGATTATGCACAAAACGGAGTTGAATTAAAGAAAAATATTCGCGAATATTGGTGGAAATCAATGGTGCAAATGAACGAGAATATCGTTGGTTTGGACGCCGCGATTTTGATGCACCCAACCACTTGGAAAGCATCAGGTCACGTGGATGCGTTTAACGATCCGTTGATTGACAACAAAGATTCAAAAAGAAGATATAGAGCCGATGTCTTGATTGAAGATTATGCCGAAAAGCTAAATCAAAAAGCAATCAAAGAAATCGAAAAAGCACGTGTACGTTTTGGAGAGGCGTTTAACGAACAAGAGTTTGTGACCACCAATGCCCGTGTGATGGAATACAAAGCCAAGGAAAGAGAAATTCTGGAAAGAATGGCTCGTTCTCTAGGAAATGAAGATTTAGAAGATGTAAAAGCTTTAATCGAAGAGTTGGAAATTGCATGTCCGGAGTCAGGATCAAGAAACTGGACCGAAGTGCGCCAATTCAATTTGATGTTTGGAACTAAATTAGGTGCCTCTGCAGACTCTGCGATGGACTTGTACTTGCGTCCAGAAACGGCACAAGGAATTTTTGTCAATTTCTTGAACGTTCAAAAATCAGGGCGAATGAAAGTACCTTTTGGTATTGCTCAAACGGGCAAAGCCTTCAGAAACGAAATTGTAGCGCGTCAATTTATCTTCCGTATGCGTGAATTCGAACAAATGGAAATGCAATTTTTTGTGCGTCCAGGCGAAGAAATGCAATGGTATGAACATTGGAAAGCGACCCGTTTGAAATGGCATTTGTCATTGGGATTAGGAAAAGAAAGATACCGTTTTCACGATCACGAAAAATTAGCACATTACGCCAATGCGGCTGCCGATATCGAATTTGATTTTCCTTTTGGATTCAAAGAATTAGAAGGAATCCACTCGCGTACCGATTTTGATTTGAAAGCACACGAACAATTTTCTGGTAGAAAATTACAGTATTTTGATGCCGAATTGAACCAAAATTATGTACCGTATGTAGTAGAAACATCTGTTGGATTGGACAGAATGTTCTTGGCCGTTTTTGCAACTTCTTTAAAAGAAGAAACTTTAGAAGATGGTTCTACACGAACTGTGTTGAGTTTGCCAGCCGTTTTGGCGCCAACTAAAGCAGCCATTTTACCATTGGTTAAAAAGGACGGATTACCAGAAATTGCACATCAAATTATTGCCGATTTGAAATGGGATTTTAATGTAACGTATGATGAGAAAGATGCGGTAGGAAGACGTTACAGAAGACAAGATGCTTTGGGAACTCCTTTCTGTATTACGGTGGATCATCAAACGATCGAAGACCAAACCGTAACGATTCGTCATAGAGATAGTATGAAACAAGATCGTGTTCAAATTGCCGACTTGAAAAACATTATCGAAAATGAAGTGTCAATGAAGAATTGGCTGATGAAAATGAATGACTAAGTTTCGGTTAGACGAAACACATGATAAAAAAAGTCCCAAATTCAATTGAGTTTGGGACTTTTTTATTTAGTTAAAGCGATATCCTAAATTGATTCCACCTCTTCCTATAACATCAGGACTATCACTGTTTAGTAAATTTCTTCCAATACCACCACTTATTTCGAAAATAAATTTTTTCTTGTGAACCCATTTTGCACCCAAACTAAATCCTAAGGCAACATCGGTAAAGTTATCTTTTTTAGTGTAGATGTAATCGTCTCTTATTGGATCATAGATTGAATGGTATCCTGTATTTCCAGAGTTTAACATACCAAAACCTTCTACAAAGAAACCAGCGGCTCTTTTTTTTCCAAAATAGGCACGATAATAAGGTGATAAACTAAAATTAATATCGGCATCTCCTTTTTTCATAAAATATACCGAAGCACCAATTCCTGAATCTTCATTTAAAATCCGTTCGTAAGTGATTTCAATTGGACTCAGAACAAACAAAAACACATTGGCTTTGAGTTCATTTTTTTCAATTGATGTGAATTCTTTTTCCTGGCTATAACCAAAGAAAAATGAAGATAAACATAGGGCAATTAAAATTTTTTTCATTTGTTTAAGATTTGGGTTTATGCGAAATAAAATTAAAAATTAATTTTAGATAAATAGTGTAGTATATAAATAAAATTATTCTGCAATAGCATTCCATCCTCTGGCTTTCAACGCAATTTTAGTGTTGGCTCGGGTAACCAAATGGATACCTTCGCTTTCTTGGGTCATATGACCAATAATAGAGAAGTTGGGATTGCCTTTTATTTTGTCAAAATCTTCCATGGCTATGGTGAAAAGCAATTCGAAATCTTCGCCTCCATTAATCGCCACCGTAGTACTGTCGATATTAAATTCCTCGCACACATTAATGAACTGAGGATCTAAGGGTAATTTGTCTTCGTATAAATTACATCCTACTTTTGATTGTTTGCACAAATGAATAATCTCAGACGACAAGCCGTCAGAAATATCAATCATAGAAGTGGGTTTAATTTCCAAAGCGTGCAATAATGTACGCACGTCTTTTCTTGCTTCCGGTTTCAATTGGCGTTCAATTAAATAGGTATAGGCATCCAAATCAGGTTGCGAATTGGGGTTGACTAAAAACACTTGTTTTTCTCTTTCCAAAACTTGCAAGCCCATATAAGCCGCGCCAATATCGCCCGTTACTACTAACAAATCAGTAGATTTGGCTCCATTTCTATAGGTTAATTCAGCTTCGTCTGCTTCACCTATAGCGGTAATCGAAATGATCAATCCTTTTTGCGAGGAGGTAGTATCCCCTCCAATAACATCCACTTTGTATTCATTGGCAGCCAAAGTAATTCCTTCGAACAATTCTTCTAAGGCTTCTAGCGGAAAACGATTGGATACCGCAATAGAAACTGTGATTTGTGTCGCTTTGGCATTCATAGCGCAAATATCAGACACATTAGCAACAACTGCTTTGTATCCTAAATGTTTCAAAGGCATATAGGCCAAGTCAAAATGGACTCCTTCCACTAGCATATCTGTTGAAACAACTACTTTTTTGTCTTTGAAATCCAAGACTGCGGCATCGTCTCCAATTCCTTTTAAAGTTGAAGCTTGCGTGATGGCAAAGTTTTTAGTCAAGTGATCAATCAATCCAAATTCGCCTAATTGCGAAATGCTGGTGCGTTGTGGGTTTTTATCTTCAATCATAATGATGTAGCAAAGTTTAAAGCGGCAAAGGTACAAAGTTTTTTAGGCATAGATTCCTAAATTGAAAAACAAAACCCAACAACTTTCGTCATTGGGTTTTAACTTTGAATATCGTATTTTATTAATCGTTCAATTTCAATACTGCCATAAAGGCTTCTTGCGGAATTTCAACGTTACCTACTTGACGCATACGTTTTTTTCCTTTTTTCTGTTTTTCCAATAATTTACGCTTACGCGAAATATCACCTCCATAACATTTAGCCGTAACGTCTTTACGTAAGGCTTTGATCGTTTCACGCGCAATAATTTTAGCTCCAATAGCGGCTTGAATTGGAATATCAAATTGTTGTCTTGGAATCAACTCGCGTAATTTTTCGGTCATTTTTTTACCAATATTGTAGGCATTATCTTCGTGAATCAAAGCAGAAAGGGCATCTACCGTTTGGGCGTTTAATAGTACATCTAATTTGACCAATTTAGATGTTCGCATTCCAATTGGCGAATAGTCAAACGACGCATATCCTTTAGAAACGGTTTTCAAACGATCGTAAAAATCAAATACGATTTCGGCCAAAGGCATATCGAAATTCAATTCTACTCTTTCCGTAGTCAAATAAGTCTGATTGGTAATTAACCCACGTTTTTCAATACACAAACTCATTACGTTGCCAACGAAATCGGCTTTAGTAATGATAGTGGCTTTAATATACGGTTCTTCTACTCGGTCTAATTTAGAAGGTTCCGGTAAGTCCGATGGATTGTTCACGATAAGTGGCGTTTCTGGATCTTTTTTGGTGTAAGCCAAATACGAAACGTTAGGCACCGTGGTAATTACCGTCATGTCAAACTCACGTTCCAAACGCTCTTGGATAATTTCCATATGCAACATTCCTAAGAATCCGCAACGGAAACCAAAACCTAAAGCGGCCGAACTTTCAGCCACAAAAACTAAGGAAGCATCATTCAATTGAAGTTTTTCCATTGATGAACGTAAGTCTTCATAATCTTCGGTGTCTACAGGATAAATTCCAGCAAAAACCATTGGTTTTACGTCTTCAAATCCGGTAATCATATTTTGAGTAGGTTCTTTGGCATCGGTTAAAGTATCCCCTACTTTTACTTCTTTAGCTTCTTTAATTCCTGAAATCAAGTAGCCAACATCTCCAGCTGAAATGACTTGTTTCGGAACCTGATTTAATTTTAGGGTGCCGATTTCGTCCGCAAAATATTCATTACCTGTGGCCATGAATTTAATTTTTTGTCCTTTTTTGATTTCGCCATTAATGACACGGAAAATAACTTCGATTCCGCGGAAAGGATTGTAAACGGAGTCAAAAATTAAGGCCTGTAAAGGCTCGTCTTTGCTTCCTTTAGGCGCTGGAATTTTTTCGATTATGGCAGCTAGAATATTTTCAACTCCAAAACCTGTTTTCCCTGAAGCATGAATAATATCTTCTAGTTTACAACCTAATAAATCGATAATATCGTCGCTCACCTCTTCGGGGTTAGCGCTTGGTAAATCAACTTTATTCAAAACCGGAATAATTTCCAAGTCGTTTTCTAAAGCCAAGTATAAATTAGAAATGGTTTGTGCTTGAATACTTTGCGCTGCATCTACAATCAATAAAGCGCCTTCGCAGGCCGCAATAGAACGAGAAACTTCATATGAAAAATCTACGTGGCCCGGAGTATCAATCAAGTTCAAGATATACTCTTGACCTTGGTAGGTGTATTCCATTTGGATAGCGTGACTTTTAATGGTAATTCCACGTTCACGCTCCAAGTCCATATTGTCCAACAATTGCGCTTTTTCTTCACGAGCAGTTACGGTTTGAGTGGCACCAAGTAATCGGTCGGCAAGCGTACTTTTTCCGTGGTCAATGTGGGCAATTATGCAAAAATTTCTAATATGTTTCATTATTCACTTTCAATATCAAGTTCAATCCCGAAACTTCGGGACAATAGCAATTAAAATGCTATTGGTCTGCAAATATAGGGTAAAACTTTGATAGTTTTTTTCAAATTAAAGCACGAAAAATCAAAAATGAGATTTGATTTTTAGCAATATGAAATGCTAGTCAATCAGCTTTCCATTCCCAATTTTAGTAGAATTGGAACTAAATTTTGCTTGCCCTTTATTAATGATATCTCCGTTTCCGAATAGTTTTCCAGAGACTTCTTCAGACACATTAACTACTACATTACCATTTCCTATGTTTTTAACCTTCGCTTTTTTTGCCACTAGCGTTTCGGAAATAACATCTCCATTCCCGATTTTTTCAATATCAAGTTGGTCTGTTGTTCCATTTAAAGTGGTATTTCCGTTTCCGTAATTCTTCAATCTAAAATACCTTCCAAAAATATGAGTTACTGTCAAATCACTATTCCCTGCATTTTTAATTACACTTGCTTCTGGCATTGTAATTTTTATAATAGTATTTGTATTTTCAATATACATACGATTCTTTCGGTTGCCTTTAAATTGAATTTTCAATTCATGTTCAGATGGATTTTCTTTGAATTGTAAAATACTTTCTAGGTTGTCATCAATAGTGACAGAAACACTCCAAGTTTTTCCAATTTCTACTTCGATGTTGCCATCTATATCTTCAAAATAGACTTTGTCAAAATTTTTATAATCGTAGGTTTTGGTGCTGGTTTTTCCAGAACCTTTAATTTGCGAATTACAAATAATAGTACTGAATACTAAAACGAAAGTTGAAATTAATTTTACCATAATTGTTAAATGTTAGTTTTTATAACCCATTGATAATCCAATATCGCCTGTTACTTTTAAAGCTACATTGGCTGGTTCGGTTGATTTATTTTCAATAATTAACGCCGTGTTTTTGTCAGTTTTTAGTTTTATAGTTTCGTTTGGAGAAACAATAAGGGGAGAGTGAGTACCGCCTGAAACGGGTGCCATAACTAGTCTTAAATCATGATTTGAAATATTCTTTAGAACTACTTTGAATGATCCATGTTCATTATTACCAAGCACAAAACTTTCATTAGGCTTAATTGAAGTGTTTGAATTTAAAGTACTGAAAATGCTACAAGAAGTAATAAATACGAATAGAAAACTAGCTGCAATTATTTTTTTCATTAAAAGGGTAATTTAGTAAACCTGGAATTAGGCTTTGGTTAATATAAAAATCAAACGGTGCTACCGGTAAGAATTTTTCGTAAAACTAATTATTAATTTCAAATGAAGGTCAGGCTAGGGTTTAAATTTCATAACTAAATTAACTTAACTATCTTTGCCAAAAATTAGCACTTTGATCAAGATCGGCAACATAGAATTACCTGATTTTCCTTTACTACTTGCGCCTATGGAAGACGTGAGCGATCCGCCATTCCGTAGATTATGTAAAACACATGGCGCCGATATGATGTATTCGGAATTTATTTCTTCCGAAGGCTTGATTCGTGATGCGATCAAGAGCCGTCAAAAACTCGATATTTTTGATTACGAGCGTCCGGTTGGCATTCAAATTTTTGGAGGCGATGAAGAAGCGATGGCGTTATCATCCAAAATAGTGTCGACTGTCCATCCGGATTTAATTGACATTAATTTTGGTTGCCCTGTAAAAAAAGTAGTATGCAAAGGGGCAGGTGCTGGCGTCTTGAAAGATGTAGATTTAATGATTCGGTTGACCAAAGCCGTAATTGACAGTACCGATTTACCCGTAACAGTTAAAACCCGTTTGGGTTGGGACGAAAGCTCAATCAATATTGACGAAGTGGCAGAACGGTTGCAAGACATTGGCGTTCAGGCCTTGTCAATTCATGCACGAACGCGTGCTCAGATGTACAAAGGGCATTCCGATTGGTCACACATTGCTAGGGTGAAAAATAATCCTAGAATCACCATGCCTATTTTTGGAAATGGCGATATTGACTCGCCCGAAAAAGCCTTGCGCTATAAAAACGAATACGGTATTGATGGTATAATGATTGGTCGTGCCGCCATTGGGTATCCTTGGATTTTTAACGAAATCAAACATTACTTTAAAACCGGCGAACACTTACCAACTCCTTCTGTTATTGATCGAGTAGAAGCGGCTCGAAACCACTTAATGTGGTCCATGGAATGGAAAGGTGAACGACTGGGAATTGTAGAAATGCGCCGTCATTACACCAATTATTTTAAAGGCATTCATTCCTTCAAAGACTACAAACAAAAATTAGTTACTACCGATGAGGTGGACGATTTGTTTAGCGTAATGAAAGAAATCGAAGAGGTGTATGCAGGTTATGAGTTTGTGTAATTGGAGTTAATCCAACAACTTCTTGCTCACACGACTACTTGCTATTAATGAGGCAATAAATCCAAGCAAAATAATCGTTCCCAAAACAATCGCAACATTTTCTAGCGTAAAGACTACAGGATAAGCCATGGTTGGTGTAATCATAATTAACTCAAATTGTTGTTGTAACACCACCAGTCCAATACCTAAAAGCAAACCAATTACTCCTCCAAAAACACTCAACAAAGTGCCTTGAAGCAAGAATATTTTTCGCAAATCTTTGATTTCGACTCCTAAGTTGAATAAAGTTTTTAGGTTGCCTTTTTTGTCCAAAATCATCATAATCAATGCGCCAATTAAGTTGAAAAGCGCGACCACAATCACCAATGTGAATATCAAGTAAACCGCAATATTTTCGGTATTCAACATTTTATAAAGCGATTCGTTCAATTGCGCTCTGTTTTTTACTGTAATAGTATTATTGAAAATGGTCTGTAATTGCTCGATGATTGCTTTTTCATTGGCGCCTTTCTGAATTTTAATTTCCAATCCTGATACTTGATTGGGTTGGTATTCCAATAATTCTTGGGCAAGACCCAAATCAGCAAAAACATATTTAGAATCCAAATCTTCATTGATGGTATATATGCCAATTGGCAACAAATCGGATTCATTAAAAGCTTGTTCCGGATTGTCGATGGCGCCTTTGCCAGGCTTTGGAACAAAAACTTCCAAAGGTCGGTTAAAGTCCAAAAGGCCCATCGAGAATTGCTGCGCAATGCCGTAACCCACCACGACTTGATTGGTATTAGGCGCTAACCATTGGCCGTTAAAAAGATTTTTTTCAATGGGATTGACTTTGGAAAACAAACTATCAATTCCTTTTAGGTAGGTTACTTCTTGTTTGCCATCAAAAGTGAATAAAACCCGTTCCTCAATAATTTTGGAATAGGAAACAATTCCTTCAATTTGTTTGATTTTCCGATCTTGTTCGGGCGAAATCAAAATAGACTTACCTAATGTCGAGTTGAGTTTTAAGTCAGGATCTATCGCATTGGCAAAAGAAAGACTAAATTCTTTCAATCCACTAAATACCGATAGTACTACAAAAAGAGCGAGTGCTCCAATGATAATTCCCACACTAGCAATACGATTAATAATGTTGATAGCATTGTTTTTGCTTGTGCTACTACTGTATCGTTTGGCTATGTAAAATGGAAAGTTCAATTTACGATTGTCTGCGTTTTTCTAAAAGATCTCTGTTTTCAATAGGGTTGTCTCGGTTGGCTAATGCTTTGTCAATCTTTTCGATATAATCTAATGAATCGTCAATAAAGAAAACCAAATTAGGCACTTTACGCAATTGCAAACGCACGCGTTGCGACAAATCGTGTTTAATTAATGTAGTATTGGTTTTGATAGCCACTAAAGTTTCTTGGGCTTTTTCCTGAGGAAAAATACTTAAATGGACAGTAGCAACAGATAAATCTGAAGTAACTGCTACTTTGGATACTGAAATAATCAAATTGGTTATTCCATTTTTTCTCACTTCACCTTGCAGGATATCCACCAAATCTTTTTGGATAACGCCACCTATTTTTTTCTGTCTATTTGTTTCCATGATGCAAAAATACTACTTTTAAACTTTATTCGTGCAAATTTTAAATCGAACCAAAATTTCAAGAAGCTATTCCTGCTTTTCGCTTTATCTTTCCTGCTGAACCCCAGCAGGAAAGGATGTCGCTTCAATCAGGGCTAGGGTTTTGTTTTTAGCACCCGAATAGATTGATATACCCATTATGCAAAGACACTCCTTTTCGATATACGATGCTTCAGCCGGTTCAGGAAAAACCTATGCCTTGGTCAAAGAATATTTAAAAATTATCCTGAGCTCGCCCAAAAACGATGCCTATCGAAATATCTTGGCCATTACCTTTACTAACAAGGCGGTACACGAAATGAAAAGCCGTATCGTAGGAAGTTTGTCTGAATTTGCTAAAGATACGCCATCTTCAAAAGCACAAGAATTGATGCAAGACGTTTCCGTAGATACGCGACTTTCCATCATCCAAATTAAAACCAAAGCGCAACAAATCATCAAGCACCTAATTCATAATTATGCGGCTTTTGATATTTCGACCATTGATAAATTTACCCACAAAGTCATTCGTGCTTTTGCACACGATTTGAATTTACCCATGACGTTTGAGGTTACTTTGGATACTGAAAATTTACTGATTGAGGCCGTTGATGCCATCATTGCGCAAGCGGGTGAAGACGAAATCTTGACTAATTTATTAGTTGATTTCACCATGGAAAAGACCGACGATGACAAATCTTGGGACATTTCGCGCGAGATTCTGGAAACCGGAAAATTAGTTTTGAATGAAAACAACCGAAATGAAATCACCCATTTTCAGGACAAATCCATTACTGAATTTCTTGAAATCAAGAAAAAACTCGCTGCTGTTTGTGCCGAATTAGAAAAAGAAACCGTCACTTTTGGTAATGAGGCTGCAGCTTTAATTGAACAAAAAGAAATTGATCCTAAGTCATTTTCACGAGGTACTTTTCCGAATCATATTGCAAGTATTCAAGCCGGGAAATTCAATCCAAAAAACAAAACATTCAAGGAAGTAGACGATATTGCCATTAACAAAACAGCTCAAGATCGCGAATTGATTGAAGCAATTATTCCTGATTTGTTGTCCATTTTGTCCAAAGTCTATGCCTTGTTTGAGAAAATTTATTTTTACAAAGCCTTCTTAAAAAACATCACGCCTTTGTCGTTATTAAATACGGTGAGTAATGAATTGGCCAAAATCCAACAAGAACAAAACATTCTTTCCATAACCGAATTCAATGCGTTAATTCACCGCGAAATTCAAAACCAACCGGCACCATTTATTTACGAGCGTCTGGGCGAACGCTACCGTCATTTTTTTATTGACGAATTTCAAGACACATCGGAAATGCAATGGCAAAATTTGATTCCGCTTATTGACAATGCGCTTTCAGGCCAAGATGAATACGGAGATAAAGGGACTTTGATGATTGTGGGCGATCCTAAACAGTCCATTTACCGCTGGCGTGGTGGAAAAGCGGAACAATTTATCGAGTTGAGTAAAGACCAAAATCCGTTCAACAATCCCGACAAGAAAGTAACACAATTGGAATACAACTACCGTTCGTATTCACAAATAATAGAATTCAACAATAGTTTTTTTAAGCAATTGGCTAACGAATTCCAACATCCGGATTACAAAGATTTGTATGAAAATCACAGCCATCAAAAGGTAAATTCCAAGACAGGAGGTTATGTCAATATTTCGTTCCTACCGGATACAGCAGAATCAGAAGAAGTAGGAGTTGATAAAACCGAAAAGTATGTGCAAGCTACTTTAGATACGATCAACCAAGTACTTGAAAAAGGTTTTGAGTACAAAGATATTGTCATCTTGACTCGCAAACGCGGACAAGGAATTGCAGTGGCTAATTTTTTGACAGAGCAAGGTGTTCCGCTATTATCGTCCGAAACCTTAATGATCCAAAACGCTACTGAAGTCCGTTTCATTATTCAGGTATTGAAATACTTAAAAAACAGTTCGGATATAGATGCCAAAGCCCATTTTTTACATTATTTGGGGTTACATGCTCAAGACCATTTGCCGGTGCATGATTTTATTGCTAAAGGTAAAGAGCTGGTTGATGAAACTGAATTTGAACACTGGTTATTGCAATTTAATTTGGATTTATCCTTTCAAAATCTCCGAAAAAAGTCCTTGTATGAAGCGGTAGAGATTATGGTGAGTAAGTTTTTGAATCCTAAACTTCGTACTTCCAGTTATGTACAGTATTTTCTAGATATTGTATTGGAAAGAGACATTCGCAATCAAGCAGGAGTTGCTGATTTCTTGGATTTTTGGGATAAAAGCGCCGATAAATTCAGTATTCCGTCGCCCGAAGGAACTAATGCTGTCCGAATTATGACCATTCATAAGTCCAAAGGATTGGAATTCCCGGTGGTGATTATGCCTTTTGCCGAAGAAGATTATAGCCGCAAACCCAAAGATAAATTATGGCTGAATGCAGAAGAAGCAACTGTTGGATTGCCCAAAGTATTAATTGACAATAGCAGTGCGGTGGAAGGTTTTGGCGGGGATGCATTAGAATTATACACGATTAAAAAACAAGAAGAATTACTAGATAATATTAATGTTTTGTATGTTGCTTTAACGCGTGCCGAAGAGCAATTGTATATTATTTCTAGTAAAAATCTCTCGAGTAAAGGAGAAGTGCCGAAAAACAACATGTGTGCTTTTTTTGTCAATTATTTATTGGAGCAAGGGGTTTATAAAGAAGAAATTCTAGAATATGAGTTTGGGAATTTAATCAAATTATCTTCAGAGGATAAACACGAAGATAGTTCTAAAATAATTCCTTCTGTAAATGAAGTTTTGAATCCAAAGAATATAAAAATTGCACAACGAGAAGCGCTAATGTGGGGAACACATCAGCAAGAAGCGATAGCGTACGGCAATGTAATTCACGAAATTTTATCCTTTGTAAAATGTAAAAACGATGTAGATTTAGCTATTGTTAAAGCCATAGAAGACGGATTGATTCAACTTGGTCAAAAGGAGGTGGTATATCAAACAATTTTTGAAATCGTAAATCACGAATCGCTAATTAATCATTTCGCCGAAGGCAATAGGGTATTAAATGAGCAAACGATTATTCAAAAAGAAGGGAAAATTATCAAGCCGGATCGAATGGTGGTAACTCCTGATAAAAAAGTATTCTTATTGGATTATAAAACAGGTGTTCCAAATCCAAAATACATAACACAATTAAATCATTATCAAAATGTGATTGAACAAATGGGATTTGAAGTAGTTGAAAAAGTGCTAATTTATATTGGAAGGCAAATAGTTGTATCAAAGGTTTAATTTTATGAAAAAAAACAAAAGGAATTTTTAGAGGATTTCAAATACAAATCAACGAATATAAATAGGGCTTAAAATAACCGATTTGAATTTTATTGATAAATGTTTTGCTTTTCTAAAATATGATTCTATTTTTGTTAAGAATTTTAAAATTAATTATAGAAATCATAAATTAAAATAAACTATGAAACATCTTAACAAAATTATCATTGCTGTTGTATTGATTGTTGGATTAAATGCTCAGGCACAAGATAGTAACAATCCATGGGCAGTTTCTTTTGGAGTAAATGCTTTGGATACCAAAACAAGTGCAGGAGGCGGAAACAATTGGCCAAGTGGTACCTGGTTTGACGGTCATTTTTCTCAAGCATATTCAGTAAAAGATAATTGGAATGTATTACCTGTGCTATCTTATGTTGGAGTATCAAGATACGTAGGAGATAATTTCTCTATTGGGCTTTCAGGATCTTTAAATAAAGTATCTAAATATGTTACTCGTGATTACACAGGATATAAAGTATCTAACCCTGGAGATCTTAAGTACTATGGAATAGAAGGTTTTGTTAAATATAGTTTAAAATCTGCTTTAAAATCTGAAAAAATTGACCCTTCAATTTCATTAGGATTAGGCTATTCTACTTTAGGAGATAACTCATATCAAACAGTTAGCCCTGGAATTGGAGTTGTTTATTGGGCATCAAAAACAGTAGGTTTAGAATATGCTACTAAATATGTTAAATCATTTGAAGAAAGAGAAATTTTAAAAGCGGCATATGCGCCTTCAATGATGCAACATTCATTAGGATTAGTAGTAAAATTTGGAGAAAAGTAGGCAATTATAAATTAGTCATACAATTAAAAAAAGCATCTTTATTAATAAAGATGCTTTTTTTAATTACATCTAATTGATATAATTTAAATGATTCTAAATTGTTCATAAATAGCAAAGTAGGATATTTAACCAAATAATAATTTTGCTGTTTAATAATTACGCCCTACTTTTGTTATAAATAACTTATAAGTAATTTAATAAATCAAATATGAAACATTTTAACAAAATTGTAGTTGTAACAATGATGATTTTGGGTTTAAGCTCAAACGCACAAGATAGTAACAATCCATGGGCTTTCTCTTTTGGAGTTAACGCAATTGACACTAAAACAAGCGCTGGCGGAGGGAATAACTGGCTAGACCGCCATTTTTCGCAACCATTTGCAATAAAAGAAAACTGGAATATTCTTCCATCTATATCTTACATTGGTGTAAATAAATATATTGGGGACAATTTCTCATTTGGTGTTTCCGGTTCAGTAAACAAAATCGATAAATTTGTAAACTATAGCTCAGCAAATGGATATGTAGTTTCAAACCCTGGAGATTTAATTTATTACGGAATTGATGCTACTCTTAAATACAGTTTTCAATCTTTAATCAAATCAAAAGTAATTGATCCTTCACTTTCTTTAGGAGGTGGTTATACATTTTTAGGAGATGCAAGCTACGGTACCATTAACACAGGAGCTGGAGTTACTTTTTGGATTTCTGAAAATATAGGTTTTGAATTAGCTTCAAAATATAAAAAATCATATGGAGAAAGAGTAACTGCTGGCATTCCTGATGCGCCTTCTTATTTTCAACATACTGCAGGATTGATTTTCAAATTTGGAGGTACTGATACTGATAAAGACGGAATTTATGATAAAGAAGACGCTTGTCCAGAAGTTGCTGGATTGAAACAATTCAATGGTTGTCCTGATACAGATGGTGACGGAATTGTTGACGGAATTGACGCTTGTCCAGAGGTTGCTGGTTTAGCTGCTTTGAATGGTTGTCCAGATGCTGATGCTGATGGAATTACTGATGCTGATGATGCCTGCCCACAAGTAGCTGGTTTAGCTACTTTAAAAGGTTGTCCAGATGCAGATAAAGATGGAATTGCAGATAAAGATGATAAATGTCCATCTGTTGCAGGGCCTAAAGAAAACGCAGGTTGTCCTTGGCCAGATACTGATAATGATGGCGTAGCTGATAAAGATGATGCTTGTCCAGAAGTGGCGGGACTTTTGAGCAACAAAGGTTGTCCAGAAGTAACAGCGGCTGACTTAGATAAAATTAGTGCTGATGCAAAATCAATTTACTTTCATACAGGTAAATCTACTTTTAGATCAGAAGATGTACCGGTTAAAATTGAGTCGATTTCAACTTTGTTAAAACAATATCCAACTGCTAAATTTAGTATTGAAGGACATACTGATAGTGATGGTTCAGAGGTATCTAACCAAAAATTATCTCAAGAAAGAGCTGATGTTGTTAGAAACGCATTAATCGAAAGAGGTTTGAAAGCTGAAAATTTAACTGCTATTGGTTATGGAGAAAGCAAACCAGTTGCTTCTAATAAAACTGCAGCTGGAAAAGCTAAAAACAGAAGAACAGAAGTAGTATTACAAAAATAATACACCTCAAATATTTTTTAGAAAACGCCCTGATTTATCAGGGCGTTTTTTTATTTTTATAGAATGACAAACACTTCTTTTTTAAACAAAATCGCTACGCTACTAATCGATAACCATTCTGATCAATTATCAGATACGGTTATTGTTCTACCTAATAAAAGAGCCAAGGTTTTTTTAATAGAAGCTGTTAAAAATCAGTTGAGTCAAACCGTGATTTCTCCTGAAATAATAAGTATTGAAGATTTTGTTCAACATATAGCTGGAATACGTTCTGTAGATGCAATAGAACAATTGTTTGAATTTTATGAAGTTTATTTGTCCATTACTCCAAGCGCTCAACAACAATCATTTGAATTGTTTGCCAATTGGGCCAAAACCCTTTTACAAGATTTTAATGAAATTGATCGGTACTTATTAGAACCCTCACATGTGCTTTCTTATTTGAAAGATATAGAGGATATTAAAAAATGGGGTATTGAAGTTGAAGACAAAACTCAATTACTCGAAAACTATATTGATTTTTGGAAGTTGTTGCCCAACTATTACCAATCATTATACGATCATTTACTAGCAAAAGGAATTGGATACCAAGGGTTAATTTATAGAGAAGCGGTTCAAAATTTAATTCATTTTTTAAATACCGTTCCCAGTAAACAATTTGTCTTTGCGGGATTTAATGCTTTAAATGCTGCCGAAGAAAAAATTGTTCAAGAACTTTTATCTGTTGGTCAAGCCAAAATATATTGGGATGCAGATCAAACCTTTCTCAACGATCCGTATCATGATGCAGGTCACTTTTTACGACGATTTAAAGAAAATTGGAAGTACTACAAAACACATCCTTTTGAATGGATTGTAGATGATTTTTCAGCCACAAAGAATATTCAAGTTATTGGTACCCCAAAGTCAGTGGGGCAAGCCAAAATTGCAGGAAGTATATTGGAACAAACTATTGAAAATCATCCTGAAAAATCCTTAGATAAAGTAGCGGTTGTTTTGGGTGAAGAAAGCTTGCTCGTTCCTTTAATGTATTCGTTACCGGCTTCGGTGGGTGCTTTGAATATAACCATGGGATATTCGGCTAAGAATAACCCAGCCCAAATTTTGGTAGCCAAATTATTTAAAATGCACACCAATTCTTTGTCAAGAAATAACAAAGGATATGTGTTGTATTACAAAGAAGTTTTGGATATATTGACCCATCCATTAATAGAACCCTACGCCAAAACAAGGGAATTAGTGCGCCTCATTAATGCCAATAATTATACGTTTATAACCCACCAAAAATTATTGGATTTAAACCCAAATCCTAGCGAATTGTTTTTGTTGCTTTTCAAAAAATGGGAAACAGGTGCAGTGCCCGTTTTGGAAACAATTATTAATTTACTAGAGACTTTAAAAAATAATTTGAGTAATGATAATGAAGAGGAAAAAATAACAAAGGCGTTTGTTTTTGCTATTTTCAAAGTGATTAATAAATTGATCACCTACTATTCCAAACACCAACATATCGATAAAATTGAAACCTTGTATGCGATTTACAAACAAGTGATTGATGTGGCCGAAGTTTCCTTTGAAGGCGAACCTTTGAATGGCTTGCAAATTATGGGTGTGTTAGAAAGTAGGGTTTTGGATTTTGATACCGTAATTGTCACCTCAATGAATGAGGGCAAATTTCCCGCCGGCAAATCGTCGAATTCATTTATTCCCTATGATGTGAAACGCGAGTTAGGCTTGCCCACTTTCAAAGAAAAAGACGCCATTTATACCTACCACTTTTATCATTTACTACAACGAGCTACCAATATATATTTGTTGTACAACACTGAAAGCGAAGGCATGGATGCTGGCGAAAAAAGCAGATTTATTACCCAGCTGGATGTTGAAAGACAACCCAAGCATACTTTGACGCAAGAAATTTACAATGCAGTTTTGCCGGACACGGCTTATGTGCCTATGGAAGTGCCAAAGTCAGCGGCGGTGATGTTGCGTTTAAAAGAAATTGCAGAGCAGGGTTTTTCTCCTTCGGCATTGACCAAATACATTCGGAATCCAATAGATTTTTATTTTCAAAAAATACTGCGCATTCGCGAAGTGGAAGAGGTAGAAGAAAGCATCGCCTTGAATACGCTAGGAACTATTATACACGAAACTTTAAAAACCCTTTACGAGCCTTTTATTGGAAGATTGATTTCTGAGTCGGACTTACAACAATGCTTCAAGCAAATTGATGTCGAAGTTTTGAAGCAATTCAAATTAGTCTACAAAGAAGGCGAAATCAAAAAAGGCCGCAATTTATTGGCTTTTGAAGTCGCTAAACGCAATGTGTCTAACTTTCTAAAAGTAGAATTAGAAAGCGTTAAAAAGGGAGAACAAGTTCAAATCATTGCTTTGGAACAAACCTACGAAAGGCTTTTAGAACATCCGAAATTGCCTTTTCCAGTTTTGATCAAAGGAAATGTAGACCGAATTGAAAACCGTGATGGAGTCATCCGAATTATTGACTATAAAACCGGAAAAGTAGAAAAAGGAACCGTCGCTTTACGCAGTTGGGATGATTTGACGCTCGATATTAAAAACGAAAAAATCATCCAAGTATTGGCCTATGCCTATATGTTTGAGAAAGAAGCAAAAGGAGTACCAATTGAAGCTGGAATCATCTCCTTTAAAAACCTAAAAGAAGGATTTTTGCCTTTCAATTTTAAATCAGGAAAAGAAGAAACTAAAAATATAGAGGAAGAAATTCTAAATCATTATTTAGAACAAATTGTCCTGTTACTTTCTGAAATTTTGGACGAAACAATTCCGTTTAAAGAAAAAATAAATTAGGATTTCACTGATTTAAAAAACGCCATTAATGCGACACGCAGTGCATCTTGATTTTCAATGTGCGACATATGCCCGTCAGGGAAACTCAACAATTGCACTTGTGTGTCTTCAATTTGTTCTTTGGTTTCTTCAAAGTTTAAAACAGGGTCTTTTTTTCCTAACACTAATAGTTTAGGATAAGGGGTTAAATGCAATAAAACTTCTCTGTCAATTCGAATTTTCATTCCTTCTAATGAGGCTACAATTCCTTGCAAAGGGGTTTTAAGCGCCTCTTTTTTTACATTTTCAATAGATTCCGAAAGACGCTCTCTGTTTTCTTCACTAAACAAATTGGAGATGGACAAGGAAATGAAATTTTGAAACGACTGTTTTACCGCTTTGATTGCGCGATCTCGATTGGTTTTTCGCTCGTTACTATCGGCTCTTGAAGTGGAGT
Organism: Flavobacterium ammoniigenes; assembly: GCF_020886055.1. Taxonomy (NCBI): domain Bacteria; kingdom Pseudomonadati; phylum Bacteroidota; class Flavobacteriia; order Flavobacteriales; family Flavobacteriaceae; genus Flavobacterium; species Flavobacterium ammoniigenes. Next base: position 482,239 of record NZ_AP025184.1, on the reverse strand, counting down.
TTAAAAGCACTAAACCTTTCATCATATCGGGATACAATTCAGCGAAAGCCAAAGCGACATAACCACCCATAGAATGCCCTACTAGAATTGCTCTTCGTATACGTAATTCAGCTAGAACTTCATGAACAACATCGGCGTTGTTTTCCATGGAATGCACATACCCCATACATCCCGTTTCGCCATGTCCCAATAAATCAATTGTGATAATTCGGAATTTTTTGCTCCATTCTGGGATAAAAGCGTCCCACATTTTTTTGTTTTCCAAAAACCCATGTAATAAGACTACTGCCGTTCCTTTGCCTTGGTCGGTGTAGCTGATTATGGTGTTTTTGAAATGGGTTGTTTTCATTGTTGCAAAGGTAAATTATAAACACAAAGAGCACAAAGTTTTTTCAAATGATGTACTATAAATTGCGTACAGTTTGACTTATTCAAATAAAAAACGGCTTACTTTCGCAAACCGTTTTGGGTCTATTTTTTCTTCAATTTAAGCATTCATCAAACTTTCAATTTCTTCTACTTCAATTGGAATGTTACGCATCAGGTTGAAAGGAGATCCTTTTTCTTGAATGACCACATTATCTTCCAAACGTATACCAAAGCCCTCTGCAGGTATGTATATTCCAGGTTCTACGGTAAACACCATATTGGCTTGCATCGGCTCAGTCAAAATTCCGTAATCGTGTGTATCTAATCCCATGTGGTGAGACGTGCCGTGCATAAAATATTTTTTATAAGCAGGCCAATCCGGATTTTCGTTTTGTACATCGGCTTTGTCAATCAAACCTAAACTTAATAGTTCAGATGTCATTACTTTGCCAACTTCAACATGGTATTGTTTCCATAAAGTACCCGGCGTTAGCATTTGTGTTGCTTCGTTTTTTACTCGTAAAACGGCATTGTAAACTGCTTTTTGTCTTTCAGTAAAACGACCTGAAACGGGAATCGTTCTTGTCATATCACTTGAATAGTTGGCATATTCAGCCGCTACGTCTAGCAAAATCAAATCGCCTGCTTTACAGACTTGATTGTTTTCAATATAGTGTAATACATTGGCATTGTTTCCCGATGCGATAATGGGAGTATACGCAAAACCTTTGGAACGATTGCGAAGGAATTCGTGTGCAAATTCGGCTTCGATTTCATATTCAGCAACCTCAGGTTGTACAAAAGATAAAACTCTTCTAAATCCTTTTTCAGTAATATCGCAGGCTTTTTGAATTAACTCCAATTCTACATTTTCTTTTACCGAACGAAGGCGTTGCAATATCGGATTGCTTTTGGCTACGGCATGAGCGGGATACTTTTCTTTCCACCATTTTACAAAACGGGCTTCGCGAGTTTCCGTTTCTACAGTAGCACGATAATGTTCATTGGTGTTGATATAGATCGTTTCAGAATGTGTCATTAATTCAAACAACACTTTTTCAAATTCGGTTAACCAATACACGGTTTTAATTCCAGACACTTCAAAAGCACGTTCTTTGGTCAATTTTTCACCTTCCCAAACCGCAATATGATCGTTAGTTTCTCTCAAAAAAAGCATCTCTCTTTGATGCTCATAGGGTGCGTCTGGAAACAATAACAAAATACTTTCTTCCTGATCTACACCACTTAGATAAAAGATATCGCGGTGTTGTGCAAATGGCATGGTGCTATCGGCACTGATAGGGTAAATATCATTCGAATTAAAAACGGCTACACTTTTCGGCTTCATTTGAGCCGTGAATTTAGCGCGGTTTTTTATATATAAATTGCGGTCTATTGGATGGTATTTCATACGAATTAGAATTTATTAGAATACAAATCTAATCAATCCATTTGTAATATCTAGCACCAATTAGATTTGGATTTTCATTTTCAATTCGGTCTAGTACCCATTCGCTTTTTGGAGTCTTCACACTTAGTTTCTGCTCTTTTTTATGCAATTTTTCGTAAGTAGTAAAATCAATTTCATGACTTTGTTCCAATGTTTCAAACAGTTGTGCTTTGGCCACAGCCAATTTCCAATCAGCTTGAATGGTGCCTTCAAACACTTTTGATTTGGAACCACTTCCATAGGCTAAGAATCCGAATTTTTTCCCTGTAATAGTTGAACTAGTGTTGGCAAAATGGGCTAAAGTAGACAGGAATCCCATAAAAATAGAGCCAGTATATAAATTTCCTATTAGTGAAGAGGCAATTTCGGCAGGCTGTAATTTTTGGTTTACAAATGCACGATATTCATCAGATTTACTCACCTCTTTCAATTTATTTTGATAATCGGCAGTTGATTCATTCCCTGTCAAAATTGGGTTTGCTGCGTCAAGTGCATAAATTTCTGATAGCATGCGACGCCCTTGAAACGAATACGGCAAGTGCATGATGATGCTTTCCCAAGTAGCGTATAATGTTTCATTTGTGTTTAGTAGTTTTTTGAATGCAAAGTAGGCATTGCGTGTACGATCCATATAACATTGATTGGAATATTGTCCATCAAAAACAGGTTGGTCTTTGTGGATTTCTATTTCGGCTTCTAAATTGTCAAACCAAACCTTGTTTTCGTTGTTGCCAGTGATGGCTTCTTTTGAAATTGTTCGGTAGGGTTTGAAAAAATCAAAAACGCCTTTAGTGCTAGTGGCCCATTCGTTTTCGAAAGCAATTATTTTAGGATCGGCGGCTACTAACATCGCCAATGCTCCTGCCCCTTGAGTGTATTCACCAGTCGAATTCAAATCGTATTTGGCAAAATCAGTGGTAACAACAATGGCTTTTTTAGTTGGATTAAGTCGCACAAAGTCCAAGCAGTTTTGCAAGGCGTCTACCCCGCCAATACACGCAAAAGTAAAATCGACTACGTCGCAATTTTCTAAAATACCTTCTCCGAATTTTTGCTCCATTAAGGCAATTAAAAACGAACTAATGGGTTTTGAGCTATCGATGGCACTTTCGGTACCAACATATATTCTAGCAATTTCGTTCAAGTCAATTTGGTTGTCTACTACTAGTTTGGTTAAGGCGTTGGCGCCAAAAACTACTGTGTCTTGATGAACGTCTGGCAAGGTCATTTTAATTAAACCCAAGCCTTTTTCAAGTTTTTCGGGTTCGATATTTCGGGCATATGCCAATGTTTTTATGGGTAAATGCAGTTGAGCAACGTCAAAAGCTATAGCGTCAATTCCTATTTTCATTATTTTTTATTTGAATTGGTAAAATTAAAATTCGCTCTTCGAATACCAATTTTTTTAGGCCTATAAAACTAGTCTTTTTTTGATTTTTACAGAATGTAGAATAAATCCAAATAAAAAATATTAATTCAATAATTTTAAAGGATTATACTGCTGATAAATACGAATTTTCAATTTAATTTTTATTAGGAAATGTTTAATCAAATTTAGTTTCAAGCCTTGATAATTATCAATTTATTAGGGTTTTCGCTAAAACACTTTAAAATCATTATAAATAACAACGAAAAGGTTGTAGTTGAATTGGATTTCTCCTATTTTTGTCACACTATTTAATAAAAATTTATTCAAATTATTATGGCAAAATCTGCAATTCTAAAGTCTTCTATTGCAAAGAAATATTGGATGGCTTTTACAGGTTTATTTTTATGTTTGTTCCTATCAGGACATTTAGCAGGGAATCTTCAATTAATCTTTAGCGATGCATTGCATTTTAATCAATATGCATTGTTTATGACGACTAACCCAGCCGTGAAAATATTATCTTACGTTACCTATATTTCTATTTTATTCCATGCTATTGATGGAATTGTGTTAACTATTCAAAACAAAAAAGCAAGGCCAGTTGCTTATGCAAAAACAGACGGTTCATCAAGTTCATTTTCATCAAGAAATATGGCGGTTTTAGGAACTGTTATTTTAGTATTTATTGTAACACATATGGTCAATTTCTGGGCGGTAATGCATTTTGACAAAAACATGCCATTGCAAACAATAACTATTGCTCAAGCAGGACAACAACAAGAGTTTTATTTGACTACTGACGGAGGTTACCTTCCTAAAGCTCAGGTTGATCAACAAATGGTTAAAATTGAAAACAGAACCGAATTTTTCGACGCTGCTGCCAATGTTAAAATTAAAGAAGGATACAAAGATTTGCACAAAATCACTGTTGCGTTCTTTAAAGATCCAAAAACAGGTTTAATTGCAACTATCTTGTATGTACTAGCTATGTTTACATTAGCATTTCACTTACTACACGGATTCCAAAGTGCTTTCCAATCGCTTGGTTTGAATAATCCAAAATACACCCCTGCGATTAAAAAAGCAGGAGCTGCATTTGCGATTATCGTACCGCTTTTGTTTGCTATTATTCCAGTTTACATTCACTTTTTCTTAAAATAAATCAACATCAGAAGATATTATGAAGTTAGATTCTAAAATACCAGAAGGTCACATTTCACAGAAATGGACTGATTATAAAGACCATTTAAAATTAGTAGCGCCAAACAATAGACCAAAAATTGATATTATCGTTGTTGGTACTGGTTTAGCAGGTTCCTCTGCTGCTGCTTCTCTTGCAGAAATGGGATACAATGTTAAAGCATTTTGTTTCCAAGATTCACCACGTCGTGCGCACTCTATTGCAGCACAAGGGGGAATCAACGCAGCAAAAAACTATCAAAATGATGGTGATAGTACCTATAGATTATTTTACGATACCATCAAAGGGGGAGATTACAGAGCTCGTGAAGCTAACGTTCACCGTTTAGCTGAGGTTTCTGGAAATATTATTGACCAATGTGTGGCACAAGGAGTTCCTTTTGCTAGAGAATATGGCGGAATGTTAGACAACCGTTCTTTTGGTGGAACGCAAGTACAACGTACGTTTTATGCCGCAGGTCAAACCGGACAACAATTATTATTAGGAGCTTATTCTGCTTTGTCAAGACAAATTGGATTGGGACGTATTGAAATGTTCAATCGTCACGAAATGTTAGACTTGGTAAAAGTAGACGGGAAAGCACGTGGAATTATTGCTCGTAACTTGGTTACAGGTGAAATTGAAAGACATTCAGCTCATGCTGTAGTTATTGCTTCAGGAGGATATGGAAACGTTTATTTCCTATCTACTAATGCGATGGGAAGTAACGTAACAGCAGGATGGAAAGTTCACAAACAAGGGGCTTTATTTGCTAACCCATGTTTTGTTCAAATTCACCCAACTTGTATTCCAGTTCACGGGACAAACCAAGCCAAATTGACCTTGATGTCAGAGTCATTACGTAACTCAGGTCGTATTTGGGTACCAAAGAAAAAAGAAGACGCCGAAGCAATTCGCGCTGGAAAATTAAAACCAACTCAATTATCTGAAGAAGAAAGAGATTACTTCTTAGAAAGAAAATATCCTGCATTTGGAAACTTAGTACCACGTGATGTGGCTTCAAGAGCTGCCAAAGAAGTATGTGACGAGGGTAAAGGAATTGAGGCTAACGATACGAATGAAGGAGTTTATTTGGATTTCTCTTCTGAGATTCAAAGCAAGGGAAAACAAGCGGCTTTCGCCAAAGGAAATCACCATCCAACAGCAGAAGAAATTACTACTTTAGGAAAAGAATGGTTGAAAGAAAAGTACGGTAACTTGTTTACCATGTACCAAAAAATCACCGATGAAAATCCATACGAAACGCCAATGAAAATCTATCCAGCAGTGCACTATACTATGGGTGGAGTTTGGGTGGATTATAACTTACAATCTACAATTCCAGGTTGTTTCGTAGCCGGAGAAGCTAACTTCTCAGATCACGGAGCCAACCGTTTAGGAGCTTCGGCTTTGATGCAAGGTTTGGCTGACGGTTATTTCGTATTACCTTATACCATCTCAAATTATTTGGCAGATGATATTCGTACCGGAAAAATATCAACTGATTTGCCAGAATTTGAAGCAGCAGAAAACAGAGTTAAAGAGACCATCCACCAATTCTTAAATAATAAAGGTTCTAAATCTGTGGATCATTTCCACAAACGTTTGGGATTGATTATGTGGAATAAAGTGGGTATGGGTAGAAACGAAGCAGGATTAAAAGCAGCGATTGAAGAAATTGCAGCTTTGAAAGCCGAATTCTACAAAGAAGTAAATGTACCAGGTAGCGCCGATGAATTGAATCCACAATTAGAGAAAGCACTTCGTGTAGCTGACTTTATTGACTTGGGTCAATTGATGGCAATGGATGCCTTACAACGTAATGAATCTTGTGGAGGTCACTTCCGTGAAGAATATCAAGATGCAGAAGGTGAAACACTGCGTGATGATGAAAACTTCTCATTTGTGGGTGCTTGGGAATACAAAGGTGATGACATCACTCAGGCTGAGCTTCACAAAGAAGAATTGAAATACGAGTTTATCAAAATTGCAGCTAGAAATTATAAATAATTAAAATTATGTCTTCAGCAAAAAACATCAATATAACCCTTAAAATTTGGCGTCAAAAAGACTCTAAAGCCAAAGGGCAATTAGAAACTTACAAATTAAACGAGGTTTCTACAGCGAGTTCATTCTTGGAAATGTTAGACCAATTGAATGAGCAATTAATCAATGAAGGAACAGAACCAATCGCCTTTGATCACGATTGTCGTGAAGGAATTTGCGGTATGTGTTCGTTATTCATTAACGGTCGCGCTCACGGACCAGATTCAGGGGTAACCACTTGTCAATTACACATGCGTATGTTCAAGGATGGCGATACTATCTTTGTAGAACCATGGAGAAGTAGAGCGTTTCCAGTAATCAAAGATTTAGTGGTAGACCGAAGCGCTTTTGATAGAATCCAACAAGCGGGTGGTTTCGTATCTGTAAATACTTCAGGCAACACAATTGATGCGAATGCAACGCCAATTGCAAAAGAGGATGCAGATAAAGCATTTGAAGCAGCAGCTTGTATTGGTTGCGGTGCGTGTGTTGCTACCTGTAAAAATGGTTCGGCAATGCTTTTCGTAGGTGCCAAAGTATCTCAATATGCTTTATTGCCTCAAGGTAAAGTGGAAGCCACTAACCGTGTATTGAACATGGTGCGTCAAATGGACGAAGAAGGATTTGGTAACTGTACCAATACAGGAGCTTGTGAGGTAGAATGTCCAAAAGGAATTTCACTAGAGAATATCGCTCGTATGAATAGAGAATATTTAGTAGCTAGCGTAAAGTAATCTACTACCTTTTTTATAATAAAAAACGCATTCCATTCCGGAATGCGTTTTTTTATTTATCAATACTAAATTTTGTACTTTTAAAAAAAATACTCCTGCTATGATTTCTTTAAAACAGCTTTTTTATTGCGGAATTCTTCTATTTATTGTGTTGAAAGGAAACGCCCAAACTTCAAAATCTATCGTTTCTGTCTTCGATAAAACGGAAAGCATCAAAGGGAAACCACAGCATTTAGCTACTCCATTCAATACCGCTGGAGATCAATTGTATATGGTGGGAAATCAAGACGGAACTTTTCCTGATTTGGGTTGGCATGTCAAAGGTGAGATGGGGGGTATTTGGCATCATCCAATAAAATTATTAGACGGTTTCGAGGCTAGTATTTCCTATGGTAAGGAACATTTTAATTTAGATAAAGCAGATGCGTTTATCAATTATCCTTTTGGCAACAAACACCTTTACAACACTTTTTCTGATCAAATTACAATGGAAAGAGTCCAATTTGTTCCTGATAATATGGGCGTCATTTATATAGAATATGTACTAAAGAATAGAACCAATAAGCCGATATTACTTCAATTTGAAATCAAAGCAATTTCGAACCTAATGCCTGTTTGGTTGGGAGAACGAACCGTTATGATTGATGGTAAAGACCAATCAAACTATGACAGTAAAAATCGCTACTGGGTAGTAAAAGATGCTAATAATTCATGGTACACAGTATATGGAAGTCCGCTTGAAGGGAATAGCACAAAAGATTTGGGTGCCAAATTACACAAGCCCAACACTTCTAAAACATCTACCCAATATTCGATTATGCTAAAACCAAACGGAGTATTTAGTGTTCCCTTTATAATTTCAGGATCTTCAAAAAGTAAATCAGAAGCAACCCAAGCCTATACAAATGTGCGAGCAAATGCGTTTAAATTAATTCAGAAAAAGAAGCAACGACTTTTGCAATTAAACGAAAAATCGAAGGTAACTTTAAATGATAAAGAACTATCAACGGCATTCAGATGGTTGAAATATAATTCGGATTGGTTAACGGTAAATGTAGCCGGAATGGGCAAAGGCATGGTAGCTGGACTACCTGATTATCCTTGGTGGTTTGGCGGCGACATGGCCTATTCTCTAAAAGGATTAATTGCAACAGGTCGCAAAGATTTGACATATAGTTCTATTGATTTACTTCACAAGGTTTCAGAAAAAAACAATGGTAATGGCAGGATTGTTCACGAAGTTTCTACTAATGGAGCAGTGTATAATTTAGGGAATGTTTGCGAAACACCTCAATTTGTATCCTTGATCTGGGACGTGTATTGTTGGACAGGAGATAAAGCATTTTTAAGCCACTATTTTCCTGCGGTTGAAAAGGGATTGACATGGTTGATAGATAAAAACGATGCTGATGGGAATGCTATTCCTGATGGAAGTGGGATGATGGAAATTCACGGTTTAAATTCGGAAATGATAGATGTCGCAGTTTATTCTCAAAAAGCGTTTTCTGATGCTAGTAAAATGGCAAAATTAGTTGGAAAAGAACCGTTATCAATAGCGTATCAAAACAGAGCAGATGTACTCAGAGAAAAAATTAATACTGATTTTTGGGTAAAAGAGTTTAATTCTTATGCAGATTTCATTGGGACAAAAGAACAAGCGTTACAATTGGCCGATGCGGCAATAGTAAGAGCAGATACATTGAAAAATAAATGGGCTGTTACAGAATTACAAGCTGCCAAGCTGAAAATTCAGTCGGATACATCAAGCGCTAAAAAAGGATTTGTATTGTATCATAATTGGGTAGTCAATACCCCGATGGAAACGGGAATTGCCACTAAGAACCAGGCTGTATTGGCTTTAAATACAGCTCAAAAATTCACGAATTCATTCGGTTTGTTTGTTACTGGAATTGATCGTAATGAAGAGGCCATTAAAGAAGAAAATTCATTTGCATCAACTGCAAATAAAAAAGAATTTACCTATACTGGAACCGTAATGACTTTGCCAACAGGTGTTCAAGTTGTAGCTGAAAATAATTATGGTCGTCCAGATGAAGCATACCAATTATTAAAAAAGATAACCAAAACCTTTAGTTATGCTTTGCCCGGTTCTATATATGAAGTTTCTCCGGATTATGGGATGATGACTCAAGCATGGAATATATATGCTTTTGGGGAATCCATAGTAAAACAATTTTTTGGGATTCAACCTTTGGCCTATAAAAAAGAAATAGTAATAAAGCCATCTTTGCCGAAAGCATTGACCAATGGAAAAATTGAAAATGTTCCAATTGGTTCCAATGAAATTTCGATTGGTTTTGTACAAAAAGCAACAAAAGATCAATTTGCGATTACTCAAAAATCAACGGGTTGGTCCGTAGTGTTTTCACAGCCAAAAGGGAAATACAAAAAATGGGTTGTAAACAATAGAACTGTAGCTCCTAAATTAGTCGGCGATTACGAACAAATTACACTTTCTCGAAAAATGAATACCTTGCAGCTGCTTAAATAGTATTTTAACAATGAAGATAGCTTTAATTCAAATTCCGTTAGTTTGGGAAGACCCAAAATCGAATCGAGCAAATATTGAGCAAAAAATTAATACATTGGAAGCAGGTATTGATTTGATTGTACTTCCCGAGATGTTTACCACAGGCTTTACGATGCAGCCAGAACGTGTTGCAGAGACAATGCAGGGAGAAACAATTGTATGGATGCAATCATTGGCGAAAGCCAAAAATTTTGCTATAACAGGAAGTTTAGTGATTAATGAGAAGGGAAACTATTATAACAGATTGCTATTTGTTTTTCCTTCAGGAGACATACAGTTTTATGATAAACGTCATTTGTTCACTTTGGCTGGAGAAGACCAAAGCTATACCAGCGGCAAACATAAATTAATTTTTGAATACCAAGGTTGGAACATTTGTCCATTGATTTGTTACGATTTGCGCTTCCCAGTTTTTTCTCGCAACACCGAAAATTACGACTTACTTATTTATGTAGCCAATTGGCCTAAAACAAGAATTAATGCTTGGGACACTTTATTGAAAGCACGTGCCATTGAAAATATGAGTTATACTATTGGTGTCAATCGTTTAGGAGTTGATGACAATAATTTAGAGTATGTTGGCCATAGTCAAATTGTAGACTATTTAGGAAATCCGGTAATTGAACCTCAAACAACCGAGGGTGTTTTTATAGCTGAAATAGACAAGAATTCGTTGATTGAAACTCGAAAAAAGCTAGATTTTTTGAAGGATAAAGACACTTTCGAATTGTTATAATCCCGTTTTTTTAGCTCCTTTTTTTGGTTTGATTTTTAATTTTGGCTCTGGCGTATAGGGAATGCTTAAATCGAAAGCTTGTACCACATCCCAATTAGCACGAACGTCTACTTCTTTAGAAAAATAAATTACTTCTTCGGCGTATTGTTTTGCCATAAAATTCCCCGGATCGTACGCCTTGTTTTTATTGTCGTCGTAAATGGCACGCAGGGTATATTTTGCAGGCAGAATTAGGTTGAAATTTATACTAGTATTTTTTGCCGTGTATTCAGAAATTAAAGCCTCGCCTTTGTCATTTGTTAGTTCAATAATGATTGGAAATCGTTTTGCATTTTGTAGGTTTACTAGTAGATTCCCATAACTTTCTATTGAATTGGGGTTGATTTTAAAATTCAAACTGTCATTTGCTTTTTCAAAAAAATCAGTTACCGCTCCGGTTTTTAATTGGAATTGGTATTCTTCATCCGCTTCTCTTTTGAAATTCAAATGAAGTAATTGTTGGAACTCATCGTATTCAGTAGTAAATGAAATAGCTTCTGATTTTTTGTTCACCAAACTCATTTTGCTTGTGTCAAATTGCACTAAAGGTGTAGCGCTTTCCAAAGTAAAATAATCTTTTTCTCTTAGACTACCTTGTTGGCCAATTTTAATATTTAAAGTATCTTTTTTTTGGTCTTTCACTTTAAAAGTAAAATCTTTTTGGTAGTTGCCTTGTGCAATTGCAATTGCTAAAGAATCTGTTTTGATGGGTTTATACCAAATTTGCAGCGAATCTTTTTTAGGTAATTGTGTAATTACCGCTGGAAGTATTTGATCTTTGTTTTTCAAAACGATTTTCGGCCTGTTTGTTTTTGTTTTCAGATTTCCCTCATAACCCAATAGCAATCGATTTCCTGACGCTTGAGTTGGTTTGTAAGCTTTAAAAGGCAACTGTTCTTTGAATAATTCGAGTTCGTAAACGGTATCGTTAGGAACAGTAATAAATTGCTTGTAAAAACCAATTTTGTCTTTTTTAGGATCAAATTTATTATTGGAATTGTAATCCTTCATCGCTACCAAAAGGTATTTACCGGCTTTTAGATTTTCTAGTTTGAACGTCTTTAAACTGTCTAGCGTATTGGTAACATAACGGGGTGTTTGTTTGTATACAATCGAGTCGGTGTAGTTGTTACTTACATCATATAACATTACAGAAACAAAGGGCTCTACCTCCTTGAAGTAGGCGTCTTTTACTTTCCCGCCGATAGCTAAAGAATCAATTGTTTTTCCAGTAGAGAAAATGTATTTGAATTGACTGTATGGATTACCTTCATTATTGTCGGTTATACTTTGTCCAAAGTTAAAACTATAGGTTGTATTGTCTTGAAGGGTATCGTTAATAGTTATGCTAATATTTTTACTAGGTGTGCTAGGAAATATCAACGGCTCATTTTTCATAGGTGGCGAAATAATGAGTTGTTTTTTTAAGTCTTTTAACTTGATAAATTCGTCAAAGGTAAGTTTGATGGTTTTGCCTTTGAATTCGGTATTGAAGTTTTTTGGGAAACTAGCTTTTAAAACGGGTGCGATGGTGTCTTTTGCGCCGCCAGTGATGTTGCCTCTTTTGGCACAACTAGCTAGGACAATTAGTACTACACCGATACAATATTTAAAAAAGGACTTGCCCATAACAAATTAAAAAATTACTTGCCACAAAATAACAACTATATTTAATGGAATGGAAACTTTTTATAGAAATATTATACCCTATCGATTCGGAATTTGGTTTGAAATTCTGTATTTTTAAACCGTAATTGAAGTCAAAATTATGAGAAAAATAGAACATGTTGGAATAGCGGTGAAGGATTTAGAGATGTCCAACACTCTTTTTGAAAAATTGTTTGGCGCTCCTGCTTATAAATCCGAAGTAGTCGAAAGCGAAGGGGTAACCACCTCGTTTTTTTTGAACGGACCCAATAAAATTGAATTATTGGCCGCGACCCATCCAGAGAGTCCTATAGCCAAGTTTATCGAGAAAAAAGGCGAAGGCATTCATCATATTGCCTTTGATGTAGAAGACATAGTTTCAGAAATTGCTCGACTTCAAAATGAAGGCTTTGTGGTATTGAATGAAACACCTAAAAAAGGGGCCGATAATAAGTTAGTAGCATTCTTACATCCTAAAAGCACGAATGGCGTCTTGATTGAATTGTGTCAGGAGATTCGCTAATAGTTTCTTCAAAATCAAGCGGTTTCGTTTTGTGGATTTTTGAAACCATTAGTTTTTTCAATTCTACTTTAAAAATAGTTGTGGCAAATTAAAAATAGTAGTAATATTGCACACTCTTAACCGGTCCTATAGCTCAGTTGGTTAGAGCACCTGACTCATAATCAGGTGGTCCCTGGTTCGAGCCCAGGTGGGACCACTAGTAAAATCAAGGGTTTCAAGATTCATTTCTTGGAACCTTTTTTTTTGAGCATGGTTTAAGCATGGTTTTACTCTCTTCCAACACTATTTGGAGTAAGATTAACGATTAAAATTATATCGATTTATTAGAAATGGTTAGTTATAAACTCTCCACAAAGACTTTTATATCTTTCAATAATTAAAATTCATTCCAAAACCTAACCCCATATCACTATCGTAATGTGTTCTGACACTAAAATTTCTTTTGATAATGTATCGTAAACCTGCCATATATTCTTTATCGGTATTCCACATCAAATCCATTCTTATTCTTTTAGAAACAGGTATGTCCATTCGTTCAAATTGTAATCTGAAATTTCCATCTGTAAAAACTTCGGCTTGTGCTTTTATGAGCATTGGCATTGTATATTCTAATCCTGCACTAAAATCAGATCGTTCGTCTTTGGTGCCTTCTTGTCCAAAAAGGTTTTTTTCTGTTTCGCCATTTCCAATTTTTCTGTATCTCCAATCGAAACCTACAAAAGGCATAATCCATTGCATCTTGCCAATGTATCTCCCAATATGAGTTTCTGTTTCGTAGCCGTGCATATCATTATAACCCAATCGCCATTCTGTGCCAATGCTCCAACGTGTGTTGCTAAACATTGCCATTCCGTCGTTTCCATTTGTTGCAAAATCATTTTCTCCCATAAAATGAAATTTTCGGTCTTCGGCAAATAATTTTCGTTGTGCTAATTTTGGATTTGGAATTAATGGGTTTGGTGCTTGATTTTCATAGGTAAAAACTCTGCCCATTCCTGCCATCATATGGTAAAGGATATGACAATGAAAAAACCAATCACCCTCAACATTGGCGTTGAATTCTAAAATATCGGTTTCCATCGGCATAATGTCAATGATGTTTTTGAGTGGTGCGTAATCGCCTTGCCCGTTTATAATTCTAAAATCGTGTCCGTGCAAGTGCATTGGGTGTCGCATCATTGAGCCGTTGTAGATAGTGATGCGTACATTTTCGCCTTTTTTGATTAAAATTTTATCGGTTTCGGAAACTACTTTATTGTTTAAACTCCAAACGTAACGGTTCATATTTCCTGTTAGTTCAAATTTTAGTTCCTTTATTGGTGCGTCTTTTGGAAGTGTTGTTTTGGTTGGGGATTTTAACATTGCGTAATTTAGCGTTACAATTTCCGAAAGTTTATTACTATTATAATCGTCTTCGGTCATTTTCATTCCGCCCATTTTGTCGCTTTTGCTTTTTGCTTCGCCTGTGATTTCGGGATACATTACTACGTTCATATCCATTTGATTGTAGGACATACTCATTCCCATATCGTCAAGATTGCCATTCATTTTCATCATATCGTTCATCATTTTCATACCTTCAAAATATTTTAATTTTGGTAAGGCGGAAGTAAGTTGTTTGATGCCATCTCCTATATATAATGATGCAGATTTAGTTCGGTCTTCCGAAGTTACTAAAAGTTCGTAAGCGGTTTTGTCGGCTGGAATGGTTACAATAATATCATAGGTTTCGGAAACTGCGACAATTAATCTATCGACTTCTACAGGTTCGACATCATTACCATCATTGGCAATAACCGTAATTTTTCCGCCTGCATACGTTAGCCAAAAGTAGGTTGATGCACCACCGTTTGAAATTCTTAAACGGACTTTATCGCCACCTTTAAATCGCGACAATTGGCTTTCGTTTTTTCCGTTTATTAAAAATTTATTGTAATACACATCGCTCACGTCCATTGCGTTCATTCTTTTCCATTCGTTGGTAACTTTGGTTTTGAAATGTCCTTGTTGAATTGCTTCGGCATAACTTTGAGTCGTGCCTTTTTGAATAGCGAACCAATCGGTTGCGTTGTGCAACATTCGGTGAACATTATTAGGATTTACATCTGTCCATTCGCTTAGAATGATGGGAACTGTTGGTAAATCGTCTATTCCTTTTCTAAAAGTTGGGTCGGTTTCTTTTTTGAGCATAACAAAGTTTCCGTACATTCCGATTTGTTCTTGTAGACCTGAATGGCTGTGATACCAATGTGTGCCGTTTTGTATAATTGGAAAAGTATATTTGTGCGTAGTATTGGGTTCTATTGGCATTTGGGTCAAATTAGGAACGCCATCTTCTTTGTTTGGTAACATCAATCCGTGCCAATGCAATGAGGTACTTTCTTTTAACTCGTTGTGTACATAAATTTCGGCAATATCGCCTTCTGTAAATGTTAATGTTGGCATCGGGATTTGTCCGTTTACTGCAATAGCACGTTTTGGTTTGTCGCCAAAAGTTACTATTGTATCGCGAACGTATAAATCGTAACGTACAATTTTTTGAGCGAAAATAGATTGAGATAGAAACAATATCAATATTGCTGTGGGTACTATTGATATTTTATTTATTTTTTTATTTTTCATTTAGGTTTTTCTTATATCATTATAAATAACATAATTCCACTCATAGCAATCATCAAAGCATCTTCTATAATAGTCACCGTACTCATTGGTAAATTGAAAACTGCACCCAGACACGCACATTGAATTTTCTTTTTGTTTAGTACTGATTGTAAAACACCAATGATACTAATGCTCATTACAATTACTGTAATTGAATTAGTAAGGATTGGATTGAAATTGATTAGAAAAGCAATTCCTAAACCTAATTCGATGAATACATACAGATACGCCCAAACTGGAATTTGTTTTGCTAAAACATCGTACATCACATAACTTTCGGCAAAACCTCTAAGGTTTAGTAATTTAAAAAAAGAAAAAATTAGAAAGAAACCTGACATAAAATGTCTCATTGCTTGCATAAAATCGAATTTTGTATTTTGTGTTTGTACTAATGTTGTAACTACTGTAATGTAGAAAAATATTAGTAAAATGGGTTTGTAGGTGTCAAACCACGATTTTGTTTGTTCTGCAATTTCGTTATGATTGATTGCTGCTATTTGGTATTTGTTGTCTAAAACTTTTTGCAAGTCGGATAATGCAATATGTTTATCCATTGTGATAGTTGCGGTTTCTAAATCTTTTGAAACGGCAACATCATTAATATTTTCGATAGTTAGCAAAGCCGATTTTACTTTGGCTTCGCAACTACTGCAAGTCATTCCTATTACTTGATATTGGTGTACCATTTTTTTAAATTTTAATTGTTTGTTTATACTGTTGCAAATCTCGGCACTTGTACTTTTTTATTGTTGCTAAATTTTGGCTTTGATTTGTAACATTTATAAATCTTCAATTTGTTTTCGCTTATTAATCTTCAATTGCTTAAAGTAGGTAGGCGAAAAGCCTGTTACTTTCTTGAACTGGTTACTTAAATAGGAAACGCTACTGTAATTGAGGTGACAAGCAATTTCACTTAAAGTCATTTCGTTATACATTAGTAGTTCTTTTACTTTCTCGATTTTTTGATTTATGAAATATTTTTCGATACTCGTGTTTTCTACTTCTGAAAACAGATTGCTTAAAGTGCTGTAATCTTGAAAGATGTGGCTTGACAAGTATTCAGATAGATTGACGTTAATATCATTATTCTTATTATGTACTAAATCAATAATCAATGTTTTAATCTTGTCAATAATTCTGCTTTTTTTATCGTCTATTAATTCAAAACCAAGCGGTTTTAATTGCTTTTGTATTTTCTTCTTTTGAGTTTCTGAAACTGTTTCAACGGTTGCCACTTCGCCTAAATCGACAGAAAGTAGTGAAAGTCCAAGTTTTTCTAACTCGGACTTTACAACCATTTTGCAACGGCTGCAGACCATATTTTTGATGTAGAGTTTCATTATTTTGTAGGTTCTAAAAACTATTTTAAAAATTTTCAAATTGGAATGAAACAGTCAGGTATTCCCAACATATACTAACTTGCCCTTTTTTATTATTTAAAGATTTTACTTTATAGGTCAGAGCCTCTGTAATATCTTTATTTTTATTTGGATTTACTTTGAGCCTAATCACATCATTTTCTGAATTGTAGTTATCGGCTAGATGCATATCCCAATCCTTATTCAGTATAATCGTCCATTCTTTTTTATCAGGAATGGTAAAAAACCCATACTTACCTTTAGGAACTAATTGCGAGTTTATTATTACATCCTGCGAAAATTCTATCCAAGTAGCTTTGTGTGCACCACGATGCCCAAAAATCGATGAGAATAATTTTGTTTTTAAAAGTGTCACTTTGAACTTTATTATCGTTAGTATCGAATAAAGTAAAAGCTGGGATTGTATCACCAACTTTTACTTGTGCTTGAATTGTAAAAGTAAAAAGGGTAAGTAAAATGATTATCTTTTTCATTTATTTGATAGTTTCTATAACTTTCCCACAATTCAACATCATTGAACCATAATAAGGATTTTTAACTGTATTTTCTTTACTTAACCAGTTAGCACCTTTTCCATTATTAGCCATTGGGCAAAATTGATAATAAGTGGGAGTTTCTTGTTTTGAAACTTTGATTAAATCATAAATATTTTTTGAAAGCGTGACAAAATGTTCTCTTTGATGTTTAATATCTTTTGTGTCAGATATATGTTCAGCATCTTCTTTTATGTTTTTAACAATTTTCATCCAAACATTATGCTCTTCAGTTTTTAAAGTTTGCATTTCAACTTTGTTAATTGTTAAAAGTAATGTTGCTGCTTTTGCAGATGCTGTGTTACCATCTGTTTTTACTAATTCATCTTTTAAGGCAAAATAATTGTCGAAAACTACTTTTAGTTGATTTAAATCTTGAATCTCAGCTTTTGGTTTTTCTGTTTGCTTTTCGTAATTGGTATGGCTCTCTGTATTCACACTAGTATTTACAGGGACTTTTGCGACTCTATCATATTGGCAACATCCGTGCAAATTATTATAAACATCGTCAGGAGCTAGAAACTTATCACTATCATACCCGCTTAAAGCAATACGTTTAAGAATTTCATCTTGATTAGTTTTTTTAGTATCGTAAGTAATTGTAGCCATTTTTGTGTCTACGTTCCAGTCTATTTTGGCAATATCTTTAAGGTTTCCTGCTTTCTCAATTGTTTTTTCACACATTCCACAGTTTCCATAAATTTTAACGGTTTCAGTTGTTGCATTTTTAATTTGTGCATTGCAGGATGTGAATGATAACAATACCGTGATTGCCACCAATATATTTGATGTTAGTTTCATTATTATAAAAGTTTAATTTGTGTTAAATAAATAATTTTGATAGTAAAGTATTTACTATTGATTTGACAGATTTATGGCTGTCAAAGTTTGGAATTATTTTATTTTAGGAGGTAGCCAAACGGAAGAATAATCCGAAGAAATGAAGGTTTTTGAATGATAAAATTTTGGCTTTTCGATAGAAAAAGCAAAAATATCATTTTTAAATTCAATCTCGTACAACGAAATTATGCTAAAGTTTACTGAAGATGATGTGCAGTTTGAATGACCACATTTTCCACCACAGCTATTGTCTTTGTCTTCTGATTGTTTATTTTTGCAACAGTCTTTTTTTTCTGTTTTAGAAGTTGTTTCCTTTTTGCAACACGATTTTTCTGCTTTAGTTCCACACGCATAAGTAGAATCTGGAAGCATAAAGAAACCAATCGCTAGAATTATGATGAGTATGTGTATCTGTTTATTCACAAGACAAATGTAACAACATTTTTTTTTAATTTTATGTTAAAATTTATGTTTCAATTAATTATATTTTAAGTTGTAAATTAGATTTTGTTTTAATTTCAAGAATGACTTATTAGCAAGCAATAAGCAATATGAAAAATTGAGCAGGTAAACTTCCTGTAAATTGACACCTTTCTTTTATTTCAGACTATTTATAGGTAAACAAATAGCGCTATGAAAACAAAACAAAAAAGACTGAAAATCATTTTGAACGAGGATCAGGTAAAACGCCTTTTGGACACAATAACCAAAGAATCCGTTTTGGAAGAATCTAAAAAACCTAAAACTTTTAAGTTGACTGTATGTCTTCAAACTAAAGTGGACTTTTCCTAAGAGAGTATTTAGTTAATAATTCAAAGATAAATGTTTTTATTATTTGTTGTTAATTTTATTTTTTGGTACTCATTTCTGCGATTAATAATTGCAATTTTCTTTAATTTTTCTCTTTCTTTTAATATCATTTCTCCTCTTCCAAAATAAATATCTGCAGGTGTTAAGTTGTTTAATGATTCATGATATCGTTCATTATTGTATCGTTCAACAAACTTTTTCAAAGCAGCTTCTAATTCTTCTGGAGCGAAGTAATTATCGAGTTTTACCACATTTTTCATGGTTCTATGGTATCTTTCAATCTTTCCTTGTGTTTGCGGATGATTGGGTCTACCATGCACTTGTTCCATTTGATAATTGTCTTTTAAATAGGATTTTAATTCGCCTGCAATGTAGCACGAACCATTGTCTGACAAAAGTTTGGGCTTCTGTTTAGTGATTAATTTTGCCTTTTTTATTGCCGTGTCAACAGTTCTTTTTACATCATCAGCTTTCATGTGAGAGCAAAGTTCCCAGTGCACAATATATCGGCTATAATCGTCCAAAACCGTACTCAGATAATACCAGCCCCAACCTATTATTTTAAAATAGGTAAAATCAGTTTGCCACATTTGATGAACAAAGCCTGTTTTGTCTTTAAATTCATTTCCCGCACTCAGAAAAATATGAGCTGGAGCCGTAATTAACCCCCTTGATTTTAAAATTCTGTAAACACTTGATTCTGATATAAATATTTGTTGCTCATCGGTTATTTTATAAGCTAATTCACGTGAAGATAAATCAGGATAATCCAAAGCTAATTTTACAACTAAATTCTTCTGTTCTTGTGGAATACTATTCCATTGTCGTTTTGATGTTCGTTGAGTTGGAATTAAACCTTCAACACCATTTTCGCTGTACGCATGATACCAGTTGTAAAATGTACTCTTGTTGATTCCAATCTCACGAAGTGTTCGATTAACACCAATTTCAGAGCGAGTAACCATATGAATGATTTCTTGCTTTTCGGATACTGTAAGTCGCATATATTTCTTAAACTTTTCAGTTAATCCAGCATGTCTAAGCTTTTTTTTACAAGATCGTATCGTAAAACCAAATCAGCAATCATGACTTTTAATGCCTGGTTTTCTTTCTTGAGTTCTGCTACTTCATCACTCGTGGCTTCTCTTGTTATGTCGCCTGCTAATCGCTTTTTACCAGCTTCTAAAAACTCTTTATTCCACTTATAAAACTGAGATTCATTAATGGAATACTTACGACACAATTCTGCAACTGACATTTCTGCTCGTAAAGCTTCCATTACGATTTGGATTTTCTGTTCAGAACTAAAGATTCTTCGTGTGTTTCTACGAATGTCTTTGATGAAATTTTCTGCTGTTTTTTTCTTTGGTGTTTTCATGATAATTCAAATTTAAAGATTTTGAAAACACTCTCTTAGTTTTGATCTAAATCAGTCCACTTTTTGCTGGCGATTTACATTGGGAATTTAGGTAATTTCTGGTCAACAACAAGATATTTAAAATCTATGATAGAAGTTTTGAATTTAGATAATGGATCCCCAGAAGCTACTTTTTTTCTTCCTGAAAAAGGTTTTGGGATGTCGATTAGATGTTTAAAAAATAATAAAAGCAGCAGGTTTAATTTTAACGATTAATAATATAAATCAACTTAAATAGGTTGAAATAATCTTATGAAAATTTACATATTTCATATTTATAGCTATTTATTAGTAAAACAAATAGTACTATGAAAAATCAATCAAAAATCCGGAAGATCATTTTAACAGAGACCCAAGTAAAGAAATTAATTGATACAGTGATGAAACAATCGATAATTGAACAATCTGAACAATCTAAGGGTAACCGATTAATTTCATTTAATTAAGATGTATCCAAAATAAAATTTAAACATTTCAAACACTTCTCATTGATTGAGAGGTGTTTTTTTTGCCAATTAAAAAGGGCTAGTTTCCAAAAAAAATGAAAAAAAATTTGGAAATCAAAACTGATATAGAAAGCCGATTTACAGAAAAAATTGAAAAAAAATTCTTTTAAATTAGGGTCCCCCTCTAAGGCAACAAAGTTTTGAGGCTATTTTAACATCGGATACGGTCAGGGGGTCCCCTAATTCCTCACGGGGATGGTGGAGGGGGGGAGCTATTCAATTAATAATGCTTAATTAATTTACTTTCTTCATTTCAATTTACATTTATTAATATTTAATATCTCCTTAACTTTTTTTACAGTATTAGCAGAAACTTTATAATCTGAATCTGATGATAATTTTGCTATTTGTCTTAACGATAATGTAGGGTTCGTTTTAAGTGCCTTCACCGTACGTTTGTGTTTTGATAATGTTACTTCCATTGAATCCATTGTGCCTAGCTTTCTTCCTTTATATAGGAAAGGATTTCTCAGACGAGCCGCTATAATTCCTTCTTTCTGACGCTCAAGCAGGCTATTTTTCTCCAATGAGCTAAGCTCACTTAAAATTGTGGTTAATAGGTTAAATACAGGATTTGCTTTTCCATTTATCATTGATTCTAATCCCAAATTGTCGATTTTAACAACTACTCCTTTATCAAAGAGGTATTTCAGAGATTGCAAAACGTTAATAGTATCACGTCCACAGCGATCAATCGCGTGAAAGCTTAAATAATTAATTTCGCCAGCATCAATTGCCTCAATCAACTTTTTCCCTTCTGGTCTTTCAGCAAATGGAACCGAACCACTTATTATGTCAATGAACAAAGTTTCATCTGGATGTGCTTTTATAAGCTGACGAAGGTTTGTTTGATTTTTGGTGCTCTGACGAATGTAACGTGCTTTCTTCATAATAGTGTTGATTTATAATAGAAAATTGTGCAAATATAGGATGGTGCTTTTTGCACGGAACTTATGATATGTTTACTTATTCTATGAAATATTTGTTTTGTGGTGTGTATGACTATAGTCTAATATTTCACAAGGCGAGTGTAAAAGGAATAAATGACCTACGCCAGTTTATTGTAATTATTTTAATGGTTTTTTTAAAAAAGTTGCCAATGATTAACGAATACATCAATTCTTCTTAAGAGTTTAAAACTCGTAAAATCACTGGTAAGGTCCTATTTCATTGCCAATTGTTATTGATTTGAATAATTTTTTTATATGTGTTAAATACGACATATTGATGTATGAAATACGACATATTGAGGTGATTATATCCTGTTTCCTTATACTAGGTTTGAATACTTCGTTTTAATTTCTTATTCCATTCAGCTAGTTTCACAGGATTGTCACCGTAAAGGTATTTTACAGCTAAATCTATATTCGACTCGTTAATATTAATGAGTTTCTTATTCAGACTTTTTGAAGTTATTTTGTGTTTTAAGAGGATTTCATCTATTTGAGTTTCATTGGGACTTTGTCTATGAAAACTTATTTGTTCAGATTTTACTCCTACCTTCTTCTTGGTTAGTTCTTCAATTTCTTTGACCATCTCATACTCAACTAATTTTATGTGATCCATGGTAGTGATAATGCAATCGTGAATCGTGAATATTGGAGCTGTTGGGTGATTCTCTAGTATATTAAATGTAGCTTTCTCTAACACAATAAATGCTTCGCATCGTTGAAGTAGTATGGCGAAGTCACGAGATGTATACAGTCGATGAAAAAGAGTAATGAAATTATCAACTTGAGGGTATTTAGTTTCGAAACCTCTGTTAACACGGTCAGCTCCTCTGTGTATTTCATTTGAATTAAACAAGATATTCATGATGCTCTTCTTGACAGAATTTCTATTTAATTTAATGACTTCATCATTTATTACTTCAAGATCTGTTTCTTTTTTAAAAATATCTTCAGCAAGCGAAGAATAAAAGTCTTTGTTGGCAAAATCGAAGTCTGAAAATTCTTCAATCTCTTTTTTGTCGTTATCATTGAAATATTCACCCAAGACATAATTAGTGTTGCCAGGTTTGCGGCTAAAATTAATAATATCTAAATTTTTAAAAAAGTGCATTAATTTAGGATAGATGTTGTTGATGTGATATTCGGAATCGGATTCAGAACTACAAAATTGAGGGTTTAAAATAGAAGCAAAAATATATACTTGACACGCTGACATATCAACTTCGCCAATCTCCTTACCATTAATAAACAAAAATTGTCTTAACACCTTAGGTAGGTTTGTTAGTCCATTATAAAATCTATGATTGTTTTCAGAAGAATTAAAATTGATACTACGCTCTTCTAATTTGGTTAGCAATTTCAATGATTTGCCAATAAAACTGAATAAACTAAGAAAACTATAATTTGTGTACTTTTTATCAGCATAATAATCCGTTGATTTATCTACCACCGCCAACAAAAAAGCTTTCAATAAATTATGGTCCACAGAAAAGTCATGAACATTAAATTGATCTATTAAATGTGGATATTCCTTGTTATCATTGTCAAATAACAACAATTCTTCTGCTATCTGCTTTGACGTCTTAGTAGAATTAATTTTAGCTAATACACCAGATATTCTTTCACTAAACTCAATACTTAAAGTGCAGCCAGTATTATAATTCTCATTTAATCTAAAACTATAAGATTTCTTCTTTTTATCATAAGGTAAACAATCTATAATTTTATTATACTTTAAAATATTCTTAATAGTAGCAGTCCTAGATGTTTTACCACCCTTACCAATAACTTCTTGAAGCATCTTATCATTTAAAATTATATATCCATTTTCTACCATATGATCAGGATATTCTTCATCAATACATAAAAGAGATAAAAAATATACCATTCCATCTTTTACAAATTGTTTATAAGTCTCATTTCTTTCTATATTATTAATTAATTCATCAATATTTAAATTTGAAGGAACTCTTCCTTCTTTCAATTTATATTTCATAATTGTCTTTTATTTAATTTTATTATTTATAAATATCTGCGAGCCCACTATAAGTGACCGAGGTTTTGATTATGTCGGATATAATTAAACATCTTCATTAGTTAATTAATTTATATCGGATTACTTTTTTCTAATGTATTTGAAATTATTTTTTGAATTACTGAATCGGAAATTTTATGTAAAAATGATAAGGATTTAGTTTCTAAATTATCATCTTGAATATATTTCCAATTATATGTGTTTCTTTCATCAGTAACTAAAATGCTTGGTATTTTATCACTTAATTTGATTTTAAAAAAATCTCTTAATCCTTTTTTGTTGTATTTTAAGCCAGCGTCAACAATATATATTTTACCATCAGAATCCAACTCACACCATGTATGATAATCACCTACATCGGAACCTTTTAATTTTCCATAAACTGCATATTTATCCATATTTTTATATTTCAAAGCTAATTTTCCAGTTACTTTTTTGGTTTTATATCCCATAGTATTTAAAATTTCAGTCATGCAATGTCCAGTTAGGTAGCAAATTCCTGTAGGTTCATTATTAAAAGTATTTTCAATGCTTTCTTGTAGATTTTTAGCGATTCTATTTAATTGTTTTTCCATAATTAGTTTTTTATTTTTCTATTGTAATTATCAGCGAGGCCAATAATAAGTAACAGAGGTTATTATTAATTTTCAATTGAAAAAAGACTTAGTTTACAAACTTGGTTACAGTAAGTGCTGATTTATAGCTTTAGTACTTTCTAAATCTATACTAGCTAGATAGTGCTCAGTCACGATTGAATTAGAATGCCCCAGCATTTCCCCGATGTCGTCTTTTGAAACACCAGCTCTTCGAAGTGAAGTAGCATAAGCATCACGAGCAGTTTTTAGTTTCAATGGTATTGTTATACCAAGTTTAGTTCCCAAACTTTTTAGATCTTTATTAATTTGTTTACTCATCTTTTTACTTTTGTTTTCGAATGTATTATCGGCATAACCTTCATTTAACTTTCCTATTATGAATGGACTATGCTTCTTACCAACACGTTCAAAAAGTGCTAATAGTTCATTACTCAACGGGACCACGATTTCTTTTTTATTGTTCTTACGGGTAGTTTCTGTTTTTTTTCTAAAGAATATCAGGTAATCTCCTTTTATATTGTCCCAACGCATCCTTAATAGATCTGCGAAATTGATACCGTTACATCGGTAAAGGATCTCCCATATATTCTTGGCATATTCTTCGTGTTCTGATGAAAATTCCTTTAACTCGATTATACTTTTTATGTTATCGTTTGACATCACTAATTTCCTAGGAAAGAAATTTTGAATGGAGTAACCACCTTTACCAAAAGGATATCTATAGCTAGATGGTATAACACAGTTTTCATTTGAAAAGTAATTGATTATACGTCTTAGATCTCTCAAACTAGAGTCGATGGCACTCTGTGTCACATTGTTTTTAGTTCTTGTTTTTACAAATTGATTTATATATGCGGGATTTATATCTAACACATTAATGTTAGGGCTATGATTACTAAATACATTTCTGGTGTATTGAAAATGTTTTTGTGTCTTAGGTTTCAAAGATTTATTCTCATTTATAAATTGATCAAAAAGATCACTCAAGAACAAAGATCCTGTGTTGTTACTTTCTTCTTCTTTTTTGAAAAACAATGTTCTAAATTCATCTTTATTAAATTGTTTTTGGTCTCGATATATTTTTTCACATTTGTTAATGTATAATGTACAAGTTTCCCTAAATTCAATGCTTGCTTTATCCATTGATGTCTTGACGAAAATATTATGATGTTGAACTATAGTCATTTTGCTGATTATCAAAAAAAATTGCTCGTTCCCCACATTTACACGAATAGTCAGATTGTATAGACCTCCCTTTTTCTCCACTCTGGTGTCGAGATATAAGTTAAATTTTGCCATTTGATTATAGTTTTATTAGTTGTGGTAGATCTTCTCTCATTTCACATCCGTTTGCAAGCCAGTGATCGATTATATCTTTATCAAATAAGGTTGATCGATTCACTTTTATGTGTGGAATTGTATTAGAGCTCACCTTTTTGTATATATAAGATTCGGAGAGTTTGATGTACTGGTGTAGCATTCTTACAGTCATATATTTGTTATAGTTTATCATCTTTTTGTTTTTTTAAATTTGTTTAGAATAAATCGATAAGCTATTTTAAACTTATCTTTCAATTTTGGTTTAGGTGTGTCTGTGTTTAATTCGCATATTATATCGTCGATCAGCTTTTTTTCTAATCTATCACCTGGCATTTTTATCATATATATTTTAGTTTAATATATTAAGTCAATAAAAAAGACTTATAAAATTGATTTAAAAAAAAGTCTAAGGATATAGACTTTCGTATTCATTGATCGCTAAGATTTGAATCTCTCTCCTAGCATCTTCATACGCATTTGGATCATCTTTACCTTTAGGGTAATCTATTTCTTTTCCAAAGTTTCGGGTGAAGACTCTCTTCTTTTTCCCCGAATCATCAAACCAATAGCCTCTTGCTGCTAAGTAGCATATTTGGTTTGAGGGTTGAACCACACGCGTAATATTGAATTCTGGTTCAATAACCATTCGTAGTCGTCTGATTTGGACCAAATAATTTTTAAATGCATGTGATATGTTTTTCATATGAATAATGTTCGATATTTTCTTACCATCATTATCAATAATATTAGTGACATCATGATTTGATAACTCATAAAAAGCCCGAACTTCTTTTTTTAAATCCTCAAGTTTTTTTAAATAGGGACCGTTTTCAAGTTGTGTTAGCGTTGATGGCTTGAAGTTGTCATTGTCGATGAAGTGCAGAAACTCATCACTGGAGCTGTCCTGAAAGTTTAAATTTTTCAATGGTATATTATTATAAAAGAAAAAAAACAAATACACAATATGGCTCTCGTTCCCAAATAATAGGTGTTGCAAAAAGTCGATCATTTTTTTATTTTTAAATTTAAGGCAAAATTACTGACTTATTTTAAATATGCAAATATTTTTTAATATTTTTTTATTTTGAATAGAATCTCAACATATTCAGGTGTTGTTTTCTAACCATCGTGTGCATGGTTTTAAGCATGGTTTTTGAAAGTCAGTGCTAAAAGGTACAAGTTTTAAATAGATCTATTTGAAATAAACCCTTGATTTCAGTGGGATTAAGGCTTGGTTCATTTTTGCATTTTCTGCTCATAATCAGGTGGTCCCTGGTTCGAGCCCAGGTGGGACCACAAAAAAAGCCTTTCAATAATTGAAAGGCTTTTTTATTAAATTAGATTTATTTATCTGTTTCCGTGCAAACGGCTCACGTACTTCCCAATCACATCGAACTCTAAATTGATAACAGTGCCAATTTGAAACGCATTGAAATTAGTATGCTCGTAAGTATAGGGAATAATGGCTACGCTAAATTGATTTGCTTTTGAATTGACAACCGTTAAACTGACTCCGTTTACCGTAATTGAACCTTTTTCTATGGTGATGTTGTTGAGAGCTGAGTCGTATTCAAAAGTGTAGTGCCAACTCCCGCCTGCTTCTTCAATCGCAACGCAAGTTCCAATTTGATCCACATGACCTTGAACAATATGACCGTCCAACCGATCGCCCAATTTCATGGCGCGTTCCAAATTAATAGCGTCTCCCACTTTCCAGTGAGACAAATTGGTTTTGTTGATTGTTTCGGCAATTGCCGTTACGGTATAGGTGTTGTCTTTAATAGCAACTACGGTCAAGCAAACTCCGTTGTGCGCTACACTTTGGTCAATTTTTAATTCGCCAGTTATACTTGATGCCACTGTAATATGGACATTGTCTTGGTCTTTTTGTATTTCTTGAACTCTTCCGAGTGTTTCTATAATCCCTGTAAACATTTCTTGTTTTATTTTACTAAATTTGCAGTTCAAAATTAGTAATAAATAAGCTCAAGGCAGTATGAAAAAAGCAGAAAATATAATTGTTGGAATTTCGATCGGAGATTTAAACGGTATTGGAAGCGAAGTGGTGCTAAAAACATTTGAAGATGTAAGAATGTTGGAATTGTGTACGCCTGTTATTTTTGCTAATGTAAAACAACTTTCGTTCATCAAACGCAACTTGGAATCCGAAATAAATTTGCACGGAATTGACCGTTTAGATCAATTGGTTGTAGGTAAAATCAATGTGTTGAACGTATGGAGAGAAGGTTTTGATCTGAATTTGGGTACCAATGATCCAACTGTTGGGGAGTATGCTATCAAATCATTTGTAGCCGCTACCCAGGCATTGAAAGATGGCCAGGTTGATGTATTGGTAACCGCTCCAATTAATAAATACAATAGTCAATCGGATACGTTTAAATTCCCTGGTCATACGGATTATTTGGCACAAGAATTAGAAGGCGATGCGTTGATGTTCATGGTGCAAGATAATTTACGTGTAGGCTTGTTGACCGATCATATACCGGTAAGTGAGGTAGCTTCTCATTTGACAGAAGCCTTAATTACTAAAAAAATTGAAACAATAAAACAATCGTTAATTCAGGATTTTAGCATTAACAAACCTAGAATTGCTGTATTAGGAGTCAATCCACATTGTGGAGACGGTGGAGTGATTGGCGATGAAGACGATGCGATTTTAAAACCAACTTTGAAAAAGATTTTTGAAAAAGGTACTTTGGTTTTTGGACCTTTCCCGGCTGATGGTTTTTTTGGAAGCAATCAATACGAAAAATACGATGCGGTAATTGCTACCTATCACGACCAAGGCTTGATTCCATTTAAGACCTTGTCTTTTGGTAATGGCGTAAATTATACCGCAGGATTGAATAAAATTAGAACTTCGCCCGATCACGGCACGGCCTACGATATAGCAGGAAAAGGAATAGCCGATTTTAATTCGTTCAAAGAAGCGGTGTATTTGGCGATTGATATTTTTCATTCGCGAAATCAACACCAAGAAATCAGTCAAAATCCTTTGAAAATAAGACCAAAACAAGAGTTTTCAAAAAAAGGAGAATAAGGCTATTGGATTTATAATAATTTTATATCTTTGCGCTCCCGTAGTTGAGGGTAAAATGCTGTTGAAATGAAGAAGACTAAAGAATATTTAATTCCCTTTGTAGGATTAAAGCTAGGAAAACATCATTTTGAATATCAAATAGACAATACGTTCTTTGACCTCTTTGAATATGACGAATTTCAAAATTCGGATATCAAAGTAAGTGTAGTTTTAGAGAAAAAATCCAACATGCTGGAAATCAGTTTCAAGCAAGAAGGAAAAGTAAATGTACCCTGTGATGTTACAGGAGAAGATTTTGATTTGCCAATCAAAAGCAAAATGAAATTGATTGTTCGCTTTGGCGAAGAATTCAATAATGATAACGAAGAGTTATTGATTTTGCCTTTCGGCGAATTTGAAGTCGATATTGCACAGTATATTTATGAAATGATTGTACTTTCAGTACCTCTAAGACGCGTTCATCCAGGAGTAAAAGATGGGACTTTAAAGTCGGAAGCTTTAAAAAAACTGAATGAATTAGCAGTCAAAGAAACCAAAATAGAGAATAAAAAAGAAGAAAATATTGACCCTCGCTGGGACAA
Source organism: Flavobacterium ammoniigenes (assembly GCF_020886055.1). Classification (NCBI taxonomy): domain Bacteria; kingdom Pseudomonadati; phylum Bacteroidota; class Flavobacteriia; order Flavobacteriales; family Flavobacteriaceae; genus Flavobacterium; species Flavobacterium ammoniigenes. The sequence goes on along the minus strand of NZ_AP025184.1, from coordinate 452,906 downwards.
ATTAAAGCAACTATTAACGGATAAATAATATAGTAAAATGGCACATCCTAAAAGAAAAATCTCGAAAACAAGAAGAGATAAGAGAAGAACACATTATAAAGCAACTGTAGCTCAAATCGCTACTTGTCCTATTACTGGAGAAGCACACTTATACCACAGAGCTTACTGGCACGAAGGTAAAATGTACTACAGAGGACAGGTGGTTATTGATAAATCAGAAGCTGTTGCTTAATACATTTTTGTAGGTAAAATAGAACTCTCACCATGTGAGAGTTTTTTTTGTTGTCTATAATTTTCATCAAATTAGAGTGCTAAAAGGTTCGGATTAGAATTTTTTTTGTAATTTTCAAATCTTTTAAAAATTTCTCAAATGCCTAGCATTTGATTGCAATAAACGAATACAATGAGTACAATCACAGCCGCAATTACCGCTGTTGGAGCTTATGTTCCAGATTTTGTTTTAACTAACGAAATCCTTGAAACATTGGTCGATACCAATGACGAATGGATTACCGCTCGTACAGGAATTAAAGAAAGACGTATTCTGAAAGACGATAGTAAAGGAACTTCTTACCTTGCTATTATGGCTGCTAAAGATTTAATGGCCAAAGCTAATTTAGATCCTTTAGAGATTGATTTAGTTATAGTAGCAACTGCTACTGCTGATATGCCTGTTGCAGCTACCGCTGCTTATGTGGCTACCGAAATTGGCGCAACCAATGCATTTGGGTATGATTTACAAGCAGCTTGTTCTAGCTTCTTGTTCGGAATGTCAACTGCTGCAGCCTACATCCAATCAGGAAGATATAAAAAAGTAATGCTAATTGGTGCCGATAAAATGTCATCTATTGTAGATTACACTGATCGTGCAACTTGTATTATTTTTGGAGATGGTGCTGGTGCTGCTTTATTTGAACCAAATTATGAAGGTTTAGGATTGTTAGATGAATATTTACGTTCCGATGGAATTGGACGTGATTTCTTGAAAATCCCAGCTGGAGGTTCATTAATACCTACTACAATTGACACGGTTAAAGAAAACCGTCACAATATTATTCAAGATGGGAAAACCGTTTTTAAATATGCCGTAACTAATATGGCTGATGCCAGCGAACACATCTTGAAAAGAAATAATTTAACTAATGAAGACGTGAATTGGTTAGTGCCACACCAAGCTAATAAACGTATCATTGACGCTACTGCTAGCCGAATGAATTTAGAAGAAGAGAAAGTTTTGATGAATATCGAACGATATGGCAATACAACTTCGGCTACTTTACCATTAGTCTTGAACGATTTTGAAAAACAATTCAAAAAAGGAGATACAATAATATTTGCTGCTTTTGGTGGTGGATTTACTTGGGGTTCTATTTATTTGAAATGGGCCTACGACAAAAAATAAATGTAAACTAAAAACAAATCATTATGGATTTAAAAGAAATTCAAAACCTAATCAAATTTGTTGCAAACTCAGGAGTTGCAGAGGTTAAATTGGAGATGGACGATGTAAAAGTAACCATCAGAACGACTTTAGAAGGTAATGCTACTGAAACAACCTATGTGCAGCAAATGCCGGCACAACCAATGTTACAACAAGCAGTTGCTCCAGCAGCAGCTCCAGTAGCGGCTGCACCAGCAGCTCCAGCGGCACCGGTTGCGGAGGAGTCTAAATACGTTACTATCAAATCACCAATTATTGGAACTTTCTATAGAAAACCTTCTCCAGACAAACCTGTTTTTGTTGAGGTAGGAAGTAGTATCGGAAAAGGAGATGTTTTGTGTGTAATTGAAGCTATGAAATTATTCAACGAAATCGAATCTGAAATTTCAGGTAAAATCGTTAAAATTTTAGTGGACGATATGTCTCCAGTAGAATTTGATCAACCTTTATTCTTAGTAGATCCATCTTAATTTGAAAATATAGTCATTTGAATTCATTTTCAAATTTTCAAGTTGTTTAATTTTTCAAATTAAAAATCTATGTTTAAAAAAATATTAATTGCAAATAGAGGAGAGATTGCACTTCGTGTTATTCGTACTTGCAAAGAGATGGGCATCAAAACAGTGGCTGTTTATTCTACTGCTGATGCGGAAAGTTTACACGTAAAATTTGCAGATGAAGCTGTGTGTATTGGTCCCGCTCCAAGTAATCTATCCTATTTGAAAATGTCCAATATTATTGCTGCTGCAGAAATTACTAATGCAGATGCAATTCACCCAGGATATGGTTTCCTTTCTGAAAACTCAAAATTCTCAAAAATCTGTCAAGAGCACGGAATCAAATTTATTGGTGCAGCTCCTGAAATGATTGATCGAATGGGAGACAAAGCTTCGGCTAAAGCGACCATGATTGAAGCAGGTGTTCCTTGTGTGCCTGGTTCTGTTGGAATTTTAGAATCGTATGAACAAGCTGCTGAATTGGCAAACCAATTTGGTTACCCAGTAATGCTAAAAGCTACCGCTGGTGGTGGTGGAAAAGGAATGCGTGCTGTTTGGAAAGAAGAAGATTTATTAAAAGCTTGGGAAGGCGCTCGTCAAGAGTCGGCTGCCGCTTTTGGAAATGATGGCATGTATTTGGAGAAATTAATCGAAGAGCCACGTCATATCGAAATTCAAGTGGTAGGAGATTCTTACGGTAAAGCGTGTCACCTTTCGGAAAGAGATTGTTCAGTACAACGTCGTCACCAAAAATTAACTGAAGAAACACCTTCGCCATTTATGACCGACGAATTGCGTCTAAAAATGGGAGAAGCTGCAGTAAAAGCTGCCGAATATATTAAATACGAAGGCGCTGGAACAGTTGAATTTTTAGTAGACAAACACCGTAATTTCTATTTCATGGAAATGAATACGCGTATCCAAGTGGAGCATCCAATTACCGAACAAGTAATTGATTACGACTTGATTCGTGAGCAAATATTAGTGGCTGCAGGTGTGCCAATTTCTGGTAAAAATTATTTACCACAATTACATGCTATCGAATGCCGTATCAATGCCGAAGATCCATATAATGACTTCCGCCCTTCGCCAGGAAAAATCACCACGCTACACATGCCAGGTGGTCACGGTGTACGTTTAGATACGCATGTGTATTCAGGGTATTCTATTCCGCCAAACTACGATTCGATGATTGCCAAGTTGATTACAACTGCGCAAACTCGTGAAGAGGCTATTAGCAAAATGAGAAGAGCACTAGACGAATTTGTAATTGAAGGTGTTAAAACAACCATTCCATTCCACAGACAGTTAATGGATGATCCTCGCTATATTGCTGGAGATTATACAACAGCATTTATGGATACTTTCAAAATGAATGATCCGGAATAAAAAAAATAGTTCAAATAAAAACCTTGCAGCGATGCAAGGTTTTTTGTTTTAAGCTAATGATGAATAAATTAGTGTATTACACTTGCAGGTATTGATTGAGGTTTACCAAACCATTTTTTCACATTTGTATATAACATTTTTGTATTTTTGATTGAAGGCAAATCCAAAGTGCCCGCCACCATACAATGAAAAACAACTTAGCCTCTTTATTAGATCAACTTGAACATTACATTCCCAAAAATGAATTTGTGGATTTGCAGGTCTCTCAATCTACAGTTGGATGGCAAATTGAACATTCGCTTTTAACCATCAATGGGATAATTACGGTTATTCAAAATTCCGACCCGATAAAATTCCGCAGGAATAGTAGTATTATGAAGTGGATGATATTGGCCACCAAAAAAATACCAAGGGGGAAGGCCAAAGCACCAAAAGTGGTGGTTCCAAAAGAGTTCGTTACACTAGCCGATTTAGAACAGCATTTGGCAAAAGCTAGAAATGCTATTACAACATTGGAATTGATTTCTAAAGATCATTTTTTTACACATCCGTATTTTGGAGATTTGAAAAAGAAACAAACGATTCTTTTTTTAGAAATTCACACCCACCATCATCTGAAAATTATTCGTGATATTGTACGTACGGCTAATTAAGTTAAATCAAACTACTTTCTATTTATGTTGAAATTGAAGCGAATCCTATATAAAATAATTGTCTGGTTTTTTGGGCTCTCTATTTTTTTTGTAGTCTTTTTTAAGTTTGTTCCTGTTCCATTTACCCCTTTAATGGGGATCCGAATCATAGAAAACAAGCTGGATAAAAAACCTATTTATTTTGAACACAATTGGGAACCAATAGAAAACATATCAATGAATTTGCAAAAAGCGGTCATTGCAAGTGAAGATGGTACTTTTTTGCATCATCATGGATTTGATTTTAGCGCCATGCAACAAGCATTTCGAAACAATGCAAATGGGAAAAGAATCAAAGGAGGAAGTACCATTTCGCAACAAACTGCCAAGAATGTATTTCTATGGCAGGGAAGAAGTTATTTTAGAAAAGCTTTAGAAGCTTATTTTACGGTACTTATTGAATTGATTTGGGGCAAAGAGCGCATCATGGAAGTCTATCTCAATAGTATTGAAATGGGAGATGGAATTTACGGCGCACATGCAGCCACTCAATATTGGTACAATAAAGACGCATCCAGTTTAACTAAAATGCAAGCGGCTGGAATCGCGGCTATTTTGCCCAATCCAAGAAAATTCAAGGCCTCCAATTCTACTGCATTTATAAATCGAAGAAAAGAACGAATTGTTCGAGTGATGCGTCACATTGGAACAATTAACTATTAATAAAGCCTCTCATTACTTGAAAGGCTTTATGTTGGGCTATTTAGACTTGAAATTAATTCAAGGGATTGATTTTTTGAAGTTACAAGTTTTTTAATGGAGAATAATTGCATTTTCGGCAAGCCATTTTTCACAAGCTTTCGGCCATTCGGTATGTGTTCCTTTTGTTCCTAAACCAAATCCATGACCGCCATTTTCATAAAGATGCATCTCAACAGGCACATTAAATTTTTTCAAATTCATATAATATTGTATCGAATTTTCAACAGGAACTACTTTATCATCTGAGGCATGAATTAAAAATGTTTTAGGGGTATTGGCGTCGATTTGTTTTTCATTGGAGTATTTATCAACGAGTTCTTTTACTGCGTTTGCCCCTAATAGATTAACTTTTGATCCATTATGTGTAATTCCTTCTTCCATTGAAATAACGGGATAAATTAAAATAGAGAAATCAGGACGAGCACTAATTGTATCTGCATCATATACTTTATCTAGATAATGGGTAGCTAACGTTGATGCCAAATGTCCTCCAGCAGAGAATCCCAAAACGCCAATTTTTGCGGGATCAATATTCCATTCTTTGGCATTACGTCTAATCATTCGGATGGCTTCTTGCGCATCTTGTAAAGGACCAATCGTTTTATCTTTCATAACACGATCCGTTGGGAGTCGGTATTTTAACACAAAAGCTGTAATTCCCAATGTATTCAGCCATAACGCTACTTTTTTACCTTCCTTATGCATGGCTAAATGCGAATAACCACCACCAGGAAAGATCAGTACGGCACTTTGGTTAGCTGTTTCTTTTTTTGGTAAATAAAGGGATAACGTTGGAACGGATACTTGGCTTGTACTTTGTAGTTCTTCATCTTTTATAACTTCTTTCTCAAGGTAATCGGATGCTTTTACTGCACCTGGTATAGATTGATTCCAAACCGGAATTGTATTTATTTGTCCTTTACTAGATATTCCTAATAAGAAAACTATTAGAATACATACATTTTTATTTAATAAAGAAGGAATTCTTATCATGTCTTGTTTTATAATGAGTTTTTTGTCAAAAAACTTGCTATTTAATTTTTTAGATATATATTTGTGTAATCGATTACATTAAAAACTAAAAATTGTATATTTGTGCAAATCAAATTAATACTCTTACGAAAATAGTTAAAATTTAATTGATTTGCTCAACTAACCAAACTAACCTGATTATGACCACCACTAAAAAGAAAGTCGGAAATTTCCGTTGGACTATTTGTAGCTTATTATTTTTTGCTACCACCATTAATTATTTGGATAGACAAGTTCTTTCTTTGACTTGGAGTGATTTTATTGCGCCAGAGTTTCATTGGACCAACAATGACTACGGAAATATTACTGCTTTGTTTTCTATATTTTATGCTGTATCCTTATTGTTTGCAGGTAGATTAGTAGATATTTTAGATACTAAGAAAGGATTTCTTTGGGCTATTGGTGTTTGGTCTTTTGGAGCTTGTTTACATGCATTTGCCGGCATTGCTACTTCAGGAATTCTAACTGGAAATTGGTTAGTAGGATTTGAAGGAGCCAAAAATGCTATTGAAAAAGTTAATGATACAGGAATGGTCATCTCCACTAGTGTGACTTTATTTATTTTAGCTCGATTTGTTTTGGCAGTAGGTGAAGCAGGAAATTTTCCAGCTGCAATTAAAACTACAGCGGAGTATTTTCCAAAAAAAGATAGAGCTTTTTCAACAAGTATATTTAATTCGGGAGCAACAGTTGGGGCTCTAGCAGCACCCATCACCATTCCGTTTATTGCAGAAGCTTTCGGCTGGGAAATGTCCTTTATAATTATTGGAGCCTTGGGTTTTGTTTGGATGGGATTCTGGGTATTATTGTATGATAAACCTGAAAAACATCCTATGGTTAGTCTTGAAGAATTAGAATACATTCAACAAGATGTAATTGCAGATAGTAAATTAGTAGGGTATGTAGCTGAAACGGCTACTAAAGTAAGTTTAAAAGATTGTTTTAGATACAAACAAACCTGGGCTTTTGCTTTTGGTAAATTCATGACCGACGGAGTTTGGTGGTTCTTTTTATTTTGGACGCCAGCCTATTTAAGTTCGGTTTATGAAATGGATGCAACTGAAGCTGCATTGCCATTGTTTGTATTGTATATGATTACTTTGCTGTCTATTATTGGAGGATGGCTACCAACTTATTTTGTAGAAAAGAAAGGTATGAATCCGTACGATGGGAGAATGAAAGCGATGTTAATTTTTGCTTTTTTCCCTTTGTTAGCTTTAGTAGCGCAACCTTTAGGACATTATACCTATTGGTTGCCTGTAATTATTATTGGTATAGCAGGAGCAGCGCATCAATCGTGGTCGGCTAATATATTCACTACTGTTGGCGACATGTTTCCTAAAAAAGCAATAGCTACTGTAACAGGAATAGGGGGTTTAGCAGGCGGATTGGGCTCTACTCTAATTAACAAAGGATCGGGTGTTTTGTTTGATCATGCCAAAGACACCAATATGTCATTTATGGGATTTGAAGGTATTGAAGCGGGTTACTTCATTATCTTTTCAATCTGTGCTGTTTGCTATTTAGTAGGTTGGACAGTGATGAAAACCTTGGTTCCAAAATACAGTCCAATCACAGATTTATAAATTATCAATGAAGATTTTAGTTCAACTAAATAAATAAAGAATGACCAATTTTGAATTCAGATACGCATCACATCCAAAGGATGCCAATAGATATACTACTAGCGAATTAAGAGAACATTTCTTAATTGAAACGCTTTTTGTTGCTAATCAAATCCAGTTAACCTACTCGATGTATGACCGATATATCGTTGGGGGAATTATGCCTGTTGATAGAAGTTTAAAATTAGAAACGATTCCGTATTTGAAGTCAGAGCATTTTCTTGATCGAAGAGAATTAGGAATTATCAATGTAGGTGGAAGCGGAAAAGTAACTGTCGATGGAGTAGATTATTTCTTAGAGAAAAAAGAGGCTTTGTATGTAGGTCAAGGTTGTAAAGAAGTCCTTTTTTCTGCAACTAATGGAGAACAACCTTTGTTTTATATTAATTCGGCTCCAGCTCACCATAAATTTCCAAACAAAAAAGTGACCAAGGAAAATGCCGAGATTGTGCATTTGGGCGAAGAAAAATTTGCCAACAAACGCATCATCAATAAACTGATTGTAAATAGTGTGGTTGAAACTTGCCAATTACAAATGGGATTAACCGAATTGTTACCAGGTAATATTTGGAACACAATGCCCTCACATACGCACAATCGACGAATGGAAGCTTATTTCTATTTTGATTTGGAAGAAGGACAAACCATCAGTCATTTTATGGGAGAACCTCAAAACACACGACACATTTTCATGCAAAATAACCAAGCGGTATTGTCTCCAGAATGGTCTATTCACTCTGGTGCTGGAACATCAAACTATTCATTTATTTGGGGAATGGCAGGCGAGAATTTAGATTATGGCGATATGGATATTGTAGCACCTAACGAATTACGATAAACAATGAATTTATTTGACTTAACAGGTAAACGCGCCTTGATTACTGGTGGAACTCATGGTTTGGGTATGGCAATGGCCGAAGGATTGGCACAAGCCGGTGCCGAATTGGTAATTACTGGAACAACGCCTTCTAAAATGGAAGAGGCTTTGAACTATTATAAAAGCAAAGGGTACAAAGCTTCAGGCTATTTATTTGATGTAACCAATGAAAAAGCGGCTGCTGAGAATATAGATTTGATTGCGAAAGAATTAGGTGACATTCATATTCTTGTAAACAATGCAGGAATTATCAAAAGAGAATTGGCTACCACCATGTCGGTTGCCGATTTCAGACAAGTAATCGATGTGGATTTAGTAGGTCCTTTTATAATGTCGCAATTGGTTGTCAAACAAATGATCGAAAGACAAGAAGGCAAAATAATCAACATATGCTCCATGATGAGCGAGTTGGGAAGAAATAGCGTTTCGGCTTATGCCGCTGCTAAAGGTGGATTGAAAATGTTAACTCGAAATCTAGCTACAGAATGGGCTAAGCACAACATCCAGGTAAACGGAATTGGGCCAGGGTATTTTGCTACTTCCCAAACCGAACCGATTCGAGTGGATGGTCATCCATTTAACGAATTCATCATCAACAGAACGCCTGCAGCCCGTTGGGGAAACCCTGAAGATTTAGCTGGTGCAGCCGTATTTTTGGCATCCAAAGCCAGTGATTTTGTAAACGGACAAATTGTTTACGTAGATGGGGGCATTTTAGCAACCATTGGTAAACCTTCAAACGAAAATTAATTTTTTTTAATATAGCATGAGCACAACATTCATTCACGACAATTTTTTATTAGAGAATAAATACGCAGAAGAATTATACCATAATTATTCTAAAAACCAGCCGATTATTGATTACCACAATCATTTGTCTCCTCAGGCTATTGCAGACGATAAAATTTTTGATAATGTAACCAAAGTATGGATCAATGGAGATCATTACAAATGGCGCGCGATGCGTACTTTAGGAGTGAATGAACAGTTCATTACTGGTAATGGTTCTGATAAAGATAAGTTTATGAATTGGGCTAAAACGGTTCCGTATACGATGCGTAATCCTTTGTATCACTGGACGCATTTAGAACTGGCTCGTTATTTTGATATCTACGATTTGTTGAATGAAAAATCAGCAGAAAAAATATACGAAGAGGCTTCTGCCAAAATCAATTCGGCACAATACAGCACCCAAAATTTGCTTCGCAAAGTAAATGCTGAATTGGTGTGTACTACCGAAGATCCAATCGATAATTTACAGTACCACCAACAATTAAGTAAAAGTGCTTTTGAAGTAAAAGTAAGTACGGCATTTAGACCAGACAGAGCTATTTTAATTGCTGCGGATGGTTATAATGACTACATCAATACTTTAGGAGAAGTAGCTGGTGTTTCCATCAATTCGTATGCTGATTTATGTACTGCACTTCGAAACAGAATTGACTATTTTGACAAAAACGGATGCAAATTATGTGACCATGGTTTGGATCAAGTGTATTTTGAAAACTACACCGAAAGTGAAGTTAATGCGATTTTCAAAAAGAAGAGAGACAATGGAAACTTGACAAATGAGGAAGCTTTGAAATTCCAAAGTGCGATTTTATTTTTCTTATTCGAAACCTATCATGAATTTGGTTGGGTACAACAACTTCATTTAGGTGCTTTACGAAATAATAATGCGCGTATGCATCGCATTTTAGGACCTGATACTGGTTGGGATTCTATTGGTGATTATCCACAAGCACAAAAATTATCTGGCTTTTTAAACGCTTTAGACAGTAAAGATAAATTGACTAAAACAATCATTTACAATTTGAATCCTGCTGATAACGAAGTGATGGCAACGATGATTGGAAATTTCAATGACGGTAGTGTTAGAGGAAAAGTTCAATTTGGTTCAGGATGGTGGTTTTTAGACCAAAAAGACGGAATGACCAAACAATTGAATGCCTTATCTAATATGGGTTTAATTAGTTGTTTCATCGGAATGTTAACCGATTCACGAAGCTTTTTATCCTTCCCTAGACACGAATATTTCAGACGTATTTTGTGTAATCTTTTAGGAGATGAAATCAAAAGAGGAGAATTGCCAAATGATATGGAATGGATTGGTAAAATGGTATCTGATATTAGTTACAATAATGCAAAAGAATACTTCAAATTTTAATCGGTACATTACCTAAATTTTGAATAACTCTTTTTAAACTATAGATTATGAACAAAGTAGTCACTTTTGGCGAAATCATGTTGCGCCTTTCAACAGATAGTCATTTGCGTTTTGAACAAGCAAAGGGATTTACCGCTACTTATGGTGGTGGCGAATTCAATGTTGCCGTTTCTTTAGCCAATTATGGAATTGATGCCGAGTTTGTAACTCGCGTTCCCAATAATGAAATTGGTATGTGTGCAGTGAAAGAAATGCGAAAAATGAATGTGGCTTCTCAAAATGTACTTTTTGGTGGCGACCGTTTAGGAATCTATTACTTGGAAACTGGTGCGGGAAGCAGAGCCAGTAACGTGGTGTATGACAGGGCTCATAGTGCCATGGCATCGCTTGAAACCGGAATGATTGATTGGAAGAAAATTTTCAAAGGTGTCACTTGGTTTCATTGGAGCGGCATTACACCAGCTATTTCAGATTCAGCTGCTCAAGCTTGTTTGGAAGCTGTGAAAGCGGCTCATGATTTGGGACTAACCATCTCTTGCGATTTGAATTACAGATCTAAATTATGGCAGTATGGAAAGACTCCTGCTGAGGTTATGCCTGAATTATTACACTATACCAATGTGATTTTAGGTGATATTGATACAGCTTTTTTTATGTTAGGTCAAGCTAAGGTAAATCCAGATTATCAGGATACGAATTCATTGCCAGTTGTTTACGATAGGTTATTTGATTTGTGTCCCAATTTAAAAACAATAGCAACAACATTACGCTATTCGGTGAGTGCATCGCATCAAAGAATAGGTGGAATCCTATATGATAAAAAAGCAATTTATAATTCTGTTGTTAGAGAAGCTACTCCTGTGGTGGATCGTGTTGGAAGTGGAGATGCCTTCATGGGTGCCTTGATCTACGGATTAATTTCTCAGCCTGACAATAAACAACGTATTGTTGATTTTTCTGTGGCGGCATGTGCTCTTAAGCATAGTATTGCTGGAGATTATAATTTGGTTACTTTAAAAGAAGTTGAAAACATGATTGATGGCGACGGATCGGCGCTAGTTTCAAGATAAATTAGAATATGAATAAGATACAAAAAATAACAGCCGCGATTATTCAACAAGGCATGCTTCCATTGTATTACAATGAAGATGAGAATGTTACAATTGAAGTGTTAAGGGCCATTTATAGAGGCGGAATCAAAGCGGTCGAATACACCAGTCGTGGTGAGTCGGCTTTGCGAAATTTCACCAAAATGATTGAAGTTCGAAATGCCGAAATGCCTGAACTATTGTTGGGAATTGGAACCATTAAAAATGTAGAACAAGCCTCAGCCTATTACAATGTTGGCGCTGATTTTTTTATTAGTCCTGGATTTGTTCCTGAAGTTGCTTCATTTTTGATTGAAAAAGGCGCTTTATACAGCCCAGGATGTATGACGCCAACAGAAATCATTGCGGCTGAAAATGCAGGAGTGACTTTTATAAAATTATTCCCAGGTAATATGTTAGGCCCTGATTATTTGAGTAGCATCAAAGATATTTTTCCAAAATTGGTATTTATGCCAACAGGAGGAGTAGATACAACACACGAAAATATTCAAGCTTGGTTCAAAGCTGGAGTTTCAGCAGTGGGGATGGGTAGTAAATTAATCAGCAAAAAGTTAATGGCTGATCAAGACTATACCACTATTGAATCAGAAACAAAAAAAATATTGCATTTAGTACAAACCGTTAGAACAAATTTATAATTCATTGGAACCTAATTTTTCATTAGCGGGCAAGGTAATCGTTGTAACCGGAGGAACCGGAGTCCTAGGAGGAGCATTCGTTGATGGAATTGCTGCTGCAGGTGGTATCGTGGGAATTTTGGGAAGAAACGAGAAAATTGCTAATGAAAGAGCAAATGCAATTAATCAAAAAGGCGGACAAGCTTTGGCTTTAATTGCTGATGTTACTAATGAATCGCAATTAGAAGCAGCTTGCCAGCAAATGCTTACTGCTTTTGGTAAAATTGATGGATTAGTCAATGCGGCAGGAGGAAATATACCAAATGCAGTTGTACAACCGGATCAGGATGTATTCGAGCTTAATTTTCAGGCATTGCAAGAAGTGATGCAATTGAATTTGATGGGAACAGTGATGCCTACACAAGTTTTTGGGAAAGCAATCAAAAAGAATGGTTCAGGAAGTATTGTCAATATTTCTTCCGTTGTTTCTCAGTTAGCCATAACTAAGGTTTTAGGATATAGCTTGGCAAAGTCGGCTATTGATTCGTATACACAGTGGTTTGCTGTGGAATTGGCCAAACGCTTTGGAGATGCCATTCGGATGAATTCGATTGCACCTGGATTTTTTTTAACAGAACAAAATAAAACATTACTCACAAATACCGATGGAAGTTTAACCGAAAGAGGTCAATTAGTCATCCAAAATACCCCTTTCAAACGATTTGGAAATCCTGAAGAGTTAGTAGGCGCTTTGATTTGGCTTTTGAGTGATGCATCAAAATATGTAACAGGATCAAAAATAACTGTTGACGGAGGATTTACAGTTTTTGGAGGAGTATAAAATTTTAATAAACGGCTTATATCTAATTTGAAATAGCCTCTACTATTCCTCTACTGGAGGTTGTTAAGGAGAAGAAAATAAGTCGTTTATTCTAATTAAAAAAAGATAAAATAGGATCGAATAATTAATACAATGGAAAAATTAAACAGAAAAAGTAAAGGTTTAGAAAACAGATTACCCATAAAAGTAGTTCAATTTGGAGAAGGAAATTTTTTGAGAGCCTTTGTGGATTACGCATTTCATAGGTTAAACAACGAAGTTGATTTTAATGCTGGTATTGCAGTAGTTCAGCCATTGAAAGAGGGAATGGTAAATATGATTAATGATCAGGATGGTTTATATACGCTGTTTATGAACGGAATCAAAAAAGGAGAAAAAATTCAAGATATCCAGTTGATTTCAAATATTGTAAAAGCAATTAATCCCTATAGTGATTTTGCAGATTATTTAGCCTTAGCTAAAGAGCCAGCACTTCAGTTTATTGTTTCAAATACTACGGAAGCAGGAATTGAATTCCTGGATACCGATACTCCGGATATGCAGCCGCCAGCCGCATTTCCTGCTAAATTAACCCTTTTGTTACACGAAAGATTCCAACATTTCAATGGAGAGGCTTCTAAAGCAGTAACTATTATTCCTTGTGAATTGATAGATTACAACTCTGAAACATTAAAAAAATGCATCTTGCAATACTGTGATTTATGGAATTTAGACGCTGCATTTAAAAAATGGGTTTCAGAAGACTGTACCTACCACAGTACTTTGGTTGACAGAATTGTTCCGGGATATCCAAGAGCTGAAATTGAGGAGTACAATAACAAATTAGATTATCAAGATAACTTAATTGTTGCTGCGGAACCATTTTTCCTATGGGCGATTGAAGGTGGAGACGATTTGAAAGCCAAACTTCCATTCGACAAAACAGATTTGAACGTCAAGATTGTTGACGATATTCGTCCTTTCAAAATGATTAAAGTTCGTATTTTGAATGGTGCACATACAGCAATGGTTCCTGTTTCTCTTTTATTTGGTAACAAATTAGTTATGGAAACCGTTAATGGAGATTTTACTGGACCGTTTGTTGATAATGTGATCGCTGAAATTAGCGAAACGCTACCGATGGATAAAAATGAAATTACGGCTTATGCTGAAGAGGTAATGGATCGTTTTAGAAACCCATTTATCAAGCATGCATTAGCAGATATTGCTTTAAATTCAATTTCAAAATTCAAAGTAAGAGTGTTACCAAGTTTATTAGGGTATTATAAAACCACTAAAAAATTACCTACTAGTTTGACTTTTTCATTAGCTTGTTTGATCCAATTTTATAAAGGAACTTGGAATAATGAAGCTTTACCGGTGAAAGATACTCCGGAATTAGTTGAAGCATTCAAAAAAGCTTGGGAATTAGGAAATATAGAATCAGTTGTTGCAGCAGTTTTAGCGAATACTGATTTCTGGGATGAAGATTTAAATAAGGTTAAAGGACTTGCAGAAGCTTTAGTGCATGCATTAAATGAAATTGAAGCCAATGGAATTCAACAAGGCTTTGTAAACTTTAGCAAATAATTGTAAATTAATTTTTATATAAAATAACATGCAAAAAAAATTAATAAAAGTAGATCCTACTGATAATGTAGCAGTAGCTTTAGTGAACCTAGTTGCTGGAGAAACTATACCATATGAAGGAGAAGACGTTGTAGTTTTGTCAGATACTAAAATGAAACATAAGATTGCGATGAAAGATTTTCAATCTGGTGACAAAATTATTATGTACGGTGTAATCGTTGGAAAAGCAAGTCAAACAATTGCTAAAGGAGATACCATTACTACTGCCAATGTTAAACACGAAAGTGCCAAAGTAACTGGTAAAACAGATACTATTGGTTGGGAAGTTCCTAACGTAGACCAATGGAAAGATAAAACTTTCATGGGGTATCACAGAACAGATGGTCAGGTAGGAACAGAAAATGTTTGGTTGTTTTTCCCATTAGTATTCTGTGAAAACAGAAATATCGAAATCCTAAAAGGAATTTTCGAAAAGGAATTGAAAAAACCAAAAGAAAACGACTACCAATTGTTGCTTCGCTCTTTAGTAAATTCTGAAACGGGAGCTGATGATGCGGTTACAAAATCAGCAGAAGTTGATTTATTCGAAAATATTGATGTAAAATTCATTCAGCATCAAGGGGGTTGTGGTGGAATTCGTCAGGATTCTCACTCATTAGCCAAGCTATTGGCTGGATACGTGAACAACCCAAATGTAGCTGGTGCTACTGTTTTAAGTTTGGGTTGTCAAAACTTGCAGATTTCAATTTTCCAAGATGCCATGAAAGCGATTAATCCAAACAGCGATAAGCCTGTTTTGATTTACGATCAACAATCTATTGGAACTATCGAAGAAATGTTGAGTACAGTAGTAAAAGATTCTTTTGCTGCAATTAAAGAAGCAAATAAAATTGTTAGAAAACCAGCGCCTTTATCTAAATTAACAATTGGATTAGAGTGTGGAGGTTCAGATGGATTCTCTGGAATTTCTGCTAATCCAACATTAGGGGTTTTATCTGATAAATTAGTAGCATTAGGAGGAACAACAATTCTTTCTGAATTCCCGGAATTATGTGGAGTCGAACAGGAATTAGTAAATCGTTGTGTAGATGATAAAGATGGGAAACGTTTCTTAGAATTAATGCAATGGTATGAAAAATCAGTGGTGGATGCCGGTTCGGGATTTGATATGAATCCATCGCCGGGTAACATCAAAGACGGTTTGATTACAGATGCAATGAAATCAGCAGGGGCTTCTAAAAAAGGAGGGACTTCTCCAATTGTAGGGGTTTACGATTATGGAGAATACATTAACGAGCCAGGGTTTACCTTGTTATGTACTCCAGGAAATGATGTAGAATGTACTACTGCCATGGTAGGTTCAGGCGCCAATATGGTATTATTTACAACAGGTTTAGGAACTCCAACAGGAAATCCAATTGCTCCAGTTGTAAAAGTGTCATCAAACACGCAATTGGCTAATAAAATGTCTGATATTATCGATTTTAATACAGGTGAAATTATCACGGGTGATAAATCAATTGAGGAAATGGCTGACGAAATGTTAGAATTTGTCATTCAAGTGGCAAGTGGCAATATTAAAACCAAAGCAGCCATCCTAAATCAAAACGATTTTATTCCATGGAAACGAGGTGTGTCTTTGTAAATGAACACATTAGATTTAAATAAAAAAGGAGAGCAATTAGCTCTCCTTTTTTATTTATTTTGTCTATTTGAAGATTTACGAGTGAGTAATTCTGGTACAAGGACTACTTTCTTTTCAATTTTTAAATTGTTGGTATTATTGATTTGTTCCAAAAATACTTTAGCTGCCATTTTACCCATTTCCATCGGGGATTGATCTATAGAGGAGATGGACAATTCCATGAATTTGGTAAAAGGTTCGTTACCAAAACCCACTACACAAAAATCATCCGGTATAGCCATTCCTTGTTCTTTCAATTCTTGAATAGCACCTAATCCAGCAAAATCACTCGAAGAAAAAATAGCATCAGGAGGAGTTTCTTGTGATAATAAGGTTTTGGCGGCATTAATTCCAGCCTCAACATTACTTTTAGTTCTTAAAACGTATTCTTCCTTGAAAGTGATATTGTGATCAACAAGAGCTTGTTTGTATCCTTTGTATCGATTTTGATAAATTTCTAAAGTTTGATCTCCGGCAAGGTGAGCAATTTTAGTACATCCTTCATCAATTAAATGTTTAGTTGCAATATATCCCCCTTCGAAGTCATTAATGGTAACCGAACTAACTCCATCAACATTCATTTTTCTATCAAAAAACACTAAAGGAACTCTTTCTTTTATGACGCGTTTAATCACATGTTCATTTTCTGTACTTACATTAGATATAGACATAAGAATTCCGTCCACCTGGGCATTGAGCAATGTATTGATATTTTCGATTTCTCTTTTTTCGTCTTCATGTGTTTGACAAATAATAACATGATACCCCTCTGGATGTAATTCTTCTTCGATGCCACGAATGACCGATGCGAAGAAATTGCTATCAATTCTAGGAACAATTACACCAACGTTATTGCTTTTCCCACTTCGGAGCGCCTGAGCTAGTTTGTTTTGTTTGTAATTCATTTTCGCAGCAGTATCAAGAACTAATTTTCTAGTTGCTGGGCTTATTTTAGGATTATTGTTCAAAGCTCTTGAGACAGTAGCGGCTGTTATGTCAAGTTTTTTAGCAATATCATAAATAGTAACTTTTTCTATCATCTCAAAAATTCGTGTAATTGGTTGGTAAATGTAACAAAAAAATAAATCATTCCGTTTTAATGTTATCGATTACAATTTTAGGAGTTTAAAGTTTAATTTACAACAAACTTGTGCAACTTTAAATGTGAAATGTATAAGTCAATGGCTTTAATACTACTATAAGTCACAATAAATAGCTGATTTTAATTTTATTTATGTTTTTTTTCTCACTTTTTTTTGTTTATTTCAAATTTATTATTACGTTTGTGTAATCGATTACATTATTGTTACATTCAAAATCGATATTAATTAAACCTTATGCGCAAGCCTTTTAAAGTAATTAAGTTGTCAATTGCACATCTAGCAACATATATCATGTTGTTATTGGCTTGTCCTGCTATGGGTCAAAGTGAGGTAAATTCTAGCAGTGCTTGGGCAAAATTACCCTCTATCCTTGCTACTATTAAAGAGCCTGTGTTTAAAAATAAAACGTACAACATACTTGATTTTGGTGCAAAGCCGGGAGGAATCATTGATAATTCAAAAGTTTTTGAAAAAGCAATTCAAAAATGCACCAAAAACGGTGGGGGTATTGTATTAGTCCCTTCAGGGAAATATTGTACAGGCCCAATTCATTTAGATAACAATGTGAATTTGCATTTAGTTGAAGGTGCTGAAATTTTATTTAATACAGATCCTTCAGTTTATCCAATAGTTCATACTTCATTTGAAGGAACAGAGTTGATGAATTATTCTCCTTTAATTTATGCTTACAACAAACATAATGTTGCGGTGACAGGTAAAGGAACTTTGAATGGTCAAGGAAGTAATGAACAATGGTGGTCTTGGTGTGGCAAAAACACCTATGGGTGGAAAAAAGGTATGCCGGATCAAAAAGAAGATGTAAATAAATTAATGGATTTAGCCGATAAAGGGGTACCTGTAGCTGAAAGAGTTTTTGGCAAAGGGCATTTTTTAAGACCTAATTGTATCGAATTTTTCGAATGCACACAGGTTTTACTTCAAGGGGTTCAAATTGTAAATGCGCCTTTTTGGGTAATTCACCCAATAAAGTCTTCCAATGTAATTGTTGATGGTGTAACTATAAAAAGTCACGGTCCAAATAATGATGGTTGTGATCCCGAGTATTCCAAAAATGTTTGGATTAAAAACACCATTTTCGATACCGGAGATGATTGTATTGCAATTAAATCAGGAAGAGATAATGATGGTAGACGTGTAGCTATAAAAAGTGAAAATATTATTGTACAAGATTGTAAAATGTATGATGGTCACGGCGGAGTTACTATCGGTAGTGAAATTTCAGCTGGAGTTAGCAATGTTTATGTTGAGAACTGTGTAATGGATAGCCCAGAATTAGACAGAGCGATAAGAATCAAGTCGAATTCAAGAAGAGGTGGTTTGGTTGAAAATGTATTTGTGCGAAATATTAAAGTGGGTCAGGTAAAGGAATCGGTTCTTGGAATCGATTTACATTATGGCGTTCATGGAAATCAAACGGGGACTTTCATGCCTCAAGTTCAAAATATTTTCATAGAAAACAGTATGGTTAAAAACGGAGGATTGTATGGAATATTAGCAAAAGGTCATGCAGGTTATCCGATAAAAAACATCCGATTTAAAGAAGTTACTATTGAAAAAGTAGAAACGGATTATTCGATAGAAAATGTTGAAAATCTAAAATTTATAAATACGTATATCAACGGGTCTTTAATGGAAAGTCCCAAAAATCAATAATTAAACAAAACCTATTAATAACCAACAAATAATTAAATTATGAGTATTAGATGTTTATTTAAAAAAGGAGCAAAAAGCTGTTTTTCCTTTTTTGTTTTTATGTGTTTGCTTTTTGGGCAAATTGCATTTGCTCAGCAAACTCCTCTAAGCGGAGTTGTTCTTGACGAAACTGGACAAGCAATGCCTGGAGTAAATATCGTTGAAAAAGGCACAAAAAACAGTGCTTCAACTGATTTTGACGGAAAATTTTCTATTAAATTATCTTCAAATAAATCAACAATTATAGTAAGTTATATTGGCTATCAAGATCAATCTGTAAAT
Organism: Flavobacterium ammoniigenes; assembly: GCF_020886055.1. Classification (NCBI taxonomy): domain Bacteria; kingdom Pseudomonadati; phylum Bacteroidota; class Flavobacteriia; order Flavobacteriales; family Flavobacteriaceae; genus Flavobacterium; species Flavobacterium ammoniigenes. The sequence continues at coordinate 433,566 of NZ_AP025184.1, read as the reverse complement.
GTAGCTGGAAAATCGAATGTGAAAATTTCATTAGTCTCTCAATCGCAAAACTTGCAGGAAGTAGTTGTAGTTGGGTACGGAAAAGTAAAGAAAACAGACCTTACAGGTTCTGTGGGTACTTTGAGTGCTGCAGCAATTACGGAGAGAAATCTAACTGGCCCAATGGAAGCCATGCAGGGTGCTGTTTCTGGGGTTCAAATTTCTAATTCAACTGGACGTTTAGGAGATTCTTTTAATATTACAATTAGAGGAAAAAACTCTATGAATCCAGATTCTAAACCGTTATATGTTGTAGACGGTGCGCCTTCTGACAACATTGATTTCTTAAACCCACAAGACATTGCTCGAATTGACATTTTAAAAGATGCTTCTTCTACTGCTATTTACGGTTCAAGAGGATCTAACGGGGTTGTTATTGTTACTACTAAAAGTGGTTCAACAGTAAAATCTTCTATGTCGGTTACTTACGACTCATTCGTAGGTCAAAAAGATATAGCGAGACTGCCAAAAATGATGGACGGTCAAAAATGGTGGCAATACCATTTAGCTGCTTATTATTCATCTTCAGCAAATACTGCTGCTGCAGTTTTAGCTGGGGCCTTAGCTGGAGGAAATACATTATTAGCAACTCGTATTGCGAACAATGAAACTTTCGATTGGTATGATGCGGTATTGAAATCGGGAATCCAACAAAATCACTATGTGAATGTTTCTGGAAGAACAGACGGTGGTGTTTCGTATAACTTAGGTCTTGGTTTACAAAAAGAGACAGGAAATATTGAAAAAGAAGCGTTAGATAAATATTCATTTAAATTGGGTTTAAATCACAAAGTAAATGATAAGTTTTCTATAGGTGCTAATATCACATTGGCTAGAATTGAACAAGAGCAAGGAAGTTCTATTGCAATGCAAGAGGCTTTCCGTTTGAGTCCATTTTATACTCCTTATGCTTTGGATGGTTCTTTAACATTATTGCCTGCTAAATTAACAGATGCAACTGGTGCATTTATTGTTAACAAAACTAGTACGGTAAACCCATTATTAGAAATTGCTAATTCGTCTAATGCTACTAAAACTTGGAATGGTGTAAGTAGTGTTTTTGCGGAGTTCAAACCATTATCATGGTTGACATTAAAAACGAATTATTCGGTAGCATTAAATTCTTCGAAACAAGGACAATCTTGGGGAGCCCTAACACAAACAGGTGTATCCACAGGGAATTTACCATCTGCTAAAATTGATCAGAACGAAAGATTCAATTATACTTGGGATAATCAATTCAATATTGACTACGCAGTTAAAGACCATACGTTTAGTTTCTTAGGTTTACAAAGTATCAACTCTGCTAGATATGAGACATTATCAGCTAGTTCAGCTTATATGCCTTTTGATACAGGAATTTATAACCTTGGATCAGGAAAACAAACCTCATTCAACTTAGGTTCTTCTTATGAAAAAAATACCTTAGCTTCATTTGCTACTCGTTTTAACTACGGTTACAAAGGTCGTTATTTACTAACAATTTCAAATCGTTGGGACGGATCTTCTCGTTTTGCAGAAGGTAAAAAATGGGGTTCTTTTCCATCTGGAGCTTTTGCTTGGAGAATTAGCGAAGAAGGTTTCATGAAAAATCAAAAATTATTTTCAGATTTGAAATTGAGAACAAGTTTTGGTTACACTGGGAATAATATCATCCCATCATATTCTACTATCAACAAGGTAGATTTACAAACGTATTATGATTTTAATGGTACAACTGCTAATGGTTGGCTTCAAAGTTCACCTACTAATAGTAATTTAGGTTGGGAAAAAACAAGAGAGATGAACTTAGGTTTTGATTTCGGATTTGCCAATGATAGAATTACAGGTACAGTTGATGTGTACGATAGATTATCTTCGGATTTATTATTGAAACAAAAATTAGTTATTGAAAACGGATTTTCTACTTACATTAATAACATTGGTTCAGTAAGCAACAGAGGGGTTGAGTTAGCCTTAACTACCAAAAACATTAAAACCGATTTAGTATCATGGGAAACAAGTTTTGTATTTACTAAAAACACTAATAAAATTAAGTCAATCTACGATGAAACTTCTAATGATGTAGGTAATAACTTATTCATTGGGGAATCAATTGATGCGATCTATAACTATAAATTTAATGGTATAGTTAGAGCTGGCGAAACCTATCTTGATGGAGCTTTAAAAGAAGGAAATGCAAAAGTTGAGGATCATAATGGAGATGGAAAAATCACTACAGCTGATAGATACATTATTGGTAATTCTAATCCTGATTGGACCGGAAGTATTTCAACACGATTGAAAGTAGGAAACTTTGACTTATCGGCTTCTGCAATTATTAGCCAAGGAGTTACAGTATTCAGTCCATTCCACAAAAACTTTACTGATTTAACAGATAGAGGAAGACAAAAATTAGATATTAATTGGTACATGCCAGCCAATACAGCTGGTTTACCAGAAAATACAATCTATAATTATCCTCAACCTAGAAATGAGGGTGCTTATTGGAATAATGATGGAGTTGGATACTATAGAGATGCTTCTTTTGTTAAGGTAAAAAACATTTCATTAGGCTATACATTTACTCAAAACATTTTGGATAAATTAAAGTTAAAAGGACTAAGAGTATACGGAAACGTATTAAATCCATTTGTGTTTACCAAATATGATGGTTACGATCCGGAATGGGCAGGTGCTGGTTTAGGTATAGGTCGTGTAGCGTCAATTACGTATCAATTAGGATTAAGTATCAAATTATAAAAACGAATTCAAATGAAAAAAATAATATCATTATTAACTGTAGCAATTATTACATTAAATTCATGTAGTAGTTTCATAGAAGAAGAAAACCTATCAACAGTAGATGCTGATGCAGTATATAAAACTGCAGCTGGTTTTGAATCTTTGGTAAATGCAAATTACTCTCAATTGAGAGAAATTTATGGTAGCGAACCTTGGTTGTTTGTAGCCGGAACTGATTTGTATGCGGAAGGTAAAAATTTAGAGCCTATAGCAATCAGCCAATACAAATTATTAAGTCCTTCTTCTCCTAACGTTGGGTATTTATATACTGAAGGATTTAAAGCGATTCAAAAGGCAAATACAGGATTGTATTATAGTGATTTAACAGCAACCTCTTCTACATTAAATGCTAGAAAAGGGGAATTGAAATTCCTTCGTGCTAATGCTTATTTTTTATTAGTGCAAACTTACGGTGGAGTACCAATAATCAAAGATTACAATCCTAACCCTGTGTTGTCTTTTGATAGAAATTCAGCGGAGGAAGTGTATAATTTTATTGAAACTGAATTAGTGTCAGCTTTAGCATTATTGCCTACAGGTTCTTACACTGGAAGAGTAAACAAAAGAGCAGCTTTAGATTTATTAGCTAAAGTATATTTGACAAGAGGTTATGAAAGCTTTGCTAAATCAACGGATTTTGCTAATGCAGCTAGTTATGCAGATCAAGCCATTGCAGGTCAAGCTTTAGTAGCTTCAAATAATACTTGGATGCCAGATAAAGATATGAATGCAGAAACTATATTTTCTGTACAATTTGATCCTTCATCTGTAACTGCTGATCCTCAAAAGTCAGGAAATGCGCAAGGAAGTTATTTTAGCGCCTATTTAGGAGGTGCTGAGGTTGCAGGTAAAGCACCATATAAAGCAGGTACTTTATTGCCAACACAATTTGCCATTTCATTATATGATCAAGGCGATACAAGATGGGAAAATACCTTCATGAATGAAATTTATGAAGTGTACTACGATTACTACGATGCTACAAAAAAACCAACTGCAAAAGTACGTTCGTTTTTTGCACCAAAATGGTTTACTGCTGCAGACAAAACAGCCTACGAAGCTAATTTAACAGCTACAGGTAGAAAAGCAACCAGTTATAAATATTTCGCTTACGGTACTTATGCAGCAAACGCCACAATTGCTGATTACTCAGGAATTCCAATTCGTAAATTTGATGATCCAAAAGCACCATTTGCTACAAGTTCATCATCACCGAGAGTGAGCACTAGAGACTTTATTGTTTCAAGATTATCTGACACCTATTTAATTGCTGCCGAGGCTTACTTTAAATTAAATGATCAAACTACAGCATTAGCTAGATTAAATGCTGTTAGAACTAGATCTTCTGCTACTCCAGCTACCGCTTTAACTATTGATTATATTTTAGATGAAAGAGCTAGAGAATTGATGGGGGAATACAGCAGATGGTTTGATTTAAAACGTACTGGTAAATTAGTAGAAAGAGCTTCATTACATCATTATAGAATTAATGCAAATGGTGGTGCTTCAAGCTTTATTGGAACTGGAGGAGCGCTTAAGATTTTAAGACCAATCCCACAAGATGTTATTGACTTGAATCAAAACAAAAATTTCCCACAAAATCCTGGATATTAATTGTAATATACATGTATAGATAGTTTTTTAAGTTTGTTTTATGGGGGACTGATTAGCAATAATCAAGTCCCCTTTTTTCACTCATAACAAAATGGGTCTGAATAAATTTTTAAATTTATGAAATGAAAAGAGTGATCTGTATAATTTTAATTACTGTAATTCAGTCTAGTTTTGCCCAAAGCAACTATACTAAAGATACGTCATATACGATTGCTAGTTCATTTCGCAAAGACAAATTAAAATTTCCATATATTCAGATTGCCAAAGTCAAAAAAGATAAAAGAGTTATTGTAGAAAACGAAATCGTTTATAAAGAGATCAACTCAAGACGATTGCACTTAGATGCCTTTTATAAAAAATCAAAACAGCAACATCCAGCCGTGGTATTAGTTCATGGCGGAGGATGGAAATCAGGAGATAAATCCCAAATGGGATCAATTGCTAGCGCAATGGCTGCGAAAGGATATTCTTGTTTTGCTATAGAATACAGATTATCCCCGGAAGCTATTTATCCAGCAGCGGTTCAGGATATTAAAGAGGCGATTCAGTATATAAGAAAAAATGCAAAACAGTATAATGTTGATACGTCAAGGGTGGCAATATTAGGTTGTTCGTCGGGAGGACAATTAGCTGCTTTAATTGGCACTACCAATTCAACTCCTAGCTCTACTGTTCAAGCAATTATTGATATAGACGGAATTCTGGCATTTAAACATCCAGAATCAGAAGAAGGTAAAGCAGCCAGTTTATGGCTTGGCGGAGAGTATGAAACTTTACCTGAAATTTGGAAAGAGGCTTCGGCTTTGACACATGTGAATGAGAAAACGCCTCCCACTTTGTATATTAATAGTGATATGCCACGTTTTCATGCTGGACGAGATGATATGATAGCGAAATTAAATCAACATGCGATATACAATGAACTAAAAACCATTCCAAATGCGCCTCATTCTTTTTGGTTTTATGATTCTTGGTTTAATACAACAGTCGACTATTCTATTCAGTTTCTGAAAAAAGTATTCAATAAATGATAATGATAATAAATTTAATACAATGAAAACACATCAAATTTCTAAACTGCTGTTGACAGGCGTACTAGCACTACAGGCTACTATTTCAATGGGTCAATCTTCCAATTCAAAAGTTTATGCTGAGGTTTCGGTTAAAGAAGGTGGAAAATGGGAAGGCAGAAAATATATTGGTGGTACATTTAAGAATGTTCAAAAACTAAAATTAGCACCTGAACATACCGATCATTCTTTTGATATTCGCTACGAAGGTCCAGGTTGGGAAAGTAATAAAATCGGATACCGATTGTATTTGGATTGGCGCAATGCCATTGATATTTTTGGCAAAAAAACTGAAAAAATTGTTTTGCCTCAAGTAGGACAAGATGGTTTTGATTCCTATCATGAAATGAGTGATTGGGGATCAGATATTTTAAAAGCTGGGAAAGGAATTGGGTTAGGTTCTATAGATCGTTATTTGAACAACGAAAGATTGCATTTTTACGAGGTAGATTCTACGATTGCAACGGTTGCCAATACTTCAAAAAGTGCGGTTGTAAAAGTGAATTATTTTGGCTGGAAAACTGCTTCGGATAAAATTGATTTTATCTCCGAATTAACGATAAAACCCAATCAGCGATATACACAACACACTATTCATCCATCCAAAGCAATCGAAGGCATTTGTACTGGAATAGTAAAACAAAAAAATAGTGAGTTGTTTAAAAAAGAAAGTGCCACTAAAAAATGGGCTTATCTTGCTACCTATGGAACGCAATCATTAGTTCCAGACCAATTAGGAATGGCTATTTTTTATCAGGTAAATACAATACAAAGTATAGTAGATGCTGAATTTGATCATTTATTGGTTTTTAAACCGACCACGCAAATTGTGGATTTTTACTTTTTAGGTGCTTGGGAACAAGAGCCAAAAGGAATTAAAACCAAGGAGGAGTTCCTCAATTATTTAGACAAAAAATTGCAGCTATTGGAAAAAAATAATAAAATGTAAAAGATGAGAAAAGTAATTAATTTATCTCGACAGTTTGGTGCTGTACTTGTACTAGTACTACTATTGAATCAAACACTTTTGGCGCAAGAAAGTATCGGAAACATTCCTTCCACTCTTAAATGGTCTGAGCGAATGGCGTTGTCAATAATGAAACGCCATCCGCAAGCCTATCAAATAGATGGTCAAACAGAACCTAAATGGGATTATGTACACGGTTTAGTATTAACTTCTTTTGAAGCATTATTTAAACACACAAAAGACCAGCGGTATTACAATTATAGAAAGCAATATGCTGATGCCACTATTGATGAGAATGGGTCGGTTGCTTCGTATAAATTTGACACCTACAACATCGATATGGTTACTGCTGGCCGAATACTTTTCAATTTGTATGAAACAACAAAAGATACCCGTTATCTCACCGTTTTGCAACTGTTGAGAAAACAAATTGCAGAACAACCTAGAACTGCAAGTGGAGGTTTTTGGCACAAAAAAATCTATCCTAATCAAATGTGGTTGGATGGGTTGTATATGGGAGAACCTTTTTATGCTCAATACACAGTTCAATTTGAAAATGGCGCAAAATTAGATGATATTGCGAAACAATTTGAGTTAATTCAATTACATGCCACCGATCCTAAAACAGGATTATTATTTCATGGTTGGGACGAAAGCAAACAAATGCCATGGGCCGATAAAACGACAGGCTGTTCTCCTAATTTTTGGTCAAGATCTATTGGATGGTACGTGATGGCATTGGTAGATGTGTTGGATTATTTTCCAAAAAATCACCCCAAACGAAACGAATTAATTGGGTATCTGAATGAAATTTCGAATAGCTTGGTCAAATTTCAAGATCCATCAGGCCTTTGGTATCAAGTTACCGATAAGGGAGGAAGTGAAGGTAATTATTTAGAGTCTTCAGGGTCATCGATGTTCGCTTATGCTATGGCAAAAGGAGCTAACAAAGGCTATTTACCCAAAAAATTTAAAGCCATTGCTAACAAAGCATTTGATGGATTGACTACTCGATTAATTAAAACTGATTCCGATGGCCAAATCCATATTACTCAAGCCTGTGCTGTCGCAGGTTTAGGAGGGAATCCCTACCGTGATGGCTCGTATTTGTATTATGTTAATGAAAGAAAAAAAGATAACGATCCTAAAGCTACAGGATCCTTTATCTTAGCCGCATTAGAATTGAATAGATAATTGAGGTTTAATATGACATTATTTTCAAAAAAGCACTGCCTAGTTTTGGTTTTTATACTACTTCATTTAGTAGTAACCGCCCAAGTACACAATCAATCTTGGAAACAAATCACGGAATCTAATGATGAAAATTGGTTTGCTTCAAAGGAGGCCATTCGGGTTGCTGAAAATGTATTGTTGTATCAAAGAATCATTGGAGGTTGGCCTAAAAACATTCAAATGCACCTTCCGCTTTCAGAGGCAGAAAGACAAAAATTTTTGGTTCTGAAAAATGATCCAACGGATTGTACAATTGATAATGGGGCAACCTGCCAAGAGCTACTTTTTTTATCAAAAATCTACAAAAAAAATCCCGATGAAAGATACAAAACAGCTTTCTTAAAAGGACTAGACTACTTACTTGAGGCACAGTACGACAATGGAGGTTGGCCACAATTTTTTCCTTTAATTAAAGGATATTACAGTCACATTACCTATAATGATGATGCGATGGTGGGCGTGTTGGAATTACTTAAAGAACTAAAAAATAAATCTAGTTTTTATAGTATTGTTCCTTCAACTGAAATACTCCAAAAAGTTGAAAAAGCATTTAATAAAGGCATCGATTGTATCCTAAAGACACAACATTTACAAAATGGTGTGTTAACCTCTTGGTGTGCCCAACACGACGAATTCAGTTTATTACCGGCTAAAGCTCGTGCTTACGAATTACCTTCTTTAAGCGGGAAAGAATCAGCTAAAATTACCCTTTTGTTAATGTCAATTGAGAAACCAACTCAAGAAATTATAGCGTCGGTTGAAGGAGCAGTACAGTGGTTTGAGAAAACAAAAATTAATGGAATTGAAGTCCAAAGTATGGCAATTGGCAACGACAAAAAAGAAGATAAAGTAGTCGTAAAAAGTCCCAATGCCCAACCCCTTTGGGCGAGATTCATGGATTTAAATACCAATATTCCCTTTTTCTGCGATCGCGATGGGATTAAAAAAGCAACTTTAGCCGAAATTGGTTTCGAAAGAAGAACGGGTTATGCCTGGTATACCGACGAACCCAAAGAAGTCCTAAAAAAATATGCAAAGTGGAAACAAAAACTAGAAAATTCTGCTTCACAAAATGCTAAAAAAAAAGGCTTAATCAAAGATGAGTATTTGATTACAGTGGACCAAAATGGGCATGGAGATTTTGTAACCATTCAAGAAGCCATCAATTCGGCTCAATCCTTTCCTTACCAACGAATTACTATTTTTATAAAAAATGGCATCTATAAAGAAAAAGTAAAAGTGCATTCTTGGAACCCTAAAATTAGTTTGATAGGAGAAAGCCGAGAAGGAACCATTATTACTTACGACGACTATTTTAATAAAATTGGTTTAGGGAGAAATAGTACTTTTTATACCTACACCTTGTTAGTAGAAGGTAACGATTTTTTTGCTAAAAATCTTACCATTCAAAATACCTCTGGAGAAGTGGGGCAAGCAGTTGCACTCAATGTAAATGCGGATAGAGTTTTCTTTTTCAACTGCTCTTTTTTAGGAAATCAAGATACTTTATATACTTCTGGCGAAGGAACTAAAAATTATTTTAGTAATTGTTATATCGAAGGCACTACTGATTTTATCTTTGGAGATGCTACGGTTTTATTTGACAATTGTGAAATCCATAGTAAAAAAAATTCGTTTATAACAGCGGCTTCAACCCCTCAGAACAATCCTTTTGGCTATGTATTTAAGAATTGTAAATTAACAGCGGCCGAAGGAGTGAGCCAAGTTTATTTGGGTCGTCCATGGCGAATTTATGCTAAAACTGTTTTTATGAATTGCGAAATGGGAAGACATATTCAACCTCAAGGTTGGGAAAATTGGTCCAAACCTGAAGCAGAAAAAACAGCATTTTATGCCGAGTATGAATGTAAGGGTTTGGGATTTCAACCTTTAAAAAGAGTTTTGTGGTCACATCAATTGACAAAAAAAGAGTCGGAAAAATATACTCCGGAAGCTATTTTGGGAAAGGATTTTTTGAGCCAGATTGAAATATTTAAGTTAAATTAATCTACTATGAGGATTTTATTATTTCTATGTGTATGTATTTCGATGAGTTGTTGGGGTCAAAAAACAACCATTTACACTATTGGCGATTCGACGATGGCAGATAAAATTAAGCCCAATGAAAATCCTGAAACAGGATGGTGTCAGGTATTGCCATCTTTTTTTGATTTGAATACAATTATCATTGATAATCGGGCAGTTAACGGGCGAAGCACTAAAAGTTTTATCAAGGAAAAACGATGGGATTCAGTTTATAATTCTTTAAAACCAGGCGATTATGTTTTTATTCAATTTGGCCATAACGATGCAAAAGTAGCCGATTCCACTCGATACACCAATCCGCATACTACTTACCGCCATAATCTGATTCGCTTTGTTACCGAAGCTAGAGCTAAAGGAGCAATTCCGATCTTATTTTCTTCAATTGCCAGAAGGAATTTCAATGAACAAGGAGTTTTAATTGGTACGCATGGCGAGTACCCATTGGAAGTTAGATTAGTTGCTCAAGAATACCAAGTGCCCTTTATTGACTTGGAATATTTTTCAGAACAGTTAGAACAATCCTATGGTGTAGAAAAGTCAAAAGAGTTGCATTTGTTTTTCAAAGCAGGAGAGCATCCTTATTATCCAGAGGGTAAATCAGATGATACGCATTTGAGTCGTAAAGGCGCTACCGAAATAGCAACAATTGCAGTTCGAGAGTTAAAGAAACTGAATTTAAGATTGAATGCATTTTATAAAAAATAAAAAAACCCATACTTGAAAGTACAGGTTTCTTTGGTGGAGAAGATGGGGCTCGAACCCACGACCTCTTGACTGCCAGTCAAGCACTCTAGCCAACTGAGCTACATCCCCAATGCAGGCAGCAAATATAGTTTAATTTGGTTTTAATTTCCTAATTGCACAAAAAAACCACGCCATTCTTTTCAAAAAAAGAACAAACTAACAGAATAGTTTTAACTTTACAGTAAAATTTCTGCTATGGCATTACACAATTCAACAGGATCCATCTCCATTTCTATCGAGGCTACAATTGCTACGGTTGAATTTGGTCACCCTGCCAGTAATTCATTTCCCTCCTCATTGTTAAAAGAACTGACAACTACCATCGAAACCCTTGGACATAATCCCGAAGTGGGAGTAGTCGTTTTGAAAAGTCAAGGAACAGCCACTTTTTGCGCTGGAGCTTCGTTTGATGAATTGCTAGCAGTAACCACTGAAGCGGAAGGAAAAACCTTCTTTTCAGGTTTTGCTAATTTGATTAATGCGATGCGAAAATGTCCTAAAATCATTGTGGGTCGTGTGCAAGGAAAAACAGTTGGTGGAGGAGTTGGAATTGCCGCTGCTTGCGATTATGTATTGGCAACCCATGAAGCGAGTGTCAAATTATCCGAATTATCCATTGGCATTGGGCCTTTTGTAATAGAACCTGCTGTGTCTAGAAAAATAGGTAAAACAGCTTTGGCCGAATTGTCTTTAGTAGCTGGCGAATGGAAATCAGCGGCTTGGGCCAAAGAAAAAGGCTTGTTTGCCAATACCTTTGCCACCATTGAAAAATTAGATGAAGCCGTGTCTATTTTGACTCATCAATTGGCATCTTATAATCCAGAAGCAGTAACAGAGATGAAAAAAGTCCTTTGGGAAGGTACGGAGCATTGGGACAATTTACTAGTAGAAAGAGCTGCCATCACTGGAAAATTAGTACTTTCTGAGGCGACCAAATCAGCCCTAAAAAGAAACTAATAGCCTCAATAATTTTCGTAAGTTTGCAGTCAAATACACCATGGAATGAGTAATATTAGAATCACCAAACAATTTAGTTTTGAAACCGGTCACGCTTTGTACGGCTATGATGGCAAATGTAAAAACGTACACGGACACAGTTATAAATTATCTGTAACTGTTATTGGGAAACCTATTGTGGATCGCTCCAACGTAAAATTTGGAATGGTGATTGACTTTACCGATTTGAAAAAAATCGTGAAAGAAGAAATTGTAGATCAATTTGATCACGCTACCGTTTTTAACGAAACTACCCCTCATATTGAGTTGGCCAAAGAATTGAAAACACGTGGTCATCACGTGATTTTAGTTGATTACCAACCTACCAGCGAGAATATGGTAATTGATTTTGCGCAACGCATCAACAATAGATTACCAGAAGGAATCGCGCTTTTTTCCTTAAAATTGCAAGAAACCGATTCGTCATTTGCCGAATGGTTTGCCAGCGATAATTTGTAATTCGATACCGATGCCATTAACCAACAACAAAAAAATATATTTTGCATCCGATCAGCATTTTGGTGCGCCAACTCCCGAATTGAGTTTTCCTAGAGAACAACAATTTGTGGCTTGGCTAGACGAAGTGAAACAAGATGCCGAAGCTATTTTTTTATTGGGTGATTTGTTTGATTTTTGGTTCGAATACAAAACCGTAGTCCCAAAAGGATTTGTTCGTATTTTGGGTAAACTCGCTGAAATTCGCGACAGCGGCATCCCTATTTATTTCTTTGTGGGCAACCACGATTTGTGGATGGGAGATTATTTTCAAAAAGAACTCAATATTCCTGTATACCGCGACAACCAAGAATTTACGTTTGGCGACAAAACTTTTTTGATAGGCCACGGCGACGGAAAAGGTCCTGGTGACAAAGGCTACAAACGCATGAAAAAAGTGTTTACGAATCCCGTAGCCAAATGGTTTTTCCGTTGGTTGCATCCAGATTTGGGAGTGGGTCTAGCCCAATACCTTTCGGTTAAAAACAAATTGATTTCGGGTGCCGAAGATGTGGTTTTTTTGGGCGAAGAAAACGAATGGTTGATTCAATATGCCAAACGCAAATTGGAAACCAAACACTACAATTACCTTGTTTTTGGTCACCGTCATTTACCGATGGTATTTCCTTTAGGCAATAATTCAGACTACGTGAATTTAGGCGATTGGATTAGCTATTTTACCTATGGCGTTTTTGACGGAGATACTTTTGAGATTAAAAAATACGAATAGTGTAGTATTTAATCTACTCTTCTTTTCGATGTTCTTCCAAGTCTTTTTCTAAATCCAAATTTCTAAAGGTAGGCGAAGAAATCCCAGTAATCAAAACGGTTAATAAAGTCATGCTTCCGCCAAAAACGACTGCGGTGACCGTTCCCATTAATTTAGCTGTCAATCCGCTTTCAAAAGCACCCAATTCGTTAGACGAACCCACAAAAATCGAATTTACTGCCGCTACTCTTCCGCGCATATGATCGGGAGTTTTCAATTGCAAAATCGTTTGGCGAATCACCACTGAAATACCATCAACCACTCCGCTCATAAATAAAGCGAAAACAGATAACCAAAAAATAGTAGACAATCCAAAGACAATAATGCAGACGCCAAAAGCGAAAATAGCTACTAACAATTTCATTCCTGCGTTTTTATTCAAAGGCACATAAGCCGAAACAAACATGGTTAAGAAGGCACCAATAGCAGGTGCTGCTCGTAAAATTCCAAAACCTTCCGAGCCTACTTTTAAAATGTCTTGGGCGAAAATGGGTAACAAAGCAACGGCGCCTCCAAACAATACGGCAATCATATCCAAAGATAGCGCTCCTAAAATCGTTTTATTTTGGAACACAAATTTGACTCCTTCTTTCAAACTTTGCATGACTGGTTCGCCAATTTTTGGATTCAAAATGGGTTTTGATTCAATTTTGGACAAGGCAATTAGTGCAATGATAGCAAAGGCAACTACCGTACACATCGACCAATGAATACCAATCCAAGTGATTAAAAATCCTGCTATTGCTGGCCCTAAAACAGCCGCTATTTGCCAAACCGAACTACTCCAAGTGGCTGCATTGGAATAGGTCTTTTTAGGAACAATTTGTGACATTAATGAGAATACCGTTGGCCCTAAAAACGAGCGAACTAATCCGCCTAAAAACACCAAGAAATAAATACTATATAAGATTACTTGAGTTGACCAACCCGTTGTAATTATTGGCCAAGTCAATAAAAACAAGCCAATACTAATCACCGAAAAACCTAAAATACATTTGAGTAGCATTCCTTTTTTCTCGTTTTGATCCACTATATGCCCAGCAAACAACGCCATAGAAACAGCAGGAATAATTTCCATTAACCCTATAATTCCTAATGACAAAGCGCTTTTGGTCAAGCTGTATACCTGCCATTCAATCACAATAAATTGCATCGACCAAGCAAAAACCATGGCAAATCGCAAGATTAAAAACACATTGAATTCTGGGTAGCGCAAGGCTTCGTAAGGGTCATTTTTTTGTTTCATTATTGAATATCTTTTAGTCGGAGTTGTAGGCTTATTTGGCCGTTCCATTCATTTTCATCAATGCAATAGGCCATTTGAAATGGATTTCTATTGGCAATTACATTCTTCTTATGCGCCAGATTAAAACCAATAGCTGCAAAGCCATCTGAATGTTGTTGTTTTACAAAAAGGCGGATGTGTTCTTCATTGGCGCCCATATATTTTGGATAACCGGTGTCCATAACATTTTGAGTGGCAAAAACGGGTGTCATATTTTGTGGGCCAAAAGGTTCGAATTGTTTTAAAATCCGAACGAGTTTTGGAGTGATTTCCGAAAAATCAATTTCGGCATCGATTTCCATTTCGGGAGTGCGCAATTCAGGATTCATAGTTTCTTGTACTACTTTTTCGAAGGCATTTTTGAAAGCCTCATAATTTTCTACTTTCAAGGTCATTCCTGCCGCATACATATGTCCGCCAAATTGTTCCAAATGTTCTGAACAAGCTTCTAGTGCATTGTACACATCAAAACCACGAACCGATCGGGCCGATGCGGCGTAGTAATCGCCACTTTTAGTAAACACTAAAGTCGGTCTATAGTAGGTTTCAATTAATCGTGACGCAACAATTCCGATCACACCTTTGTGCCAATTCTCTTGAAAAACCACAGTCGTAAAACTGTCTTGTTCTTTGTTGTTTTCAATTTGTTGTAGCGCTTCTTGGGTAATTTGTTTGTCCAAGCCTTTGCGTTCCGAATTGTAGTCTTCAATTTCTTTGGCAAATTGTTGGGCTTGTTCCAAATTAAATTCGGTTAACAATTCTACCGCATGATTACCGTGTTTGATGCGTCCGGCGGCATTGATACGAGGCGCAATGACAAAAACGACATCGGTGATGGTAAGGGTTTGTTTTTTAATTTGTTGGATCAAAGCTTGGATTCCAGGTCTTGGCGCTTCGTTGATCACTTGCAAACCAAAATGTGCCAACACTCTATTTTCGCCTGTTATTGGTACAATATCAGCAGCAATGGCGGTGGCAACTAAATCCAAATACGGAATCAAATCATTCATAGTTTGATTTTGATTTTGGCTTAAAGCCTGAATCAATTTGAAACCGACACCACATCCACACAATTCGTCGTATGGATACCTACAATCGTCTCTTTTTGGGTCGAGAACAGCAACTGCATCCGGTAGTGAATCGCCAGGTCTATGGTGATCACAAATGATGAAATCAATTTTTTTTTCTTTGGCGTAAGCCACATGTTCAATCGATTTGATACCGCAGTCCAAGGCAATAATCAACGAAAAACCATTGTCTTCGGCAAAGTCAATCCCTTGGAAAGAAATGCCGTAACCTTCGGCATAGCGATCTGGAATATAGGTTGCAATATGGGGATAAATACTTTTTAAATAGGATGACACCAAGGAAACTGCAGTCGTTCCGTCTACGTCATAATCGCCAAAAACCAAAATATTTTCTTGGTTGGCCATGGCTTGTTCGATTCGGTTGACAGCCACATCCATATCTTTCATCAAGAACGGATCGTGTAAATGATCGAGTGAGGGGCGAAAGAAAGCTTTGGCTTTATCAAAAGAGGTAATATTACGCTGAATCAATAAAGTGGCGATCAATGGATCTACATTGAGTTCTTGCGCGAGTTGACGAACTTGTTCTGGGGCGGGTTTTGGTTTGATAGTCCAACGCATATCGATTTGGGTTTTGGGGGTTTATTTCAATACTAATGCTTCGCCTTCAAATTGAATTCCGTCCCAACCGAATTGCATAAAATTGCGAATGTTTTGATGGTTGGTTCCTTGCGGATCGCCTAGCACTTCTTCAAAATAATAGGCGCCAAAGCAGGCTAAAGTGGCTGCTTGGGATAATTCTTGGATTTTCGCGAAAGCAAATACTTTACAAGACCCTGAATTTTCTCCCGCTCCATTGTGTTGCTTCCCATTTTGAAAAGCAGTAGGGGTAAAATCGTAATTGCTTTCAATGGTTGCGATGGTTTCGGCAAAAGTGATGGCTTCTGGGTATTGGTTTAGTTTCTCTAAAAAGGCGTGTAGCGTCATGATTTATTCTTCTTCTGAAAATTTATTTTTCTTGGCTTCTTTGACCACAGGTTTGCCACCCACTACCACAACGATTTCACCTCTTGGTGCTATTTTCTCGAAGTGGGTCAAAACTTCTTTAACCCTTCCTCTGACGTTTTCTTCGTGGAGTTTGGATAATTCTCTGGATACTGAAACCGGTCTGTCTTCGCCAAAGTAAGCCGCAAATTCGGACAATGTTTTTACTAATTTGTGTGGCGAAACATACAAAATCATCGTTCTAGTTTCTTCGGCTAAAGCCAAAAAACGAGTTTGTCGCCCTTTTTTATCTGGCAAAAAGCCCTCAAAAACGAATTTATCATTGGGTAAACCACTATTCACTAAAGCGGGGACAAAAGCAGTAGCACCTGGTAAACATTCGACTTCGATTCCTTTTTCAATACAAGCACGGGTCAATAAAAATCCGGGATCTGAAATGGCAGGAGTTCCCGCATCCGAAATCAAGGCGATGTTTTCTCCCGCTTGCAAACGCGCAATAACATTTTCCACCGTTTTGTGCTCGTTGTGCATATGGTGGCTGTGCATGTGGGTGCTGATTTCAAAATGTTTCAATAATTTGCCGCTGGTACGCGTGTCTTCGGCAAGAATTAAATCCACTTCTTTCAGAATGCGAATCGCACGAAAAGTCATGTCTTCGAGATTGCCAATTGGCGTTGGAACGATGTATAATTTTGACATTCGGCGCTAAAAATTCAATTGATAAAAGGGAATTACAAGAATTTTTTCTCGATAATTTCCATAAAACGTTCTTCGTATTCTTCTTTTCCTTCCCAGTTATTGTAGTCTGGTTTTACCATATCTCTGATAAAATCGCGCGTTTCATAAAAGGTGTCAAAAGTGATTAATTGGTTCAATACACGGTTGTAATCTTCCGGGTCATTTCCAAAAAGATGTTTGGTAAAGGCAATACGGTCGTTTAAATCGATGTTGATACCTTTGGCTAGTTTTTCGTTTAGCGTAACTGATTTGGATTCTTCAACCTCTTTCGGAAGTGCTATTTCATCAAGTTCGAGAGTAGCGTTTTCAATAGCTGATTCTGGTTCTGCTTCGACTGGGGTTTCAAAAGCAGTACTTTCTACTTTCACAAAAAGGTCTTCGCTAAAATCACCACCGATTAAATCTTCAAATGAAATTTGAACAGCTTCTTGTTTTGGTGCTTCTTCGATGATTTCTTCCTCAACTTCTTCCTCTTTTTCTAATTCAAAAGCAGGAACAAATGGCGCTTCGATTTCTTCTTCCTCCACCTCATCTTCAATCTCATCTTCTAAGGTTTCTAAATCTTCCTCTTCTTCAAAAACAGGTTCTTCCATTTCAGTGATTTCCTCTTGTTCTTCTTCTTCCAAAATCAATTCGGGAGTAGTTTCTAATTCAGGAATTTCAATTTCTTCTATGGTTATAGCAACAGGCTCTTCATTTTCAATTGCTTCGAATGCAGTTGCAATTTTTGTTTCAATTTCAGCTTGTCCAATGGTCGGTTTGCTGTCGCCAAAGTGATCGTCTACAAAACGCAATACCGCCAATTTTTCATATAATTTTTGTGTTTCCAGATACAATTGATTGATATCAGATTTATTCTTTAATTGTAAAATTCGGTGTGCAATGCTGATTAAATCGGCTTCCAATCTTTTTTTCATTTGATGTAAATTATATGATCTAGGTGGTTTGGTTTGCGTGTTCTTTTTTTTGTTTTTATTTCGGTAAACTTGGGACAGTCCTTTGGAAATTTTTTTTACATTTGGAAACACGTAAAAGTATAAAATTTTACATTCAATTTATACGCTTACAAAGGAAAAAAACGATTCATTTTTTAAGTTATACAACTGCACCATGTTTCTCGAAAATACAGTAAATCATAAAGAACAATTTGGTTGGATTGAAGTCATTTGTGGCTCCATGTTTTCGGGTAAAACAGAGGAATTAATTCGCCGATTAAAACGCGCTCAATTTGCCAAACAAAAAGTCGAAATTTTCAAGCCAGCTGTCGACACCCGTTACCACGACGAAATGGTAGTGTCTCATGATTCCAATGAAATTCGTTCTACTCCGGTTCCGGCTGCTGCCAATATTGCGATTTTGGCTCAAGGTTGTGATGTGGTGGGCATCGATGAAGCTCAGTTTTTTGATGACGAAATTGTACGTGTTTGTAATGATTTGGCCAATCGAGGTGTTCGAGTCATTGTGGCTGGATTGGATATGGATTTTAAAGGAAATCCTTTTGGACCGATGCCCGCTCTAATGGCTACTGCCGAATATGTGACCAAAGTACATGCAGTTTGTACGCGAACAGGAAATCTAGCCAATTACAGTTTTAGAAAAACCGATAATGATAAATTAGTAATGTTAGGCGAAACAGAAGAATACGAGCCTTTAAGTCGAGCCGCTTATTTTCATGCCATGAAAAAAAGTGAAGAATAGTAAACGTACTTCATTCAAAATAAAAAAGGGAAAACCATTGGTTTTCCCTTTTTTTATTACATTTTTTTTCGCATCCTCGCCACAGGAATATCTAGTTGTTCGCGGTATTTGGCAATCGTTCTTCGAGCAATCGGATAGCCTTTTTCTTTTAGAATTTCAGCCAATTGATCGTCGGGTAGCGGTTTGTGTTTGTCTTCTTCCTCAATCACGTTTTGTAATATTTTTTTGATTTCCAAAGTCGAAACATCTTCGCCTTGATCATTTTTCATCGCTTCCGAGAAAAACTCTTTGATCAATTTAGTCCCATAAGGCGTTTCCACATATTTGCTATTGGCCACCCGAGAAATCGTCGAAATATCCAAACCAACTATATCTGCGATATCCTTCAAGATCATCGGTTTCAACTTGGTTTCGTCGCCTTCTAAAAAGAAGTCTTCTTGGTAATGCATAATCGCATTCATGGTTACATAAAGCGTTTCTTGGCGTTGGCGAATCGCATCAATGAACCATTTGGCCGAATCTAATTTCTGCTTAATAAACTGCACCGCTTCTTTTTGCTGTGTCGATTTATCTTTCGACACTTTATAGGTTTGCAGCATTTCCTGGTAGTCTCTAGAGACATGAAGCGAAGGAGCATTACGGCCATTCAAACTCAATTCCAATTTACCTTCCACAATTCGAATAGCAAAATCAGGAACAATGTTTTCGGTTACTTTGTTGTTTCCAGTAAAAGAGCCACCTGGTTTTGGATTTAGTTTTTCAATTTCGTGAATTGCTTTTTTCAGTTGGTCGTTAGAGACGTTGTATTTTTGTAAAAGTTTGTCGTAATGTTTTTTGGTAAAGGCATCAAACTGATTTTCGATAATATCAGTAGCCAGCTCGATATATTCGGTCGGGGTTTTGTGTTTGAGTTGCAACAACAAACATTCTTGCAAATCGCGCGCGCCTACACCAGAAGGTTCTAACTCGTGAATCACATGCATCAGGCGTTCTACGGTTTTTTCATCTGTGTAAACCGCTTGGGTAAAAGCCAAATCGTCTACAATATCAGATATGCTTCTGCGAATGTAGCCCATATCGTCAATACTTCCCACCAGGAATTCCGCAATTTCTCGGTCATCCTCGTTTAAAATAAAGGTATTGAGTTGGTTGATTAAATCTTGATGAAAACTAATCGGTGCTGCAAAAGGCGCATCGTGGTCTTCATCGTCATCGCTGTAATTATTAGTTTGGGTTTTATAATCCGGAGTATCGTCGTTGCTTAAATAGTCGTCGATATTGATTTCTTCGGCGTCGACACGTTCTGATTCGGCCTCATCATAATCGTCATAGTCTTCCGTTTCAAACTCGTCATTTACATATTCCTCTTCTTCTTTACCGGCTTCGAGCGCTGGGTTTTCGTTCATTTCTTCCAATAAACGTTGCTCAAAGGCTTGCGTCGGCAACTGAATTAACTTCATCAACTGAATTTGTTGTGGAGATAATTTCTGGGTTAATTTGAGATTTAGGAATTGCTTTAGCATTTTTTTTAGTGTAAAAGCGTATAGGTTTAAAAGTTTAAAAGCCTAGATAAATTAAACTTATAAACTTATAAACTTCGACCTTTATTTAGAATTCTGCATTCATCGGTGTTCTTGGGAAAGGAATCACGTCACGAATATTCGTCATACCGGTTACAAACAACACCAAACGTTCAAATCCAAGTCCGAAACCAGAGTGGACTGCCGATCCGAATCGGCGTGTATCCAAGTACCACCATAATTCTTCTTCGTCAATGCCCAAGGCTTTCATTTTTTCAACCAAGACATCATAACGTTCCTCACGTTGCGAACCTCCCACGATTTCTCCAATACCTGGGAAAAGGATGTCCATCGCACGAACGGTTTTACCGTCTTCGTTCAAACGCATATAAAAAGCTTTGATATTGGCAGGATAATCAAATAAAATTACCGGACATTTAAAGTGTTTTTCTACTAAATAACGCTCGTGCTCCGACTGTAAATCGGCGCCCCATTCGTCAATGATATAACTGAATTTTTTCTTTTTATTCGGAGTCGATTCTCTTAAAATTTCGATTGCCTCAGTATAGGAAACACGTTTGAAATTGTTTTCTAATACAAAGTTTAATTTGTCTAACAACGCCATTTCGCTACGTTCCGCCTGTGGTTTTTGTTTTTCTTCATCTAACAAACGACTTTCTAAGAATTTCAAATCGTCTGGACATTTGTCCATGGTGTATTTAATTACATACTGAATAAAATCTTCAGCCAAGTCCATATTGTCATCCAAATCATTGAACGCTACTTCAGGTTCAATCATCCAGAATTCAGCCAAGTGACGAGAAGTATTCGAGTTTTCAGCTCTAAAAGTAGGTCCGAAAGTATAAATTTGGCCCAAAGCCATGGCAAAGGTTTCGCCTTCTAATTGTCCTGAAACCGTTAAGTTGGTTTCTTTTCCAAAAAAGTCTTTTTTGTAATCTACTTTTCCGTCTTCGGTTCTTGGTGTGTTGTCAAAAGGCAAAGCGGTTACTTTGAACATTTCGCCAGCTCCTTCAGCATCCGATCCAGTGATGATTGGCGTATTCACATACACAAAACCTTTTTCTTGAAAATAAGTATGTACCGCATGCGCTAATACCGAACGCACACGCATAATCGCACCAAAAGCATTAGTTCGCACTCTTAAATGTGCATTTTCACGCAAGAATTCCAAAGAGTGTTTTTTGGGTTGCATTGGGAATTTCTCCGCGTCTGAATCGCCTAAGATTTCCAATTTGGCCACTTGAATTTCGTATTTCTGACCCGCACCTTTGCTTTCTACTAAACTACCTGTAACCGAAACCGAAGCTCCTGTTGTGATGCGTTTTAAGATATCTTCAGGCGTATTTTCAAAATCCACTACACACTGAATATTGTTAATTGTCGAACCATCGTTCAACGCAATAAATTGATTGTTTCTAAAAGTTCTTACCCATCCTTTTGCATTTACTTCTTGAAGTATCGTAGTACTGTTTAGTAAGTCTTTAACTTTTGTGTGTTTCATTTGTATAATATTGGTATTAAAAATCAGCTTTTCTGAGCTGCAAATATAATTGTTTTTGTTTTTTTACAGAAGCTATTTCCCGCTATCCGCTCTATCTTTTACTTTTTCAAGAAAAAAGAAAAAGGATGTCGCTGCTATCGGGGCTAGAGTTCGTGTTTTTCGAGCTTGTCTATCTCTTCGTCTGAATGTTCAATAATGTCAATTTTTGGCTCGATGAATTCCTGTTCGTTAGCTAATGTTTTGTTCAACGTCAATACTAATGCCGGTAACAACATTAAATTGGACAACATCCCAAATAATAAAGTTAAGGAAATAAGTCCGCCCAAAGCAATCGTTCCGCCAAAACTCGACAGCATAAATACCGAAAATCCAAAGAACAACACAATCGAAGTATAAAACATACTCAATCCCGATTCGTTAAAAGTCGCATATACCGACTTGCGTATTTTCCAATTGTTTTTCCTTAATTCCTCTCGGTATTGAGCCAAAAAGCGCAGCGTATCATCGACCGAAAGTCCAAAGGCAATTCCGAAAACTAAAATGGTTGAAGGTTTTAACGGAATATCCAAAAAGCCCATAATTCCAGCCGTTAACAACAAGGGCAACAAATTAGGAATGATAGAAACCAATACCATTTTGAACGATCGAAACATAAAAGCGACTAACAATGCCGTTAAGAAAAAAGCAAAAAGCAAAGACGAAAGTAAGTTGTCTAACAGATAACCCGTTCCTTTTTGGAAGACCAAGGCTTTTCCGGTTATCGTTACATGATAGCGATCGGGTGGAAATAATTTATCAGCTTCTTTTCTAATCTCAGCTTCGATTTCAGGAATCTTACCTCCGTTTTCATCACGCATAAAAGTGGTAATTCGGGCATATTGTCCGGTGGAGTCCACATAACTCTTCATCAAATTGTCTTTGTTGTTTTTGGTCGCATTTTTGGCATACGATAAAATAAAAGTTTGCTCTTGTGAAGTGGGTAATTCGTAATATTCAGGATTACCGTTGTAATACGCCTGTTTCGAATATTTAACTAAATTGACAATCGACATTGTTTTAGACAATTCTGGAATTTCTTCAATAGTTTGTTCCAATTCTTCCATTCGCTTGAGCACGGATAATTTCATCACCCCTTTTTTGCGTTTGGTGTCGATCATTATTTCCAAAGGCATTACGCCGTCAAATTCTTTTTCGAAGAAAACAATGTCTTCAAAAAAGGGTTCTTTTTTAGGCATGTCTTCAATCAAACTCCCCGAAATACGCATTTGGAAAACCCCTATAATTCCAAAAACAAGTAAAGCTATTGAAGCTACATAAATTGAAAAGCGATTGTATTTGACATTGCGTAAAATCCAGTCCATAAAACGTTTTACCGAGCCACGATCTAAATGTTTGATGTGTCGGTCTTTTGGAGCAGGAATATAACTGTGAAAAATTGGGATTACGATAATACACAAAAAGAAGAGCCCAATAATATTGATGGAAGTGACAACTCCAAATTCTAATAAAAGTTCGTTATTCGAGGCTACAAAAGTCGCAAAACCAATTGCTGTAGTAACATTGGTCATTAAAGTCGCCATACCAATTTTGGTAGTAACTCGTTGCAGGGCTTTGGCTTTATTGCCGTGTACTTTGTATTCTTGATGGTATTTATTGGTCAAGAAAATGCAGTTCGGAATCCCAATAACAATAATTAGTGATGGAACTAATGCAGTCAAAACGGTGATTTCGTAATTGAAAAGTCCTAAGAAACCAAACGACCACATCACACCAATAATTACAATAATCATTGAGATTAATGTGGCTCTAAAACTTCTAAAAAAGAAAAAGAAAAGTAAAGAAGTGACTAATAAAGAAGCGCCTATGAAAAGCCCAATTTCTTTGACAATTGTTGCGGCATTTAAGGTTCTAATGTAGGGCATGCCCGAAACGCGTAAATCAATATTGGTTTCTTTTTCAAAGGCTTCTACCGCAGGAACCAAGCGTTTTAGCACAAAATCTTTACGTGCAGGCGTATTCACAATTTTTTTATCCAAATAAATTGCCGAGCGAATACTACCTGATTTTTTATTAAAAAGCAGCCCTTCGTAAAAAGGTAAATTGGTAAAAAGTTCTTTTTTAATTTGGGCGAGATAAGCTTGGTTTACCGTTTTCGTAGGATCTACAAATGGGACTAACTCAAATTTTTCAAGCGAATCATTGCGTTGTAATCGTTGTAAATCGTTAATTGAAATCGCTAGATCAACGGCTTGATCTTTTTTGAGTTGATTCATTAATTGGGTCCAAGAAGCAAACGCTTTAGGCGTAAAAATCGCATCGTCTTTGATACCAATAATGATGAGGTTTCCTTCTTCGCCAAATTTATTTAGGAATGCATTATACTCAACATTGACCACATTGTCGTCTGGCAACATATTGGCTTCGGTATGGCTGAAATGAATATTTTTCCATTGGGTAGCCAATAATCCTGTAATAAGTACCACGATGGATAACATTAAAATCCTATTTCTTAGGACGATTCGGGCAAACAATTCCCAAAAACCTAAACTAAACCACTTGATCATTAATTTGTTTTTTAAGCGTTGCAAAGGTAAGTAAAGTGGGTTGATTTTGGTCTTTTTGGAATTGTATTTTATGTAAGATTAAATTTAGGTTACTATTTGTATTCCTATTATAATTGCTATATTTGATTTTTACATCTTTGTGCAGAATAAATTGGGTTAAGTAGTATGAAAAATTATAAAAACGGAGCATTCTACATTGCGGTAACTGGTGGGTTTTCAGCTTTGATTTATTGGATAATATCAGAGGGAAAATTTCTTGAAGGAAATAAAGAAATAACTATTACAGCAAGTCAAAATGGGTCATGGAATGATTTCATAGACTCTATCTTACATAATTTACAAGATCCTTTAGCGATTCTTTTGGCACAAATTGTTACTATCATTATTGCAGCCCGTTTTTTTGGTTGGGTATTTAAAAAAATTGGCCAACCCACAGTAATTGGCGAAATCATTGCTGGAATTGTATTGGGACCCTCCTTATTAGGAATGTATTTTCCTGAATTTTCCAATACTTTATTCCCTGTAGCTTCTCTTGGTAATTTAAAATTTTTAAGTCAAATAGGGCTAATACTATTCATGTTTGTAATTGGGATGGAATTGGACTTGAAAGTACTCAAAAACAAAGCCAATGAAGCCGTAGTAATTAGTCACGCCAGCATTATTTTCCCTTTTGCATTGGGAATTGGTTTGGCTTATTTTGTATATGATCGTTTTGCTCCTGAAGGCGTAAAATTTCTATCTTTTGCTCTTTTTATGGGAATCGCTATGAGTATTACGGCCTTTCCAGTTTTGGCTCGAATAGTTCAAGAACGGGGACTACAAAAAACGCGTTTAGGAGCGATAGCTATCACATGTGCCGCTGCCGATGATATTACAGCCTGGAGTTTATTAGCTGTCGTAATTGCAATTGTGAAAGCAGGAACCTTTGTAAGTTCACTCTATATTATTGGTTTAGCCGTATTGTACGTATTGGCTATGTTGTTTGTAGTAAAACCTTTTTTAAAACGTATAGGTGAATTGTACGGCTCTAAAGATACTTTAGTAAAACCGGTTGTTGCTATCTTTTTTCTCACCTTGATTATTTCATCCTATGCTACCGAAGTAATTGGAATTCATGCCTTGTTTGGCGCATTTATGACGGGTGCAATTATGCCGGATGTGACCAAATTCAGAACTATTTTTATTGAAAAAGTAGAAGACGTTTCCTTGATTTTATTATTGCCTTTGTTCTTTGTTTTCACAGGGTTAAAAACTCAAATCGGTTTGATTAACGATCCGTATTTATGGAAAGTAACTGGGTTTATTATTTTGGTGGCTGTAGTAGGAAAATTTTTAGGAAGTGCTTTGGCAGCCAAATTTGTTGGGCAATCTTGGAGAGATAGTTTGACTATTGGGGCTTTGATGAATACCAGAGGATTGATGGAATTGATTGTGTTAAACATTGGTTTAGAATTGGAAGTATTAACGCCGGAGGTTTTTACTATGATGGTGATTATGGCTTTGGTTACCACATTTATGACCGGACCTGCCCTAGATTTTATCAATTTTGTTTTTAAAGATAAAGAGGCCGAAGTGCCAGAAATAATTGTCAACAGCAATAAGTATAAGGTGTTGATTTCATTTGGGAATGATGAAAAAGGAAAATCATTATTGCGTTTGGCCAATAGTTTAACTAAAAAACAAAAAAAGGCAACTTCAGTTACCGCCATGCATTTGTATCTCAGTGATGAAATGCATACTTTCAATACCGAAGAAATTGAAAAAGAGAGCTTTGTTAGCTTACTTGAAGAGTCCAAAACTCTGAATCAAGAAATTGACACTTTGTTTAAAGCTACCAAGGATATTGAAACTGAAATTGCTGATGTGGCAAATCAAGGAGATTACGATTTGTTGTTGGTTGGTTTAGGAAAATCGATTTTTGAAGGAACACTTTTAGGAAAAGTAATTGGATTTACTACTCGAATTATCAATCCAGATCGTTTAATTGACAAGTTTACTGGTAAAGAAGGACTTTTTGAAAATTCTCCTTTTGATGAAAGAACCCGCCAAATTATCTCGAAAACTAAAATGCCATTGGGTATTTTAATTGATAAAGACTTGCAAAATGTCAACCGCGTTTTTATTCCTATTTTTTCATCTGAAGATTCTTTCTTATTTGATTATGCACAAAAATTAATCTTCAATAACAATTCAAAAATTGAAATTTTTGATGTGAATAACGATATCCCATCTAATTTTGTAGTACAAAGTGCTGTTGAATCCTTGGAAAATAAATATCCAAATAACATTCATTTAATGGAAGAAGATACCATGAAGAAAGAGTTCTTAGCTTCACAAGATATTATGGTCATTAGCCTTGAAAGTTGGAAATCGTTAGTGGATTCTCAAAGCGATTGGTTAAGCGGCGTTCCTTCGGTATTAATTTTAAAACCCTAAGTCTAAAATGTAGCTCAATTTGATAGCTATGTTATCTTCCAATTTTAGTAACCCATTTGGGCCGTAGCGATAAAAACCAACGAGCCCCAGTCCTTTGTAGATTTGGTTTAATTCAACCCCTGATTCAAAGTATCCTTGATTTAGTGTTTTGAAATCTAAACCATTATGGCGCTCAGCATGATTTAAATTTCCCCAGGCCATTCGGGTTACAAATACAAATGAAGGTTTTACTTTTTTGAAAAGTGTGATGCGTTGGAAGCCGTGTTTAATTTGAAAATACAAGTATTCACTTGAGAAAAATTCGTTGTAAAACATCGTTTCAAAACTGTTTTTACCCGCTATGGTAATACGTTGCATAATTGTTTCCTTGGTAATATTATTTGGAGAAATACTATACAAATGGGTTATTGGTAAATCTCCAAAAGTATAGCCTCCTTGAATCAGTATACTTGTTTTTTGTCCGTTGAGCTGTTTTTTTTCATATTCGGTTTTCAGGTCAATTTTACCAAATGAGAAATCGTTTAATTCGCCGCTAGCGATCGATTTTGTCAACTGAAAAGTGAAGTTGGGGAATCGTTTTTCTACTTCAACTCTCCCTGTTGGGGTTTGCATATAATCACTAAATGGACTCCATCGTAAAGAAACCATTGCGGTTGTCATGTTGTAATTGGTGTACGACTTACCGTTTAATTGGTAACTGTAGCCAAATTTTGGCTCTACTTGGGCTGTAGCGACTTCCCAAATACTTTCTGTTTTGGGGATCAATTTGGTTTCAATATAGGCCTTCCAATTTTTGTAATTGTAGAAAGTGCTAATATTAAAAGGTCGTGGATCATAGATTTTAAATCCGCGTTTATCAATTGCATAGACTGTACTTGCAATTTCCCGAACATCATCTGTATAGGCTATTCCAATCCAAGAATTAGTAGGTTCACTGAGTCGTGTTCCAATTCCTAAATTGTATTTAAAAGTGCCGTCTTTGGTTCCATAGGCCGTATACCCTTCTATGCGAATGGTTTTAGAAAAGCGATCGTTGGTTGTTCCACCAAGGCCAACTCGAAATCCTTCATAGTTATTATAGCTAAAAAATTTTCGAAGATCAAAATCAATTGGTCCGGCAGGAATAAAGCCGTTAATTAGTCGGCGGCCTACAGTAATTTTTAGCTCTAAATTATTTTTTTTGGCAATGCTGTCCAAAACAGTATAGGTGCGTTTACTTCGAATGTCTAAACTGTCTTTTCGATAGGTATTCCAAAATTCGTCTTTTCTTTCACTAGCTTCTTTGCTGATTTCTAAAGCAATTGCCCCTTTTTTTAATTCGATGGGTTGATTCAATTGAATTTCGAAATTGGCACTTTTTGAAAACAAATAAATAAAATCGGAAGCCCCTTTTTTTCTTGGTTTAAAGTCTTTTTCGGTATCCCCTTCAAATTGGATAGTACCACCCAGAAGTTTCAAATCATCGTCGTTATTTCCTTTTACGATTTTAAATGATTTTTTAGAAGGAAACCAGATATTTTCTTGAGGCAGAAAATTAAATTCATGCGTGCCACTAATATCTAAAACACCTTTGATGCGCATTACTGCTTTAGCAATTGCATATGTATTTTGATCAATATAGAGAACGCCTTCGAGCCCTTGTGCTCTTTTTTTTTTCTTGTTTTTAAAATGAATTAGGTACACATTTCTGCCTTCAATTTCAATTGAATCGAGTAATTGGTATTTGTATTCCTTTAGCGCATCGTTTGCAATAGGACTGTTGTATTTGGTTTCAAATAATTCGTAATTCGAATCATAAATGGAAAAGGATTGCAGTTTAAATCCTAATATTTCATAAATAGGTTGCTTTAATCCGGCCATTTTAGAGCCCAATATGGTTTCTTTTAAGTGGTTGTTTTTAAATTGGAACAGCGAAACTTTCTCGGTTTGAAACAAATGTTGGTTTTGAATCATTTTCTTGAATTTGTAATTCGAAGAATCTATTTTGACATTTTTTTTATTGGTGATTAAAGTGTCAATTTTAGCACTGATAGAATCGGGATTGGCCGTAATTACAAGAGAATTGTAGCATTTGAATTCAAAAGATGGAATTCGTTTTTCGGGATTATTTTGGGTTTTTAAAGCAATCGTTTTTCTAATAATGGCTACTGCAGGATTTTCTCTCGGAATAAGAACTTCTTGTAAATTATTGGTGTTTTGTTGCAATGCAATCATATAAAATGATTTGCCATTTTCAACCAAAGTTATTTTTTTGTCGTATCCTATATAAGAAATGGTAAATTCACGAATAGGAGCTAATGTGGTAATGGTAAATTTTCCATCTACATCTGAAATGGTGTTTTGACCCGAAGGAGTAGAAATAGATGCAAATGGAAGCGCTTTAGCATTTTCAGCATCTTTCACAATCCCATTCAATTGAAATTGTGCTTGAACCGAAAGAGAGAACAATAAAAGAATACCAAACAAGTACTTCATAAAAACCAATTTTGCCCTACAAAAGTACAGATAAAAAAAATCCGCCTGACAACTCAAACGGATTTTAATTTTATATATAGGCGAACTTTACACTTTCATAATTTCTACTTCTTTTTCTGCAAGAAGTTCGTCGATTTTTTTGATGTAAGCATTAGTTAAGTTCTGAACCTCGTCTTCAGCGCTTTTACAAATGTCTTCAGAAGTTCCGTCTTTTTCTAATTTTTTGATATCGGTATTGGCATCTTTACGTGCATTTCTAACTCCAATCTTAGCATCTTCTGCTTCTGCTTTGGCTTGTTTTGCTAATTCGCGACGTCTTTCTTCAGTTAAAGGCGGTACGCTAATAATTACTACATCCCCGTTGTTCATTGGATTAAAGCCTAAATTAGCAATCATGATTGCTTTTTCAATAGCTTGTAACATGTTTTTTTCGAAAGGCTGTAACGTAATCGTTCTTGCGTCAGGAATACTGATTTTAGATACTTGCGATAGCGGTGTAGCCGAACCATAATAGTCTACAAATACACTTCCTAACATGGCTGGAGAAGCCTTTCCAGCACGGATATTCACAAAAGCTTTTCCTAAATGCTCTATAGAACCTTCCATAGATTCTTTGGTACTATCTAATATAAATTCAATTTCTTCAGTCATTTTTCAGATTATTTAGATTTTCAGATTTTTAGAACCTTTTGGACTAATTATCGAATAAGTTAATTCTGTTTTGTTTTAAATAGTAACCACAGTTCCTATGTTTTGGCCTTCGCAAATTTTGACTAGGTTGCCTTCTTTGTTCATATCAAAAACTACAATTGGTAATTCATTTTCCTGACTCAAAGTAAAAGCTGTAGTATCCATTACATTCAATCCTTTGCTCAACACATCTTCAAAAGAGATGTAATCAAATTTAACAGCACTCGCATTTTTCTCTGGATCGCAATCATACACTCCATCCACACGAGTTCCTTTTAAAATCACATCGGCATTGACTTCAATTCCACGTAATACTGCGGCAGTATCTGTTGTAAAATAAGGATTTCCAGTTCCCGCTCCAAAGATTACAATTCTTCCTTTTTCCAAGTGACGAACCGCTCTTCTTTTGATATACGGCTCTGCAATAGATTCCATTTTTAAAGCAGTTTGCAAACGCGTTTTCATTCCTTTGTCTTCCAAAGCGCCTTGCAAAGCCATTCCGTTAATTACGGTTGCTAACATTCCCATATAATCGCCTTGAACGCGATCCATTCCTGAACTCACTCCAGCAACGCCTCTAAAGATATTTCCACCTCCAATTACAATGGCAATTTCCACCCCTTTATCATGAATTTGTTTGATTTCGTCAGCATATTCTGCTAATCTTTTCGGGTCAATTCCGTAATTTAAATCGCCCATTAAAGCTTCGCCACTTAATTTCAGAAGAATTCTATTGTATTTCATGAGTTCGTTGAGTTATTTGCTGCAAATATAGTTATATTCTGATTTTTTGAAATAGTGTTTTAAAAATTATTTGAAAGGATGTGGTAGATGTTGGTAATAAATGTCACTTTCTCACTAACTTTATAAAGTTACCTTCGGTGGTATAAAAAATTGAATTATGAAAACCTTTATTGCTCAGGCTTTGTTTCAAAGTCATTCGTATTTAGAATACAGAAAATTAATGGCTGATTTGTTGAAAGAGGGTAAATCGACTGCTGTAGAACAAACCCAAGAACGAACACATTACAGCGAGTTGAATGAATCTAGAATGCGACGATTGGATAAAACGATGCACATTACTGATGAGAATAGCGCTAAGTTAAAGTCATTAACTAAAAGGTATATTTGGCTTGTACTTACCGAAAGTTGGTGTGGAGATGCCGCACAAATTTTGCCAATTCTCCATAAAATGGAAATAGAATCTAATGGCGAGATCGAAATGAAATTGGTATTGCGTGATGAAAATGAAACGCTAATGAATCATTTTCTAACCAATAAAAGCAAAGCCATTCCAAAACTAATAGTCATTGACAAAGAAACGGGATCAGTAGTAGGAGATTGGGGTCCAAGACCTCAAGGCGCGATTAAACTGATTGAAGATTATAAGGATGAATTTGGAAGAATTGACGAAACGGCTAAAGCTAATTTGCAATTATGGTATTTACACGATAAAGGGATGGGTACGCAGAATGAAATTATTCAGCTGCTTCAGAATTTAGAATAACTTTTTCAAACTCTTCTGGAGTTAAAGCATTTTCTACCTTGTAATCGCCAATTTTTGTTCGGCGCAATGCCGTTAAATGCGAACCGGATTGCATGGCTTTTCCAAAGTCATAGGCTAGCGATCGAATATAGGTTCCTTTGCTACACACGACTCTGAAGTCAATTTCTGGCAAAGCAATTCGCGTAATTTCAAACTCGTAAATAGTTGTTTTTCGAGAAGTAATTTCGACTTCAACACCAGCTCGAGCATGTTCGTACAAACGAACGCCATCTTTTTTTATAGCCGAAAAAACCGGTGGTTTTTGATCAATTTCACCTAAAAATTGTACCACAGTTTGATGAATTAATACGTCATCAATATGAGTGATTGGATACGTTTGGTCAATTTCGGTTTCTAGATCATAGGAAGGAGTTGTGGCTCCAATGAAAAAGGTACCGGTATATTCTTTTGGCTGTGCCTGAATCTCTGTAATTTTTTTGGTGAATTTCCCGGTACAAATAATTAATAATCCAGAAGCCAATGGGTCTAAAGTTCCGGCATGACCAATTTTAAATTTTTTAGGCAAATCAAAACGGCGCTTGATACTATATTTTAACTTGTTCACCGCTTGAAACGAAGACCATGTCAGGGGTTTGTCAATAAGCATGACTTGACCGTTTAATACCTCTTCAGCTGTTTTCAAAGGATTATTTTAAAAATGAAAAATACAGTAATAGGAATGTTCCAACAACAATTCGATACCAACCCCATGGTTTAAAACCATATTGTTTGATAATTTCAATAAAGAATTTGATAGCCAAAATGGCCACAACAAAAGCCACCACATTACCCAAAAGGAACAATTGAATGTGTTCGTCTGATTTTAAAATTAATTCGTAGCCTTTCATTTGAGAAGCTTCGTATGTTTTTAAAAAAACCGAATAACAAGTGACTGCAAGCATAGTAGGAACTGCTAAAAAGAACGAGAATTCGGCAGCAGCATGACGACTTAAACCTTGTTGCATTCCGCCAATTATAGAAGCCGCTGAACGACTAGTTCCGGGCATCATGGCCAAACATTGCCAAAAACCAATGGTTACCGCCTTTTTTATTGTGATGTCTTCTTCTTTAAGAATCGTTGGTTTCTGAAATTTGGAATCGATAAAAAGTAATACAATTCCACCTACAATCAGCACAATAGCTATTGGAATAGGATTTCCTAAAACTGCTTCAATAGCATCATCGAATAATTTACCTAAAATTAGAGCTGGAATTACCGCACAAGCTAATTTGATAAAAAAACTAAATTTAGAAAAATCAAAGAATTTTTTCCAATACAACGCCACTACGGCCAAAATAGCTCCAAATTGAATAGACACCTGAAATAGCTTTACAAAATCGTCTTCTTGAATTCCAAAATAGGAACTCATAAATACCATATGCGCTGTAGATGAAACAGGAAGGTATTCGGTTAAACCTTCAATAATTGCAATTAAAATAGCTTGAAACGAATTCATTTACGCTTTTTTTGGATTTTTCAAAATAGCATAAATAGTAATTCCAAAACCTATTAAAACGGTAGTTGGCGCTAAACGAATGCGTCTAAAACTAAAAACATCTTCATTAAAAACGTTTGGATCATCGCTTCCACCACCTGACATAAGAATAAAACCCAAAGCAATTACAGCAATACCGATGAGTAAAATTTTGTAATTGACTTTGTCAAAAAGAAATTCTTGTGGGTTTTCGTTTTTATTTTTCATATAAAATTGTGAGGGATGAAGGTTTCTCTAAATTAATACAAATCGTCTGTACGTAGATTCAAGAAACGTTGTGTTGCAAAATAAGTACTCAACCATGTAATCAATACTCCAAGGGCAAACACTGAGATCAGCACTAAGGCAATCAGCAGTTGATCATCAAGAAGTCCTAGGTCTGGGAAATTGCTTTCCAAATAGATCAACACGCCAATTAAAGCTAGAATTGCTAATCCGGCACCGATCATTCCAAGACGCACACTTCGTAACACAAATGGCTTTCTAATAAACGCTTTGGTAGCACCTACCATTTGCATGGTTTTGATGATAAAACGATTGGAATGAATAGACAAACGCAACGAACTATTGATAAGTAGTACAGCAATAATGGTAAAAAATCCGCTGATGATTAAAATCCACATGCTGACTTTTTTAATATTGTCATTCACTAAATTCACTAATTGTTTGTCGTAAACGATATCAGAAATCATCGGATTTTTGCGCAATTGACTTTCTACTTTTGCAATGCTATCTCTGTACACATAATCAGCTTTCAAGTGAATATCGAAAGAATTTTGTAATGGATTTTCGCCTAAAAATGTCACAAAATCTTCTCCGATAATATCGGTATGTTGTTTCGCCGCGGCATCTTTTGAAACGTATTCGAAAGTTTTGGCAAAAGGCGCTTTTTTTAATTCGGCATCAAAGGATTTGATAATGGTATCGTTTGCCTCGTTTTTGAAAAATACAGTCATGGCAATATTTTCTCTAAAATCGTCGGCTAATTTTTTAGAATTGATTATAAAAAGCCCCAACATTCCTAATAAAAACAGCACTAAGAATACACTTAATACAACTGAAAAATAGGAGGAAATTAAACGGCGTTTTTGAAATTTATCGTAAGAAGAACTCATAGTTTGTGAAAATTATGGGGTAAAAATAATAAAGAATTTCTTTATTTAAAGTTAATATCGTTCAAAGTTTTAACTTTCGTACAATAAACGTAAATTTGGCAGCTGAAATTGAAAAAGTTGATACAGCTTTTTACAATTTTATTTTACAAAACAACTCATTTTTAGCCAGAATATTGGCTGAGACAAATACGATACAATGAAATACAATCCGAACGAAATTGAAGCGAAATGGCAAAAGTATTGGGCAGAAAATCACACTTTTGCAGCGCAAAATAATGCTGATAAACCCAAACATTATGTGTTAGATATGTTTCCTTATCCATCAGGAGCGGGCTTACATGTTGGGCATCCGTTGGGGTACATTGCTTCGGATGTGTACTCAAGATACAAAAGGCACCAAGGATTTAATGTTTTGCATCCAATGGGCTATGATAGTTTTGGATTACCGGCAGAGCAATACGCCATTCAAACGGGGCAACGTCCAGAAGACACAACTTCGGTCAATATTGATGGCGGGGTGGATAAAGAAGGAAACCAAATTGCAGGGTACAGAAAGCAGTTGGATAAAATTGGATTTTCATTTGATTGGAGCCGCGAAGTACGTACTTCCAACCCCGATTATTACAAACATACGCAATGGATTTTTATCCAACTATTTAATTCTTGGTACAATAAAAATTCAGACAAAGCAGAAGATATTGCCACTTTAATTGCCTTGTTCGAAAAAGAAGGGAATATTGCTGTCAATGCCGTTTGCGATGATAACATCGGCACTTTTACGGCTTCAGAATGGAATGCTTTTTCATCAGAAGAACAACAAAAAATACTATTGCACTACCGTTTAACCTACTTGGCAGAAACCGAAGTCAACTGGTGTCCAGGATTGGGAACTGTTTTGGCTAATGACGAAATTGTAAATGGAGTTTCTGAGCGTGGTGGTTTTCCAGTAATTCGTAAAAAAATGACGCAATGGAGCATGCGAATTTCGGCTTACGCGGAACGTTTGTTGCAAGGTTTGGACACTATTGATTGGACCGAAAGTATTAAAGAAAGTCAGCGCAATTGGATTGGAAAATCAGTTGGGGCCATGGTTTCATTTAAGGTCGTTGGGAGCGAAACGAAACAATCTATTGAAGTATTCACCACTCGTCCTGATACTATTTTTGGAGTAACGTTTATGACTTTGGCTCCAGAACACGAATTAGTTGCACAAATTACAACTGCCGATCAAAAACAAGCGGTTGCAGATTATATAGAAAAAACATCCAAACGCTCTGAACGCGAGCGTATGGCAGATGTTAAAACCATTTCAGGTGTTTTTACAGGAGCCTATGCGGAACATCCTTTTACCAAAGAACCAATTCCGGTTTGGATAGGCGATTATGTGTTGGCAGGATACGGAACCGGTGCGGTGATGGCAGTGCCTTGTGGAGACGAAAGAGATTATGCGTTTGCCAATTTCTTTAAAGGTCAAAATGGAATGCCAGCTATTAAAAATATTTTCAACAAAGACATTTCCGAAGCAGCTTATGGAGATAAAGGCGGATTTGAATTAATTGATTCGGACTTTTTAAATGGCTTGGGGTACAAAGAAGGAACAAAAAAAGTCATTGAAGCTTTAGAAAAAATAGGACAAGGAAAAGGAAAAACGAATTACCGTTTGCGTGATGCTGTTTTCTCTCGTCAGCGTTATTGGGGAGAACCATTTCCAGTCTATTATGTGAATGGATTGCCTCAGATGATTGCCGCCCAACATTTGCCTATCATTTTACCAGAAGTAGAAAAATATTTACCTACCGAAGATGGTTTACCGCCTTTAGGGAATGCGACTACTTGGGCTTGGGACAGTGTTCAGTGTTCAGTGGTTAGTAATCAGTTGATTGATCATAAAACAATTTTTCCTTTAGAATTGAACACTATGCCAGGTTGGGCAGGAAGTTCATGGTATTGGATGCGTTATATGGATGCGCAAAATGAAAACGAATTTGCAAGTCAAGAGGCTTTGAAATATTGGGAAAGTGTTGATTTGTATATTGGCGGAAGCGAACACGCTACAGGCCATTTATTGTATTCTCGTTTTTGGAACAAATTTTTAAAAGACAAAGGTTTTGCACCTACCGAAGAGCCTTTCAAAAAACTGATTAATCAAGGAATGATTTTAGGAATGAGTGCGTTTGTGTATCGTTTAGACGGAACCAACACCTATGTTTCTAAAAATCAAGTGAAAGATCAAAATGTACAACCGTTACACGTTGATGTGAATTTGATCAATAGTTCGGACGAATTGGATATTGACGCTTTCAAAAACTGGAGAGAAGAGTATGCTAATGCTCAATTTATAACCGAAGAAAATGGTAAATACATAGTAGGTCGCGAGATCGAAAAAATGTCCAAATCCAAATACAATGTCGTTACGCCCGATTTAATTTGTGCTGAGTACGGTGCCGATACCTTGCGTTTGTACGAAATGTTTTTAGGTCCATTAGAACAAGCCAAACCTTGGAATACAGCCGGTATTTCAGGTGTTTTTGGTTTCTTGAAAAAATTATGTCGTTTGTATTTTGATGACAACGGATTGGTGGTTACCAATAACGAACCTACTAAAGACAATTTAAAATCACTACACAAAACGATTAAAAAAGTAGCTGAAGATATTGAGAGTTTCTCATTCAATACATCGGTTTCACAGTTTATGATTTGTGTCAATGAATTGTCAACACAAAATTGTCATGAAAGAGCGATTCTAGAACCCTTGGCGATTATAATTTCGCCCTATGCTCCCCATATTGCAGAAGAGTTGTGGTCTTTGTTAGGTCACTCCAATTCAATTGCTACTGTGGCCTTTCCAAAATTTGAAGCAGCACATTTGGTAGAAAGCAGTAAAGAATATCCGGTTTCTTTTAACGGAAAAATGCGTTTCACTTTGGCATTGCCTTTGGATTTAACCAAGGAACAAATTGAGGAAATTGTCATGAAAGACGAACGCACCTTGCGTCAATTAGACGGAAGAACACCAAACAAAGTAATAATTGTACCTGGAAAAATTATCAATTTAGTAGGGTAGGTATTTTTTTAATTTTATATGAATCTCTGTTTCGAAGTTTTGGAACAGAGATTTTTTATTTGTCAAATAAGCAAATCAACTCATAAACTAATAACCTACAATTGGATTTGTCGGTCTATTTGTTGGTCTAATGAAATGAAGGTTTCGGTTCTGGAAACACCTTCTATGGCTTGAATTTTTGTATTCAGTAAATGCATCAAATGCTCGTTGTCCAAACAAATGATCTTAATCAAAATAGACCAATTTCCTGTAGTATAATGACATTCCAAAACTTCTGGAATTTTTTTCAAGTCACGCACAGCCTCTGAATTTCGGGCAGCTTTGTCTAAATAAATCCCTACAAAAGCCATGGTGTTGTACCCCAATACTTTGTGATTGACGGTGAACTTAGAACCAGAAATCACGCCAGATTGTTCTAATTTTCGTAAACGTTGGTGAATAGCAGCTCCTGAAATTCCAATTTTATTGGCAATTTGTAGAATGGGTTTTCGAGCATCGTCCATTAAATCGCGCAAAATTTCTTTGTCGATTCCGTCTATTTCTACTTGAAGGGAATTGATTTTCATAATTGAATATTGTAACTAAAATGGAAGTTTTAGTTTTATTTAGAAACCAAAAGTAGAAAAAATAAACGAAATAATTCATTTTGCTACATTTTGGCTAATAAAAAAACCATCCGAAAGGATGGTTTATATAGTGTGTTCTAAAGCAATTTTATTTTCCTTTGTTGGCCTCGGCAACATATTTTTCTAATGCCATTGTCATGGATGGGGTTCCAGGAGTTGGGGCCATGATGTCAATGCGTAATCCGTGATCCAACGCTTCTTTTTGAGTAGTGCTTCCAAAAACAGCAATACGCGTATCGTTTTGTTGGAAATCAGGGAAATTTTTAAATAGTGATTTGATTCCCGTTGGACTAAAGAAAGCCAATACATCATAATACACATCAGCTAAATCAGACAAATCACTCATTACGGTTTTATAAAACGTAGCAGGTGTCCAATCCACTTTCAAACCGTTTAGGGTAACCGGAATGTCTGCGTTCAATTGATCGGAAGCTGGCAACAAGAATTTTTCGTCTTTGTATTTTTTAATCAACGGAGATAAATCTGCAAAATCTTTTGGTCCTACATAGATTTTACGTTTTCTGTACACCACGTATTTTTGAAGATAGAACGCAATAGCTTCAGACTGACAAAAATATTTCAATCCTTCAGGAACTTTATAACGCATTTCTTCAGCCACTCTAAAAAAGTGATCTACGGCATTTTTACTAGTCAAAATAATGGCGCTGTAATTATTCAGGTCAATTTTTTGCAGTCTAATTTCTTTTGCATTAACTCCTTCTACATGAATAAAAGGTCTGAAATCAATTTTTACTTTATGCTTTTGTTGCAGCTCAAAGTAAGGAGAATTCTCCACTTTAGGCTCTGGTTGCGACACCAAAATTGTTTTCACTTTCATACTATAACTTTTACTATGCGACTCCTTTTGTAAACCAATAATACATGAAATAGTAAGGGGCTATTTCAAGAGCGCAAAGATACAAAATAAAATAAAACAACTTGCTGAATATTAAATTTTGATAATTTTTAACAGAAACCACGTAAGTCACTAGGTTTGCAGCTATTACGATTGCGATAATAAGCGTTGGAAACACTGTGTTTATGTTTTCATAATAGAAAAATAACATATTAATTGGAAGTAAGATAAGTCCAATATAAGTTCGATAGGTTACTTTTTGATGATTGAATTGTTCTACGAACTCTTCTATATGAAAGGCGGTTGCTATTATTTTTTCAATTAGCACTTTTGACAAAATAAAAAAAAGTAAAAAGTTTGCAATTTGAATGTATTGCATCCAATCTTCTTTGGCTCCAAAGCCATAAATATGTAAGGAGAGTTGAATGAAAAAGGCAAAAGAAATGACCTGAACAAAAAACAAAGCTATGGTAAAACCATTTTTTATATTACTACTCTCCCGATATACTTTTATGTATTTGTCTGAAAAAAGTAAGTTGGCAAAATCACCGAATCGATTTTCGAAAACTGATTTAGTAACTGCAATGGTTGCAAAACAAATCAAAAACAGGAGGGTTACCCAGTCAGAGTTGTCAGTTAATCGGGGATGAAGTACAAATTCATTCATAGTGTCGCAAAATTACTAATTTTTTATTTCATTGCTTTTTATTATAATTTTATTATGATTCAAATGGCATAAAAAGCTTACTTTTGCACTGAAATTACTCAAAATTATGAATGATTGCCTAGTTATAATTCCTACCTATAACGAAATTGAGAACGTTGAAAGCATTATTAGAACGGTGCTGTCTCAGCACAAGTTTTTTCATGTTCTGATTATCGATGACAATTCGCCAGATCATACTGCTGACAAAGTAATCGCTTTGCAATCAGAGTTTTCGGATCGTTTGTTTTTAGAAAAAAGAGCCAAAAAAGCAGGTTTAGGAACTGCCTATGTTCATGGTTTTAAATGGGCATTAGAAAATAAATACAATTACATATTTGAGATGGATGCAGATTTTTCTCATAATCCAGCTGATTTAGAGAAATTATACAATGCGTGTCATCTTGGCGATGCAGATTTAGCAATTGGTTCTCGTTATGTTACGGGTGTTAATGTGGTGAACTGGCCATTAAGCCGCGTATTGCTCTCTTATTTTGCCTCTGTTTATGTTCGTTTTATAACGGGTATGAAAATTCACGATGCGACCGCTGGCTTTGTATGTTACAAAAGACAAGTGTTAGAAAGCATTCATTTGGACCAGATCAAATTTGTAGGCTATGCCTTTCAAATTGAAATGAAATACCGTACTTTTTGTAAAAATTTCAAAATATCGGAAGTGCCAATTATATTTACAGATCGCACTAAAGGGCAATCAAAAATGAGCAATTCTATTATTGTAGAAGCCGTATTTGGCGTTATTGCACTTCGATTAAAAAGATTAGTCAACACATTATAAGAAAAAGATAGAATGAATAGGGTTTTAATTAAGAATGCCAAAATAGTAAACGAGGGAAGTATTTTTGAAGGGGATGTTTTAATTGAGGACGACTTAATTGTTGAAATCGCCGAAAAGATTAGTGCTAAATCTGCCGACTGTAAAATTGTAGATGCTGAAGGCAACTATTTAATTCCAGGAGCAATTGATGATCAAGTACACTTTAGAGAGCCAGGTTTAACGCACAAAGGAGATATTGAATCTGAATCTAGAGCCGCAGTTGCAGGAGGGATTACTTCTTTTATTGAACAACCCAATACAGTACCTAATGCTGTCACTCAAGAAATTCTTGAGGAAAAATACCAAATAGCATCTCAAAATTCATTTGCGAATTATTCGTTTATGATGGGAGCTACAAATGACAATTTGGATGAAGTGTTAAAAACCAATCCGAAAAATGTAGCCGGAATTAAAATCTTTTTAGGTTCGTCTACCGGAAATATGCTTGTAGATAATGAAGCTGTATTAGAGAGAATATTTTCAAGTACGCCGATGTTGATTGCGGTGCATTGTGAAGATGAAACTACAATTAAAAATAATTTAGCACAATACAAAGAAGAATACGGAGAAGAGGTTCCAGTTACTGCGCATCATTTAATTCGAAGCACCGAGGCCTGTTATCTTTCGTCTTCAAAAGCGATTGCGTTAGCCAAAAAAACGGGAGCAAGACTGCATATTTTTCACTTGTCAACGGCCAAAGAAATGGATTTGTTTACCAATAAAATTCCATTGGAAGACAAAAAAATTACGGCGGAGGTATGTGTACATCATTTGTGGTTTACTAATGAGGATTATGCTACTAAAGGTAATTTTATCAAGTGGAATCCTGCTGTGAAAACGGCTACTGATAAAGAAGCGCTTTGGAAAGCATTGTTAGACGACAGGATTGATGTTATTGCAACTGATCATGCACCGCATACTTTAGAAGAAAAGCAACAATCGTATTTAAATGCACCATCTGGTGGGCCATTAGTTCAACATGCAGTGGTAGCATTGTTCGAAGCTTTTCATCAAGGCAAAATTAGTGTAGAAAAGATTGTAGAAAAAATGTGCCACAATCCGGCCAAGATCTTCAAAATTGAAAAACGCGGTTTTATTAAAGAAGGGTATTATGCCGATTTAGTAATCGTAAATGCGGGCTTGCCTTGGAGCGTTAAAAAAGAAAATATTTTAGCTAAATGTGGTTGGTCTCCTTTTGAAGGATATACTTTTAAATCAAGAATTACCCATACTTTTGTAAATGGACAGTTGGTTTATAATGCTTTTAAGGTTAAAGATATTCGAGCTGGAAAACGATTACTATTCAATAGATAAATAGGATGAAAAAGAGTATTTCATTAATAGCGATTTTAACCCTTTTGGGCTGTAAAGAGGACTTGGTTAAAAAACCAGATACTCTTATTGAAAAATCGAAGATGATGAATATCATGTATGACTTAGCCCTTTTAGAGGCAATCAAATACCAAAGTCCTACGGTTTTAGACTCTAATCAAATTCGCCCCAAACAATTTATTTACAAAAAATATAAAATTGATAGTCTACAATTAGCGCAAAATAATGTCTATTACGCTGCGGATTATAAAAACTATAAAATTATGTTTGAAGCAGTAGTAAAGCGAGTTACAAACGAAAAGAAACGAGTTAATGCTCTTATTAAATTGGAACAAAAAAAGAATAAAATCCAAATAGCGAAACTTAAAAAAATTAAGGAACTTGCTAAAAAAACGAAAGATTCAATAGCAGGGCATAAACTAAAAAAATAAAAAATGCAGTACGATGAGTACTGCATTTTTTATTTCGTTTCGGTTTATTTTCTTATTCCTTTTCTCTGCCAAAGCGTTCAAAAATACTGATGTAATTGTTGAATGTCTTTTTCGATTTTTCGTAAAAAGAAGTATCTCCACTTTCCTTCATGATTTCTAATAAACCGCGGTAACGTTCAATATCAGTTACAATTTCAATGGCAATATCGACTTGTTCAGACGAAGACAGATGACTGTAGTAATTTAAATTTTCAGTGTATTTCCCAATCAATTGCGTTAATAGCTGTTGTGCTTTAGCCTTTTCGCCCACATCATAATATCCTTTTGCAAAAGGATCTACCAAGGAGTAGTATTCAAATTGATCTACAGGCATTTTAGTCATTGCTAAATCAATTACTTTTTTAGCCTTGTCCATTTTACCCTCTGCAATAAGTTTACTCATCAAACGAGATAAATTCATGCGGTAGGTGATACTGTTTCTTCGTGTTTCAGGATCGTGATAGATAGAAAGACTTTCACTATTGCCCCAATCCCATTGCATTACTTTGTCAAACATAATATCAGTATCGATTTGACCCATATCGATTTGGCTAGCCCCTTTTGGAAGTTGCGTTCTAACAGGTACTAATTTGTAAACCATTCCTTCTAATTGAAGGAATTCTTTCATCCAAAGATAATCTTCGTTGTCAAAAGCACCTCCACTAAAATAGATCGGACGTTTCCAATTATTATTGGTTACAATGTCTAACATCATTAATCTGTTTTTATAAATAGCACTTCCTTTAATATCAATTTCTATAGCCGAAACGATAGAATCATTGTATCGAGGACTAACCACTTTGTTTTTGATAATGGTGTTTTTGTCAATAGGGATTCTAATTTTATTCGTTGGATAAAAATGGATGATTTGTCCATTTTGCATTTCCACAGTTGATTTAGGATTTTTAATAAAAGCTATAAAATCTTTTACATCCCAACGGGTTTCTATTTTTGGAATATGAGCCACATAATCTAATTTGTCTCCTACGTATTCATTATGCTTAAACGAAATAGGAAGCGCCTCTGATTCGTAACTTTTCATTTTCATTTGGTCAATGTACCAATCCGTCATAAACAAACTGGTATTGACAATTTTCACATCGGTTCTGAAATTCTCAATTTCTTGCGCATACCACAATGGGAAAGTATCATTATCCCCAATGGTAAATAAGATCGCGTTTTTGTCACACGAACTCAAATACGCTTTTGCCATTGCCACCGCAGTATATTTATCAGAACGATCATGGTCATCCCAATTTTGGAATCCCATAAGCACAGGAGCAGCTAATAAACTTCCGGCAATTAAAACAGGTCCCGCAATTTTTGGAGCCAAATGTTTTTTGGCACTTTCGTATAATGAATACACCCCAAAGCCAATCCAAATCGCAAAAACATAAAACGATCCTACTAAGGCATAATCGCGTTCACGTGGTTCAAAAGGTCGTTCGTTCAAGTAAATTTTCAAGGCAATTCCCGTAAATAAGAATAAGGAAAGCAACACGTAAAAACTTTTACGGTCTTTACTGGCATGGTACATTAATCCAATCAAACCTAAGATAAATGGCAAGAAGAAATAAGTGTTACGCCCTTTGTTTTTCAAAACATCGGTTGGTAAATTGTCTTGAGAACCTAAGTGTAAGCTATCCATAAACGGAATCCCACTAATCCAGTTTCCATTCAAATTGTCGTATCTACCTTGAATGTCGTTTTGACGACCTACAAAATTCCACATTAAATACCTCCAGTACATATACCCAAATTGGTATTCAAACATGAATTGGAAATTATCTAAAGTAGTTGGTTTTTCCACAATTAAATAATCGCCGTAGTTTTTCAAAAAAGCCACATAGCCTTCGTTGTCAATTTCTTTTTGAGCATAGGCTTGTCTGAATTCGAGTACTACTTTTTCAATTTCGCCTTTAAGTTGAGCAATCGCTTTGTTATAATCTTCTTCGCTTAATTGACTTGCTTCGATACCGTATTTCGCCAAATCCTCTTCAAAAGGATAATCGTAATTGATTTTAAACTCGGGCGGATTAGTGAAGTTGATGTAATTTTCTACATGATCGGCACTCCATAATCTTGGCAAGATCGTTTTGTGGTTGTCATCACTGTTTTGCTCTGCATTTTTGAAATTATTGGTAATCTCGTATTTGCCAGTGGTGTAATTTCTTTCGTAATTAGGCGCTTTGTCTAAATACGGTTTGTCTTTATCTAAACCTGCAAAGGCTTCTGTAAATTGTGGCCCATAAAAAAGCGGGTTCACGCCATATTGTTCTCTGTTGTAATAAGCCAGAACTTCGGCAGCATCCGACGGTTTATTTTCGTTAATAACCGTATTGGCATTGGCACGAATAGGCAACATCATC
Source organism: Flavobacterium ammoniigenes (assembly GCF_020886055.1). Taxonomy (NCBI): domain Bacteria; kingdom Pseudomonadati; phylum Bacteroidota; class Flavobacteriia; order Flavobacteriales; family Flavobacteriaceae; genus Flavobacterium; species Flavobacterium ammoniigenes. The sequence goes on along the minus strand of NZ_AP025184.1, from coordinate 389,436 downwards.
CAAGTGGAAAATCCTATTAAAATAAACAGGGTGCAAAGGATAATAGTGTTGTAAAATACCAATCCTTTTTGTTTGGTGTAACGCAATCCAAAATAGAAGAAAGCTACTAGCAAAAGACTTACAAACAAGGTTCCGGAGTTGAAAGGTAATCCCATTTCATTCACCATGAAAATTTCGGTTTTACCAAAGAAAGCCATGGTTAAAGGCAATAACATCTTGAAGATAAACAACAAAATAGAAACCACAACTACATTCGCAATGATGAAATTTTTAACGGTAACCGTTTTATAATTTTTGAAAAAATATAAAAATCCAATCGCAGGAATGGTCAATAAAGCCATAAAATGCACTCCGAATGAAAGCCCAATGACCAATGAAATAATTAGCAGCCATTTATCCCCTCTTGGGGTATTCATTTCTTGTTCCCAACGCAAGCCTAACCAAAGTAATAGTGCGATTAGTAACGAAGCCATCGCATATACCTCGGCCTCAACGGCATTGTACCAAAAACTATCTGAAAAAGTAAACGCTAATGCGCCAACAAATGAACTTCCTAGAATAACGATCGAATTATCTGTATTGATTTCATTATACGAACCGATGATTTTCTTCAAAATCAGGTTAGACGACCAAAATAAAAATAAAATGGTAAAGGCACTAGATACTACTGATGTCATATTGACCATCAAAGCGATGTGCTCATTATCGATCGCAAACATGGCGAAAAATGCTCCAATCATTTGGAACAAAGGCGCTCCAGGAGGGTGGCCTACTTCTAGTTTGGCAGCTGTAGCAATGTATTCGCCACAATCCCAAAAACTCATCGTTGGTTCAACAGTTAGGGTGTAGGTTACTAACGCTATTGCAAATGCAAACCAACCTAAAATAGTGTTCCATTTATTAAAATTGAAATCGGCCTTATTCATGATTAAAATCGGGTATTTATTTTATGTTGCAAAGAAAATGTTTTTTTGTGTAATGAGACGAGCATTAACAAAAAATTCTATCATACAAAAAAGGGAAGTAATGATTTGGTTATTAGTTGGTTTCTGAATGCCTTATGATGATCCCAAAAGTTTTTTGATAAAAACAATCCAAAAGTTTGCGAAAAATAAAATTTGTATTAAATTTGCACTCGCTTAACAGCACTGCTGGTCTATGGTGTAATGGTAACACAACTGTTTTTGGTGCAGTCTTTCTAGGTTCGAGTCCTAGTAGACCAACATAAAGCCTCTCAAGAAATTGAGAGGCTTTTTTTTATGTGTTACATTCAAATTATAGGGTAGCAATAAATTGGATATATTCTTTGACTGATTTAAATTCGAGAGTGATCGTCGATAGTATTTTTGCGTTAGTATATTCAGTTTTTGAATACGAAGCTTTAGCACTAGCGCGAGATAATTTTCTTTTTTGGAAGAAAAAAGTAGATATAAACCAATCCAGTTTCCAAAACACATTCACTAAAAAGGGGCTAGCATGCCATTTAGGACGTCTAACGTTCAAGCTATCAGCGATACAATTCAGTATCTCTTGAAACGAATAGTTGCTCTCAATTAAAGTAAATCGTTCGTTTTGGATCTCACTTTTCATTAATTGGATACTCGTTTCGACTACATCGGTAACCGCGATAAATCCGGTAGTTCCCAGCGTGTAAAAAGACAATCCTTTGGCAACAGCCGAAAATAAAGCGCCACTTCCTTGTTCTGGGAAACCAGGTCCTAGAATAACTCCAGGATTTACTATGAGTACGTTTAACCCTTCTTGTTGGCCTCGCCATACTTCCATTTCGGCGCCATATTTTGAAATGGCATAATCGCTATGCGGTTTTTCGGGATTCCATTCAGTGGTTTCAGAAATTGTAGTTTCGGTTGCATTTAGATCTCCCAAAGCGGCGATCGAACTCACAAATAGCATTTTTTTGATCTTGTAAGCCAAGCAAAAATTAACAATGTTGGCGGTGCCTTCAATGTTAGTTTTGCGAATGGTTTCTTCGTCTTTTGGATCAAAAGAAATTAAAGCCGCACAGTGGTATACGAATTCAATATTTTGAAAGGCATTTTCCAAAGACGGGATGTCAAGTATATCCGCTTCCATCCATTCTATTTTTTCGAATAAATGAAACTTGTTGTAAAGCGAAAATAAATTTTTGGTTTTTTCTATGGACGTAGTAGATCGATACATTGCACGTACATTTTCTCCTTGCTCCACCAAATAAAGCAAAAGATGCGCACCCACTAAACCGGTTCCTCCTGTAACTAAAATCATGCGGTAAAGATAATTTATTTACTGCTGATTCTCAGATTTTCCAATTGATTTTGAATTTTGAGACTGAAATTGATTTTTGCAATTGTGATTGCTAATGAAATGGCTATCTTTGCGCAAATTGTTTAAAAATGAAAAATTTAGTAGAAGAATTACAATGGCGTGGTCTGGTTCATGATATCATGCCTGGAACCGAAGAACAACTTTTGAAAGAAATGACAACGACTTATATCGGATTTGATCCGACTTCAGATTCGTTGCATATTGGAAGTTTGGTGCCCATCTTATTGTTAGTTCATTTGAAAAATTTTGGACATAAACCTATTGCTTTAGTGGGTGGTGCAACCGGAATGATTGGAGATCCATCTGGAAAATCGGATGAGCGAAATTTGTTAGACGAAGCGACTTTGGCTCACAATGTGGAAGGCATCAAAGCAGTACTTTCTCGTTTCTTGGATTTTAATTCGAAAGAAGTAAATGCCGCTGTTTTAGTGAACAATTACGATTGGATGAAGGATTTGTCGTTCATCAACTTTGCACGCGATGTGGGTAAACGAATTACCGTTAACTACATGATGGCAAAAGATTCAGTTAAAAAACGTTTGTCTGGCGAAGGCGAAGGAATGTCGTTTACCGAGTTTACCTACCAATTAATTCAAGGTTACGATTTTTACCATTTGCATAAAGAATACAACTGTTTGTTGCAAATGGGAGGTTCTGACCAATGGGGAAATATCACAACTGGAACAGAGCTAGTGCGCCGAATGAATGCTGAAGGTGCCAAAGCGTATGCGATGACCTGTCCTTTGATTACCAAAGCAGACGGATCAAAATTCGGAAAATCGGAAGGTGGAAATGTATGGCTAACAGCTGACAAAACTTCGGTTTATAAATTCTACCAATTTTGGTTGAATACGACAGATGTTGATGCAGAGAAATACATTAAAATTTTTACTTTCCTAGATAAAGCTACTATTGAAGCTTTAATTACAGAACATCAAGTAGCGCCGCATTTGAGAGTCTTACAACGAAAATTAGCTGAAGAAGTTACTACTTTGGTGCATTCAAAAGAAGAGTTGGAAAAAGCGATTAAAGCGTCGAATATTCTTTTTGGAAATGCTTCAGCTGACGATTTGAAACAATTGGACGAAGCCACTTTCTTAGAAGTTTTTGATGGTGTGCCTCAAGCTGAAATTGCTAAAAGTGAAATCGAAAACGGACTGGATATTGTGACGGTTTTAAATGAGAAAACCGGTTTCTTTAAATCCAATGGAGAGGCGAGAAGAGCCTTGACGGCCAATTCTATTTCGGTTAACAAAGAAAAAATAACAGAGGAATACCAGCTTTCAACTAACGATTTAATCAATAATCAATTCGTTTTATTACAAAGCGGAAAGAAAAATTATTTTGTAGTTCGAGTAAAGTAATTCAAATATAAAAGGAATAAAAAAATCCTAATTAGTTACCTAATTAGGATTTTTTTGTACCGTTAATTGTTTCAAATAATTCCAAGGCATTGCCATCGGTTAACATGGAAACATAGTGACAGATGTGTAACAAACGATCGTATAGGTTTTCTTTTTCTACATTGTGTTTTTCGGGCAACATTTTTAAAATTAACTGATCGTAATTTGAAGCCGTTCCGTTGAATTTATTGTTCATGGCCGAGATGAATTTATCCAATAAGGTTTGGATAATTTGGTAACCTACAATTTCTTTTTCGATCACTTCACGACTTTGATAAATGTTTTTCACGCTCAATTTAATAATGTCATCCATTTGCGCTTTGTACTTGCTTTTATCAGTCAGCGCATAGGGAAATTTCCCCGCTAAAATTGCTTCTTCATTTTCAATAAAAACGCGAACGGCATCGTTAATTAAACTACCAATTGCCAATGCTCTCAAATAACTGATGCGATCTTCTTTGGTAATTAAGGTGCTGTATTTGGCACTATCAATTGAATCTTTAACTAATTTGATTAAATATTCTAAGGCATATTCTTCCTGAACTAAACCCAAATTAATTCCATCTTCAAAATCAATAATGGTGTAACAAATATCGTCTGCGGCTTCCACAAGGTAGGCCAATGGATGTCTTTCAAAACCAATATCTTTCCCAGACTTATTAGGAATTAAGCCCATGTCTGCAGCGACTTCTTCAAAGAATACTTTGTCGCTTTGGAAGAAACCGTATTTCTTGTCGGCAATATTTTTAGTTGGTTTTTTGGGCAAACTTTCTTTTGGGTATTTCATAAAAGCACCCAAGGTGGCAAACGAAATTCGCAAGCCGCCTTCAATTCCTGGACGATCCGCGGTTAAAACTGAAAACCCATTGGCATTGCCCTCAAAATCGATTAAATCTTGCCATTGTTTTGGATTGAGTTGGTCTTTGTATTGTTGTCCTTTTCCAATAGAAAAATATTCGCCAATAGCTTTTTCACCCGAATGACCAAAAGGCGGATTTCCAATGTCGTGTGCCAAGGATGCTGCAGCAACGATCGCCCCAAAATCATTCATATGATAACCATGTACTTCTTTTAAATGCGGGTATTTTTCTAAGATTTTTTTTCCTACCAATCGGCCTAAAGAACGTCCTACAACTGATACTTCTAGACTGTGCGTCAAACGGGTGTGTACAAAATCAGTTTTGGAAAGTGGGATGACTTGGGTTTTATCTTGCAAACTTCTAAAGGCAGCCGAAAAGATGATACGATCGTAGTCGACTTCAAACCCTAGACGTGTATCGTCTTGTTCTACACGAAGTCTTTTGCCTTTGTCGCCTTGTCTTTTTAATGATAAAAGTTGTTCCCAGTTCATGCTTGGTAGTATTTATGAATTACAAATGTAAATAAAAAAACCCGACGCTTTGGAGTCGGGTTTTAAGGTATATTTTTTTAGAGATTAGAACGGTAAATCGTCTGGCTCTTCTTCGTTTAAATTAGTTGCTGGAGCAAAAGTTTCTGCTGCCGGCATAGGAGGAGTTTGTGGAGCAGCTGCTGGAGCTTCTGCTTGTACTTTTCCAATTCTCCATCCTTGAATAGTATTGAAATAAACTGTTTCACCTTGTTGGTTAGTCCACTCACGACCTCTTAAATTGATGTCGATTTTCACTTGGTCACCCACTTGATAATTGTTTAGTAAGTCACATTTGTCTTGAACAAATTGCACCAAAATATGTTGTGGGTATTGTTCGTCAGTAGTAACAACAATATCTCTTTTTTTGAAACCACCAGAACCTACTTCTTTAGTTTGGTCAATCATTTTTACTCTTCCTGTAACTTCCATCTGAATTATTTTTTAAGTTTATTTCTACGTTAGGTTTACAAATATACTAACTTCTTCTTTTCTAGACAAGAGGTCTTTTTTGATCAAGTATTTTTCTTTGGCGAAGGCCTAAAATCTTTTTCAAATTATTTCGTTACATTTATAAACTAAATTGAATCTATGTTTTCGGATAGACGCAATACCACGCGATGGTTTATTATAATAGTCTCTTTTTTAATTATTTCATTGATACTTTGGAATACCTATACCTTTTTCCAAATTTTCAAAAATGAAGAGCGTTTGAAAATGAATCTTTGGGCCAAAGCTCAAAAAACTTTGATCAATGCCGATGCCGATGCTGATGTAGAATTACCGTTGCAAATTTTCAGCACCAATTCCTCGATACCAATTATTTTAACCGAGAATAATAAGATCATCAATGCGGTGAATATAGATGAAAGAATCATTGCAAGTGCAACCGAATCGGCTCATTTTCTCGCAGATCTTAAAAATGAAAATGATCCTATTGTGATACAATATGCTCCTGGGAAGTTTCAAAAGTTGTATTATGGAAATTCAGCTTTGTTGAACAAATTAAAATATTATCCTATTGCTCTAGTGTTGATTATCGTTTTGTTTGCTGCATTGGTGTATAATTTTTACCGTAGTACAAAAATGGCTACGCAAAACAAACTTTGGGCCGGAATGGCCAAGGAAACAGCACATCAAATAGGAACACCACTTTCGTCTTTAATTGGTTGGATTGAGTTGTTAAAAGCAGAGAATGTAGCCGAATCGACCACTCAAGAGATTGAAAAAGATATTGAGCGTTTGCAAACCATAACCGATCGTTTTTCAAAAATTGGGTCGGAACCCAAATTAGAAAATTTAGATATAATTGCTGCAACAAAAGAAACTATTGATTATTTGCAATCACGATTTTCTAAGCAAGTCGTATTTACTTTTCAAGCACCGGAGTTGCCGATTTTTGTTTTATTCAATGCTACGTTGCACAGTTGGACCATTGAAAATTTAGTCAAAAATGCCATTGATGCTATGAAAGGAAAGGGCAATTTAGATTTGGTTATGGAACAAGACGGCGAATGGATACAAATTAAAGTTTCAGACACCGGAATTGGAATTCCTAAAAAACAATTCAAGACTATTTTTGAACCCGGTTTTACGACCAAAAAGAGAGGTTGGGGATTAGGACTTTCCTTAACGAAAAGAATTGTTGAAGAGTACCACAAGGGCCGAATTAAAGTAGTTCAATCCGGAATAGGTAAAGGAAGTACGATCCAATTGAGTTATAAAAAAAGCGAATCTATTTAAATCGATTCGCTTTTTTATTTTTATAAATTGTTTTGAATTGCTTTGGCCAAAGCTTCGAATTCTTCCTTGCTAAGCGTTACTTTGTTTTGGAAGCGCATTTCATACATTTCGTTTAAAGGTATTAAATGAACATGGGCGTGAGGTACTTCCAGACCAATAACGGACATTCCGATGCGTTTGCAAGGAACTGTTTTTTGTAGGGCGGTAGCAATTTTTTTAGAGAATTGCATTAAGCCCAAATACAATGTGTCATCTATTTCAAAAAGTTGGTCGATTTCTTGTTTTGGAATGCACAATGTATGTCCTTTGGCATTCGGATTAACATCTAAAAAAGCTAAGAAATTAGCGTCTTCTGCAATTTTATAACAAGGAATTTCTCCGTTTACGATTTTGGTAAAAATAGAACTCATGCGATTGAATTTATTCTCTAGTAATTTCTAAGATGTCAAATTTCAATACACCATTAGGCACCGTAATTTCAGCTACTTCTCCAACAGATTTTCCTAACAACCCTTTTCCTATTGGAGAGGTTACAGAAATTTTTCCAGTTTTTAAATCGGCTTCACTTTCGGCCACCAAAGTGTAAATCACTTCCATTCCGTTCGTTTGGTTTTTGATTTTTACTTTAGATAAAACCAATACTTTAGAAACGTCTAAATGAGTTTCGTCGATCAAACGGGCATTAGAATGAATTTCTTCTAATTTAGCGATGCGCATTTCTAGCATGCCTTGTGCTTCTTTGGCAGCATCGTATTCGGCGTTTTCAGACAAATCGCCTTTGTCTCTTGCGTCAGCAATATCTTGCGATGCTTTTGGACGCATCACATTTTTTAAATAATCTAATTCTTCTCGTAATTTTTTTAATCCTTCTGCGGTGTAATAAGATACTGTGCTCATAACTTCATTGTTTATATAAAATAGAAAAAATCCCATCAGGACGGGATTTCTTTCCACAAAGATACTATAATTTTATTTAGATTGTAACTATATTCATTTTCACAACCTATTTCAAATGTAAATAAATTAAATTTGTTTCGCTAATTCTTAGCTACTTAATTCTTTTATAATGAAAAAGTCGGTCTGGCTCTCTGTCCTTTTTTTAGTATTTCTTTCCTGTTCGGATAACGGACCTATTAATACGAATCCTTTCATTCCTAATTACACTTTTACGGTGGATATCAATATGAACTTGCCTTTGTATTCCAATCTTCAATATCCTAGTAATGCGATTTATTATGCTGGGAAAGGGGTAAAAGGGTTACTAATTTTCAATACAGGAAGTGGTTATAATGCCTTTGATGCTGCTTGTCCGAATCAAAGCTTAAGTTCGTGTTCTACAATGACTATTAACGGGATTGATGCCGTTTGTCCTTGTGATAACAAAACCTATAGTTTGTTTTCTGGGCAAGGGAGTTTACAATATCCTATGAAACAATACCGAGTGGAAGTCAATGGGAATGTGCTCCGAATTTACAATTAAAAAATCCTGACATTGCTGCCAGGAATTCTTCAAATCGCTAAATGCTACAGTTTAAAATTTCAATGTTATTCCTGCCAAGATATTAGTTCCAGCTTGCGGGTAATAGTATGGGTATATGTCCCACATATAGCCGTTTGAAATGTATTTTTTATCTAAAATATTGTTGACTAATCCTTTAAAAATTATCGATTTGAAAACTGATTTTGGTTTAATTTCATAGGAAATATTCAAATCGTTGATAAAGTAATCGGCTAATTTAGCTTCTGGTAATTCAATGTTATTCATGTATTGTTGTCCTACATATTTTTGCAACCAAATAATTTGCAGGCTTTCAGTTGGTTTGTAAATCAAACTATTTCCTGCAATTACTGAAGGGGAATACGAAATGTCTTTGGTCCCATAATTTTGTCCGCTTACCGCTAAGTCTATGTTTTTATTACGACTTACTGTAAGGTTCGGACGAAGGCTAAATGTTGAAGATAGCACAATTGCAGCATCAACTTCTACACCTAATCGGTAACTTTTTTCACTGTTGGAACGAATTGGATTTCCAACATCGTCAAGGGTTCCAGTTAAAATTAATTGGTCTTGGTAGGCCATATAATAGAAGTTAGTATTCAATTGCATTTTGTCCGACAAATACCTCCAACCCAATTCGAAATCATTTAATTTTTCTGGTTTTATATTGCCGCTTTCATAGTCGGTACGATTGGGTTCTCTATTGGCTCTAGCGTAGGAGAAGTATAGATTGTTTTTGGAGTTGACTGTATAATTAAGTCCGGCTTTCGGATTGAAAAAAGAGAAGGTATCATTCACTAATCCGGTTTCATATGCATTGGCTTGGTAGTGTACATTACGAATTTGTAAGTCGCCAAAAAGACTCCATTTCTCATCCACTTGGTAATTGGCTTTCGCGAAAGCGGTAGCCTCTATTTTGGTTGCCGTATCGTCATAATAACGATCGCCTAGTTCGGATGGGCCGGCATATCTAGCCCAAATCACTTTTCCAAAATGATTTCCTTCGTATTTGTTATAGCTTCCGCCAAAGATAAAATCCAATTTGTTGGATTGGTAATTGGCTGAAAATGTAGTGCCGTAAAAATCGTTATCTAACCATTTTTGGCGAATTAAATCGGTGGTGCTGATAGCTGAAGAGTTGATTGTAGTTCCTGAAATAAGACTTAATCCATAATTAGCAACTTCTCCATCTTCTTTATAATTTTCATAATAGCCTTTTCCTTTGGTGTAATGAAAGGCAAGATTAGTGTTCCAATTAGTGCTTAGTTTTTCGTTCCAATGCAACTGGTAATGGTCTTGTTGGTAATTGTCTGTTTCATTGTCGTAGAAACGAGTTTGACCTAATTCATCTGTGTAAATTCCTGCCGAATTAAAGGTTCTGTTGGTTAACAACGTTTCTCCATCTATTCCGTTCCAAGATTGATAAGTTTTTTCATTTCCTCCAAAAGCCAAAGCTTTGATTAAAGTGGTTTTGCCAACATACGTTCCTTGTAAGAAATAAGATTTCAAATCGGAACTCGCTCGGTCAATATAACCGTCAGAATTTAAAGTAGAAACACGTCCCGCAATCTCAAAATGATCATTAAGTAAACCGGTACTGAATTTTACCGTGTTTTTGTGTGTATTAAAACTTCCAAAAGAATTGGAGATTTCACCAGATGCTTTCTCCGAATACGAATCGGTTAGCATATTTAAACTAGCTCCAAAAGCACCAGATCCATTGGTTGAGGTTCCTACACCACGTTGCAATTGCACACTTTGAAGTGAAGAAGCAAAATCAGGCATGTTCACCCAAAAAGTGCCGTGGCTTTCAGAATCGTTGTACGGGATTCCGTTGATGGTTACGTTGACACGTGTCGCATCGCTTCCACGAACACGAATCCCAGTATAACCCACCCCGTTTCCGGCATCCGAAGTAGTCACTACCGAAGGCATGTAATTCATCAAAATAGGAATATCTTGTCCTAGATTTCGGTTTTGAATTTCTTTTTTGGAAAGGTTACTAAAACTAACAGGGGTTTTAGAGGTCACTCGAATTGCCGATACCAATACTTCATCAAGTTGATTGACTTGGGTGGTGTCTTTGTTTTTTTCTTGGGCCAATGTGGCTAAAGAGAACAACAGGAATGAGCTAATAATTAATTGTTTTCGGCTCGTTTTGAATAATAAATATTTCATTCGTAAAAAAATTACGAATAACAGGGGTCATTATTCTTGGTTAAAAATTAAATGGTTACTCTAGACTACATAATTAACAGGTGTGTTAATCGTTAAGTCTGTTTTCCCTTAGCAGCATTACCTGCTCAGGTTCATTGGGTATAATCTCAGCTCGTTATTTAGAGCACCCCTTGAGACAGTGCAAATATAGCACATTCTATTGCAATTGCAATTGCAATCTCAAAATTCAATTGCAAAAAAACGAGATGGATTTAATTTTTCTGGATGAGATACTCTTGAACAAATTCTAATGAAGATTTCCCTTTTTCTAATGCTAAAGTCAAATCATCAATAATGGAAACGGCTTTTTTGAGACGTAAGCTTGCGTCACCTGATAGGGTAATAAATGGTTTGTTGTTGTCTATTAGTGATTGTTTGAAAACGCTAAAAACGGTTTCCCTTCCTTCGGGTTTGTCTCGCAAATCGTCTTTTTCCCAAGGCACATCAATATCGGTTAGAAAAAATAAGTCGTATTTGTGTTCGCGTGCCGCTTGGTCTAATAAAGGGTCACAATAGTTGTAGTATACTTCAGAGAAAACTTTGGTTACCATTAAATTCGTATCACAAAAAAGATACTGATTGGCGATTGCCATTTTTTCATTTTCAAGCTGCGTTTGTCCATAAGCTATTGGCAACATGTCATTGACATCGCAAATGGTTTGGTGTTTGTCCCATTTTTCTTGAAGATAATCGCGTGCAAATTCAGGTACCCAATCGGTTTTGTAGTATTCGGCCAATTGTTTTGCTAAAGTGGTTTTTCCAGTACTTTCGGGACCGAATAAAGCTATTTTTATAATTTTTTTAGGTCCGCTGGGGAGCTGTTTAAGGTTTTCTTCCATTCTAAATAGCCGTAAACGGCAACAATTGTAAATACTATATATTGAAAGCTCGTAAAGGTCAATCCTTTTGCAAAATACAAGGGAATGGAAACCAGATCTCCAACAATCCAAAATACCCAATTTTCAATTTTTCGTTTGGCCATAAGCCACATTCCTATAAAGAAAATTCCGGTGACAAAGGTGTCTACATACGCATACCAAGTATTGAATTTATTAAAATAAAGGTAAACAGCGACAACAAATGCGACAGTAAAGATAAAGATAAATAGGGACATGCGTTTTTCTGTATCAGAAATTACGGAAATTGGAAACTCGAGGTTGTCTCCTTTTTTTCGGGTCCAACAATACCAGCCATAAATGCTCATGGTAAAATAATAGAAGTTAATCATCATATCGCCCCAAAGAGTCCATTTCCAAAGTAAATACACATAGATAAAAGTGCTAACCATTCCGGTTGGAAAAACTAGAATATTGTCTTTTTTAGCATACCAAACGCTTGCGATTCCTAAGAACACCGCGATGATTTCTAACACAACATCATAGGTTTGGTAGTCTTTGTATTGAGAAAAGAAAAATTCGAACATATTTAGTGGAGTTGGTTTGAAGAGTTGTTTTGAAAGGCATACACTAAAGTAAAATTAGTGTCCAATTCTGAAAAATGAATGTCGAATTTTTCCTCTACTCCTCCATAACTCAAATTAGCTAAAGTTGGTGTTTCATTCAATTCAAATGGAGCTACTTGTATATGGTCTTTAAAGCTAATGCCTTTTTCATTTTTAATTTTATAAATGGCTTCTTTAGCGCCCCATTTCACGGTGAGTTTTTTAATGTATTCAGCTGAATCTGTTTGTTGAAGTCGGTTTAATTCTTCGTCATTGACAAATTTGTGCGCGATTTTTAGAATTTTTTCGCGTTGCATTTCGATGTCGATGCCAACGGGTTCGTTGCTTACAATAATGGCGGAAAAATGATGGGAATGGGTAATGGAAATGTAATTGTGATCTACTAAATGGGGTTTCCCAAATATATCATATTCTAAATCAAAATCGGAATAACCGGCTAGCGCCAATAATTTTCGGATGCTTAGAAAAGCCCGTTGGTGCATTTCGGACTTCATTCCGTTGAGGCGCAATTGGTTTTTTTGGTTCAATTGGACTTCTTGGTTCAATTGGTCAAATGATTCGGTGATGTCCCAAATTAGGATTTGTGTATTGGAATTGTGCTGAATGGTTTTATACAATGGCATACCGAAAACGTGTTTTAGCCCCGACAGAAGTGACATCCTTTGCGGCCGGTTTTTGGCGGCAAAGATAAAGCGAATGGCGGGAATAGCTCTAAAAAGTAATGAATTACAATTATTTTATTGATTTTTAAAAGATTAGCTCCCTTAACAATTCATAAAAGTAGGGGAATGTTTTTAAAATCATAAGTTATTATGTAGTTTTGCAAAAATTTTTAGAACAACAAATATACTATAAATGAGTACAGCAACGATGCCTTATGTGGCTTACAAAGTAAAAGACATTTCTCTAGCGGCTTGGGGAAGAAAAGAAATTGAATTAGCAGAAGCTGAAATGCCAGGATTGATGGCGCTTAGAGCAGAATATAAAGACGAACAACCTTTAAAAGGAGCTCGTATTGCTGGATGTTTGCACATGACGATTCAAACTGCAGTTTTGATTGAAACTTTAATTGCTTTAGGAGCTGAGGTAACTTGGTCTTCTTGTAATATTTTCTCTACTCAAGATCAAGCTGCTGCTGCCATTGCTGCTGCAGGAATTCAAGTATATGCTTGGAAAGGATTGAACGAAGTAGATTTTGACTGGTGTATTGAGCAAACTTTATTCTTTGGTGAAGACAGAAAACCATTGAACATGATTTTGGATGATGGTGGTGATTTGACTAATATGGTGATTGACCGTTACCCACATTTAGTAGAAGGAATCAAAGGATTGTCTGAAGAAACTACAACAGGAGTTCATAGATTATACGAAAGAGTAAAAGCAGGAACGTTGCCAATGCCGGCAATCAACGTTAATGACTCGGTTACTAAATCGAAATTTGATAACAAATACGGATGTAAAGAATCGGCTGTAGATGCAGTTAGAAGAGCAACCGATATTATGTTGGCGGGAAAAAGAGTAATTGTTTGTGGATACGGAGACGTAGGAAAAGGAACAGCAGCTTCTTTTAGAGGTGCGGGTTCTATTGTAACCGTTACTGAAATTGATCCAATTTGTGCTTTACAAGCAGCTATGGACGGTTTTGAAGTAAAGAAATTGAACACCGTTATTGGTACAGCTGACATCATTATTACTACAACTGGAAATAAAGATATTGTATTAGGATCTCACTTCGAACAAATGAGAGACAAAACGATAGTTTGTAACATCGGACACTTTGACAACGAAATTGACATGGCTTGGTTGAACAAAAACTTTGGTCATACTAAAAACGAAGTAAAACCTCAAGTTGATATTTACAACGTAAACGGAAAAGATATCATCATCTTGGCCGAAGGTCGATTGGTGAACTTAGGTTGTGCTACAGGTCACCCAAGTTTTGTGATGAGTAACTCATTTACGAACCAAACTTTGGCTCAAATCGAATTATGGAAAAACAGTGCGGCTTACAACAATGACGTATACATGTTGCCAAAACATTTGGATGAAAAAGTAGCGGCTTTACACTTGGCTAAATTAGGTGTAGAATTAGAGACATTGCGTCCAGAGCAAGCAGCGTACATTGGTGTAGAGGTTCAAGGACCATTCAAACCAGAGTATTATAGATACTAAAGAATTACGATTTTTTATAAACCCTTGTAGCGATACAAGGGTTTTTTTATGGGTATTATTTTTATATTTGTTTCTATTAACAACTAAAACTAATGCTATGGAAATGAATTTTATTTCGCCAGTTGTGGCGGCTTTGACTACTTTGTTAGTAGGATTTGTATGGTATCATCCAAAAGTTTTTGGAACAGTATGGATGAAAGAAACGGGTTTGACCCAAGAAGAATTGGAAAAAGGGAATATGCTAAAAATCTTCGGACTAACATTTATCTTTTCCATATTTATTGGAATGGTGATGCAAATGCTGTCTATTCATCAAATGGGCGCCATGAGTATGGTGGGTGGTTTTAATAAAGTTGCCGAAGCGAAACCCTCTTTTGCGGCTTTTATGGCCGATTATGGCACAGTGTTCAGAACAGCTAAACATGGCGCTTTTCACGGATTATTTACGGGTATTTGGTTTGCTTTCCCAATGATTGCTATCAATGGCTTGTTTGAAAGAAGGTCATGGAAATATATCTTCATTCATTCTGGGTACTGGATGGTTTCCTTAACGATTATCGGTGCGATAGTTTGTGGTTGGATGTAGTAAATAAATAATAGTATAAAAAAAACCTGTTTCGTGAGAAACAGGTTTTTTAATGATATATAAAATCTACAGATTATGCTTCGAATGGAAGGATAGAAACGTATGATTTATTATCTCTTTTCTTTTGGAACTTAACAACTCCATCAACTTTTGCATGTAAAGTATGATCTTTACTGATGTAAACGTTTTCTCCTGGATTGTGTTTAGAACCTCTTTGTCTTACGATGATGTTTCCAGCAATAGCAGCTTGACCACCAAAAATCTTAACGCCTAAACGTTTTGATTCTGATTCTCTACCATTCTTCGAACTACCGACACCTTTCTTGTGAGCCATGACGTATTGGTTTTAATATTGTTAATTATTCTTTAGTATCTTCTTTTTTAGCTTTTGGAGCTGCCTTTTTAGCTTTTGGAGCTGCTTTTGGAGCTGCTTCAGTTGCTGGCGCTTCCGCTACTACTTTTTCTTTTTTAGGTGCTGCAGCTTTTTTAGCTCCACCTACTGTAATACCTTCAATTACAATTTGAGTAAGATATTGTCTGTGACCGTTTCTCTTTTTGTATCCTTTTCTTCTTTTCTTTTTGAAAATGATAACTTTGTCTCCTTTTAAGTGTTGTAACACTTTGGCTTCTACTGAAGCACCTTCTATAGCTGGGGCGCCTAAAGTTACATTCCCTTTATCGTCAACTAAAAGAACTTTGTCAAAAGAAACTTTTGAACCTTCTTCGTTAGCCAAACGGTGAACATAAACCTTTAAGTCTTTGCTTACTTTAAATTGTTGCCCTGCTATCTCTACGATTGCATACATACGAAATTGTTTTATTAATTTTAAGGTTGCAAATATACAACTAATAATTTACTGTGCAATCCCTTAGTAAAAAAAGTTTTGGGGCTCTTTTAAAGTCATTTCAACTGTTAATTTTTTGTCAAACTTGAAAATATGAACATATTCAAATTAAAAAAACTATTTTTGATGTAACAATAATACTAAAGAAGTATCTAATTCAATTTCTTTAGGACTATTCAACCTAAATCTAACTTAAAATTATTAATCTTTATGAAAAAATCTATCATGATGTTAAGTGCTGCATTGATGCTGGGAGGAGTTGCTTCTGCTCAGAAAGTCGCCTTTGAGGAATACGACTTAGACAATGGATTGCATGTAATTTTGCACAACGATCCCTCAGCCCCTACTGTGGTTACTTCGGTAATGTACCATGTTGGTGCCAAAGATGAACAACCAGATCGTACTGGTTTTGCGCACTTTTTCGAACATTTATTGTTTGAAGGAACTGAAAATATAAAACGTGGCGAATGGTTTAAAATCGTTACCGGAAATGGAGGCGTGAATAATGCTAACACTACCGAAGATAGAACCTATTATTACGAAGTTTTCCCTTCTAATAATTTAGAGTTAGGATTGTGGATGGAAGCAGAACGTTTGCTTCATCCGGTGATCAATCAAATTGGCGTTGATACTCAAAACGAAGTGGTAAAAGAAGAAAAAAGATTGCGTTATGACAATAGTCCATACGGACAAATACTACCACAAGTAAAGAAAAATATGTTTAAAAATCATCCATACCGTTGGACAACAATTGGTTCTATGGAACATTTGGATGCAGCTAAGCTAGAGGAATTTCAAGCGTTTAATAAAAAATTCTATATTCCTAATAATGCCGTTTTAGTGGTTGCTGGAGACTTTAAACCAGAACAAGCTAAAGAATGGATTCAAAAATATTTTGGCGTAATTCCAAAAGGAACACCAATCAAGCGTGCTACTTTTGAAGAAGCTCCGATTACCGAAACGATCAAAGCCAATTTTGAAGACCCGAATATTCAATTACCAATGTTAGTTACTGCTTATAGAACACCTTCAATGAAAACACGTGAAGCACGTATTTTGGATATGATTTCGTCTATCTTGAGCGATGGAAAAAGTTCTAGAATGTACAAGAAAATTGTAGACGATAAGAAAATGGCACTTCAAATTGGAGCGTTCAACTACAGTCAAGAAGATCATGGAACGTACATTTTGTATGGATTACCACAATCTCCATTTACAGCAGCTAATTTATTAGCCGAAATTGATGAAGAAATTGTGAAGCTTCAAACGGAATTAATTTCAGACAAAGATTTGCAAAAACTACAAAATCAATTTGACAATCAATACGTAAATAGTAATTCAACTATTGAAGGAATTGCTAGTAATTTAGCAACTTATCATTTGTTGTATGGAGATGTGAACTTGATCAACACCGAAATCGAAATGTACCACTCTATTACTGCTGAAGAAATTAGAGAGGTAGCAAAGAAGTATTTGAACCCAAACCAAAGAATGGTGTTGGATTATGTTCCAGTTAAAGATAAATCCCAAAACTAAGAGACATCATGAAAAAATCAATCATAATTTTATCAAGCTTATTTATAACAGCGATAATGCAAGGACAAATCATACCTCAACCCAAATCAGGACCTGCCCCAACCATAAAAATAGGGAAGCCAGCTTCTTTTCAATTGAAGAACGGGTTGAAAGTAATGATAGTTGAAAATCATAAATTACCTCGAGTTTCTTTTACCTTAACTTTGGATAATGCACCCTATACAGAAGGCGCTAAAAAAGGAGTTGCTGATTTGACCAGTAGTCTTATTGGAAACGGAACCAAAAAAATCTCTAAATCCGCTTTCAATGAAGAAATCGATTTTATGGGAGCCAGTATAAACTTTAGTTCCAATGGCGCTTCAGGTAATTCTCTTTCTAAATATTCAGGGCGTGTATTACAATTGTTAGCGGAAGGAGCTTTGAATCCTAACTTCACTCAAGAAGAATTTGATAAAGAAAAAGCGAAAATAATTGAAGGTTTAAAAGCCAATGAAAAAAGTGTTCCAGCTGTAGCTTCTAGAATAAATGATTTCTTGACTTTTGGCAAAGACCATCCCAATGGGGAATATGTTACTGAAACTACAATCAAAAACGTAACACTTGCCGATGTTGAGGCCAATTACAACAGCTATTTTGTTCCTGAAAATGCCTATCTAATTATTGTAGGTGATGTAAATTTTTCTGAAACTAAGAAAGCCGTAGAAAAATTATTCGGTTCTTGGAAAAAAGCAGCGGCTCCAGTTCAAAACTATGCTGAGCCTAAGGATGTAGCTTTTTCGCAAATCAATTTTGTAGATATGCCAAACGCTGTTCAGTCTGAAGTAGCCGTGGTCAATTTGGTTAACCTTAAAATGACGGATCCAGATTATTTTCCAGCTTTGGTAGCCAATCAAATTCTAGGAGGTGACTTTAATAGTTATTTGAATATGAATTTGAGAGAAGCACATGGATGGACTTATGGTGCCGGATCTAGTATACGTGGAGACAAACGCCTAACCAAATTTGAAGCATCAACTCAAGTGCGAAATGCGGTAACGGATAGTACAGTAGTCGAAATTTTTAAAGAGTATAAAAAAATCAGAACCGAGAAAGTTACTGACGAAATGTTAGCTAGTGTAAAAGCCGGTTATATTGGTCGATTTGTAATGCAAATAGAAAAACCACAAACGGTTGCAGGTTATGCTTTACGTATCCAAACACAAAACTTACCAGCTGATTTCTATGAAAACTACATTAAAAATATCAATGCGGTAACTGCTGATGATGTGATGCGTGTAGCTAATAAATATTTCTTGGCAGATAATAGCCGAATTTTGATTGTTGGTAAAGGAGCTGATGTAGTTCCAGCACTTGAAAAATTAAAAATTCCAATTTTGTTTTTTGACAAATATGGAAACGCGGTTGAAAAACCAGTTTTCAAAAAAGATGTTCCAAAAGGAATAACAGCTAAAACGGTTTTAGATAATTACATTAAAGCGATTGGTGGCGAAAAAGCGGCTCTTGCTGTAAAAACGATTGCAATGGTAGGATCAACCACTATTCCGCAAGCGCCAGCGCCTTTGAGTTTTAATTCTAAAATTTCAGTTAAAGGAAAATTAGCTGTAGAAATAACTATGGGCGGAATGAGCTTGATGAAACAAGTCGTTAATGAGAAAGGTGCTTTCGTAGTTCAACAAGGTCAAAAAGTTGAACTTAAAGGAAATGATTTAGAAGACATGAAAGCAGTTGCTACTCCAATCGAAGAATTGAATTTGTTGAAAAAACCAGAGGTAAGTTTGACAGGAATTGAGACGATTAATGGAACAGAAGCTTATGCTTTGAAAAACGGAAAAACGACCTTGTATTATGATGTTAAATCAGGATTGAAAATAGCGGATGTTATTTCCATTGAGCAAGGCGGAAAAACGATGAATAAAACCAATTCATATTTGGATTATCGTGAAGTAAAAGGAGTGAAAGTTCCTTTTAACATGATTCAGAATGTAGGTTTTGAATTGAATATTAAAATGACCGATGTTAAAATTAACGAAGGGGTAACCGATGCTGATTTTCAATAAATAACATTTTGTGTATACTAAAAAAGGCGGTCTTTGTAGACCGCCTTTTTTTATTTCTTTGCCGAAAGGTAGACACCTATTAAGATAACAAATGCTCCAACAAATTGAATTGGTGTGAGCATTTCGTTGTCTAATAATCCCCAAAAGAATGCCACAATAGGAATTAAGTAAGTTACTGAAGTAGCAAAAACAGGAGATGATAATTGAATTAATTTAAAGAAGATAATATTGGCAATTCCCGTACCCACTATCCCTAATATTGCAATGTATCCCATGGCATTTTGCACTTCTGAAATAGCCACTATCTCGAAAAATCCTGAGCAGTACAATAACACTAAAGCAGGAATTAATAATGTCAAAAAATTACCTGTAGTTATACTTAGAGGAGCTACAGATGGTAAATGTTTTTTGATCAAATTAACGTTAGTTGCATAACAAATGGATGCAATAATAACCAAAAGAGCATAGTAATAATTCTGTTCTGGATGATTGGAGGCGCCATTAAAAACCAACAAAATACTTCCTAATAAACCAATACATATTCCAATAAATTGATTTCGTTTAAAGGGTATTCCAAAAGCTAGCATTCCTAATACTAAAGTATTTAATGGGGTGAGTGAATTCAGAATAGCCGTTGTCGAACTATCAATTTCAGTTTCTGCTAATGCAAAAAGATAAGCGGGTATAAAAGTTCCGAAAACAGCGGTTAAGGCAACATATTTCCATTGTGACTTAGTTAAGACTGATACACTTTTGTATCCAATAAGTACCAAAAAAAGCGCTGAAAAAATAATACGTAAAGAACCAAGTTGTATTGGAGTTAGTCCAATTAATCCTTTTTTTATAAGAATAAAGGAGCTTCCCCAAATTAAAGAAAGAATGGTTAGAAGTACCCATTTGAGTTGTTTGGATTCCATAGAATAATAGTTTGTCCAAAATTCTACTTATTTTGTGAAACTGGCCGCTTTTTTTTAATTAATTTTGTCATCATCAAAGTAATAAAATTGAGACATATGAAAATCACAAAAACAATAGTCACTTTAGCATTGGCTGGTCTTTTATCGGTATCCTGCAAAAAAGCAGCTGACACAACGGAAGCAACAGCTGAAAAAGCAACTGAAACACCTAAAAAAGAAGTTGTAATTGCTGCACAAAATGTACAAACGGCTAGTTTTGAAATTGAAGGAATGACTTGCGCCATTGGTTGTGCCAAAACCATCGAAGAAGAACTAGGTGCTCTAGAAGGTGTTCAAAAAGCAACAGTAGATTTTGATTCGAAAAAAGCTACGGTTGTATTTGATAAAACAGTTCAAAATCAAGACAATTTGACTAAAGTAGTTGAAGCGACTGCAGACGGTAAGACCTACAAAGTAGTTTTGCCTAAATCATAAACTGCATTGACATAGCAAATAAAAAAGCATCCTTTTCGGATGCTTTTTTATTTATTTCCATTTCAAAGTTTCCATAAGTCGCTGCATATCGTTTTTAATATAACTAGCTGCAGGCATAATGGAATCGAAGTTGGGTTTAGCATAAAAATAAACCGAACCAGTAACAAAATGTTTCGTGCTATCAGTAGCATAAAATTGGGAATTGGTTGCCGCGTTCCCATCCACTTGATAGAACATTCCATACACTTTTTGCTGCGGATTTAGATAAGGTTGTTCCACAATATCATCCGCTTTGATTACATGTTCGTAAGTCAATTTTTGAGCATCACGCAATAATTTTTTGATATTACCATTCACAAGTTTGTAACTCAAATAAATGGTTGCTTTCATTTTAGGATAGTGAATTGTATAACCACACTCTTTTTCTCCTTTAATTATAGCATCGGCATTCATTTCAAAAGTAAATGGGCTTTCACTTTCAAATGGTTCATAATTAGCTTCTTTATAGTCCAATCGTAAATGGCTCGAGGGTTTTGGTAATACCTCTTTTTTACAACTCAACACAGTTAAGGCTAGCATAATAAGTGTTGCAAAAAGGATAGTTTGTTTGGGCATAGTGTATTCTTAAAAAACATCGATTAGAAAGGCAAATCGTTAATAGGTAAATTAGTTGTTTGGGGTTCTGATGGAGTTGTCTTATTGTTTTCCGAATCTTTCTTAGTGTTCAAAAACGTAAATTCAACCACCTGAATTTCAGAGGTATGTTTGGTTGTGCCATCTTCAGCTTGCCACTGACGCGATTTGATACGGCCTTCTACATAAATTTTATCTCCTTTTGAAAGGTATTTTTCACATAATTCAGCAGCCTTATTTCGTACTACTAAATTGTGCCATTCGGTAGAAGTGATTTTCTCGTTGGTTGTTTTATTAATGTACACTTCATGAGTAGCCAATTGAAATCGGCCAATACAATTGCCTCCTTCAAAATAATGTAATTTGACTTCGTCTCCCAGATAGCCGATAAGAATCACTTTATTTACTGTTCCATTCATAGTGTAGTATTTGATTCAAAGATAGGATTTTTATTTTGCTTCGATAAAATTATGAAGCACGATAGGGAATGGATAGGTTTTCAAATCGGTTGAGTTAATTCCGTTTGGCAGGATACCGCCCACTTTTACATTCCAGAATTTAATATGCAAATGTTGGTGTGACAATTTATGGAGGATACTTTTGGAGTTTTCTTCTCCTATAGAAACAATATCAAAGTCTTGAAAATTGGTTTTGATTTGCTTTGAAAGAGCACCAAAATTTTCTTCTTTTTCGGTTTCAATTAAAGGGAATTCATAAAGGTTGTGCCAAATACCTTTGTCCGTTCTTTTTTGAATAATGGTGTTGTCTAGATCATCAGTAAAGATGAGGTAATTGAAAAATCGGTTTCTAATTTTTAGTTTTTTCAATTTTACAGGAAGCAGGTCAACTTTCTTTTTTTGCAAAGCGGCACAGCTTTGGTTAAAAATACAATCAGAACAATTGGGGTTTTTTGGAACACATTGTAAAGCGCCAAATTCCATGATGGCCTGATTGAATACTGCCGGATTTTCTTTTGGAATTAATTCCATCGCCAAATTGCTGAATTCCTTTTTGGCGGAAGCCGAACCAATATCTGTTTCAATATCAAAATAGCGCGAAAGCACTCTAAAAACATTGCCGTCTACCACTGGAACTACTTCGTTATAAGCAAATGAGGCAATGGCTGCAGCAGTATATTCGCCAATTCCTTTCAACTGAAGTAAGTCTTTGTAGTTACTCGGAAAAACGCCGCCAAGTTCGTTAGCAATATATTGTGCGGTTTGATGCAAGTTTCTGGCACGAGAATAATAGCCCAGCCCTTGCCATAATTTCAATACTTGTTCCTCATTGGCATGAGCCAAATCAAAAACGGTAGGAAAGGCGTTTGTAAAGGAAAAAAAATAAGGCATTCCTTGCGCTACTCGCGTTTGTTGGAGCATAATTTCTGAGAGCCAAATCGGGTATGGATTTGTAGTATTTCGCCAAGGTAAATCGCGTTTATTTTGTAAATACCAATCTATCAATAACTTAGAAAAATCCATTGTTAAATATTTGTTTGCAAAAGTAAAAGTTTATGTGATTAAAATTTAATGAATTAGCTTGAATAATTGTTTTTTTAATTCATATATTTGCAAACTCAAAAAAATAGTACAACATTTTATAAATTAGGAAAGAAAATGACGAAAGCAGATATCGTAGCGAAAATTTCAGAGAAATTAGGTCTAGAAAAAGGAGATGTTCAGGCAACTGTAGAAACTTTTATGAATGAAGTTAAAACTTCATTAGAGACTGGAGATAACGTATATTTAAGAGGTTTTGGAAGTTTTATCGTAAAAACAAGAGCTGAAAAAACAGGTAGAAACATTTCAAAAAACACAACCATAAAAATTCCTGCTCACAATATTCCTGCTTTTAAACCGGCAAAAGTTTTTGTAGAAGGCGTAAAAATCAATAACGAAGCAAAATAAAAGAATAATTAATCATAAAATCTACAAGATATGCCAAGTGGTAAAAAAAGAAAGAGACATAAGGTAGCGACGCACAAACGTAAAAAAAGAGCGAGAGCTAACCGTCACAAGAAGAAAAAGTAGTTTTAAACTACTTTTTTCTTTTTAAACGTTCATTGAAATCGAAGATTAGTAATCAAGCACCAGTTTTTAGTATTCAGTTTACTGACTACATAGCACTGTCCGCTGCCAGCTAGTTTTCACCGGGTTCAATACCTGTTAAAAATATTGTTTAATCCATCCTTACTATAAGTTGTAGTTAATGGTTGCTAGTTTTTGGTGTTTTCCAATAACAAATAATCAGCGACAAACAACCCATTGTTCGGATAAAAATGTACAGCGTGAATAAAGAATTAATCATTCGATCCAGTTCAGAAGCCGTAGATTTTGCCTTATTAAAAGATGGAAAACTAATTGAATTACACAAGGAAGAAGAAAAAAGCAACTTTCAAGTTGGTGATATTTTTATTGCCAAAATCAGAAAACCTGTTGCTGGATTAAATGCTGCTTTTGTGAATGTTGGCTTCGAAAAAGATGCCTTTTTACATTATCATGACTTAGGTCCTAATTTAGCTTCCCAACTGAAATTCATAAAACTTGTAAGCGCAGGTAAATTAAAAGATTTCTCCCTAAAATCATTTCAGTTTGACAATGAAATTGATAAAGATGGTACCATTACAGATGTTTTGAGTGCCAATCAATCAATTTTAGTGCAAGTCGTAAAAGAACCAATATCAACCAAAGGACCAAGAATTAGCGCTGAGCTTTCTCTTGCTGGACGTTTTATTGTGTTAGTTCCTTTTTCTGATCGTGTTTCTATTTCTCAAAAAATAGAAGACAAAAAAGAAAAGGACCGTTTGAAAAGACTCGTACAATCAGTTAAACCAAAAGGATTTGGTGTTATTGTACGTACAGTAGCCGAAGGCAAAAATACAGCCGAATTAGAAAAAGATTTGCAGAACCTGCTTAGCAGATGGACTGCAATGTGTAAGAAATTACCAACTGCTCATCATCCGTCAAAAGTATTAGGAGAGCTCAATAGAGCGTCTTCAATATTACGAGACGTATTTAACGATACCTTCAGTGGTATTCAAATTGATGATGAAGAGTTGTACCAACAAACCAAGGATTATGTGCAAGAAATTGCCCCATCCAAAGAATCAATTGTGAAGTTTTATCAATCCAATGATACTCCCATTTTTGAGAAATACAATATAGAGAGACAAATCAAGACTTCGTTTGGAAAAACGGTTTCTATGAGTAAAGGGGCTTACCTTATTATCGAACATACCGAAGCATTACACGTTATTGACGTGAATAGTGGAAACCGTTCGAATAAAGCTTCTAATCAAGAAGATACCGCCATGGAAGTCAATATGATTGCTGCCGCCGAAATAGCAAGACAATTGCGTCTTCGCGATATGGGCGGAATCATCGTAGTTGATTTTATTGATATGGCGAATCCTGAAAATCGCAAAGTATTATTCGACTTCTTACGAGAAGAAATGAGTGATGATAAAGCCAAACACAAGATCTTACCGCCAAGTAAATTTGGATTAGTTCAAATTACACGACAACGCGTAAGACCAGAAATGAATATTAAAACTAGAGAAGAAGATCCGAATAATGAAAGTGGCGAAATTGAAGCGCCAATTCTTATTATTGACAAGATTACTTTAGATCTAGAAAGATTAGTAAAAAGCCATCCATCTGTTGTACTTAATGTACATCCTTTTGTGGCTGCATACCTTACCAAAGGTTTTCCATCAATACGTTCAAAGTGGTTCTTTGAACATAAAAAATGGGTGAAAATCATACCACGTGACGCTTACACGTATTTAGAATACCATTTCTTTGATAAAAAAGGGAATGTTATTTCAGAATAAAACAAAAACCGCCTTTCGAAAGATTGGCGGTTTTTTTATACTTTATTGTGAGATAAATTGGAAGTTATTTTCTTCGCTCTGCAAAAAAACGTTTCATCAGAGTTGCGGCTTCTTCTGCTAATACCCCAGAAACTACTTCAGTTTTAGGATGTAATTGAGTTCCCATTGCGGTACAACCCCGTTGCTCGTCGCTAGCTCCGTAGACAATTTTGGAAATTTGACTCCAGTACAAAGCACCCGCACACATTTGACAAGGCTCCAGTGTGACATACAAAGTGCAGTCTTTCAAATATTTTCCGCCTAAAAAATTGGCTGCGGCTGTAATGGCTTGCATTTCGGCATGAGCCGTAACATCATGCAACAACTCGGTTAGATTATGACTGCGTGCAATGATGGTATTATTAATTACAATTACTGCTCCTACCGGAATTTCGCCTTTATCAAAAGCCATTTCAGCTTCTTGTAAGGCTTTTTTCATAAAATAGGTATCGTTGAAAGGGTTTTCCATTTGGCAAAAATAAGAATTCAATTTGTACATTTGCACCATGTCAAACAATTTACTTTCAAGCATTAACAGTCCTACTGATTTACGTCAACTCGATGTGCATCAGTTGCCGCAATTGGCTCAAGAGTTGCGCGACTTCATTATTGATGTGGTTTCGGTAAAAGAAGGGCATTTAGGCGCTAGCTTGGGAGTAGTAGAATTAACGATTGCTTTGCATTATGTTTTTAACACACCCAAGGATTGTTTGATTTGGGATGTGGGGCATCAAGCCTACGGTCACAAAATAGTGACCGGTCGTAGAGATATTTTTCATACCAACAGACAGCTTCATGGTATTTCTGGTTTTCCAAAACGAAGCGAAAGCGAGTACGATGCTTTTGGTGTAGGCCATTCGTCTACTTCTATTTCTGCCGCTTTGGGAATGGCCATTGCTGCCAATTTGAAAGGTGAGACAGAAAGACAACATATTGCAGTCATTGGCGATGCATCAATAGCTTCGGGAATGGCATTTGAAGGTTTAAATCACGCGGGAGTTACCGATGCCAATTTATTGGTTATTCTAAATGATAATGCGATTGGGATTGATCCCAGTGTGGGAGCCTTGAAAAACTATTTGACAGCAGTCAAAGAGGGAAAAAATCCAAGACAAAACAACATGATTAAGTCCTTGAATTTTGATTATTCAGGACCTATTGACGGGCATGATATTCAAGCGGTAATCCAAGAATTAGAACGACTTAAAAAAGTAAAAGGGCCAAAGTTCCTGCACATCATTACCACCAAAGGAAAAGGACTACAACAAGCAGAAGAAAATCAGGTGCAATACCATGCGCCAGGAAAATTTGACGCCAATACAGGAAATATTATCCCAAAATCAGATGAAAATCTAGCGCCAAAATACCAAGACGTTTTTGGCGAAACTATTTTGGATTTGGCTCAAAAGAATGACAACATCATTGGAATTACGCCAGCTATGCCAACGGGAAGTTCGCTTAAATTGATGATGGATGCTTTTCCAAAACGCGCTTTTGATGTTGGGATTGCCGAACAACATGCGGTTACATTAGCCGCTGGAATGGCTACACAAGGCATGGTCGTTTTTTGTAATATCTATTCTACTTTTTTACAAAGAGCATATGATCAAGTAATTCATGATGTGGCTTTGCAAAATTTGCCTGTAATTTTTTGTTTGGATCGTGCCGGTTTGGTAGGTGAAGACGGCGCTACGCATCATGGCGTTTTTGATTTGGCTTATTTGCGATGTATTCCGAATTTAATAGTTTATTCGCCAAGAAATGAAACAGACTTACAAAATATTTTATACTCGGCTCAACTAGGATTAGATCACCCTATAGCAATTCGTTATCCAAGAGGTCGCGGGCAAAATAGTCGTTGGAAATCACCCTATCAAAAAATAGCTATTGGTAAAGGCCAATGTATACAAGAAGGAACTCAATTTGCTGTTTTATCCAATGGAACCATTGGAAATAATGTAACGCAAGCTTTGGAAAATTTAAATCTTCCAAATGGTATTGCACATTTTGATTTTCCTTTTGTAAAACCATTAGACGAAACGCTTTTACATACTATTTTTTCAAAATTTGAAACGGTTATCACTATTGAAGATGGAGTAGTTAGTGGTGGTTTTGGGAGTGCAATTTTAGAATTTGCGGCTGCAAATAATTACCCTTCTAAAATACAGATACTGGGTGTGCCGGATGAATTTATAGAACAAGGAACTATTTTAGAATTGCAACAATTTTGTAAAATTGACGTTAGTAGTTTGCAAAGTTTTTTTCAAGAACTGCTCAACAATTAAGGATATAAACAAAGTATAATGAGGTTAGGATTTTCTTTTTTTCTTTTTCTTTTTTCGGCTTCTATCTTTGCTCAACAAGTAATTGATGCCAAAATACCTGATACGACCACGCATTGGACCAAAAAAAACAAAGTAGGATTTGATATTTCAGAAATTGCATTTGTGAACTGGAGTGCCGGAGGGAATAGTGCTATTTCGGGTTTGTTGAAAGGAGATTTTTCCAGAATTTATGCCAAAGGAAATCAAAAATGGGTCAATGATTTATCCATTCGCTATGGTCTAAATAAGCAAGATGGGTTTGAGATGAGAAAGACTGACGACGCCATCCAAATTAACTCAACTTTTGGGTATAGAAAGGATACTATTACCAATTGGTACCATTCGGCTAAATTTAATTTCAACACGCAATTTACTAATGGATATGCCTATCCAAATACGGACAAAGCGATCTCTAGATTGTTTGCACCAGCCTATTTTTTTCTTGGTGTTGGTGCTGAAAATGCCAGTAAATCAAAACATAGAGTGTTTTATATTTCTCCGTTTACGTTTAAAAACACTTTGGTATTAGATCAGCGATTGGCTAATCAAGGTGCTTTTGGGGTTACTAAAGCGCTCTACGATTCGAATGGGAATATCCTTATCAATGGAAAAAATTCAAAAACAGAATTAGGGTTTTTATTTACCAGTTACTACAAAAAAGAAATTGTAAAGAATGTTATATTAGTCAATAAATTGGTCTTGTACTCCGATTACATTAACAACTTTGGTAACATCGATATTGATTATGACTTTATGCTAGACCTAGTTGTCAATCAATATGTAAGAGCTACTATTGGTGCGCGAATTATTTACGACGATGATATAAAGGCTAAAGAAGAAGTGAATGGTAACCAAGTTACTCTAGGTCCAAAACTTCAATTAAAACAAATGTTGGGTATTGGTCTGGTATATACTTTTTAAACTACCATTAAATTACATCCTCTAATATCGGAATGGTCAAATCGACCTAACACTTCAAAACTCCCGTTACTGTATTTTTTACCCAAGTCTTGAGTAGCAATAAACGAACACGAATTGATATTGGCCAAGTCAATTACATTGATTCCGCCTGTTTTTCCATCTCTAATGTAAGATAATGCATCTTCTGTGTCCCGAATACTAATTTGCATCCATGATGGACATTCAAAAATTCCGTCACCTAAAGAGTAGGCTTGCGATAGTAATTCTGTCATTCCATACTCCGAATGGATGGACTTGACTCCAAAGCCATTACAAAGTTCTTGGTGTAATTCTTCGCGAATCATTTCCTTGCGTTTTCCTTTCATACCACCTGTTTCCATAATAATAGTGTTTTCTAACTGGAAAGAATGTTTTTCTATTAAATCCAATAAAGCATAGGTAACGCCGATCAAAATTACATTTTGACCTGATTGGTCTAACTGAATTAATTTTTCAATTAATTCATCATAATTGTGAAGATAAAATCCACTATCAGCTTGATTGGATAGTTGAATTAAATCATCCACCATATGAATTAATGACGACCCTTCTCGCTCTAAATAGGAGGGAAGCAAAGCCACTACTACATAATCTTCAATGTTGCCATAAAATTGCGAAAATGCTTTACGGTAGCTTTCTTCATAAATACTGACATCAGTAACTAAATGTTTGCTCGTAACCATTCCGGTTGTACCGCTGCTTGTGAAAGTAGTTTGGATAGGATTAGAATTTGACACTACTTCGTGACTTTTAAAAAACTGAATAGGCAAAAAAGGAATTAGTTGGATGGTTTTTACTTTTTGCACGTCGGTTTTTAAGAAATCGCAAAATTCGCGATACACCCCATTGTTTTCGTATTGGTAACGAAAAACTTTCAAAGCCATTTTGTCAAATTGCTTTTGATTACTAATAGTGAATATATCGTGAGATGAAATCAAGAAGAATTATTTTTTCACAAAAGTAATCCAAATAAATGGGAAAAGAAACGGGCATAAAAAAAGCTCCCTTTAAGGAGCTCAATTTTAGTCTTTATAAGTATCAAATAAATACTGTAAAGTAGTATTGATATCATTGGCTTGAATCAAAGGCATGGGAGTATCTGTTGAAAGCCAGTTTTGGATGATGGTATCAAAATCATCACCGACTTCATAAACCACAGGTACGCCCATTTTCTTCAATGCCGCAGCATTACATTCTTGTTCGTAGTGGTTTTGAATCGGGATGCTTAGTATTTTTTTTCTAAGGAACAAAGCTTCTGCTGGAGTTTCAAATCCACCGCCAGTAATTATTCCATGACAATTGATTAGACTTTCGTTAAAATCAGCTTGATTTACCGGATAATAGGTGATGTTCCCTAATTTTTGTTTTGTTTTTATGTCGCCCAAAAACCAATGAAATTCTTGATTGGGTAAGCTACGAAACGCTTTTTCTAAACAGGATACGTCAAACGAAGGCAAATAGACCGAAATATGACCTAAATCTTTAGGATTAGCTTGCTGAATCTCCTCTTTAATAATAGGAGGCACAATAAACGAATCGTATTTTTCAAAATGCAATCCAATATTTTTGGGTGCTGAGGCATAATGTTTTAAAATTGTTTCTCCCATTATGCTTTTCTTGTCAGGTCTTGGTGTATGCTTTGATACAAAACTAGCTTG
Source organism: Flavobacterium ammoniigenes (assembly GCF_020886055.1). Taxonomy (NCBI): domain Bacteria; kingdom Pseudomonadati; phylum Bacteroidota; class Flavobacteriia; order Flavobacteriales; family Flavobacteriaceae; genus Flavobacterium; species Flavobacterium ammoniigenes. Next base: position 359,368 of record NZ_AP025184.1, on the reverse strand, counting down.
GTGACCCAATTGTACAGAATGCACCTTTTGCAATTTACATGCTAAAGAAGTAATGGAATCAAAGTCATTGATAATTACATCGTAATCTTTTAGTGGTAATGCTTTTGCTTCTTTAAGCATTTGTAAAGGGCGAATATTTTTGGCAATTTTCCAATAATCCAATCCGCCACATTTACTATAAAATAAACTGCAGCCTTGGCTTTTAAATTTTACGGGTAAGTCAATCGCTAGACTAGCATTACTGCCACTCATGAAGAAGTCGACTTCACCAAATTTCTGTAAATACGGATACAATTGCATCGCGCGACTGATATGTCCATTTCCGGTAGCTTGAATAGCGTAAAATATTTTCATTTGGCTTAAGCTAAAATTTTACTTACAATGTCGTTGATTATGGCATCGTCAATAGACTCTGTTTGATTGGTATAATCTATTTTTTGATAATAATAGAGTCTCCATTTCTTTTTGTTGTATTCTAATGCAGTTAAATTTTCTACCCAATCGCCACTGTTTAAATACATAACTTTTCCATTTTCATTGGATACTTCTTTCATTTGTGGTTTGTGAATATGACCGCAAATCACATAGTCGTATTTTTTTTCTATAGCAATTTCAGCTGCAGTGGTTTCAAAATTGGAGATGAAAGCCACGGCTTTTTTTACACTATCCTTAATTTTTTTAGAAAAACTTCTCTTTTCTTTTCCAACTAATACAAGTAGCCAATTCAAAAAGGTATTTATAAGTATCAATAAATCATAGCCTTTGCCTCCTAATTTTGCAATTATTTTGGCATATCCTTTTGTAGATGAATCAAACACATCTCCATGAAAAATCCAAATTTTCTTTTCGTCGAGTTCTAAGATAAGTTTGTCCACCAATTCAATATTACCTAGATTGGTGTCAGAGTATTTACGGAGAGCTTCGTCATGGTTACCAGTAATGTAAACTACTTTGGTTCCTTGATTGGACATTTTTAAAATTTGTCGCAATACATTCATATGTGAAGCTGGGAAATAGCTTTTAGTGAAATTCCAAATATCGATAATGTCTCCGTTAAGGACCAACATTTCGGGTTGAATTGATTTTAGATAAGACACTAATTCATTTGCATGACAGCCGTAAGTGCCTAAATGTATATCGCTTAAAACTACTAAAGGGAGTTTTCTTTTCTTTTTCATAAAATGTTTTTACGAAAATAAAAAGAGTGTGTTATTGGGTTGTTTACCAAATATTACGAAATCATTACAATTGTAATCTAATTGTTTTCAGAAGGTTAAAAACTGATAACGTTTAATTAACGTATGATTAATTTTCGTGTGGCAGTACTTTCTTCTTCTCTTATTTTGATGATGTACACACCAGGTGAAAGAGACGAGATGTTTAATTCTTTTGTATTTAATTGGGATTGAAATACTTTTTTACCTAAAACATCAAAAATTTGAATTTCTTTTTCTGCATCATTTTTAGTAGCAATATAAACTCTCCCATTTGTTACAGGATTTGGATACAAGCTCAAACCTTCAATGGCTGACTCTTGTATTTTGGATTGCTGTTTTACTTCTTGAGCTGTAACATTCAAAGTAAATAAAAGCAAAAACAATAAAGGAATGAAATACAACTTCTTCATATGCTTATAGTAACTGCATAAAAATACAATTTTTTATTAAGTAAGTATACTAAAAAGAGAGAAAAATCGTTTGGGCGAAAAATAATCTTATTTTATTAAATTTAATTTAACATTGTAAATTATTATAAATCAAGTATTTATATAATTTTTAATGAAAAACCAAGTATATTTTTATCCTAATGTTACCAAATTGTTAAGTAAATGTTTGGTAGATGTAAATTAATGTCTATATTTGTTATCGAATTATTAACAATTAAAACCTAACAAAATGAAAAAAATTATGATGATTGCAGTGTTAGTAGTATCTAGTGTAACTTTTGCACAAAATAGAGAGCCTAAATTAGAAGAAGTAAACGGGATAGTAAAAGCAACGTATTACCATGAGAATGGAAAAGTGCAACAAGAAGGATTTTTTGTTGATGGTAAATTAGACGGAAAATGGATTTCGTACAATGAGAACGGATTAAAGATTGCTATTGCTGAGTATGCCAAAGGTGAAAAAGTAGGTAACTGGTTTTTCTGGAACAATGAAGGTTTGTCTGAAGTAGATTTTTCTAAAGACAATATTCAATCAGTAAAAAAATGGAGCAATGGAACAGTTGCTTTAAATTAATCTTGTAGTAGATTAATAGAAAAACCCCTGTTAGGAATTCCTAACAGGGGTTTTTTATTTCTAATTAAAGTAGAAGGAAATACTACTTAATTATAATTATTTGATCAAAGTAGCTCCGTTAACAGTAGACCAAGCTCCATTTGTTAATGCAGCACCTGTAGCAGTAGTAGAAGTTGCCCAGTTTGAAGCAGGATTAAAGCTAGTTGCAGATACAGTGAATGTTGACGCTCCTGAAATAAACGTATTGTCAGTGTTTGTGATGGTAACGTTTGTTAATTTGATTTTTCCAGCTACAACTTGGTTGTTGAAAGTTGTTAAATCTAAAATTTGAATTGCACCACCGTTTTTAGCAGTTGGAGTAGTTTGGTTTTTGAACCCATCAATCACGATGTTACTGTATTCTCCATTACCTTCTTTTTTGAATTGGAAAGCATCTAATTGGATTTCTGATTGAGCTTCAGTAGCAGTACCAGCAGCTCTTTTCAAAGTGATATTAGTTACTTTAGGCCAAAATGCATTGTTAACACTTTTAGCTTCAGCTTCTACACCATAATTTGCAACTCCTTCTTGGTAAGAATACCAGTTTGTATTTTCTTGTCCTCTCCAACCATCTTGCCAGTCAAAAGCGTCATCAGAATTTCCGTAAGAAATTGCGTTTTTCATACTAACAGTTCCACCATAGAATTCGAAACCGTCATCATTTCCTTTATAAGAAACTAAGTTTTCTAAAGTTGTACCTGATCCAACAGAGTAAAATGAGAAACCATTTTGTTCTTTATTGTTTTGAGTAATAACTTGTCCAGCATATTCAACACGCACATATTTTAATGTTCCACCATTATGTGCTGCATCAGAACCACCATAAGGTAAAGCAAGTCCATCTTCTGAAGTTGCTGTTTGAGGTGCTGCGTTAGTAGCCGAATTAACGATAGGTGCATTTCCATACATGATTATACCACCCCATGAACCTGCAACTTTTGATTTTTCAGTAAATACAATTGGTTCAGTAGCTGTTCCAACTGCAATTAATTTTCCACCATTTAAGATTACAAATGCATCTTCACCATCTGCTTTGTCAGCTGTTATTGTAGATCCAGCTTCAAAAGTGATTGTTACACCACTTGCAACTTTAGCAAAACCTTTTAGGGTATAATTTCCGTAAGCATAGGTTTTTGAAACAGTTAAATCACCTGTAATTTCTCCAGTTACTGGAACTTTTACAACTTCAGTTTCGTCGTCAATAGTACAACCTGTAAAAACAGCAGCAATGATAGCTATACTTAATGCGATTTTTTTCATAATAATTTTTTTAATTTAATTTAGTTTATGTTTTTTAACAATTCAAAAGTACTTTCAGATGTGCTTATTTTAGTTATTTAAATTGTTATTAAAATGTGATTAAAACTAAATCTAAATGTTTTTTTAATGTTAAGTAGTATTAGAAAGTATAAGATACATTTAATGAAAAGCCTACACCTCTGGTGTAATCTTTAACGGTTAAATCTGACTCAGTAATTGGCAGTTTACTTTCTTCTCCTAATTTGATACTATATTTTGGATTTAAAATATTATCTATTGAGAATTTCGCATCCCATTTCTTTCCAATTTTATTACTCCAAACTAAATCTAGTTTATTGAAAGGTTGCTCGTAGTAATGATCTAAACCATTTGTCCCAACAGCAAAGATTCTTTTTCCATATACATTATAGACTAATGATACTGTATTGTTCCAATTGCTTGAAAAATCAAAATCGTATTTTAAGTCAGCGTTAATTAACCAAGGAGAGGCACCTTGCAATCTTCTGTCAGGATTCGTTTCAGTTGTATTGTTTTTATTGATAGTTACTTTTGAATACATCAACGAAGTATTAAATCCTAATGATAAATTTTTGAAGTTATCAGAAATTCTATCAAGTTGTAAAAGCAATTCTAACTCTGCACCCACAAGCAATGCTTTATTTGAGTTGTCATATGTAATGATTTGTCCACCACTACCAGCTGATTGCGTAAACAATCTTTCAATTGGGTTTTGAATTAGTTTTGAAAAAGTAGTAACAGCTAGTAATTCTTTCGCAGTTGGGAAAAATTCATATTTCAAATCAAAATTATAATTATCACTATTCACAACATTTGGATTACCATTTTCAATAGTTCCATCTAAGTTTACAAACTCAAGAGGGTATGATTCCATGATTACAGGTCTAGTTATGGTTTTTGAAGCTGCAAGTCTAAAGTTGGAAGCATCATTAAATTTATACTTCATATTTAAAGATGGTAATATATCTAAATCTTCTACTGATTTTTTTTGGTAAGGATCATTAAATGAACCTGGATTTCTGTATTTAGTTAATCTCAAACTTTGTTCCACTCTAACTCCAAAGTTCATTTCGTATACATCATTAAATTTAAAAGCTACATCTGCATAACCAGCATTTAGATATTCTAATAATTTTGCTTTATATGTAGAATTAGTTCCTTCTCTATAAGTAAATTTTCCATTTGTAATTTCACTTGCTAATGTAGCATCAGGGTTGTTTGTGTTAAAAGACACAGCATTGGCACCCACTCTATCAGAAACTAAGAATCTGAATTTTGAGTCCATTCTATTAATGTATGAATTGTAACCAACAGTCAATTTATGAGCATCTTTGTTGTCTTTTTTTCCGAAAAGCCATGAATATTCAAGCATGCTTGAAACGTGGAATTTACCATCTACATCCATAGTTTGTCTGTACAAACTATTTCCTGTATAACTAATCGCAGTTGTATTATCATCCAATAATACCCCTTTAAATGATTTTCTATCTGGTAATTGAAATCCTGTTTTTGTGAATGAAACTCCCGCTTTAATATTTTTTCTATCATCTTTAGATACTTTATAAGTACCAAACAATTGTGTATTTAAAAAGTCAGATTGAGTCAATTGATTCATTCTAATAAAACCATTATTATTGATTGTTGCAGAGTTGGTGTAACCCAATTGATCTTGGATCATGTTCTCTGTAGATTTTAAATAAAATGTATTTGAAGTTAAATTCAATCGTTCTGATTTAAAATTCAATGATGCTAATGCAGATGAATTAGTGATGTATTTGTATTGTTTGTTAAACAAATCATTATCGTAATTTCCTTGAGCAGCATTAAAAAAACGATCTACACCTTCTCTATATTGGTATTTGTTGTCAAAGTTGAACGAAACTAAATATTGCAATGAATTGCTATTTTTTCCAACTGTAAATTTTTCTGAATTTAAAATTCCAAAACTTGTATTTAGTGGTGAGTTAGCTTGTTCAACATCAAATCCTGATCCAAATTGAGTCGAAGCTTCGTTAGCTGTTAACACACGATTACTTGGGACATTGCCAAATACTTTTGGGAAGTCTCTTTCTGAGCCTGAAAAACCAAAAAAGTCTGCGGTTGAGGTTGCATCTTTAGATGTAAGGAATTTTCTTAAGTTGTTATTAGAAGTATATCCTACACCAAAATTAATTTTAGATTGGCTTTTAGTTCCTTTAGAAGTAGCTATATTGAAAGTTCCTCCAGCAAAATCACCATAAATATTGGTATTGAAAGTTTTGTAGGTATCAATAACACTTACAATATCAGTTGGAAAAATGTCTAAAGGGATTATTTTTTTGAATGGGTTGTTCGATGGAACCGCCAAATCGTTAATTAACAAATTGTTGTATCGGTCTTCTAGTCCTCTTACAAAAAGACCTCTACCATCTACTTTAGTAATTCCAGTAACTTTAGTTAAACCTTCTTCAACATCACTTACACCTTTACGAGCCATTTCTTGCGCTCCAATACTCTGTTTAATAACTACAGCCTTTTTTTGGTCATAAAGTAAAACGGTTTCTTTTTCTCTATTACCACTGGCTTTAACTACTACATCTTTCAAAGTGTAGTTTCCAGAGCCTAAAGTTTTATTGATAACAAGAGTTTCATTAGCTTTAATAGAAATTGGCATTTCTATGTTTTCATATCCAACAAAACTAAATTGGATAGTATAATTACCTGCAGGAAGACTGATAGAATATTTTCCATCAATGTCAGTGTTTACTCCAATTGAAGTTCCTTTAATAAGGACATTAGCAAAAGGCAGCGGTTGATTTTTTGATTCTTTGTCTAAAAGCGTACCTGAAACAGTACCTTTGGTTTGTGCGAAACCTATTGCACAAATAAATAATGTAATTAATACAAATTTTAATTTCATTTTAATAGTTTTAATTTTTCTGCAAATTAACCGCGGCAATGTTGTTTCGAGGTTATCACTTTGTTATATTTTCAATAACTTAATATTACCAAATTGTTACTAGATTAAATTTAGGTTAACTCGGTTTTCGGTTTGTAAATTTCTATATATTTACAACTTGTTAATCTAAATAAGTATAACTTAGATTCAAATAAAGTAAACTATGGCAAAGAATAAAGCTAAAATCTTATTGGTTGATGATGAACCAGATATTTTAGAAATTGTGGGGTATAATTTATCTCAAGAAGGATATCAAATTTGTACCGCTTCCAACGGAAAAGAAGCAGTTGCAAAAGCAAAATCGGACTTGCCAGATTTAATTATCATGGATGTCATGATGCCTGAAATGGATGGTATCGAGGCCTGTGAAATCATTAGAAAACTACCTGAATTGCCTAATGTAATTATTACCTTTCTTACCGCTCGTAATGAAGATTATACTCAAGTAGCAGGCTTCGATGCAGGTGCTGATGATTACATTAGTAAACCAATCAAACCAAAATTATTGGTTAGTAAAGTAAACGCTTTGCTAAGACGTTTTAATGATCAACAAAAAAACGTTGGTACTTTAACGGTTGGTGGAATTGAAATTAATCGAGAGGAGTATATTATTATTAAGGATGGGGTCGAAATTTCCTTACCAAGAAAAGAATTTGAATTGTTTTACTTATTAGCCTCGAAACCTGGAAAAGTATTTAAAAGAGAAGAAATTTTAGATAAAATTTGGGGAAATGATGTCATTGTAGGCGGAAGAACAATTGATGTTCACATTCGAAAATTGAGAGAGAAAATAGGAGATGATTTTTTCAAAACAATTAAAGGAGTGGGCTATAAATTAGAAGTCTAGTTTTTTAAAAAATAATAGTACTTTAGACAACGCAATTTATTGCGTTGTTTTTTATTTATACCCCTTTTTGTAATGAAAAAAAATTTTAAAAGAAATTATCAGTTTGCTATAAAATCATCCTCTTTAATTAGTCTTTTTGCGACTTTTTTTGGGATGATTCTTCTTCGAGTTTCGTTAAAATATGATAAAGATACCGTTTGGATTTATGGTGCCATTTTTTTTATGGTTTTGTTTGTATTCTCTTTTTTAGTCTTGCAATACCGAATAGAAAGATTTATTTACAACAGAATTAAAAAAATCTACGATGATGTCGCTTTATTGGATGCACCTTCCTTAGCCAATCAACCCATTGCAACAGATATGGAAACATTGTCAAGAAAGGTTAAAAAATTTGCTACCGATAAAAAGTTGGAAATCGAAATGTTACAAGTTCGTGAACACTACCGAAGAGAGTTTTTAGGCAATGTTTCTCACGAATTAAAAACGCCCTTATTTACGGTTCAAGGTTATTTGTCTACTTTAACTGATGGGGCATTTGAGGACAAGACTATTTTGAAAAAATATTTGGATCGCGCCGAAAAGGGTGTTGAACGACTCATTTATATCGTTGAGGATTTGGATATGATTAGTAAGTTAGAATCAGGTGAACTCAATTTAGAAATAGCAGAATTTGACATAGTAGAATTAATTCAAAGTATTGTGGATATGTTAGAAATGAAAGCTTCTAAAAAAAATATTTCATTGGTACTTGAACATAATAATAAACCCATGTGGGTGGCAGCTGACAAGGATAAGCTACAACAGGTAATTATTAATTTAATTGTAAACTCAATTAAGTATGGAAAAGAAGGAGGCGAAACGGAAATTTCGGTAACTGGCTTTACAAGTAAAAAAATATTAGTCCGAGTAACAGATAATGGTGAAGGAATAGAATCACAAAATATTCCACGACTTTTTGAACGATTCTACAGGGTGAATAAAAGCGGTTCTCGTTCAGAGGGAGGCTCTGGTTTAGGGTTGTCTATTGTCAAACATATTGTAGAAGCCCACAAGCAAAAAATATATGTAGAAAGTGAATACGGTGTTGGTTCTGAATTCTCATTTACTATTGATAGAGCTTCGAAAAAAAGATAGAGCAAATATTTCCGAAACATCAATAAACAGTGTTAATTTTTTTAAAATTAGCGCCTTTACTACAAGATTAATTCTATTTTTGTTGTAATGAAAAAACTAGCCAGTATATTACTATTTTTATTCGTTTTATTTTTAATAACACCTACCGTAGTTAGTGCTATTGAAAATGATGGAGATGTCTCGGTAGTTTCTAATTTTTCGGAAGAAGAGCAAGTTCAAAAAGATTTCAAACTCATTTTTTATTTCGAACAAATTCACAATAAACTGTATTTACCTTCGGTAAGAAATCAATTTATCTCTTCGGAAAATTCAGTTAAATACTATACTATTTCTTTAGGAATTCTTATTCCGCCACCAAAACTAAGTTAAATCATAATTCATTTTTTAATCCAATCGATTTAAAAATTTTGGACACACTAACAAAAGTGTGTTTTGTCTTTATGTGTAATTTAGTCCAATATCATGTCAAAAAAAATTAATCTTTTTGCTAACTTTAAATCTGATTTTGCTTCAGGTTTAGTGGTTTTTTTGGTGGCGCTACCTTTGTGTTTAGGAATTGCAATGGCTTCTGGAGCTCCTTTGTTTTCCGGAATTATTTCCGGAGTTATTGGCGGAATTGTAGTAGGCTATCTAAGTCAATCTCATATTAGTGTTTCAGGTCCGGCAGCGGGATTAACCGCTATCGTTTTAACTGCTATAACTGATTTGGGTGCCTTTGATGTATTTTTAACTGCTGTTTTTATTGCGGGTTTATTTCAATTGGTTCTTGGATTTTTAAAAGCAGGTACGATTTCAAATTATTTTCCTACTAATGTAATCGAAGGAATGTTAGCTGGTATCGGAATCATTATAATTATGAAACAATTGCCTCATGCCGTTGGTTTTGATAGTGATTTTGAAGGCGACCAATCTTTTATTCAAGCTGATGGGAGTAACACTTTTTCTTCTTTGCTTCACGTTTTTAATTATGTGCAATTAGGTTCGATTGTGATTTCGATATTGTCATTGTGTATTTTGATTGCCTGGGATAAAATATCGTTTCTAAAAAAATTAAAATTAATTCCTGGAGCTTTAGTGGCAGTTATCGCCGGAATCGTTTTAAATGAATTCTTTGTCAATTCAGGAAGTAGTTTGGCTATCGCTAAAGAACATTTAGTTTCCTTGCCTGTCCCGTCTTCAATAGAAGATTTTAAGCAAATTATAGTTACACCTAATTTTGAAGGCATTTTAAATCCGCAAGTTTGGGTAGTAGGGCTAACTATTGCAATTGTGGCTTCTATCGAAACCTTATTGTGTATTGAAGCTTCGGATAGAATGGATGTTCAAAAAAGATATACTAATACTAATGTGGAACTGAAGGCGCAAGGTATAGGAAATATTGTAAGTTCGCTTTTGGGTGGTTTGCCAATGACTTCTGTAGTTGTTCGAACTTCAGCTAATAACAATGCAGGAGCCAAAACCAAAATGTCAGCCATTATTCATGGTATTTTGCTTTTAATTAGTGTGCTTTCGATTCCGTTTCTACTGAATAAAATCCCTTTAGCTACTCTGGCTGCTGTTTTGCTTTTAGTAGGGTATAAATTAGCAAAGCCTGCAACATTTGTTCATTTTTGGCAAAAAGGAAAATACCAGTTTATTCCGTTTATAGCAACTTTAATTGCGGTAGTTTTTACAGACTTGTTAAAAGGTGTAGCGCTCGGAATGATCATTAGCGTAGTGTTTATTTTAAAAGGCAATTTAAAAAGAGCTTATATTTTTAGAAAAGAAGAATATGCAGATGGTGATGTAATTCATATTGATCTAGCTCAGGAAGTTTCGTTCTTAAATAAAGCGGCTATCAAAGAAACATTACAATCAATACCAGGAAATTCTAAGGTGATTATTGATGCCAAAGACACCATTTATATTGCCCATGATATTTTGGATTTGATTCATGAATTCAAAACAATTAGAGCTAAAGAAGAACATATTAAAGTAAAACTAAAAGGATTTAAAAAAGAATACCAATTACAAAATAATGATGATAATCATGTTACTATTGTTCATGAGTACGATGCGTTGAAAAGAGTAATGGTTCAAAAAGAAGTCAAACATTTCGACAAAGAATAATTGTGGTTTTAAATTAGTTTAATACCTTTAAAATAAAAAAGAGAATGAAAGAATTCTATAAAAAAATACTGGATAACAATAAGAGGTGGGTAGAAGAATCGTTAGAATTAGACCCCAATTATTTTGAGGATTTGGCGAAAGGTCAAACGCCGCCTTTATTATGGATAGGTTGTTCAGATAGCCGAGTACCAGCGAATGAAATCATTGGCGCCAAGCCAGGAGAGGTATTTGTACATAGAAATATTGCCAATATGGTGATTCATTCTGATATGAATATGTTGAGTGTGTTAGATTACGCAGTCAATGTGCTTAAAGTAAAACACGTTTTAGTTTGTGGTCATTACGGTTGCGGTGGGGTTAAAGCGGCTATGAGCAATGATTCTATTGGGATAATTGACAATTGGATTCGCCATATCAAAGATGTTTACCGTTTGCACAATCACTATTTGGATTCTATCCTAGATGAAACAGAACGCTTCAATAAGTTTGTTGAATTGAATGTGAAAGAACAAGTGTTTGATTTGGCAAAAACATCAATAGTACAGTCGGCTTGGAAAAAAGGTCAAGATTTAACTTTACACGGTTGGGTGTATGGATTGAACTCGGGGTTTGTCACCGATCTTGATGTGAATATCAGTTCGGATAAAGATTTAGACGATGTGTATCAGTTAAAATTTTAAAATAAAAAAGCACCTATATAGGTGCTTTTTTATTTTAAAGAGATATTGTTCTTATTCCTTAGTTACAATTTGCATTGTTTCTCTACTGATTTGTTTTAATAAAACAGTTTTATCATTTTCAACTGTTTTTGCTGCCGCATCATCAAAATGACGAATAGTATACAGCGTAACATTTTCTTCAAAATCAACTTTGAATTTTTTCGATAGTACAGCATTCAATGTATTGAATTCGCCAAATTTATCCTCAACACATACGGAGAAACTGATCGCCGAATTTTGAATTAAATTCACTTTGATTTTATGATCGTGGAATAATCCAAAAATTTCACTGATGTTTTCCTCCATTATGAAAGAGAAGTCAATAGAAGAAAGTGAAATTAATAATTGGTTTCTTTTCACAATGAAACAAGGTAAATGAGGTTCTAAATCCACTCCTTTGGAAACGCTGGTTCCTTTTAATAATGGATTGATAAATGATTTAACATACAAAGGAATTTCTTTCTTTTGTAGCGGTTGTAATGTTTTTGGGTGAATTACTGAAGCGCCATAGAATGCTAATTCAATAGCTTCTCTATAGGAAATCTGATTTAACAAACTCGCGTTTTCAAAATAACGTGGATCTGCGTTCATTACTCCTGGTACATCTTTCCAAATAGTTACACTTTCTGCATTCAAGCAATAAGCAAAAATAGCAGCAGTATAATCAGAACCTTCACGGCCTAGAGTGGTAGTAAAGTTGTTTTCGTCTGATCCTAAGAAACCTTGTGTGATATTTAAAATTTTAGGAGCTATGTTTTTGGCAATATTTTTTTGAGTTAATTCCCAATCTACCTCTGCATCTCTATAATTGGCGTTTGTTTTAATAAAATTTCGTACGTCGATCCATTGGGTTTTAACACCCATAAAATTCATAAAATGACTTAGAATTGTAGTTGAAATTAATTCTCCAAAACTCACAATCTGATCGTAAACAAAATTGTAATTTGGCGATTTATTGTGTGCTAAAAAGTATTCTAGATCAGTGAATTGCTCATTGACAGCTGTGAAAACTGGATCTTTGTCATTTTCAAACAAATCCAATAAGATTTGATTGTGGTATTTCTTAATTTCTTGAACTGATGCACTTAACTCAGGAGATTTATCGAAGTAATTTTTGATTACTATTTCTAATGCATTAGTCGTTTTTCCCATAGCAGAAACAACTAAAAGAACATCTTCATACCCTGCTTTTTGTAATACGTCATATACGTTTTTGATTCCATCGGCATCTTTAACTGAGGCGCCACCAAATTTGAATATTTTCATAGTTATATGCTATTTTAGTTTATTTTCAACAAAATAATTGATGCTTTCTTCGTCCATTTGAGCTATTTTCCATTCGTCAAATACTTTCGCACCCGAATTTTCATAAAATGCTATAGCTGGAGTATTCCAATCCAGGACAGCCCATTCAATACGTCGTACGTTATCTTTTTTACCCTGTTTAATTATTTCTGAATACAAGGCGTAACCAAGACCGGTTCCTCTCATGCTTTGTTTTACTACTAGGTCTTCTAGATGAATCGTTTTTCCTTTCCATGTAGAATAACGGTAATAGTACAAAGCGATACCAACAATGTTATCATCAACTTCGGCTACAAATACATGAAATAAAGGATGAGTTCCAAATCCATCTCGAATTAAATCGTCTACAGTAATAACAACCGCATTAGGCTCTTTTTCATAATCAGCTAATTCCTGGATTAGAGCCAAAACGCCTTTCATATCTTCCGGTTTTCCTTTTCGAATAGTCATAAATTAAAAACGTAATGAGTTAAATTTTATAATAATAGGTCTAATTCAGTTATTTGTTTGACAAATATACAATGATAGCAAGCTTCGCAACAAAATTTATGTCATTTTCACAAAAAATACATTATTTGTGACTTGACTTTTGAATTACATCAGATTGTTGAATAAAAAAAGCCCTTAAAAAGGGCTTCTACATTCAAAGAGTACAAAGGAATTATTTATACATGTTTTTCATTTCGTAAATAAAAGTGTCTAAGTCTACTTTTTTATCGATTAAAGTAAGTGCTTTGTGAATGATATAGCTCACATTACTTGGCGTAAAGCCCAAAGCAACACCCAATTTTTCTAATAATTTTTCTTGCCCATCACCTAAATGATGATCAATGTGTACCATACGTCCCAAATCAAATAAGCGTTCTAATCTTTCATTATACGAATACGGCGGGTTGATGGGATATAAAGATGGGTTTTCTAAAATTTCTTCATATTCTGAGGTAGAAATTTGAAGGTTGGTTGCTAATTTGTCTAAGAAAGCTTTTTCCTCTGCAGAAGAATGTCCATCGGCAAGTGCTACTCTAACTATAGCTGAAAAATGACCTTTGTTTCTGGCTTTGAATTCGCTATCAAATAAATCGGAAAATGACATAATAAGTGGGTTTAATAATAAGCATAAAGGTACATATTTTTTCAAAAGTAGACTATGGTTAGTGCTTATTTGGAATGTTTTTTTATTGCAAAATTTTTCTCATTCAACAAAATTCGCTTTTTCAAAATTAATTGTAAGTTTACCAATAATTAGAAACTAAAAATAGTTTATGTCAGAGTTTTGGGTTTACTTTCAAATTGGCTTGCATCATGTTTTAGATATCCAGGCTTATGATCATGTCTTGTTTATGATGGCTTTAGTTTTGCCTTTTACCTTCAAAGATTGGAAAAGATTACTGTTTTCTGTTACGCTTTTTACGTTAGGCCATACGACTGCTTTATTGTTATCTGTTTATGAAATCTTGGTGATCAAAGCTACTATTGTTGAATTGCTAATCCCTATAACGATATTAACTACTGCTGTTTTTAATCTATTTACTCTTGGCAAAACCAATAGAAAAGAAAATTTGAATTTGGTGTACTTGATCACGCTTTTCTTCGGAATAATTCACGGTTTAGGATTTTCAAATTATTTTAAAACCCTGTTGGGAGGCAGTTCCAATTCCAAATTAGTACCTTTGTTGGAGTTTGCTTTAGGAATTGAAGGAGCGCAAATTACAGTGGTACTCGCGATGTTGATCGTGGCATATGGTGTGCAAAGCCTATTTAAATTTTCAAGAAGAGATTGGATTTTAGTAGGATCGGCATTTATAATTGGTGTTGTGGTACCAATGATTATAGAAAATGAAATTTGGAATCAATAAAGATGGAAGATAAAAAATTAAATAAGTACGATAAGGCCTATTTGCGAATTGCAAAAGAGTGGAGTCAATTATCATACTGTAAACGCAAACAGGTTGGTGCTATTATTGTTAAAGACCGAATGATTATTTCGGATGGATACAATGGAACACCTTCGGGATTTGAAAACTGCTGTGAAGACGAAGAAGGATTGACCCGCTGGGATGTTTTACATGCTGAGGCCAATGCAATTCTTAAAGTAGCCCGTTCTACACAATCTTGTGAAGGCGCCACTTTATATATTACCCTTTCTCCTTGTAAAGAGTGTAGTAAACTAATTCACCAATCTGGAATAAAAAGAGTCGTGTATCACAATGGTTATCGCGACGATTCAGGGCTTCAATTTTTAACAAAAGCAGGGATTGAGGTAGAGCAGATTGCTATTCTTGAAGAATAAATAAGTTATTTTTTAGTGCTATCATGCACTTGAACAGGAACCCCTTCGTTCCATAAGGTAAGCAAGTCAGTGGCAACCGCAGCTCCACTTCCAGCTGCAATAGTAAGCTGACTTCTACACCCAGCCAATGTTCCAATAACATAAATGCCTTCAGTTACTTTATGATCTGTATTTTGTAGTTGAATCCGTTGTTTTTCGGCTAAAGCTTTTTGATGAGGCTCAACAAACTGAGTAAGTCCTTCAATATTGAAGGTGTTCGCAGAACCAATTCCTACAATAATAGTTTGAGTTGAATAGGAATTTTTATTTGAGATTATCGTAAAATTGGGATATTCCCCTTCTATTTTCAACACTTTTTCATCAGCAATCTGAACGATATGCGGATAGGTTGAAGTGAGATGAGATTTACTTTCAATTAATAATTCTGATCCAAGTTTTCCAGGAGGAATACCATAGGCATTATTAAAAATGGCTTCTTGTAAAGCAGATGATTTTTGGTGGGTAAAAATGCCAATTTTTTTCTCTGAGGCAAAGGCTTTGTTTTTGGCCGAACCTAAAACAAGCGCGCAGGACATTCCAGAAACGCCGCCTCCAATTATGAGAACATCAAAGGTATTAGTCATTCATTCTTTTTTCTATCTCTTTTGACATTCTAAAGATCAACAAAATTAAAATGGCACAAAAAGAAGCCGCAATTCCGATCAAAGCATACATACTTTCACCAGCAAATACATCATTGAAGTTCAATCGAGTGGTGTTAAAAATAAGCAATGCGGATGCCAATAAAATTAAGACAAGTGTAAAAATTTTCATAGGTTGGGTTTTATTATTCCAATTTCTTTACCTAAAAAGGAGCCGTAAATTTATAAAATTAATAATTACACAAACAAACCTTTAACATTAGCGGCAAATAATTTAACAGCAATTGCTAAAAGTACTACCCCAAACGCTTTGCGAATAACCCCTAATCCGTTTTTGCCTAGCATCTTTTCTAATTTGGAAGACAGTTTTAAAACGATATAGACCAAGATTAAATTCAAAACAATTGCAATTAGGATATTAATGGTGTGAAACTCTGAACGTAATGAAAGCAACGTGGTCATGGTTCCTGCACCCGCAATTAATGGAAAGGCAATTGGTACTATTGAAGCCGAACTCGATTCTTCGTCTCTATAAATCCGAATTCCTAAAATCATTTCTAAGGCAATGAAAAAAAGAACGAAAGAACCTGCAACGGCGAAGGAGTGAACATCTATTCCAATGATCTTTAGAAATTCTTCTCCTATAAATAAAAAAACAATCATGATTACTCCAGCAACGAGTGATGCTTTTTCAGATTCAATATGTCCGTGTTTGGTTCGTAAATCTACTATAATTGGAATACTGCCTACAATATCAATTACGGCAAACAATACCATTCCAACAGTCAGGATCTCTCTAAAGTCAATTTCAAACATCTCTTTTTTTTGCTGTAAAGGTACACTTTTAAAGAAATTAATGATGAGGATATTTCCATCGACATTTTAATTTAAGGTCAATTTAGTGTTATTTTCTTCAACTGCTTTGATTACCTTTGCGCTTCATTATTCAATATATGTATCCAATGTTTCAATTAGGAAAAACCATCGTTTCTGAAGAAATACTCGAAAGAGATTTTGTTTGTAATTTATCTGCTTGTAAAGGGAATTGTTGTATCGATGGGGATGCTGGTGCTCCTTTAAGTGCAGATGAAACTAAAATCATGGAAGAAATTTATCCAAAAGTAAAACCCTATTTACGCCCTGAAGGAATTGCCGCAATCGAAGCGCAAGGAACTTGGGTTAAAGGAGAAGATGGTGATTTTGAAACTACTTTAATTGAAGGTAAAGATTGTGCCTATGTTATTTTTGATGGCGCAACGGCATTATGCGGGATTGAACAAGCCTACAACGAAGGAATTGTGAGTTGGAAAAAGCCAGTTTCCTGTCATTTGTATCCAATTCGAGTAAAAGATTTTTCAGAGTTTACTGCTGTTAATTATGACAAATGGGACATTTGTAATGACGCCTGTACTTTAGGTAAAGAATTACAAGTTCCGGTCTATAAATTTGTCAAAGAAGCTCTAGTAAGAAAGTTTGGCGAAGATTGGTATTTAGAGCTTGAAAAAGTAGCTTTGGATCTAAAAAAATAAGACTACCTACCTCGGCAATTTACAGTTTGCAAATTTTCTAAAAATCCTATATTTCACGGGACTACATCGATTTTTAATTTTTCAAAACATTGATTTATAGTTAATTATGTTTTGGATTAGAATTGCTATGTTTTTTCGACTTTGTTAAAAACTAGAGCCGATTGTGAATAAGTTTGACTTTTTATACCCGCAATATTTTACAATCTTTGTAAACCCCAACCATTCCAAAATCTAATGTATTTTCAATCAAAAAAATAAACCAGTATTTATGTCTGCTATTGAACCAATTTTACAAGAAAACAAAGATCGTTTTGTTATTTTTCCAATCAAACACCAAGATATTTGGGAATGGTACAAGAAACAAGAAGCGTGTATTTGGACCGCTGAAGAAATTGACTTGCATACCGACTTGAATGATTGGAATAATAAATTAAATGCAGATGAAAAATATTTCATCAAACACATATTGGCATTTTTTGCAGCTTCTGACGGAATTGTAAACGAAAATTTAGCTGAAAATTTTGTGTCGGAAGTACAATATCCAGAAGCCAAATTTTTCTATGGTTTCCAAATCATGATGGAAAATATTCACAGTGAAACGTATTCATTATTGATTGATACCTATGTGAAAGACGAAGCTGAAAAACACGAATTGTTCCATGCTATCGAAACCTTTCCAGCTATCAAAGAAAAAGCAGAATGGGCTTTGAAATGGATTAGCTCGGAGTCTTTTGCAGAACGTTTGATTGCTTTCGCAGCCGTAGAAGGTATCTTCTTCTCAGGTTCTTTCTGTTCTATTTATTGGTTAAAGAAACGTGGTTTAATGCCAGGTTTGACTTTTTCTAATGAGTTGATTTCACGAGACGAAGGAATGCACTGTGATTTTGCAGTTCATTTACACAACAATCACTTAGTAAATAAAGTGCCTAAAGCGAGAATCACCGAAATTTTAACCGATGCATTGAGTATCGAAAGAAAATTCATCACAGAATCACTTCCTGCAAGTTTGATTGGAATGAATGCCAATTTGATGACTCAATACTTAGAATTTGTTACAGATAGACTTTTGGTAGAATTGGGTTGCGACAGAGTATATAATTCATCGAATCCTTTTGATTTTATGGACATGATTTCGTTACAAGGAAAAACTAACTTCTTTGAAAAACGTGTGGGCGAATACCAAAAAGCAGGAGTAATGAATACGGATTCTGAAGCTCAAAAAATTACATTCGATGCCGATTTTTAATCGGAACTAGATTTTAATTCGATTACCGCGCTGCGGCGCAAAAAATAATAACAAATACTCGAAAGCAAAGAAGGGATTTTTTGTTTTCTTAAAACCACAAGATTATGTATGTAGTAAAAAGAGACGGTCATAAAGAACCGGTAATGTTTGACAAAATCACAGATAGAATTAAAAAACTATGTTATGGTTTAAATGATTTAGTTGATGCTGTAAAAGTAGCAATGCGTGTGATTGAAGGATTGTATGACGGAGTTACTACATCAGAATTAGATAATCTTGCGGCTGAAACCGCAGCTTCAATGACAATTGCGCATCCGGATTACGCCCAATTAGCGGCACGTATTGCGATTTCAAATTTGCATAAAAACACGAACAAATCATTCTCAGAAACGATGAATGAAATGTATCATTATGTAAATCCAAGAACCAACCAAGCTTCTCCTTTATTGTCAGAAGAAGTACACAAAGTAATTCAAGAAAATGCGGAGTTTTTAAATTCGCATATCATTTATAATAGAGATTTTAATTACGATTATTTCGGATTTAAAACTTTAGAGCGTTCGTATTTATTGCGTATCAACGGAAAAATTGTAGAGCGCCCACAACATATGTTGATGCGTGTATCGGTGGGAATCCACATGAATGATTTGGATTCAGTGATTGAAACCTACGACTTAATGTCGAAAAAATTCTTTACACATGCTACGCCAACATTATTCAATGCTGGAACTCCAAAACCACAAATGTCTTCTTGTTTCCTTTTGGCTATGCAAGATGATAGTATTGATGGAATTTACGATACCTTAAAACAAACCGCCAAAATCTCACAATCTGCAGGGGGAATTGGATTATCAATTCACAATGTTCGTGCAACAGGATCTTATATTCGTGGCACTAACGGAACATCTAACGGAATTGTTCCAATGTTGAGAGTATTCAATGACACCGCTCGTTATGTAGATCAAGGAGGAGGAAAACGTAAAGGAAGTTTTGCGATTTATATCGAAACTTGGCATGCAGATATTTTTGATTTCTTGGATTTGAAAAAGAACACAGGAAAAGAAGAAATGCGTGCAAGAGATTTATTCTTTGCCATGTGGACATCTGATTTGTTCATGAAACGTGTGCAAGAAGATACTACTTGGACCTTAATGTGTCCTAACGAATGTCCAGGATTGTATGATGTATATGGTGATGAATTTGAAGCATTGTATACCTCATATGAAGCGCAAGGAAAAGGTAGAAAAACCATTAAAGCACGTGAATTATGGGAAAAAATTCTAGAATCTCAAATTGAGACTGGAACACCATATATGTTGTATAAAGATGCGGCTAACCGTAAATCTAATCAAAAGAATCTAGGAACTATTCGTTCGTCTAATTTGTGTACCGAAATCATGGAGTACACTTCGAAAGACGAAATTGCGGTGTGTAACTTGGCTTCTATTTCGTTACCAATGTTCGTTGAAAACGGAAGTTTCAACCACCAATTATTGTTTGATGTAACTAAACGTGTAACCCGCAACTTGAATAAAGTAATTGATAGAAATTACTACCCAGTTCAAGAAGCAGAAAACTCTAATTTACGTCACCGTCCTGTAGGACTTGGGGTACAAGGATTGGCCGATGCTTTCATTATGTTGCGTATGCCATTTACAAGTGATGAAGCAAAAAAATTAAACCAAGAAATCTTCGAAACATTGTACTTTGCAGCGGTAACCGCTTCGATGGAAATGGCTAAAGAAGAAGGACCGTATTCTACTTTCAAAGGGTCTCCAATTTCTCAGGGAGAATTCCAACACAACTTGTGGGGAATGAAAGACGAAGAATTATCAGGTCGTTGGGACTGGGGATCGTTACGTAAAGAAGTAGTAGAACACGGAGTTAGAAACTCGTTATTGGTAGCGCCAATGCCAACAGCTTCGACCTCTCAAATTTTAGGAAATAATGAAGCGTTTGAACCGTATACCTCAAACTTATATACACGTCGTGTATTGTCAGGAGAGTTTATCGTAGTGAACAAACACTTATTACACGATTTAGTGGAGCGAGGATTGTGGAACGAAACCTTGAAACAGCAAATCATGCGTGAAAACGGATCTGTTCAAAACATTGATGTGATTCCGCAAGATTTGAAAGAATTATACAAAACGGTTTGGGAAATGTCAATGAAAGATATTATCGACATGTCACGTCATAGAGGATATTTTATTGACCAATCACAATCGTTGAACTTATTCATGCAAGATGCTAATTATTCTAAATTGACTTCGATGCATTTCTATGCTTGGCAATCTGGATTGAAAACAGGAATGTATTACTTAAGAACCAAATCAGCAGTAGATGCAATTAAGTTTACGGTAAACAATGATAAAATAGCAGAGCCAGAAGCTGTAGTGGAGTTGGAAGTTAAAGAACAACCTGTTGCAGTGCTTAATGAAGCAGTTGAAATGACAGCTGAAGAATACAGAGCTATGATTGAACAAGCTCGTAATGCTGGTCCAGAGGACTGCGAAATGTGTGGTTCATAAAATCACTACAAATACCAACTTGAACAGCCGTCCTTATTGACGGCTGTTTTTTTTAATAGTATATTTGTTGTAGCAATAGTTGTTCAAAATCATGCATTACCTTACCCAAGACTTAGTTTTTCCATCCGTATCAAAAGCAAATGAAGACGGCTTTTTAGCTATTGGCGGAGACCTATCTCCCGAGCGATTAGTATTGGCTTACCGAAGCGGGATTTTTCCATGGTTTGAACCCGGAGATCCCATCTTGTGGTGGTCGCCGAATCCCAGAATGGTTTTGTTTTTTGAAGATTTAGTCGTGTCCAAAAGTATGCGCAATATTTTGAATCGGAAAAAATTTAAAGTAACTTTTAATCAAGATTTCAAAGGAGTTATTTCCAATTGTCAAAAAATTAAACGGGAAGGTCAACAGGGCACTTGGATTACTAATGAGATGATTGAAGCCTATTGTAAGTTGAATCAATTAGGCATAGCCAAATCGGTTGAGGTTTGGGAAGAGGACGAATTAGTAGGTGGTTTGTACGGAGTTGATTTAGGAACTATTTTCTGTGGAGAAAGTATGTTTTCAAAAGTATCCAATGCTTCAAAAGTTGCATTTATCCATTGGTCACGGCATTTGAAAGCAAATAATTATAAACTGTTGGATTGCCAAATTTACAATCCGCATTTAGAAAGTTTAGGTTGTCGTGAAATAGCAAGAGATGAATTCATTAAAATTCTGACAAGTTAGACTTGAACAACAAATCGTGAATCGTATTTAGCTAGTTCTTTTCCAACAATCAGCCACATGATCATCTACCATACCAGTAGCTTGCATATTCGCATACACTACAGTCGAACCTACAAATTTGAACCCGCGTTTTTTCAAGTCTTTACTGATAGCATCTGAAAGTGGTGTAGTGGATGTAATATCTCTCATGGTTTGTGGGTGATTGATAATGGGCTTTCCATCCGTAAATTGCCAAATGTATTTGCTAAAACTACCGAATTCTTTTTGCACTTCCATAAAAGCAATGGCATTAGTAATTGTAGCACGTATTTTTAACTGGTTACGAATAATTCCAGTATCTTGTAATAATGCTTCAATTTTTCTTTCATTGTATAGCGCTATTTTTTGGTAATCAAATTGATCAAATGCAGCACGAAAATTTTCTCTTTTTTTCAGGATGGTAATCCAGCTTAATCCAGCTTGAAACGTTTCCAAGATCAAAAATTCAAATAATTTTTGGTCGTCATATACTGGAACTCCCCATTCGTGATCGTGATAGGCTTCGTAAATTGGAATGCCTACGCACCATTTGCATCTATTTTTATCCATTTTAAGCAGGTATATCGCTATTTATATAGTTTTTTATAATTCGGTGACCAATATAAATCATCGGCGTTAAAAGTACTGCTATACCTAATTTAAAAGTATAGCCCGTTAATGCGGAGCCAATAAAAGTTTCAAAGTCAATTTTACCAGGCAACCAAAATGCAATTCCTAACACTATGAATGAATCAAATAATTGAGAAATAACCGTTGAGCCGGTTGCTCGGAGCCAAATTTTTGTATCGCCTGTTTTGTTTTTGAAATACCAAAATACGGTCACATCAATTAATTGAGAAACTAGGAATGCGATAATACTTCCGAAGATGATCCACATACTTTGTCCAAAAACAGCTTGAAATTGAGCGTCGCTTACGGGGCTAATTCCTTTGGCAGCGGGAATAGCAATGCCTAAAAGTAAAATAATAAATGCATAAGCGATCAGGCACGCGGTAAGTAGGGATAGTCGACGCACTCCTTTTTCGCCAAAGTATTCGTTGATTAAATCGGTTGTTAAAAAGACAATGGGCCATGGTAAAATACCAATACTCATCACAAATGGTCCAATTTGAATTAGTTTTCCACCAATTAATTCGGCCACCACCGCATTGGTAATAAAAATCCCGGCTAGGATTACAAATACGATGTCTTTTTTGGATTTGAACATTGGTGCTGTGTTTAGTATTTCAAACTTACTATTTTTATTTTTAATTATTGGCACAAAAAAATCCCATTCTGTTAGGAATGGGATTTTATATTGAAGATTGAAAAATCTACTTTAGACTATCCTAAAGCAGCTCTTTTAAATCCTGTAACAGTTAAGTTAGCATCTACTGATTTTACGTAAGCAGCAACATTCATAGAACCATCTTTGATATAATCTTGGTTTACTAAAGTGTTGTCTTTGTAAAAACGTTGGATTTTTCCTTTAGAAATGTTTTCCAACATGGCTTCTGGTTTACCTTCCGCTCTTAATTGCTCTTTTGCAATTTCGATTTCTTTTTCAATAACCGCAGCATCAACACCAGCTTCGTTCAAAGCAATTGGGTTCATAGCAGCAGCTTGCATGGCTACGTTTCTAGCAGCTTCTTCAGCTCCAGCAACATTAGCAGATAATGAAACTAAAGTAGCGATTTTGTTTCCAGCGTGGATGTAAGAACCAATGAAAGCTCCTTCTAATCTTTCGAAAGAACTGATTTCAATTTTTTCTCCGATTACTCCAGTTTGCTCAATCAATTTTTCAGCTACAGTGATTCCGTGGAAATCAGTTGCTAAGAAAGCGTCTTTAGAATCAAAGTTCAAAGCTAAAGCAGCTAATTCTTGTGCTAATTTCACGAAAGATTCGTTTTTACCAACGAAGTCAGTTTCACAGTTTAATGAGATTACAACACCTGATGTTTTAGCGTCGTTTACAACAGCGATAACAGCACCTTCTGTAGATTCTCTATCAGAACGGTTAGCCGCTACTTTTTGTCCTTTTTTACGTAAGTTTTCGATCGCTAAATCAAAATCTCCGTCAGCTTCAACCAAGGCTTTTTTACAGTCCATCATACCTGCACCTGTGATTGTTCTTAATTTATTTACGTCTGCAGCAGTAATTGTTGCCATAATTTTATTAATTTAAAGAGTAAAAGATTGAAAAATTTAAGGATTAATTCATTGGTTACAATTGCTAATCTTCAAATCTTTCAATCTTATAATGGTTTTATTTATTCTTCAGTTGCAGGAGCTTCAGCAGCAGGAGCAGCTTCTACTTCAACAGGAGCGGCAACTGCTTCAGCAGCAGGAGCAGCAACTTCGTCAGCGTCTTTTTCAGATCCTCTATCAGAAAGACCTTCCACTACAGCTGCAGTAACTAAAGTTAAAATTTTATCGATTGATTTAGAAGCATCATCATTTGCAGGGATAACGTAATCAACCTCTCTTGGGTCTGAATTCGTATCCACCATTGCGAAAACTGGAATGTTTAATTTTTGTGCTTCTTTTATTGCGATGTGTTCTGCTTTGATATCCACTACGAACAAGGCTGCAGGTAGTCTAGACATGTCAGCGATAGAACCTAAGTTTTTGTCTAATTTAGCACGAAGACGATCTACTTGCAAACGCTCTTTTTTAGAAAGAGTCATGAATGTTCCGTCTTTCTTCATTTTATCAATAGTAGCCATTTTTTTAACAGCTTTACGGATAGTTACGAAGTTAGTCAACATTCCACCTGGCCATCTTTCAGTGATGTAAGGCATGTTTGCTGCTTTAGCTTTTTCAGCTACGATATCTTTTGCTTGTTTTTTGGTAGCAACGAATAAGATTTTTCTACCTGATGCAGCGATTTTTTTCAAAGCTTCATTAGCTTCTTCAATTTTTGCTGCTGTTTTATATAGATTGATAATGTGGATTCCATTACGTTCCATATAAATGTAAGGAGCCATGTTTGGATCCCATTTTCTAGTCATGTGTCCGAAGTGAACACCTGCTTCTAGTAATTCTTTTACTTCAACTTTGTTTGCCATTTTTTGTACTAGTTTACGTTCTGTTGATTAGCAATGTATAGATGGCGATTGCTCGGCTATATACATTTAGATGCTAAACTATTCCCTACCTCAGTAGGAGCAACAATAACTGTGTTTTTAAAATTCAATAATAAATGAACGATGTCTTGTCCCATTTGAACAAGACAGGTAATATTAACGTTTAGAGAATTGGAATCTCTTACGAGCTTTCTTCTGACCGAATTTCTTACGTTCAACCATTCTAGGGTCTCTAGTTAATAAACCTTCTGGTTTCAAGATTGCTCTGTTTTCAGCATTTACTTCACACATTACACGTGCTAATGCCATTCTTACAGCTTCTGCTTGACCAGTTGAACCACCTCCGTATACATTTACTTTTACGTCAAAATTGTTAGCATTCTCTGTCATAGACATTGGTTGTAACACTTTGTACTGTAAAGTAGCTGTAGGAAAGTAAGTTGCGAATTCTTTTTTGTTTACAGTGATTACTCCTGTTCCTTCCGAAACATAAACACGTGCAACAGCGGTTTTTCTTCTACCGATTTTGTGAATAACTCCCATTACTTAAGATCGTTTAGGTTAACAGTTTTTGGTTTTTGAGCGCCTTGTTTGTGCTCAGAACCAACAACAACATTTAAATTTCTAAAAAGTTCAGCTCCTAATTTATTTTTAGGTAACATTCCTTTTACAGCTTTTTCTACTAATAAAGCTGGGTTTTTTGATTGCAATACTTTTGCAGTCAAAGTTCTTTGTCCTCCAGGGTAACCAGTGTGACGGATGTATGTTTTTTCATCCAATTTGTTACCTGTAAGGTTGATTTTTTCTGCGTTGATAACGATAACGTTATCTCCACAGTCCACGTGCGGTGTATAACTTGGCTTGTATTTACCTCTCAAAATCATAGCGACTTTTGAAGCAAGACGACCTAAGTTATGACCATCAGCATCAACAACAATCCACTCTTTTGATACAGTGGCTTTGTTAGCTGAAATTGTCTTGTAGCTTAATGTGTTCACAATTTTTATTTTTAATTAAACATTCCATCCCCAATAAAGGGGATGCAAAAGTACAATTATTTTTCTGAAATACAAATTGTCCTAAAATATTATTTAGTTCTGATTATCAGTAGCTAAAGGATTTATTTTTGGGACACTCTGCGTTTTTATTTTTTTATGACTCTATTTTTGGTTAAACGAGGCCTTTTTTTTAAAAAAGCATTGATTTTTCCTATCTTTTTTGAATGATAATCGTGTTGAGATTAGTCAAATCGCGTCATTCAACCGTTTTTTTTCTTATTTTAGCACTTTAAATTCTACTTATGAAAGCTAAAGCAACTCTTAAACAAATCGCTAAAGAACTTAATGTGTCTGTGTCAACAGTTTCAAAAGCACTTAACGATAGTCCTGAAATTAGCGAACAAACCAAAACCAAAATAAAGGAATACGCTAAGCTTAAAAACTACAAGCCCAACGTGATTGGTTTGAATTTGAAGAATAGAAAAACCAAAACAATAGGTGTTATTATACCTGATATTTTGAATTCGTTTTTTGCAAAAGTTTTTAGCGGAATAGAAAAAGTAGCCGATGAAAGAGGTTATAATGTTATTATGTGTATCTCTAATGAGTCTTTAGAAAAAGAAGCGCATACACTAGAGATGTTGAGTAATGGAACGATTGACGGATTTATTCTATCCGTTTCTGAAGAAGCGCAAAAGCAAAACAGCTACGACCATTTTAAAGAAATCATCAACGATGGCACTCCTATTGTTATGTTTGACCGAATTGCCGAAGGGATTGATTGTGATAAAGTTATTGTCGACGATTTCGATTCGGCTTTAGATTCCACACAACGTTTGATTGATTTAGGCTGTAAAAATATTGCCTTGCTTTCCTCTGTTGATAATTTAAGTGTAGGAAAGTTGCGATTTGAAGGTTATTTAAAAGCCTTAGAAAAAAATAATATTCCGGTTAATAACAATCTTATCATTAGAACCGACTCAGAAGACGATTTAAAAATTCAAATGGAGACTGTTTTTGCTAACAATACAATCGACGGTATCTTCGCTTTAGAAGAAAACGACTCGGTTGCTGCTTTACGAATGGGATTGAAAAAAGGATATAAAATTCCCGAAGAACTTTGTATTATTGGTTTTGCCGATGGAATTTTAGCTTCGAGAAGATTGTCTCCAAGTTTGACTACAGTTAGTCAACACGGAATTGAGATTGGAGAAGAAGCAGCCAAATTATTAATTAAACGTTTGGAAGATGTTTCAGAAGAAGAACCGCCTTACGAAACAAAAATCATTAAAACCGTTTTAAAAGAACGGGAAACTACGGCAAGAGTATAAAACAAAAAAAATTCATTCTATTGAATGGATTTTTTATATGATTAATGGGCTTCTAGCCAATCTTTTCCTATTCCAATTTCCACTTCTAAAGGAACACTTAAAACCACCGCTTGTTCCATTTCCTGTTTGATCATCGGTTGGATTTTTTCCAATTCACTGTTGTGAACGTCAAATACCAATTCGTCATGTACTTGCAAAAGCATTTTTGATTTCCAATTTTCAGCAATTAATCTTTTGTGAATATTGATCATCGCTATTTTTATAATATCGGCAGCGCTTCCTTGAATTGGGGCGTTTACCGCATTTCTCTCTGCGGCACCTCTCACAATGGCGTTGGCCGAGTTGATGTCTTTTAAATAACGTCTACGTCCTAAAATAGTTTGTACAAAACCATTTTCTCTAGCGCTTTCTATTTGCTCCTGAATGTAGGATTTTAGTTTTGGATAAGTAATGTAATACGCTTCGATCAAGGCGGCACTTTCTGCGCGAGAAAGCGAAGTTTGATTACTTAATCCAAATGCCGAAACACCATATATAATTCCGAAGTTAACCGTTTTAGCATGACTACGTTGTTCTTTAGTTACTTCTTCTAAAGGTACATTAAATACTTTGGCAGCGGTACTTTTATGAATGTCTTCGCCCTGTTGAAAAGCTTTGATCATATTTTCTTCTCCACACAATGCTGCAATAATTCGAAGTTCTATTTGCGAATAATCGGCAGAGAGTAAAGTATAGTTTTCATCCCTTGCAATAAATGCTTTTCTAATTTGTCTTCCGCGTTCGGTTCGAATAGGAATGTTTTGCAAATTCGGATTATTTGAACTCAAACGACCTGTAGCGGCAACGGTTTGCATATAATCGGTATGAACGCGATGCGTTTTGGCGTCTACTTGCAATGGCAATGCTTCGACATACGTATTTTGTAATTTGATTAACGAGCGCCAATCTAAAATGGCACTTACAATTTCGTTGTCCTTGGCCAAATAACTTAAGATTTCTTCCCCTGTTGCGTATTGACCCGTTTTGGTTTTCTTTTGTTTGGCGCCACCAATTTTCAATTTGTCAAATAAAATATCTCCCAATTGTTTTGGCGAAGCCAAATTGAATTTCTCGCCTGCTATTTCATAAATGCGACTTTCTAATTTGGCAATATCGTCTCCTAATTCTTTAGATAATGAATTCAAAAAAGGAACATCCAAATTGATTCCTTCTTTTTCCATGCTGGCCAAAACAGTAACCAATGGAATTTCAATTTCTTCAAATAGTTTTTTAGTATGTGTTTTGTCTAATTCGGTGTTGAAAATTTCTGCAAGTTGCAAGGTTACATCAGCATCTTCAACGGCATATTCTTTAATTTCTTCCAAAGGAACCTCCCGCATCGATTTTTGATTTTTTCCTTTCTTACCAATCAGCACTTCAATAGATTGCGGCGCATATTTCAAATAGGTTTCGGATAAAATATCCATATTATGGCGCATGTCAGGGTTGATCAAATAATGTGCAATCATGGTGTCAAATAACTTTCCTTTAACAGTGATACCATAATTAGACAATACTTTTAAGTCGTATTTTAAATTCTGACCAATTTTTTCGATGTTTTCATTTTCAAAAAACGGAATTAATTTTTCAACCAAAGATTGCGCTTCCGCTTGGTTCTCTGGAAACGGAATATAAAACCCTTTTCCCTTTTCATATGAAAATGAAATTCCAACTAACTCTGCGTGCAAAGCATCAAGTCCTGTGGTTTCGGTATCAAAACAAACCGATGTTTGATTTTGTAAATTTTGCAATAACAATTTAATCCCTAAATCGCCTTGAATAATTTGGTACGAATGGGTTGTGTTTTCTAAGGTATTGTAATATTGGTGGCGCGTTTCTTCTGAACCTTCATCGATAGCACTTCCAAAAAGGTCAAATTGTTCTTCCGTTTTGGGTTGTGGTTTTTTGTATAATTTGGAATCGTCAACTACCGGAGCAGTTTCTCCTTTTTTAAAGATGGCGTCAAATTGATCGGCCATTCTTCGAAATTCCAATTCGTTAAATAATGCATCTGTTTTCTCTACATCAGGGGTAGACAATTTATAGTCGGTTTCGTTAAATTGGACTGGACAGTCTAATAAAATTGTTGCTAAGGTCTTAGATAAAAGCCCTTTTTCCTTATTGGCTTCAATATTATCTTTCATTTTTCCTTTCAGCTTGTCGGTGTTGGCCAACAAGTTTTCCATAGAACCAAATTCTTTCAATAATTTCTTAGCAGTAACTTCTCCTACACCTGGCAATCCCGGAATATTATCGGCTGCGTCGCCCATCATTCCAAGAAAATCAATCACTTGTTCGGGTCTGTCTATTTCAAATTTTGCCAATACTTCTGGGATGCCCCAAATTTCGATTCCGTTACCCATACGAGCAGGTTTGTACATGAAAATATTTTCAGACACCAATTGTGCAAAATCCTTATCTGGAGTCACCATAAAAACTTGGTAATTTTGTTTTTCAGCCTGTTTGGCAATGGTTCCAATTAAGTCGTCTGCTTCATATCCTTTTACCTCTATAATAGGGATGTGCATTGCGCGCAACAATTCTTGTATATAAGGTACTGCAATTTTGATGGCTTCAGGTGTAGCATCGCGATGGGCTTTGTATTCTGGGTAAATGTCGTTTCGCAAATCGCTCCCTCCTTTGTCGAAAGCTACGGCCAAATGATCTGGTTTTTCTCTTTTAATGACATCCATCAAGGAATTCATAAATCCCATGATAGCAGAGGTGTCCATCCCTTTTGAGTTTATTCTAGGATTTTTTATAAAGGCATAATAACCTCTAAAAATTAGGGCGTAGGCATCAAGAAGGAAAAGGCGTTTTTTAGCAGACATTGGTATTTTGTTCTAAATTTTGAATCTGTAAAAATAAGGAAACCCAATGAAATTTTTCTTGAAGAGTTAAATTTTAATTAATTAAATCCTGTTGTGAGTAATTAAGTTGTTATTTTGTTCCCGAAATAATTTAGTGCATTATAAATGAATGTTGTTTTACTACTCTTTTTTCTTATTTGGGCGGCTATAGAATGGTTTTCTTTTCAAGCTTTTCGAACATTGATACAACGAAAAAAAATATTGGTGTTGTACCAAGCCATTTCCTTATTGTTTGCGGTTTACTTTTTGTATACGATCTCTCAATTTGATCGTTCCAAAGGTCAAACGCAACAAACGATGTTTGTATTAGGGCTTGTATTAATGGTCTATTTGCCTAAAATTGTGTTGGCAATTGTGATGGTAACCGAAGATGTATTTAGAATCGGAATAGGATCGGTTACTTTTTTAGCTAAGAAAGAGCGGGACCAACCTTTTTTTGCTTCTCGAAGAAAATTTGTAAGCCAGTTAGGAATGGGGTTGGCCGCAATTCCTTTTTTATCTTTACTATATGGTATTTTGGAAGGGAAATACAATTTTAAAGTAATTAAACAGCAAATTTATTTTCCAGACTTACCGGAGGAGTTCGATGGTTTTACAATTACTCAAATTTCGGATGTGCATAGCGGTAGTTTTGATAATCCGGAAAAAATCAATTATGCAATAGACTTGGTTAATGCTCAGAATTCCGATATGATTTTATTTACAGGAGACATCGTGAATACGCATGCTAAGGAAATGATTCCGTGGATTAGTACTTTTAATAGAATTAAGGAACATAAATATGGAAAGTATTCTGTTCTTGGAAATCATGACTATGGGGAATACGTGACCTGGCCTTCTGAAAAAGAAAAAGAAGCTAATTTTCAAGCGATCAAAAATTTATACGGTCAAATTGATTTCAAATTGCTTTTGAACGAGCACACATTTATTGAAAAAGGAGGTCAAAAACTTGCATTAGTAGGTGTTGAAAATTGGGGGCACAATTTCAAAAAATTAGGAGATATCGACAAAGCTTCTGAAGGATTAACATCAAAGGATTTTAAAATATTGATGAGCCACGATCCAAGTCATTGGGATTATATAGTGCAACACCACCAGAAAAATTTTCATTTAACATTATCAGGCCATACGCATGGAATGCAGTTTGGTATTGAAATTCCAGGTTACTTTAAATGGAGTTTGGTACAGTATGTGTATAAGCAATGGGCAGGTTTGTATGAAAATAAAGGGAAATATGTTTATGTAAACCGTGGATTTGGATTCCATGCGTACTCAGGAAGAGTAGGAATTATGCCAGAAATTACAGTAATAGAGCTAAAAAAAGGCAATAAATTAGTGTAATTAACTAAAAATACTACATTTGTAAAATATTTATCTCTTTTAAAGCAGATTATAAAAATTAAATTTTTGGTTTTATGTCAAAATTTGGAGAACTTATAAACGCACAAATTCCAGTGTTAATTGATTTTTACACTGATTGGAATGAGTCTTCGGTATCAATGCATCCAGTTATACGCGATGTTGCGGCCGCACTTGGTGATAAAGCCAAAGTGATTAAAATAGATGTTGATAAAAATCAAGAGCTAGCCGAGGCGCTTCGAATAAAAGGATTGCCAACTCTAATGATTTACAAAGAAGGCCAGATGGTTTGGCGACAAGCTGGAGAGCTAGATGCAAACGCAATTATTAACTTGGTACAAGAACAACTGTAACAATATAATATAGTCACAATAAAAAGTTTTATGATTCATTTCGTAAAACTTTTTTGTTTTTAATAGGTTTTGGGTATTCCTTTTAGGAACTACTAATTACTGAAATTCTAATTCATAATATAGAGATCAATTTTTAAATCTATTAGGATTATTTTAAATATTAAAAAAAACACTATATTTGCATCGTTATTTATTAAAATCTAGATAATGAGGGGACTAATCGTCCCCTCTTTTTATACAACTATGACGTTCAAAGAAAAAGTAAATACGCTAGTAGAAGAATGTCTTTCTGAAAAACCAAGTCTTTTTTTAATTGACTTAACGATTACAGATGCTTTCAAAGTGATTGTCAATATTGACGGAGACAATGGGGTTGCATTGCAAGATTGTATCGATGTTAGTCGATCAATCGAAGGTAATTTAGACAGAGAAGAACAAGATTATTCACTAGAAGTAGCCTCGGTAGGAGTGGGTTCGCCATTAAAAATGGTAAGACAATACAAAAAAAATGTTGGTAGAACGCTGATAGTGAAGACATCAACAGAAAATATTGAAGCAGAATTAGTAGAAGCTAATGATGATTTTGTAGTTTTGTCTTGGCAAGCAAGAGAACCAAAGAAAATTGGAAAAGGAAAAGAGACCGTTCAAAAAACGTTGGAACTTCCTTACTCAGATATTAAAGAAGCAATTGTTACAGTAACATTTTAAATAAAGATTTCGCATGGAAAATTTAGCATTAATCGATTCATTTTCAGAGTTTAAAGATGATAAACTTATTGATCGTGTAACGCTTATGGCAATTTTAGAAGATGTATTTAGAAATGCATTAAAGAAAAAATACGGTTCAGATGATAATTTCGATATCATTATCAATCCTGATAAAGGAGATATGGAGATTTGGAGACGACGAGTGATCGTTGCCGACGAAGATTTGGATTTAGAAAACGAAGAAATAACACTTACTGAAGCAAGAAAAATTGAAGCCGATTTCGAAATTGGCGAAGAGGTTTCTGAAGAAGTAAAATTAATTGATTTAGGAAGAAGAGCTATTTTAGCTTTACGCCAAAATTTAATTTCAAAAATACACGAACACGATAATACTAATTTGTACAAACAATTTAAAGATATTATCGGTGAAATTTATACTGCCGAGGTACACCACGTTAGACCAAGAGTTGTAATTTTGGTTGATGATGAAGGAAATGAAATTGTTTTGCCTAAAGAAAAACAAATTCCTTCTGACTTTTTCCGCAAAGGAGATAATGTTCGTGGAATTATCGAAAGTGTAGAATTGAAAGGCAATAAGCCTCAGATCGTAATGTCTAGAACATCAGATGTGTTTTTAGAGAAGTTATTTGAACAAGAAATTCCTGAAGTTTTTGACGGTTTAATTATGGTTAAAAATGTAGTGAGAATTCCTGGCGAAAAAGCAAAAGTAGCCGTAGATTCTTATGATGATAGAATTGATCCTGTGGGAGCTTGTGTGGGAATGAAAGGATCACGTATTCACGGAATTGTTCGTGAATTAGGAAATGAAAATATTGACGTAATTAATTACACAACCAATAATCAATTGTATATCACTCGTGCTTTAAGCCCAGCTAAAGTATCTTCGATTAAAATTAACGAAGAAACCAAAAGAGCTGAAGTGTTCTTGAAACTAGAAGAGGTTTCTAAAGCAATCGGTAGAGGAGGTCATAACATTAAATTAGCCGGTTTATTGACTGGATATGAATTAGATGTAATTCGTGAAGGAGATGTTGCTAGTGGAGAAGAAGATGATATTGAATTAACTGAATTCTCTGATGAAATTGAAGAATGGATAATCGACGAATTTGCTAAAATTGGGTTGGATACAGCTAGAAGTATTTTAAAACAGGAAGTAGGAGATTTAGTTAGAAGAACCGATTTGGAAGAGGAAACAATTCTAGATGTGATCAAAATACTAAAAGAAGAATTTGATAATTAATCTAATTCTGGAATACGCATCTTAATTTTTATAAATTAAGAAATACAATAAAAAGATAATAATAAAAAGGTTTTATGTCTGAAGAGAGAGTAATAAGAATTAACAAGGTTTTAAGGGAATTAAACATTTCGTTAGAAAGAGCAGTAGATTATCTTAAGGATAAAGGAATTGCTATTGATGCAAATCCAAATGCTAAAATTTCTGAACGTGAGTTTGGTATCCTACAAAGTCAATTTGCGGGCGATAAGGGGAATAAAGAGGCTTCTAAAGAAGTAGGAGAAGAGAAAAGAAAAGAAAAAGAAGCATTACGTATCCAACGTGAGCTTGAAATTGAGGAAAAACGCAAACAAGAAGAAGAACGCCAAGAAGTTATTAAAGCGAAAGCAGTAGTGACAGGTCCGATTCAAGTTGGAAAAATTGAACTCAATCCAAAAAAAGCTGCTCCTACAGAAGGTAAAACCCAAAGCGTTCCTCAAGATACTCCTTCGGAAAAACCAGTTTCAGACAAAAAAGAAGTAAAACCTGTTGTTGAGGTGGCTCCTAAACAGGAGAAAAAAGTAGTCGCTCCGGAGGCAACCACCGAAGGTAATTCAGACGATGCTCCAATAGACGAAACGATTACTACTCAATATCAGAAATTATCAGGCGCAACATTGACAGGTCAAACTATTGATTTGTCTCAGTTCAATAAACCTAAAAAGAAAAAAGAAGATCCAAAAATAACTCCTAATAAACCAGGTGCACCGGGTGCAATAGGAGCTGGAGCTAATGCTGGAAAAAATAAAAGAAAAAGAATTGTAG
The DNA here is from genome assembly GCF_020886055.1 of Flavobacterium ammoniigenes. Taxonomy (NCBI): domain Bacteria; kingdom Pseudomonadati; phylum Bacteroidota; class Flavobacteriia; order Flavobacteriales; family Flavobacteriaceae; genus Flavobacterium; species Flavobacterium ammoniigenes. The sequence goes on along the minus strand of NZ_AP025184.1, from coordinate 324,971 downwards.
CCAAGCCATCTACTCCAGGTGAGCCAGGAGCTCCAAATCCAAATAAAATAACTCCTAATGCTGGAGGGGGTTACAATGCAAATAGAAGCGCTAAACCTGGTTTTGTAAAAGGAAATAGACCTGCTATTGTTGCAAAAGTAGAACCTACGGAAGAAGAAGTTAAAAATCAAATTCGTGAGACTCTTGAAAAACTTCAAGGTAAAGGGGGTAAATCTAAAGCTGCCAAATACAGAAGAGATAAAAGAGATACACACCGTCAAAAATCAGATGAAGAACAAAGAGCATTAGACGAAGGAAGTAAAACAATTAAAGTTACTGAATTTGTTACTGTTGGTGAAATCGCTATTATGATGGATGTGCCTATTACTAAAGTAATTGGTACCTGTATGTCACTAGGAATTATGGTTACGATGAATCAGCGTTTGGATGCTGAAACATTAACTATTGTTGCGGATGAATTTGGTTACGAAGTAGAATTCATAACTGTAGATATTGAAGAAGCAATACAAGTTGTTGAAGATAAAGAAGAAGATTTAATGTTCAGAGCGCCAATTGTAACGGTAATGGGACACGTAGATCACGGTAAAACCTCTTTATTGGATTACATTCGTAAAGAAAATGTTATAGCAGGAGAGTCTGGAGGAATCACACAGCACATTGGTGCTTATGGTGTAACCTTAGATAACGGACAAAAAATTGCCTTTTTAGATACACCAGGTCACGAAGCCTTTACGGCAATGCGTGCTCGTGGAGCTCAAGTTACCGATATCGCTATTATTGTAATTGCTGCCGATGACGACATTATGCCACAAACAAAAGAGGCTATTAGTCACGCTCAAGCGGCGGGTGTTCCAATTATTTTCGCAATCAATAAAGTAGATAAGCCAAATGCTAATCCAGATAAGATTAAAGAAAGATTAGCTGGTATGAATTTATTAGTTGAAGATTGGGGTGGTAAAATTCAATCCCATGATATTTCTGCAAAAACTGGATTAGGTGTCAAAGAATTACTTGAAAAGGTATTGCTTGAAGCTGAAATTTTAGATTTAAAATCAAATCCAAATAAAGCAGCTCAAGGGACTGTTGTAGAAGCCTTCTTGGATAAAGGTAAAGGATATGTTTCTACTTTATTAGTTCAACACGGAACATTGAGAATTGGAGATTATATGTTGGCAGGTAAACATCATGGTAAAATTAAAGCCATGCATGATGAACGCGGTCATGTAGTAATCGAAGCAGGACCTTCAACTCCAGTATCTGTTTTAGGTTTGGATGGAGCAGCTACAGCGGGTGATAAATTCAATATTTTTGAAGATGAAAAAGAAGCCAAACAAATTGCTTCAAAACGTTCTCAATTGATGCGCGAGCAATCAGTAAGAACGCAACGACATATTACATTGGATGAAATTGGACGACGAATCGCACTAGGTCAATTTAAAGAATTGAACGTAATTCTTAAAGGAGATGTTGACGGTTCTGTTGAGGCATTGTCTGATTCGTTCTCTAAACTATCTACGGAAGAAGTTCAAATTAATATTATCCACAAAGGAGTGGGTGCAATCACGGAGACTGACGTTATGTTAGCTTCTGCTTCTGATGCAATTATTATCGGATTTAATGTTCGCCCTGCAGGAAATGCAAGACAGTTAGCTGATAAAGAAGAAATTGATATCCGCTATTACTCTATTATCTATGCAGCTATTGATGACTTGAAAGATGCTATGGAAGGAATGTTAGCGCCAGAAATGAAAGAAGAAGTATTGGGTACAGCTGAAATCAGAGAGATATTTAAAATCTCTAAAGTTGGATCTATTGCAGGATGTATGGTGATGGATGGTAAAATTACAAGAAACGCTAAGGTTCGTGTAGTTAGAGAAGGAGTTGTTGTATTTGATGGCGAATTAGTTGCTTTAAAACGTTTCAAAGACGATGTGAAAGAAGTGACTAAAGGATACGATTGTGGTATTCAAATCAAAGGATACAATGATATCGAAGAAAGAGATGTTATTGAGGCTTACCATGAAGTAGCTATCAAAAAGAAATTGAAATAAAATTCAAAAAAAAATCCCGATTTATTCGGGATTTTTTTTTGACTTGTTGTGTACTTTATTTTGTAGGTTTTATTAAAAGTAGGTTTTTGTATTTCTTTTTGATCTCTGTAAAATATCTTTCGGCTTCCATTCGGGTTTTGAAATTACCAACCCATACTCTATAATTTGGGGTATTGAAAACTATAGTAGCTTCTATGTCGTTAAATTCTTGTTTGAATTGCAATATTGTTTTTTTTGCTTTTTCATTTTCGCCACTAAAAATCTGAATTTTATATCTGTCGTTTGAAGTTATAACGTTATTTAATTTTCGTTTTTCGGCGAGTAATTGTTCGAATTTTGACTCGTTTTTAGGACTATTTTTGACGTTTTGGCCTAATACAGAACTAGTTGGTAAAGCAACCAGAATGGGTAGTAAAACCCAATGGCAAAGTGTTAAAATTCTCATAATGTGATCGTTTTTATACAAAAGTAATATTTACAAAGAGAATACTAAAGGTAAATATTATTTAGAATTAATATAAATTGAATTTAAGACTATTTTAAGGTTTTGAGAATAGTTCTTAAGTCGTATTTTTGTGCAAGTTTTAAAAGAATGTATTTGTTTTTTCTAAACAATGTTTGGAGCAAAAGCAAAACTAATTTTAGTAGATAATCATTATACTATATGAAAAAGATGGGTAACCATAATTCGATCGTAAGGAAATTATATTTCTGCTTAGCATTAATGCTAACTTTCTCTTTAACTTCATTTGCTCAAGAAGCTGCTCCTGCGGCTGATGCAGCTGCAGCCGCTCCGACTGCTACAACTGGAGGCGATCCTGTAGTTGGAAAAGAGCTTTTCAATGCAAATTGTGCGGCATGTCACAAACTAGATGCCAAAGCTACTGGTCCTGCTTTAAGAGGGATAGCTGCTAAATATGAGATGTCGTGGATCTACAAGTGGGTTCACAACAGTTCTGATTTAATTAAATCTGGAGACGCAGCTGCTGTAAAAGTTTTTGAAGAAAATAATAAAGCAGTGATGACTGCTTTTCCACAATTATCAGAAGCAGACATTGATAATATAATTGCATATACTTCTACTCCAAAAGAAGAAGCGCCTGCTGCTACTGCTGCCGCTGTTCCTGGAACTGAGGGAGCTGCACCGCAAGCTGAAGGTGGAATAACCAATACTATTATTTTAGGAGCCTTGGCATTGGTGATGGCGATGTTAGTAGTAATGTTGTTTTTAGTAAACAACGTATTACGTAAAGTGGCTAAAGCTAACAATATTGAAGTAGCTCCTAAACAACCAACTACTCCTATATGGAAAGCATTTGTTAAGAATCAATTTTTAGTATTGGTAACAGCAATATTCTTATTGTTGTCTGGTGCTTATTTAGTGTATGGTTTCTTAATGCAAGTAGGTGTTGATCAAGAATATTCTCCAATTCAACCTATTCATTATTCTCACAGAATTCATGCTGGAGATAATGAAATCAATTGTAAATACTGTCACTCTGCAGCTAGAGTTAGTAAAAATGCTGGTATTCCATCATTAAATGTTTGTATGAACTGTCATAAAAACATTGCTGAGGTTGCTGAAACCACTGCTACTCCAGAGTACAGCAAAGCTTTTTATGATGAGCAAATCCAAAAATTATACACTGCTGTGGGTTGGGATAAAACAACTCAATCGTATACTGGAAAAACACAACCTGTTAAATGGGTTCGTATTCACAATTTACCTGACTTTGTATACTTCAATCACTCACAACACGTAACTGTTGCTGGTGTGGAATGTCAAACTTGTCACGGTCCTGTGGAGGAATATGAAATTCAAAAACAGTTTGCTCCTTTAACTATGGGATGGTGTATTGATTGTCACCGTAAGACCGATGTTAAAATGGAGGGTAATGAATATTACACTAAAATCCACGAACAACTTTCTAAAAAATATGGCGTAGACAAATTGACTGCTGCTCAAATGGGAGGTTTAGAATGTGGTAAATGTCACTATTAATCAAATTATTAAGTTTTTAATATTTATATATGTCATCAAACAAAAAATACTGGAAAAGTGTTGAGGAACTAGACGGAAATAGTTCTATTGTTGAGGCGCTTAAAAATAACGAATTCGTTGAAGAAATTCCTACAGATGAATTTTTAGGAAATAGTGATTCATTATCCTCTTCTACAACACGTCGTGACTTTTTAAAGTACGTTGGATTTAGTACAGCTGCTGCAACTCTTGCTGCATGTGAAGGTCCTGTTCATAAATCAATACCTTATGTGTTGCAACCGGAACAAATTATTCCTGGTGTAGCAGACTATTATGCGACAACTGTTTTTGACGGTTTCGATTTTGCTAATTTATTAGTAAAAACACGTGAAGGTCGTCCAATTAAAATTGATAACAATGCTATTGCTGGAGCAAAATTTTCTGCGAATGCTAGAGTTCATGCGTCTATCTTGTCGTTGTACGATAGTATGCGTTTGAAAGAACCAAAAATCGCTGGAGCTAATGCAAGTTGGTCAGATGTGAATGCTAAAATTGCATCAAGCATTGTAGAAGCTAAAGCAAAAGGAGGTCAAGTAGTTGTATTAACAAATACTTTAGCGAGTCCTTCAACTGAAAAGTTGATCGGTGAATTTATCGCTAAAAATCCAAATGCAAAACATGTTGTTTACGATGCAGTTTCCTCTTCAGAAGCATTGGATGCTTTTGAAACAGTATATGGTGAAAGAGCCTTAGTGGACTACGATTTTGCTAAAGCTTCTTTAATCGTTTCTGTTGGAGCAGATATCCTTGGAGATTGGCAAGGTGGAGGTTATGGAGCCGGTTATGCTCAAGGTAGAATTCCTAATAACGGTAAAATGTCTCGTCACTTCCAATTGGAAGCGAATATGACTTTATCTGGAGCGGCTGCTGACAAGCGTTTACCAATGTCAACTGCTAATCAAAAACAAGCATTAGTACATATATATAATGTTGTAACAGGATCCTCTGTTGCGGTGAATTTAGAAGATCAATACAAATCAGAAGTAACTAAAGCAGCACAACAATTGAAAGCTGCTGGTTCAAAAGGAGTATTGGTATCTGGAATTCAAGATAAAAATGCTCAATTATTAGTATTAGCAATCAACCAAAAATTGGCTAGTGAAGCTTTTACTACTTCTGGAACAAGACAAATTAGAAAAGGATCAAACGAGAAAGTAGCTCAATTGATTAATGAAATGAAAGCAGGTAGCGTTCATACATTAATTATGAGTGGCGTTAATCCAGTTTATACATTGGCAGATAGTGCTTCTTTTGTAGAAGGACTTAAAAAAGTAACTACTTCAGTTGCTTTCTCTTTGAAAGAAGATGAAACGGCTTCAGTTGCTACAATCGCTGCACCAGTTCCTCATTATTTAGAATCTTGGAATGATTTAAGCTTGACTAAAGGAACTTACAGTCTTACTCAGCCTACAATCCGTCCTTTATTTAATACCAAACAATTTCAAGATGTTTTATTGTCGTTGAATGGTAATGCTGGAACTTATTACGATTATATCAAAGGAACAGCTGCTACTATAATTGCAGGTTCTTCTTGGAATAAAGTGTTACACGATGGTGTGTTTGTTGGAGCTATTCCAACTGCGTCTGCAGGTTCAGCTGATTATGCTGCTGCAGCATCTGCTTTATCAAAATCAAAAGCTGCTGAAGCATTTGAATTGGTTTTATACACTAAAACTGGTTTAGGTGATGGTCAACAAGCTAACAATCCTTGGTTGCAAGAATTTCCAGATCCAATAACAAGAGTTTCTTGGGATAACTATGTTACAGTTTCTAATGCTGATGCTAAAAAATTAGGATTAACCAATGAAATTGTTGCTAATGGAGGTTTAAATGGTAGTTATGCAACTATTACAACTACAGAGGGTACAAAATTAGAAAATGTACCTGTAATTGTTCAACCAGGTCAAGCGGTTGGAACTGTAGGTTTGGCTTTAGGATATGGTCGTAAAGCGGCTTTAAAAGAAGAAATGTCAGTAGGTATTAATGCTTACGCTTTATATAAAGGGTTTAATAATGTGCAATCCGTTTCTATAGCGAAAGCTGATGGAGAGCATGAGTTTGCTTGTGTTCAAGGTCAAAAAACCTTAATGGGAAGAGGCGATATTATTAAAGAAACTACCTTAGAAATATTCAACACTAAAGATGCTAAAGAATGGAATGAAGTTCCTATGGTATCTTTGGATCACAAAGAAGTAGAGTCTACTAAAGTTGATTTATGGGATTCATTTGATCGTTCAATTGGACATCACTTTAATCTTTCTATCGATTTAAATGCTTGTACTGGTTGTGGTGCTTGTGTTATCGCTTGTCATGCAGAGAATAATGTTCCTGTAGTTGGTAAAGCAGAAGTTAGAAGAAGTAGAGATATGCACTGGTTGCGTATTGATAGATATTATTCTTCTGAAAGTACTTTTGAAGGGGATAACGAAAGAAAAGAAAACATTGCAGGTTTGTCAAGTTCATTGTCAACATTTAACGAAATGGAAAAAGCAGGAGATAATCCTCAAGTGGCTTTCCAACCAGTTATGTGTCAACACTGTAACCACGCACCTTGTGAAACTGTTTGTCCTGTTGCGGCTACTTCTCACGGTCGTCAAGGTCAAAATAACATGGCGTACAACAGATGTGTTGGAACTCGTTACTGTGCTAACAACTGTCCGTATAAAGTGCGTCGTTTCAACTGGTTCTTATACAGTCAAAACAGCGAGTTTGATTATCATATGAATGATGATTTAGGTCGTATGGTATTGAACCCAGACGTGAATGTTCGTTCTCGTGGAGTTATGGAAAAATGTTCTATGTGTCTTCAAATGACCCAAGCAACAATTCTTAAAGCTAAAAAAGAGGGTAGAGCAATTAAAGATGGTGAATTCCAAACCGCTTGTTCAAATGCTTGTGCTACTGGAGCAATGGTATTTGGAGATGTAAATGATGCTGAAGCAAAAGTAACTAAATTAGCTGCTGATGATAGAATGTACCATTTATTAGAGCATGTAGGAACTAAGCCAAATGTGATTTATCACGTTAAAGTTAGAAACACCTAGTATAAAATATTAATTAAGAAACAAGATAAAGGATTATGTCGTCTCACTACGAATCAAGCATTAGAAAACCTTTAGTTATTGGTGATAAATCTTATCACGATGTAACAGTAGATGTTGCAGCTCCTGTTGAAGGTAAAGCTAACAAACATTGGTGGATTGTGTTTTCAATCGCATTAACAGCGTTCCTTTGGGGATTAGGCTGTATTATCTATACTGTATCTACAGGAATCGGAACATGGGGATTAAATAAAACCGTGGGCTGGGCTTGGGATATCACTAACTTCGTTTGGTGGGTAGGTATTGGTCACGCAGGAACTTTGATTTCTGCAGTATTATTACTTTTCCGTCAACGTTGGAGAATGGCCATTAACCGTTCTGCAGAAGCAATGACTATTTTTTCTGTAATTCAAGCTGGTTTGTTTCCAATTATTCACATGGGACGTCCTTGGTTAGCTTACTGGGTGTTACCAATTCCAAATCAATTTGGGTCTCTTTGGGTAAACTTTAACTCTCCTTTATTATGGGACGTATTTGCAATTTCTACCTATCTTTCTGTATCATTAGTTTTCTGGTGGACTGGATTATTGCCTGATTTTGCGATGTTAAGAGATAGAGCGATTACTCCTTTTCACAAAAGAATTTATTCTATTCTGAGTTTTGGATGGAGTGGAAGAGCTAAAGATTGGCAACGTTTTGAAGAAGTTTCTTTAGTTCTTGCAGGTTTAGCTACTCCTTTAGTACTTTCTGTACACACTATTGTATCGATGGACTTTGCTACTTCAGTAATTCCAGGATGGCATACTACCATTTTCCCTCCATACTTTGTTGCAGGAGCGGTATTCTCTGGATTTGCAATGGTTAATACCTTGCTTATTATTATGAGAAAAGTATCTAATTTAGAAGCCTACATTACTGTTCAACATATTGAGTTAATGAACATTGTAATCATGATCACAGGTTCTATTGTTGGAGTTGCTTACATCACTGAATTATTTGTGGCTTGGTATTCAGGTGTTGAATACGAGCAATATGCTTTCTTGAACAGAGCAACAGGACCTTACTGGTGGGCTTACTGGTCTATGATGACTTGTAACGTATTTTCTCCTCAATTCATGTGGTTTAAAAAATTAAGAACAAGTATTATGTTCTCATTTATCATCTCAATTGTCGTTAATATTGGTATGTGGTTTGAACGTTTCGTAATTATCGTTACTTCATTACACAGAGATTATCTTCCATCTTCTTGGACGATGTTCTCGCCAACATTTGTTGACATTGGAATTTTCATTGGAACAATCGGTTTCTTCTTTGTATTGTTTTTATTGTATGCTAGAACATTCCCTGTAATTGCACAAGCAGAGGTTAAAACAATATTAAAAGCAACTGGAGATAATTATATTAGAGAAAGAGCAAATAAAGAGTCACACCATGAGTAATAAAATAATATACGCCATTTATAATGACGATGATGTATTAATGGATGCCGTTAAAAAAACACGTGCAGCTCATTATCATATCGAAGAAGTTTTTAGTCCATTTCCTGTTCACGGTTTGGATAAAGCGATGGGATTGGCACCAACACGTTTAGCTATTTGTGCTTTTTTGTATGGGTTGTGCGGAATTTCATTTGGAACTTGGATGATGAATTACATTATGATTCAAGATTGGCCTCAAGATATTGGTGGGAAGCCAAGTTTTAGTTATATCGAAAACATGCCAGCTTTCGTTCCAATTATGTTTGAAGAAACAGTATTTTTTGCAGCACACTTAATGGTAATTACTTTTTATATGAGAAGTAAATTATGGCCATTTAAAGAAGCAGAGAATCCAGATGTTAGAACTACAGATGACCATTTTTTGATGGAAGTTGCTGTTCATGATAATGAAGCAGAATTAGTTTCATTTTTTGAGAACACTGGGGCTGTAGAAGTTAAAGTAATTGAAAAGCATTAATCCTAGTTATGAAAAATATATTTAAAATAGCGTGTTTGTTTGGGATGACCACTTTGGTTTCATGTCATGATAAATCAGCACCCAATTATCAGTATTTTCCAAACATGTACGAATCGGTAGGTTATGAAACCTATTCTGAGTCTGCAGCTTTTAAAGATGGGAAAGAAGGACAACTTCCAGTTGTTGGAACAATAAATAGGGGGTTTGAGCCTTATGAGTATGAAAATTCAACTGCTGGTTATGAGTTAGCAAAAGCTAATTTGAAATCTCCTTTAGATTCTATTCAAAAAGACATTGTAAAAGGACAAGAACTTTACGAAATCTATTGTATCAGTTGTCATGGTGCTGCTGGAAATGGTAAAGGGAAATTAGTAGAAAGAGAAAAATTCCTTGGAGTTCCAAGTTATGCTGATAGACCAATTACAGAAGGTAGTATTTTTCATGTAATTACTTATGGTTTAAACTCCATGGGTTCACATGCCAATCAATTGGATGCTAAAGAACGTTGGTTAGTAGCTAACTATGTTCTTAAACTTAAAAGCGAATTATAATATATAATTGTTGAACAAACTGATCGTAAAAGATATGTATACATTTTCAAGTAAATTAAAAACTTTTTCACTAATCCTTATGGCTGTAGGTCTTTTAGGAATTGGTTATGGTTTTTATACTGCTCCTAAAGATATAAAAGAAGTAGAAGCACTTTTGGCTGCTGAAACTCATGGTGGTCATGCTGCTGTTAAGCATGAAGCAACTGAGTCTCATGAGGCAAAATCGGAAGCATCTGTTGAAAAAGAACAGGAAGCCACTGAGGTACATGAAGCTGATCCATCGCATGATGTAAAAGCAGAATCTCATGCTGGTGTTAAACAGGAAGGCACTGAGACGCATGAAGGTGATGCTCATGCTGAACATGAAGAACATTTAACTCATGTGTTGCATCAATTGCAAAATAAGCCATGGGCTGCTTTGTATGTTGCTTGTATTTTCTTTTTGTTAATTTCAATGGGAACATTAGCATTTTATGCTATCCAACAAGTTGCTCAAGCTGGTTGGTCTCCAGTTTTATTCAGAGTAATGCAGGGTATTACAGCCTACCTACCTGTAGGTTCTGTTGTATTCTTTTTATTCTTGGTGTTATCTGGGTTGCATTTCAATCATTTGTTTGTTTGGTTAGGCGAAGGTGTTACTGATCCTACTAATGCTAATTATGATGCAATTATTGCTGGTAAATCAGGATATTTGAATTTCCCATTTTGGATTGTTAGAGCAGCTATTTTCTTGTTAGGATGGAATGCATATCGTTATTATTCAAGAAAAAACTGTTTAGCTCAAGATGAAGCGGACGATAATTTGAATTACAAAAAGAACTTCAAAATATCTGCTGGATTTTTGGTATTCTTCATCGTTTCTGAATCAATTATGTCTTGGGATTGGATTATGTCAATTGATCCTCACTGGTTCAGTACTTTATTTGGATGGTATGTATTTGCAAGTTTCTTTGTGAGTGGTATTACCACGATTGCAATGATAACTTTGTATTTAAAATCAAAAGGTTATTTAGAACATGTTAATACTAGTCATATCCATGATTTAGCTAAATTCATGTTTGGAATTAGTGTATTCTGGACTTATTTATGGTTCTCACAATTCATGTTAATATGGTATGCTGACATTCCTGAAGAAATCACCTACTACGTAACAAGAATCCAATTATACAACCTTCCATTTTTTGGAGCCGTTGTTATGAACTTTTTATTTCCATTATTGATTTTAATCAATACTGATTTCAAAAGAATTACTTGGGTATTGGTGATGGCTGGAACAGTTATTTTACTAGGTCACTATGTTGATTTCTTCAACATGATTATGCCGGGTACTGTTGGTGACCAGTGGTTTATTGGAGTATCTGAAATTGCTTCTGTTCTTTTCTTCTTAGGGTTGTTTATTTATGTTGTTTTCACAGCATTAACTAAAGCTCCTTTATTGGCTAAAAGAAATCCATTTATTGAAGAGAGTAAACATTTTCATTATTAATAATATTTAAATAAAAACAGATGACAAGTTTGTTGGTAATTATAGTTTTAGTTTTATTAGCTGTAGCAATTTGGCAGTTAACCAAAATATTTGATTTAACTCAAGTAGGTAATTCAAGTACGAATGATTCTCAAATTGCAAATGATAATGATAACAATGTTCAAGGATATTTGATGTTTGGCTTTTTAGCTTTCATTTATATTTTTACAATTTATGGTTTAATTAGATGGGGCGATCTTCCCTTACATACTCCTGCTTCAGAGCATGGTTCAGATGTAGATACTTTAATGAATATCACTTGGGTTTTAATTTTCATAGTACAAGCGGTTACTCAAGTTTTATTGCATTTCTTTGCTTTTAAATACAGAGGAAAAAAAGATCAAAAAGCAACTTTTTTTGCTGATAACAATAAGTTAGAAGCTATTTGGAGTTCGATTCCAGCAGTAGTATTAGCCGGTTTGATTTTATACGGTTTGTATGCATGGAATAATATTATGTTTGTTGATGAAGACGAAGATGTAATTGTTATTGAATTGTATGCCCAGCAATTTAAATGGACTGCTCGTTATGCAGGTGCTGATAATGTTTTAGGAAAAGCAAATGTGAGACTTATTGATGGTGTTAATGCTGTTGGTATGGATTTGTCTGATCCTAACGCACAAGATGATTTTGTAACCTCTGAATTGCATATTCCAAAAGGAAAGAAAGTACTTTTTAAACTTCGTTCTCAAGATGTATTGCACTCAGCTTACATGCCTCACTTTAGAGCTCAGATGAACTGTGTTCCTGGTATGGTTACTCAGTTTGCTTTTACTCCTGTTTACACTACTGCCGAGTATAGAGAGTTACCATTTATGGTTGAAAAAGTGTCAAGAATTAATGAATTAAGAACTAAGAAGAGTGCTGATTTAGTTGCTGCAGGTAATACTGCTTTAGATCCTTACACTTTTGATTACCTTTTATTATGTAATAAAATTTGTGGAGCTTCCCATTACAATATGCAGATGAAAATTGTTGTAGACACTCCTGAAGAATATAAAGCTTGGCTATCTGATAAAGTGGCTTTGGTTAAAGAAGTGAAGGCTTCTAATGAACCTGCTCCAGCTGCAGATGGTTCTGCTTCAGACTCTATAGCTGTTAGTTCAGACACTGTTGCTTCTAAAGTTGCAATGAAATAATTAAATAAAAATTTATAAAGTATATAAATATGTCAGCAGATTTACACGGTCACGAACACGATCATCATCATAAAGAAACCTTCATTACTAAGTATATCTTTAGTATTGACCATAAAATGATTGCTAAACAATACTTATTAACTGGTATTGTAATGGGAATTATTGGAGTTGGAATGTCTTTGCTTTTCAGAATGCAATTGGCATGGCCAGAGGAGTCATTCAAAATTTTTAATATTTTATTAGGAGATAAATTTGCTCCAGATGGAGTAATGGCTAATGATATTTACCTGGCTTTGGTTACCATTCATGGAACCATTATGGTTTTCTTTGTTTTGACAGCTGCTTTGAGTGGTACCTTCAGTAATTTATTGATTCCACTTCAAATTGGTGCTCGAGACATGGCGTCAGGATTTATGAATATGATTTCCTATTGGTTGTTTTTCTTGTCAAGTGTTATTATGGTTTGTTCTTTATTTGTTGAAGCAGGACCTGCCTCTTCAGGATGGACAATCTACCCTCCTTTAAGTGCATTGCCACAAGCGATTCCTGGTTCAGGAACCGGTATGACACTTTGGTTAGTATCTATGGCTATTTTTATTGCTTCCTCTTTAATGGGATCTTTAAATTATGTTGTTACCGTTATTAACTTGCGTACTAAAGGTATGACAATGACAAGATTGCCTCTTACTATTTGGGCTTTCTTTGTGACTGCTATCATTGGGATTGTATCTTTCCCAGTATTATTATCTGCAGCTTTATTGTTGATTTTTGATAGAAGTTTTGGAACCTCATTTTTCTTGTCTGATATTTATATTGCTGGAGAAGTACTTCACTATCAAGGAGGATCACCAGTATTATTCGAACATTTATTTTGGTTCTTAGGTCACCCTGAGGTATATATTGTATTATTGCCAGCTTTAGGTATTACATCTGAAGTTATCGCAACTAGTTCTCGTAAACCAATTTTTGGTTACAGAGCGATGATCATGTCTATTTTAGCAATTGCATTTTTATCAACTATAGTTTGGGGTCACCATATGTTTATATCGGGTATGAATCCATTCTTGGGTTCGGTATTTACCTTTACTACTTTGTTGATTGCAATTCCATCTGCTGTAAAAGCATTTAACTACATTACTACTTTGTGGAAAGGAAATTTACAGTTTAATCCAGCCATGTTGTTTTCAATTGGATTGGTTTCTACTTTTATTACTGGTGGTTTAACTGGTATTATTTTAGGAGATAGTACTTTGGATATTAATGTTCACGATACGTATTTTGTTGTAGCTCACTTTCACTTAGTAATGGGTATTTCTGCTCTTTATGGAATGTTTGCTGGAATTTATCACTGGTTCCCAAGAATGTTTGGAAGAATGTTAAACAAAAATTTAGGGTATATTCACTTTTGGGTAACAGCAGTTTGTGCTTATGGAGTTTTCTTTCCAATGCACTTTATTGGATTAGCTGGTTTGCCGAGACGTTATTATACGAATACTAACTTTCCATTATTTGACGATTTACAAAATGTGAATGTATTAATTACAACATTTGCTTTAATTGGTGGAGCTTTCCAATTGGTGTTCTTATACAATTTCTTTGTAAGCATTTTTTACGGAAAGAAAGCGGAACAAAATCCATGGAAATCAAATACGTTAGAATGGACTGCGCCTGTTGAACATATTCACGGAAACTGGCCAGGAGAAATTCCTGAAGTACACAGATGGCCATACGATTACAGTAATCCAGCTCATGATGAAGATTTTGTACCGCAGAATGTTCCAATGAAACCAGGTGAAGAAGTTTTACATCACTAATATAAAAAAGCCTCTATTGTAGAGGCTTTTTTATTTCAACTTTATTAGCACGATTATTTCTTACTAATCTTTCTCTATATTTGTTTCATGAACGAAAATTTAGACCCCACTACAAAAGGTTACAACCCAGAAGAACTTGATCTTGAAAAAAGATTGAGACCGCTTTCATTTGATGATTTTGCAGGACAAGATCAAATTCTTGAAAATCTTAAGGTTTTTGTAGAAGCGGCGAATCAACGCAATGAAGCTTTAGACCATACTTTATTTCATGGGCCTCCGGGTTTAGGGAAAACTACTTTGGCTAATATTTTGGCTAACGAATTGCAAGTAGGAATCAAAATCACTTCAGGTCCTGTTCTTGATAAACCTGGAGATTTAGCGGGTTTATTAACTAATCTTGAAGAACGAGACGTTTTATTTATCGATGAAATTCATCGTTTGAGTCCAATTGTAGAAGAATATTTGTATTCGGCTATGGAAGATTTCAAGATTGATATTATGATTGAATCTGGTCCAAACGCTAGAACGGTTCAAATTAATTTAAATCCTTTTACGCTAATTGGAGCAACTACTCGTTCAGGTTTATTAACTGCTCCAATGCGTGCTCGTTTTGGAATCTCCTCTCGTTTACAATATTACACTACTGAGCTTTTGACAACCATTATTGAACGTAGTGCTGGTATTTTAAAAATGCCTATTGACCTTGAAGCTGCCATTGAAATTGCTGGACGAAGTAGAGGCACGCCTCGTATAGCCAACGCATTGTTGCGTAGAGTGCGTGATTTTGCACAAATTAAGGGTAACGGTACAATTGACATAGAAATTGCTAGATACGCCTTAAAAGCGCTTAATGTGGACGCTCATGGTTTGGACGAAATGGACAATAAAATTTTAAATACCATTATCGATAAATTTAAAGGCGGTCCAGTTGGTTTAACTACCCTGGCAACTGCGGTTTCAGAAAGTAGTGAAACCATTGAAGAAGTTTATGAACCTTTCTTAATTCAAGAAGGATTTATCATGCGTACTCCTCGTGGCCGAGAAGTGACTGATAAGGCCTACAAACATTTGGGCAAATTGAAAACCAATATTCAAGGCGGATTGTTTTAATTCTATTTTTATTACTACCAAATCAAAATATTCACAATTCATTAAATCGGAGGCCTTACGCCTTGGTTTTTTGTCTTGTGGTATATCTGAGGCTGGTTTTTTAGAAAAAGAGGCTCCTCGACTCGAAAAATGGCTTAAAAACAATAGTCATGGTCAAATGTCCTACATGGAAAATCATTTTGACAAGCGATTAGACCCTACCTTATTGGTTGACGGTGCCAAAAGTGTTGTTTCTTTGCTTCTGAATTATTACCCTTCCGAATTGCAAAGAGAAGATTCCTATAAAATATCCAAATACGCTTATGGCCAAGATTATCATTTTGTAATCAAAGAGAAGCTTAACGAATTATTATTTAGCATTCAAGAACATATAGGAACGGTATCTGGAAGAGCTTTTGTAGATTCTGCTCCAGTTCTCGATAAAGCTTGGGCTGCGAAGAGTGGTTTGGGTTGGATTGGTAAAAACAGCAATCTGATTACCCAAAAAGTGGGCTCATTTTATTTTATTGCCGAATTAATTATTGATTTGGAATTAGAATATGATTTTGCAACAACAGATCATTGTGGCAGTTGTACGGCTTGTTTAGATGCTTGTCCAACTCAGGCGATAATTGCTCCTTATCAAGTCGATGGTAGTAAATGCATTTCCTATTACACCATTGAATTGAAAGATAATCTTCCAGAAGAGATGAAAGGAAAATTGGATGATTGGGCTTTTGGTTGCGATGTATGTCAAGATGTGTGTCCTTGGAACCGCTTTTCCAAAGCGCATAACGAACCCTTATTTCAAGCTAATCCGGAACTGCTTTCGTATTCCAAACAAGATTGGGAAGAAATTACAGCCGAAACTTTTCAAAAAGTATTCAAAGATTCGCCTTTGAAAAGAACAAAACTAGAGGGTTTAAAACGAAATATACAATTTTTGAAATAAATCAATTAGTTTCTACTTGACTCTCTTTCAATAATTTGAGTTTCTAATTCTATGGTTTTTGGAATGTATTCTGATTCTTCTTTTCGTGCTACCATTTCTTCTAATAATAAGTTAAAAGCCGTAATACCCATTTCGTGACTCGGTTGTTCTACCGTACTTAATTTGGGTGTAATTACTTGAGACATGAACCAGTTGCTAAAACCAATTACTTTAACATCCTTTGGGACATTTATTTTTTGGTCGTTACAATATGCTAATGCTCCAACGGCTACTAAGTCAGTTATTGCAAAAATCCCATCTACATCTGGATGTTCTTCAAATAATTGTTTGGTAAATTCCAGTCCTTCTTCAAAGTTTACTTTTTCACAGGTGTATACTAATTTCGAATCAAATGGAATTCCGTTGGACTCTAATGCTTTTTTGTAGCCTAAATAACGATCTATTGAATTTTGTGGATTAAGGGGACCGCGAATATGGGCTATTTTTTTACAACCATTGTCAATCAAGTGTTGTGTGGCATCAAATCCCGCTTTTTGATCGTCAATGACTACTTTAGAACATTTAGCAAGTTTGGCAATTTTATCAAACATAACTAGTGGAATTTTCCTATTCAATATGTCTTGAATATGCGAATCGTTATTGGATTCATTAGACAAGGAAATTAAAATACCATCAACCCTTTTATTTATCAATAAATCGACTTGTTTTTTTTCTAACTCTAGGCTTTCATTGGATTGTAATATGATCACTAAATAGCCATTTTTTTCAGCGGCATCAATTATTGATTTAATGATATTTGAAAAAAAGTGGTGAGTAACCTCAGGAATAATTAAACCAATAGTTTTGGACTCTTTTGTTCTTAAATTGACGGCAAAACTATTAGGTGTATAATTCAAATTCTCAGCCAATTCCTTGACTGCTTTTTTAGTTTTTTCACTAACATCAGAATAATCTTTTAACGCCTTTGAAACGGTCGTTATCGAAATTCCTAGGGTAGTTGCAATTTCTTTAAGAGTAATGTTTTTCATTGACTTTTGATTTGGCAACAAATATATTAAATATCAGTTTGCGAATTGTTTTACTAGTAAAACACATACAAATGCCAAGATATTCATTTTTTTGAATATAGGGTTTCAATTTGTTTACTATTTACAAATAGGAAGTAATATGTTATATTTTTTTCAAAAGTAACAGATATAAAAAATGCGGTTTCAAATGAATTGAAACCGCATTAAATACAAATAAATAAGTTTATTTTAACTCTAAAATTAAAGACTCGTATGGTCGTAAAGTGTTTGAGGTTAATAAACTTTTATTGGGGTAATTGCCCAAAATCAGTGTTGTATGTTTTGTTGAAAACCCCAAATCAAATGAAGCTTCTTTCCCAGTAAAGTTTAATAAAATTAATACTTTTTTACCCTCAAGTTCTCTAATATATGCAAATACATTTGGATTATCATGATCTAAAAGAGTGAATTTTCCATATTTAAGAATCGGACTTGCCTTACGAGTTTTAACCAACTTTCTGTAATAATTTAAAACTGAATTTGGATCTTTTTCTTGTGCTGCCGCATTAATTTCAGCATAGTTTGGATTTACTTTTAACCAAGGTTTACCCGAAGTAAATCCCCCATTAGCAGTAGCATCCCATTGAAAAGGAGTTCTTCCATTTTCTCTTGAAGTTTGTTTTTTGTTTTCCAAGAAAGCTTTCAAATCGCCTCCGCCATTTTTAAGTTGTTCGTATTTATTTCGGGTATCAACATCGTTATAATCCTCAATGTTGTCAAATCGAATGTTTACCATTCCAATTTCATCCCCATTAAAGTTATATGGCGTACCTCTCATTGTCATGACGAAAGTAGAAAGCATTTTTGACGAAATTGCTCTAAATTGAGGAGTGTCGTTACCAAATTTACTCACCATTCTTGGTTGATCATGATTGGAAACAAAAATTGACAACCAGCCTTTTTCTTTAAAAACTTCGTCATATCTTGAGAAAATGTCTTTGTATTTTATCAATCCAAATTCGCTGATGTGATTGCCAATGTCAACACTTTCGAAGTGATATGCAAGATTTAGTTCTTTTCGATCTGGATCAACAAATTTCATAGCTGCTTCTGGCGAATCTCCAGCACCTTCAGAAACTGACATGGCATTTGGAAATTTACTCAAAACTTCACGATTCATTTCTTGAATATGCTCGTGTAGTTTAGGTCCGTTACCATAAAACTTAATAATTTCAAACGTATTGTTTACAATTTCTTTTGGTAATTCTGGGAACGAATCGTCCTTTGAAATAAATTGGAATGCATCCATTCTAAATCCATCAATTCCTTTGTTTAACCAAAAGGTCATAGTGTCGTATATTTCTTTACGAAGGGAAGGATTATTCCAGTTTAAATCGGGTTGTTTTTGAGAGAAATAATGCAAGTAATAGGCATTTGTTGTAGCGTCGTATTTCCAAGCATTACTATTGACATCAAAAAAACTCCAACGGTAAGGCGGAGTGCCTTTTTCAGCTGGCCACCAATAATAATAATCACGGTATTTATTGTCTCTTGAACTTTTGGATTGTTTGAACCATTCGTGCTCGTCACTACTGTGATTTACCACCATATCCATTATTAATTTGATGTTTCTTTTGTGCATTTCTTTCAACAAAAGATCAAAATCAGCCATGGTTCCAAAATCCTTTAAGATTTCTTTATAATTGCTAATATCATAGCCATTATCATCATTTGGAGAATCGTAAATCGGACTTAACCAAACCGCATCGATTCCCAAACTTTTTAGGTAGTCTAATTTGGAGATTATCCCTTTGATATCTCCAATTCCATCTCCGTCACTGTCTTTAAAACTGCGGGGATAAATTTGGTAAATGACAGCTTCTTTCCACCATTTAGCGTCGCTAATTTTGACTATTGTTGTTTTGTTTTCTTGTGCTGTTATACTCATAAAAGAAGTAAAGAGTAAGGCAATCAACAGCATTTGATTCTTTTTCATGCGGGTAAAATTTAGTGAAATATGTAGTTGTTTGTAATCAATTTTAATTTTTGTTTTGACAGATTTAATGACTTTCGCCATATCCAAGATGAAGGTTTATTTATCTTGCATAAAATTAGCAATAGCTTCTGTAGAAATTTTTGGATTGGCGCCTTCTTCTTGTGCTACAAGTGCACCCAAAGCACAAGCAAAGTTAATGGCTTTTTGAGGGTCAATTCCAGTCAACAATTGAGTTAATAATCCTGCCAAAAATGAATCTCCAGCGCCAACAGTGTCAGCAACCGTAATTTTATAGCCACTATTGTAAAACATTTGATCGTTATACATTAAAACAGCTCCATGACTTCCTTTAGTAACACAAATATGTTGGGTGTTGGTTTGCTCCGCAATAAACTGCATGTTTTGTTCCAAAGAATGAAAAGGAGATCCTAAAAACGCGCTAATTTCATACAACTCATCATCATTAAATTTGATAAAATCGGCTTTGTTCATTAATTCAGAAAGTAATTCTTTAGTATAAAAAGGCGCTCTTAAATTCACATCAAATATTTTATACTTTGCTGAATTTAATAATGTCAATAGGCTTTGGTATGAGGTAATGTCACGGCAAACCAAACTTCCAAAAACAAAGGCATCGGAATTGGCAACCACACTTTGCGCTTCTGGAGTAGCTTCAATTTTGTCCCAAGCTACGGGATAATTGATGGTGTAAGACGCAGATCCTTTTGCGTCTAATTGAACTAGTACTTCACCAGTAGCAAAATTGGGGTCTATTTGAATAGAATCGGTACTTACTCCATTTTGGGAAACAAAATCAAGTAACTCATTCCCAATTTCATCTTGTCCAATGCGACTAATGATCTGTGTATCGATTCCAAGTGAAGCCATTCGGAGTCCAACATTTAAAGGGGCTCCGCCAATTTTTCTATGGGTTGGAAAAACGTCAAATAAGACTTCGCCAAAACAAGCAATTTTTGTTGCCATAATTAGTTGTTATTGGATAAACTTTCAGACAATTCTTCTAATGTTCTTCCTTTGGTTTCTGGCATTTTGAAGAATACCCAAAGTAGTTGGAATACCATCATGATACAGAAAATGGCAAAAACAGTGGTGGTTCCAATTTCTTTGAATAAAAATGGAATGAATGACGGAATCAATGCTGCTAAAACCCAGTGCACTGAGGTGCCAAATGAAGTTCCAGCTGCTCTTAATTTGTTAGGGAATAACTCGGATATAAATACCCAAATTACCGCTCCTTGCCCTATCGCATGAGAGGCAATGAACAAGAAGAAAAATAGCGGTACAGCCATTCCTTTCCATTCAAAATAAAAGGCAGTCGTTACTAGTCCTAACGAAATTATATAACCAAAAGAACCTAAATACATCAAGGTTTTACGGCCGTATTTGTCAATTAATGAAATACCCACCATGGTAAACAACAAATTGATTATTCCAATTCCAATACTACTCAAGAAAGAAGCTGATTTTTCTAAACCGGCCAATTCAAAAATACGGGGCGCATAATACAAAAAGGCATTAATTCCAGAAAGCTGATTGAAAAATGCAATGAAAAAGGCAAGGAGCAATGGCTTTCTATATTTTTTCATGAAAATAGATTCATTTTTCACTTCTTGAGCAGTTTCCATTTCCATAGCTGCGATTTCTTCTTCTGCTTGTGCGTCAGAATTGATTTGTTTTAGTATGGATATAGCTTGAGCTCTGTCTTTTTTGTATTCAAAAATCCAACGTGGACTTTCAGGAATTCCAAAAACCAATAGGGTATATACAAAAGCTGGAATAGCTTGAATTCCAAGCATCCAACGCCAAGAATTTTCGCCAATATCTTGTAAATAAAAATTAGAAGTGAAGGCGATTAGAATTCCAAAAACAATATTAAATTGGTACAAGGCTACTAATTTTCCTCGATCCTTTGCAGGCGCAATCTCAGAAACATAGGTTGGGGCTGCAATAGTTGAGGCTCCAATTCCAATTCCGCCTAAGAATCTAAAGATAGAAAAGATGATAGAATCAGTGGCAAAAGCAGTTCCAATTGCCGAGATAAAAAACAATAATCCAATAATGATTAAGGTCTTTTTTCTTCCTAGAATATTGGTTGGGTATGAACCAAATATAGCTCCAATAACGGTTCCCCATAAAGCAGATGACATTACGACTAATCCATGGTACAAATCAGATGATCCCCATAATTGTTGCAATTGTTTGTCGGCTCCTGAAATCACTACGGTATCAAATCCGAATAAGAATCCTGCCAAGGCCACTACAATCGACCAGTAAAGTATTTTTTTGTTTTTCATTTTTTTGGTTTTATGGTTTAGTTAATTTTAGTTGCAAATGTATATTTACCAAATTCTTTTCACAGATTGGATGGTGGTGTTTTTTATTTCTTGACTTTCAACCGACTGAATAGTTAGTTTAGTGTAAGGTTGGTTGGGAAAAATTTGTTCTGTAAACGAATACACTCCTCCGTTTAAGAAAATTTCAATTGAAGACCAGTCCATAATAATTAGAAAATCGATGTTTTTTGTAATTAAATTTGGAGTTGGAGTACTGTGAATTTTTTCGCCAAAACTTTTCTCGAAATTCACTTTTCCTGAAAGTCGTCTGTCAATAGCAAAAGTTTGTTTTTGTGCATCGTAATGAAGTACTAACAAATCATTTGCATCATTCGAAAATACTAGTTTAAGATTTTTGTTTTCCGCTTTAAATTGGATTTTCGATTGATTTAAATTGGAGTAAGTAAATGTTTTATTTGTACCTTTATTTAATTTAATTTTTTCAATAGAAAAGTCTGTTGATAATTGTTTATCTAATTGTGCAACAGGCTGACTTTGTAATACATAATCCCCTTTAATTGTAGAAAGCGAAAGTGTTCTTGGCAACGTCATTGCACTCCGCCAATTGGTTGTTGGCGTATCTCGGGCATAATTCCAATTACTCATCCAACCTAAGAAAATGCGTTCCCCATTCGGAGCATTATTATAGGTGACACCCGCATAGTTATCCGTTCCATAATCTACCCATTTAATTTCTTTTTGTGAAGTAGTGAATGTTTTTCCATCAAAATCACCTACAAAATATTGAGTAGCTGAACCACCATTTGGTGCCCCTGGGTTGATACTCACCAAAAGCACCCATTTTTCTTCTTGGGTACCGTTTATTTTTAGTTTAAATAGATCGGGACATTCCCAAACCCCTCCATGGGCCCCTTTATTTTGTCCAAATTCACTTTCTAGATTCCAATTGATTAAGTTTTTTGAGGTATAAAATTGAGCACGATCACCTGCTACCAAAACAAGATTCCATAATTTAGTGTCATTATTCCAAAAAACTTTAGGGTCTCTAAAATCACGTAAAGTAGTATTATTGATTATTGGATTGGCTTGGTATTTTGTCCAAGTTTCACCCTCGTCTAAACTGTAGGCTAATCCTTGGGTTTGTGTATTAATTTTTCCTGCCTTTTCGAATTCCATGTTGTGATACGTAAAAACGGCAATCATGGGAGGGTTTTCTTTTGTACCAAGTCCTGATGTGTTGTAGGTGTCCATAACGGCACTTCCAGAAAAAATTAATCCTAACTGATCTGGGAATAAAGCGATTTTTTTATGTTGCCAATGAATCAAATCGGTACTAGTGGCGTGTCCCCAATGCATAGGTCCCCAAACAATGTCTTCAGGGTAATATTGGTAGAACAAATGATATGTTCCTTTATAGAATAACATTCCATTAGGATCGTTCATCCATTTTTTTTCAGGCGAAAAATGAAATTGTGGTCGAAAAGGTTCTTTGTAGTATTGATTGGAATCAACAGTAATTATTTCTTTTGACGAAATTGAAAAATGATTCTTTTCTTGAGCTTGACATAAACTGCTAAGCAATGCGCTAGCGGCTATTATTTTTTTCCACTGATTTTTCATCTTGTTTATTTGAATGGATAAAAATAGTATTCTTTTTATGAATAGATTGCTGTAGTAGTTATATTAAGGTATAAATTTTTCCGAAAACGTTGCCGTTATAGGTATTGGATTCTATTGTATTTGGAATCATCCATTTTGATCCTATTTTTTTTGATTTTATGGAATTCGCAATAAAATTTATTTTTCAGTTAATTTATTGGGAATAATTCACTGTTTTTTCAACGAATCAGATTTAAATATAGCAAATGTGTTTTTTTAGTTCTTTTTTTTTATAGAATAGCTATTTTTTCATCTGTTTTTTTGCGGTATTAATTTTCAAATCGAAAACGTTTTCGATGCCCCGAAAACGATATAGTTCACTTTTTCTTAATTTTTTCATAAAATTAGTATTATGTTTGGCTCAATATTTAAAACAAACCATTTATTAACCAACTTATTTATTACGTATGAAAAATAGTCTACTTAAAGGCTTGATGGTTTTTCTAACCATGCTATGTACAAGTTTGACATACTCGCAAGATGTGTCAGGTACCGTATCCGATGCTAGCGGACCTCTTCCAGGGGCTTCTGTATTAGTTAAAGGAACGACAAAAGGAGCACAAACAGATTTTGATGGTAAATTTACTATCAAGAATGCTGGCTCAAATGCAGTTTTAGTTTTTAGTTACATTGGTCTTAAATCACAAGAAGTAAATGTAGCAGGAAGAAGTAATGTAAATGTTACTTTAAAAGAAGATTCAGCAGAATTAAAAGAAGTAGTCGTTATCGGTTACGGTTCTGTGAAGAAAAAAGATGCTACCGGAGCAGTTGATCAATTAAGCTCTAAAAGCTTTGACAACGTAGGTGCACCATCTCCAGCAGATTTGTTGAGAGGTAAAGTTTCAGGAGTTCAAGTAACTTCTCAAAGTGGTGAGCCAGGAGCTGGAGCAAGTATTAGAATTCGTGGTAATTCATCTATTCGTTCAGGAAACGGACCGCTTATCGTAGTTGATGGTGTGCCTTTGGATGGTGGAGATGTGTCTGCGGGTGGTAGTGATATTGGTTTAGGAGGTTCTTCTGCAAGAAACCCATTAAACTTTATCAACCAAAATGATATCGAAAGTATGACTATCTTGAAAGATGCGTCATCTACTGCTATTTATGGTTCTCGTGGAGCAAATGGTGTTGTAGTTATTACTACTAAAAAATCAAAATCAAAAGAAGCACAATTAACGTATTCAAACTCATTTACTTTCAGTACTTTAGCTAGTAACTTGAAATTAATGAATTCAGCACAATTTGTTGCTAATGGTGGTGCTAACAACGGTGGTACTGGTTACAACTGGGAAGATGCTATCTTAAGAGATGCATTCTCTACAAACCATGATGTTGCTTTTACAAAATCAACTGACAACTCTTCAACTCGTTTGTCTATTGGTGCATCTAACACTGAAGGTGTTGTTAAAAACACAGGTTTAGACAAGTATACTTTTGCTTTCAACAACTCTAACGATTTCTTCGGTGGTGCTTTGAAAGTTGATACTAAAGTAAACTACTCAAGTTTGAGAGATCAATCTGCATTGATTTCAAATAGTGCTGGTTACATTGGTAACTTAATTGGAACAGCTTTATACTGGAACCCAACTAATAAATTGTACAATGCTAATGGTACTTATAATGTAGTTAGTAATACTTACATTAACCCAGTTCAATTAGCAAATGCTTACACTGACTATGCTAACACTAACAAATTATTAGCTAGTATTAAATCTACATTGAAAATCAATGAGAATTTAAATTACCAAATGTTGTTTGGTGTTGAAACTTCTACTTCTACTAGAAAGTACCAATTGGATCCAACAATTGATATTCAAAACGTAGCTCAAGCTACTCCTCCAGGATCATCTACTCCAAAATTCGGACAAGCTGGTATCTCTGGAATTGAAAAATTCAACAAAACATTTGAACACACTTTGAACTACAACAAAACGTTCAATGAGAACTTTATCTTTGATGCTTTAGCTGGTTACTCTTACTACCAATACAATGCTAGTGGTAGCGATGCTTCTGCAAAAGGTTTTGATCCAAAACAAAAGAACTTAATTGATAATATTGAAGGTGGTTTACAAAACGAATTCCGTTCTTCATCTTTCAAAAATCAAGTGGAGTTACAATCTTATTTTGGTAGAGTAAATGCTACTTTATACAAAAAATTATTAGTTACTGCTACACTTCGTGTGGACGGTTCTACTAAATTAGGAGCTAATAACAAAAACGGTTCTTTCCCTTCTGTAGGTTTAGGATACAAAGTTTTTGAAGACAAAGCTGGTTTAGTGAATAGCTTAAAAGTAAGAGCTAACTACGGTATTACTGGTAACCAAGAGTTTGCTGTAAATTCAGCTGTTGCTCGTGCTTCTTATGGAAACAACGGTTCATTAAACGTAGATACAAATGCTAACGCTGATTTGAAATGGGAAACTACTACTTCATCAGGAGCAGGTGTTGATTTCGCATTATTCAACAACAGATTAACAGGTACAGTTGATTACTTCCAAAGAGATACTGAAAATTTAATTTTCCCAGTACCTTCTGCTGCTACTCAACCAGGACCACCATCTCCACGTTTTGTGAATTTACCAGGAAACTTAATTAACAAAGGTTTTGAGGTAAGTGCTAATTACAAAATCATTGATTCTGAAAAATTGACTTGGGATATCGCTGCTAATGCTTCATTCTTGTCTAACAAAATGGAAAACTTTGCTGGATTTATCCAAGCTGGAGCTTTACACGGACAAGGTTTATCTGGAGCTTATGCTCAAGTGGTTACTAACAACGAACCAATCTACAGCTACTATATGTATGAGTGGAGAGGTTATGATTCTACAGGATCATCTATCTATGCAGATGCTGCAGGAGCAGATGCTACTTTAGGTTTAGCTGCTAAAAAATTAGTTGGAAAAACTGGTTTACCAAAAATGAACTTAGGTTTCTCTACTAATGTAACTTACAAAAACTTTGATGCTGCTGTATCTTTCTACGGAGCATTTGGTCACTATTTGTATAACAATACTGCTAATGCGTATTTCTTTAAAGGTGCTTACCTTGGAGGAAGAAACGTTCCAGCAAGTGTTGCTACATCTACACAATCTCAAGGAGATCCAAACTCACCTTCTACTAAATTCTTAGAAAAAGGAGATTTCTTAAGAATGGGTAACTTAACATTAGGTTATACTTTCACAGGAGCTTCATTAGAGAAATTGAAAATTAAATCAGCACGTTTCTTTGTAAATGGACAAAACTTATTGTTATTTACTAACTATTCTGGTTTTGATCCTGAGGTGAACACAGATAAATCACTTAACGGTGTGCCATCTGCTGGTATCGATTATTTATCATACCCACGTTCAAAAGCATTTGCTTTAGGTCTTAATGTAACTTTTTAATACTAATATCAATGAAAAGAAATAATATAATTAAAGGATTATTATACTTAGGTGTAGTTTCTTTTAGCATCGGATGTACTAACTTAGATGAAAAAATCTTAGATGGTGTTTCCAATGAAACTTCTGGTGGTAGTGCTATTAATACTGCTGCAACATTAGTTTCAGCTTATGAAGGGTTAAGAGATTTTAATGGTCAAGGTGGTGTTTACGCTTTGAACGAAATGTCTACTGACGCTATGGTAGGACCTACTCGTGGAGGTGACTGGGATGATAATGGAGTTTGGAGACAAATCCATACACAAACTTGGGCTCCTGATCACGGTGAGGTAAGAAATGCATGGAATTCATTATTATCAAATGCTTACAAATGTAACTTGGTAATTGAAAATGGTGGTACTGCTTCTCAGGTAGCTGAGGCTCGTTTTTTACGTGCTTGGTACTACTATAATGTAGTGGATTTGTTTGGTCAAGCGCCATACAGACCAGCAGGTTCAGCTTTGACAGACGATCCTAAAGTTTGGTCTCGTGCTGAAGCTACAGATTTCATCATTGCTGAATTGGAAGCTGTTTTAAACGCTTTACCAAACAGAACAGCTAATGATGCAAGTATTGCAAATAAAGATGCAGCTCGTTTCTTGTTAGCAAAAACATACTTAAATAAAGGTGTGTTTAAAGCTACAAATCCTGCTGGACCTTATACATTTGATGCTGCAGATATGACTAAAGTAGTACAATATGTAGATGCTTTAACTAATACTTTAGATACAACTGTTGGATCTGGATACTGGAGCAACTTCCAACCAAACAACAATACATCTAACGAAATCATCTTCTCTTCTAAGAATATTCAAGGTGGAGCAGGTGGAGGTATGCAGTCTAAATGGAGAATGTGTAACCACTACAACCAAACTCCAGACGGATGGAATGGATTTGCTACTGTAGCTGATTATTACAGTACTTTTACTGCGTCTGATAAACGTGCTCACTATGCTGTTCCTGGATATACTTATACAGTAGATGCTAATGGTAATGGTGCAGGTTATTTAGAAGGGCAAGTGTATAAAAATGGTGTTGTAAGTTCTGCAAATGCATTAAAAGACAGAAACAACAATCCATTGAACTTCACTAGAAATGTAACATTGATCACTTCAGGTGCTACACTTGAGACTGCTGGTGTACGTGGTATTAAATATGTACCAGATGCTGCTAACTTAGGTAGTCCTGATAATGACTTGATCTTAATGCGTTTGTCTGATGCTTTATTAATGAAAGCAGAAGCTATCGCTAGAGGTGGTTCAGGTTCTGGATCTGCTACAATTTTATCTAACTTAGCTGCAAGAGCTGGTGTTACTGCTGCTGCTGCTACTTTAGATGGAATCTATGCTGAAAGAGGTAGAGAATTATGGTGGGAAGGATGGAGAAGAAACGATCAAATTCGTTTTGGAAAATTCCTTGGAGCAAGAGCTTTAAAACCATACACTTCAGATGCTAAATATTTATTGTATCCAATTCCTGCGGATGCATTATTTAACTCTAATTTATCTCAAAATCCTGGATACTAATTATTCTTGATTTTAGATCATAATAGATAAGGAGGACGTTGTCCTCCTTATTTTTTTAAGAGCCTTTAAAGGCTCTTTTTTTTGTTTATAATCTCCTGTAAACACAATAATATTAAGCTGTTTTTAATTTTTTTATATTCTACTTTTTCCATAAATTGCTGCCTTATATTCTTTTACAATTAACCTGCAATTTATTATGTTGTATCGCCTACTTTTTTTAATCCTTTTATCTTTTTTAACGAGTTGTTCTAAAGGAAATTCAGACACTCTTTTTACGCTTTTGGAACCTTCTCAAACGGGAATTGATTTTAAAAATGAAGTCAAAAATGGGGAGAACATGAACATATTTAAATACCGCAATTTTTATAATGGCGGAGGTGCAGCAATTGGTGACATCAATAACGATGGTTTGGCTGATGTTTTTTTAATTTCTAATCAAGGTGCGAACAAATTGTATCTAAATAAAGGCGATTTTAAATTTGAGGATATCTCATTAAAATCTGGTGTTCAAGGAAAAAAGGCTTGGTCTACAGGTGTAGTTATGGTAGATGTTAACGGAGACGGATTTTTAGACATTTATGTTTTGGATGCTGGAAATAATATTGACGCTATTAGAAAAAGTCAACTATATATTAACAACGGGAATAGCACTTTTACAGATAAAGCGGCAGAATATAATTTGGCAGATACAGGAATTACAACACATGCTGCTTTTTTCGATTATGATAAAGACGGTGATTTAGATTGCTATATATTAAATAATAGTTTTATTCCGGTGAGTTCTTTGAACTATTCGAATAAAAGAGAACTACGTGACAAAGATTGGAAAGTGGCCGATATCTTAAAGGGAGGTGGTGATAAGTTGTTACGCAATGATAATGGGAAATTTGTTGATGTTAGCGAAGCTTCTGGAATTTATGGTAGTTTAATTGGTTTTGGACTTGGAGTAACCGTAGGGGATGTGAATGGCGATTTGTACCCAGACATTTATGTGTCTAATGATTTTTATGAAAGAGACTATTTGTATATCAATAATAAAAACGGAACTTTTTCTGAGCAAATTCAATCATGGGCAACGCATATTAGTCAAGCCTCAATGGGCGCCGATCTTGCCGATATCAATAATGATGGAAAAGCAGATATTTTTACTACCGATATGTTGCCTGAAGGCGACGAACGTTTAAAAACAACCACAAGTTTTGAAAACTACGATTTGTTGACTCGTAAGTTGAATATGGATTTCTTCAATCAATACATGTCTAATGCATTGCATATCAATGACGGAACTCATTTTACAGAAATCGCCAATTTTGCTGGTGTTTCAAAAACCGATTGGAGTTGGGGAGCACTAATTTTCGATATGGATAACGATGGTTACAAAGATATTTATGTTTGTAATGGGATTTATCACGATTTGACGAATCAAGATTTTATGGACTTTTTTGCTAATGAATTGATGCAAAAAATGGTGGTTACTGGACAAAAAGAGGATATTGAAACTATTATAGCCAAAATGCCAAGTACTCCAATACCTAATTATGCTTTTAAAAACAATAGTAATTTGACATTTACTAATAATGCTTCAACATGGGGATTGGATATGCCAAGTTTTTCTAATGGAGCGGCTTATGGTGATTTAGACAACGATGGTGATTTGGATTTAGTTGTCAATAATGTGAATATGGAGTCGTTTGTTTTCCGCAATAATTCAGAGAAAAATAAAGACAATCATTATGTAAAAGTGAAGTTGAAAGGTGATCTTAAAAATAAGTTTGCTGTTGGAAGTGTGGTTGAATTGTACTCAGGGAAACAAATTATTCGTCAAGAGTTAATTCCGTCAAGAGGATTTCAATCGTCAATTGATTATGTAATGACTTTTGGTATTGGAACCAAAAAAATTGATTCCTTACAAGTGATTTGGCCTAATGGCAAAACACAAACTATTAAGAAAGTAGCTTCAAACACAACTATCAATTTGTCTATTGCAAATGCTACCTCCGATTATGTATTTAAAACAACAATTACAAAACCTCTATTAAAAGAAGTTAAATCGAATTGGGCAGCACACAAAGAAAATGATTTTATTGATTTTGATTACGAAGGATTGATCTCTAAAATGCTTTCACAAGAAGGCCCTTCATTAGCAGTTGGCGATATCAATGGCGATGGGAATGAGGATGTTTTTGTTGGGGGTGCTAAAGGGCAATCAGGAAAAATATATAGCAATAATGGAAATGTGTTTAGTGTAACTAAACAAACTGCTTTGGAAGCAGATGCTAATTTTGAAGACACCGCTTCAAGTTTTCTAGACGTTGATGGCGATGGTGATCTGGATTTAGTAGTAGGTTCTGGTGGTAACGAAAGAACCAGTCCCGAAAATTTCAAAAATCGTTTGTATCTAAATAATGGAAAAGGAATTTTTACAAAATCTAGTTCTGTTATTCCTTTTGCAAGTACCAATGTAGCTGTTATGGCTCCTTGCGATTTTGATCAGGATGGTGATGTAGATATTTTTGTTGGAAGTAGAAGCGTTCCTGGTGTTTATGGAATTGACCCTAAGCATTTATTATTGGAAAATGATGGTAAAGGTAATTTTACCAACGTTATTGACAAAAAGGCTTTCAAACTAAATGCAACAGGAATGATTACGGATGCTGTTTGGGAAGATATTGATAACGATGGAAAGAAAGATTTAATTGTAGTTGGTGATTGGATGGCTCCTCAGGTATTTAAAAATACAGGAAAACGCTTGGCTGTATTTAAATCGAATTTGTCTGGGTATAGTGGTTTTTGGAATTCGGTGCAATGTGTTGATTTGAATAATGATGGTAAAAAAGATTTAATTTTAGGTAACAAAGGAACAAATACTTCCTATAAAGCCACAGCTAAAAATCCGATGCGTTTGTTTGTGAACGACTTTGATAGTAACGGAACAATCGAACAAATTACAACACGCACGATTGACGAAAAAGACATGCCAATTAATTTAAAACAAGAATTGGCCAAACAAATTCCTTCTATTAAAAAGAAAAATTTAAGTTATAGTGATTACGCAAAAAAAACTATTCAAGAAATTTTTGCCCCAGAGGTGATAAGTAATTCGTTGCAAAAAACGGCAGTTTTACAAGAGAGTATTATAGCTATCAACAAAGGGAAGGGTCAATTTGAAATCCAAATATTGCCTCAGGAAGTTCAATTGTCAACTGTAAATACCTCTTGTGTTTTGGATATCAATAAAGATGGAAATTTAGACATTATCCTTGGTGGAAATCAATACGAATTCAAACCTCAATTTGGGCGTTTGGATGCGAGTCACGGCAATGTTTTGTTAGGAAATAAAAAAGGAAAATTTAGCTTGTTACCGTATCAAAAATCAGGACTATTCCTCACTGGAGAAGTGCAAAAAATGAGGGCAATCAAGACAAAAAATAAACCAGCTTCATTTGTTGCGGTATTGAATAATGCGTCACCTAAATTATTTTCTATCAATGAATAATTTCATTAAAATAGCGCTGGCATCCTTATTTATTGCGGGCTGTTCCAATCCAGAAAATCAGTTGTTTGATAAACTTTCTCCAGATGAAAGTAAGGTCACTTTTGAGAATCAATTGGACGAATCTAAAAATATTTCTATTCTAGATTATCTCTATTATTACAATGGAGGCGGTGTGGCATTGGGTGATATCAACAATGATGGTTTAGTAGATATTTATTTTACTTCTAATCAAGGAAAAAACAAATTGTACCTGAATAAAGGGGCAAATCAATTTGAAGATATTTCGAAAAAAGCAGCTGTTGAAGGGGAAAGTGATTGGAATACAGGTTCCATCATGGCAGACGTTAATGGTGATGGCTATTTGGATATTTATGTGTGTTCTGTTGTGGGGATTCATGGATTTGAAGGTCACAACGAGTTGTATATTAACAACAAAGACAATACGTTTACTGAAAGTGCTGCCGAATATGGTTTGGACTTGGATAATTATAGTACTTCGGCAGCCTTTTTGGATTACGATAATGATGGCGATTTAGACATGTATTTGTTGAATCATGCAGTTCACTCAGAAGCGTCATACGGTAAAGCCGATATTCGAAATAAAAGAAGCTACGAAACAGGTGATAAACTATTTCGAAATGACAATGGTCATTTTGTAGATGTGAGTGAAAAAGCCGGAATTTTTGGAGGTGCCAATGGGTATGGTTTAGGAATTGCGGTATCCGATTTTAATCTAGATGGCCATCCAGATATTTACATTTGTAATGATTTTCATGAAGATGATTATTATTATTTGAATAACGGAGATGGTACTTTCACCGAAAGTATGAGAAATTATTTTGGTCATACCAGCCGTTTCTCAATGGGTGTCGACGCCGCCGATATTAATCACGACGGATTTCCCGATTTGATGACTTTAGACATGCTTCCTGAAGATGAAAAAACGTTGAAATCTTCTGCCGGTGATGATAATCCACAAATGTTGAAATACCGTACAGAAAAGTTAGGCTATCACTATCAGTATACTCGAAATATGTTGCAAATCAATCAGGGCGGAAAGCATTTTACCGAAATGGCGCTACTAAGTGGTGTGGCTGCAACCGACTGGAGTTGGAGTGCTTTATTTGCAGATTATGATCAAGATGGGGAACAAGATATTTTTGTGTGTAATGGAATTCCGAAACGACCAAACGATTTGGATTACATAAAATACTATTCCAATTCAAGCATTAAAACCAAATTAAATTCCACTAAATTGTTGGATAAACAAGCGTTGAAAAAGATGCCTTCAGCGAATGTTTCCAATTATGTTTTTCAAGGTTCCAAAGATTTACAATTTAAAAACCGATCTAAAGATTGGATTGAAAACGATTCTATTATTTCTAATGGAGGTGCCTATGCCGACTTGGATAATGACGGTGATTTAGATATTGTAACGAATAATTTAAATAGTGTTGCTTCAATTTATATTAATAAAACCAATGCTAAAGCCAATTATTTAAAAGTAAAATTGCGTTTTGGTGCAAAAAATACTTTTGGAATTGGTGCCAAGGTTATTTCGTATGTTAAAGGTCAGAAACAATTTAAAGATATTCAAACGACCCGTGGTTTTCAATCCAGTTCAGAACCAATAGCGCATTTTGGTTATGGGAAAATTGCACAGGTAGATTCGGTTCAAATTATTTGGCCAGATAAAACCTACCAGACGCTTAAAAAAGTGAAAACCAATCAAACGCTTACGGTTCGCCCAAATAACAATAGAAAAATATTTAATTACGCCAATTTACATCCTTCAGTATTGCCGATATTTAAAAAGTCAGCTACTAATCTTGGGATTGATTTTATACATCAAGAAAATGATTTTGTTGATTTTACAGCACAAAAATTAATTCCTTATCAACGTTCTGATCGAGGTCCTGCCACAGTTATTGGAGACCTAAACAATGATAGTAAAAGTGATATTTTCTTTGGTAGAGCACAAGGAAAACAAGCGGCAATTTATCTTCAAAACGGAAATGGATTTACGAAGAAAAGTTTTGCTTCTATTATTTCCGATTCGATTTATGAGGATGCTTCGGCAGTAATTGCTGATTTCAATAGCGATCGACAAAACGATTTGTTTGTTGTTTCTGGAAGCGGACAATATGCAGCCAATTTGATTCCTAGATTATACCAAGGTATGGCATTAACTAAATCTAATTTACCTGAAACAAAGGGGATGAATGCTTCGGTTATCAAAACTATTGATTATGATAAAGATGGTGATTTGGATGTTTTTATTGGTAACAATTCCAAATCAAATAGTTTTGGTAGAATGCCGGATTGTTATTTGATGAACAACAATAAAGGCGTATTTACAATAGTACAAGCCGCTACTTTTTCAAGTATTGGAATGGTTACCGATGCAGTTGTTACTGATTTTAATAAAGACGGAACTCTAGACTTAATTGTCGTAGGCGAATGGATGAAACCTACTTTTTTTGCTAATAATAAGGGTAGGTTTAAAAACGTTACCGAGAGCTTATCGCCTGGAAATAATAACGGATTATGGCAATCTATTGCTGCGTTTGATATTGATCAAGATGGAGATCAAGATTATGTAGTTGGGAATTGGGGAATGAATTCAAAATTCAAATCTTCCAAAGAGTTTCCAATGAAGATGTATTATGATGATTTTGATACTAATGGAACTTTTGAAACTATTGTTGCGATTGAAAAAAATGGCAACTATTATCCAACATTGGGACTGGACGAATTAGTGGAGGAATTTAGCGGCATGTTGAAGAAAAAATTCAATAACTATAAATCCTTTGCAGGAAAAAAAGTGGATGAAATTTTTGATCCGGCATTATTAGAAAAAGCAGCTTTATTTGAAGTGCATAATTTAAAATCGGGTTATTTAAGAAATGATAAAGGGAAATTTACTTTTGTCCCATTTTCTAATAAAATGCAAGTAAGTCCAATCACTAGTTTTGTGCAATCGGATTTTGACGGCGATGGGAAAACGGAAGTTTTTGCTGCAGGAAACTATTTTGGAGTGACCCCATATCACAGTCGTTTTGATGGATTTTCAGGAGCATTAATCAAAAATGATAAAACGATCTATTTGGGTAACCAAATGGGAATAGATTTATCTCAAAAAGCGGTTCGCCATTTAGATATTATTCTGTTGAACGGAAAAAAATACCTGTTGGTAACAATCAATAATAAAAAAGCGGAAGTGTACGAATTTCCTATGAATAAAAATTAAATAATTTAAAATGAAAACTAAAATTTCTCTTTTAGGATTGCTATTGGTTCTTTTTAGCGCTTGTAAAAAAGACCAACCTATTGTTGTAACAACAGATGATTATTGTGCTGCAGTTGATACCGTAACCGGAATCATGGTGCATGATATTTTCTCTCCACCAGTTGCGAGTAGAATTTATGTCTATCCCAATATAGCAGCTTATGAGATTATTGCGCAAAACAGTACTAAGTATGAAAGTCTTCAGGGACAGTTAAATGGTTTGGATTCCATTCCAGTATTGGATGCGAAAAGCGGAGTGAATAAAAAATTAGCCGCTTTAATTGCGCATATGGAAGTGAGTAAACAATTGATTTTCTCAGAAGAAGCATTAGAAAAATACAGAGATAGTTTGTACGAGAAGTGGGGCTCTGAAAACAAAAAAGAATTTGAAGTTTCTAAAGAATATGCATTAAAAGTTGTCGATAGAATTAAAATTTGGATGGGTAAAGACAACTACAAACAAACGAGAACTTTTCCTAAGTATTCTGTTCATACCGATCAAGCCGGAAGATGGCAACCAACACCACCAGCTTACATGGACGGAGTAGAACCACATTGGGGTGAAATCAGAACTTTAGTAATGGATTCGGCCTCACAATTTAAGCCTAAAGCGCCACATCCATTTTCAACCGATAAGAACTCTTTGTTTTATAAAGAAGCCAAAGAAACTTATGAAGTAGGAAATAAAATATCGGAGGGATTATTAGCTATTGAAAACGCTAAGACTACTACAATTCCTGAAGAATCTGCCATTGCCACTTTTTGGGATTGCAACCCTTATGCAACGGTTACTCAGGGTCATATGATGTTTGCAAAAAAGAAAAATACACCTGATGCCCACTGGATTAATATTGCCAAAATTGCATTGAAGAAAACGAAATCCAATTTTGAAACTACCGTTTTTGCATTCACCAAAACCTCTATTGGTATCTTTGAAAGTTTTATTAGTTGTTGGCACGAAAAATACAGAACGAATGTGATTCGTCCAGAGACTTATATCAACTTGTATATTGACGAAGATTGGAAGCCGCAATTGCAAACGCCTCCTTTTCCTGAATATACCAGCGGACATTCAGTAGTTTCTTCATGTTCGTCAGTAATTTTGACAGAAATATTTGGAGATAATTTTAGTTATACAGATGATTCTGAAATTCCTTTTGGTTTGCCGAAAAGAAATTTTAAATCATTCAAACAAGCGGCTTCAGAAGCTTCAATGAGTAGATTGTATGGCGGAATTCATTACCGAGCAGCCATTGAAAATGGGGTTGTACAAGGAGCGAATTTGGGGAATTATATTAATTCAGAAATCAGTTTTTTTAAATCAAAATAATAATAAATAAGTACAATGAATACTAAAATTAAAGGATCAATTGTTGTCATACTAATCGCTTTTGTTGCTTGGTATTTTTTATTGAAGCCGTCCGATTATACCATACGTTTTGAAGCCAAAACAGCTACAGGAACAATTTTTCAGGGAATTCAAGATTGGTCTGTTGTAAAATCTAAATCCAATGCTGAAAGTTACACCACAATTGAAAAAAGAAACTTCGATTTTATCAAACAAGAATTACATAAAGGAGATGAAGATTTGGTATATACCTGGTCGCTTTCTTCCGTAAATGATTCTACCACAAAAATTGTAGTTGATATTAAAGACGAGAATCACAGTTGGTATAACAAACTTACGGCTCCCTTTATTTCAACTCCTTTTCGCGAAAAGCAAATTGCACGCATTAAAGATTTCAAAGCGGGATTAGAGGAGCATTTAAAAGCATTTAAGGTACGAATTGATGGCGAAGGCGAATCAACTTCAGCAAACATAGCTTATATAAGCCTTACTAGTGTGATGCAAGAAAAAGCACAAACCATGATCGCTAACGATAATATCATAACGGGTTATTTGTTTACTAATAAAATTAAAATTATTGGAAAGCCATTTGTTGAAGTTACACATTGGGATCAAGACAAAGAGATACTTCAATTTAATTATTGTTTCCCAATTCCGAAGGATGCCAAATTTGTCGCAAATCCAAATGTAAAATTCAAAACTATCCCTGCAGTTAAAGGCTTAAAAGCAACTTATTTTGGCAATTTCAGAACTTCGGATAGAGCTTGGTTCGCTTTGCTAGATTATGCAAAAAAACAAAATGTTACATTAGATACAAAAGTTGTCGAATATTTCCTAGCCAACCCATTTAATGGAGGTAATGAATTAGAATGGGAAACCAAGATCATTATTCCTTTTGCAAAAGAATAGGGAATAAAATCAAATTACATATTTTCTTTAACTCGAAAACGTTTTCGCCTATTGCGAAAACGTTTTTTGGTTTAATAGGGTTTTAAATTGAGATTTTACATTTACTTTTACAAGCTAACCAAATAACCATACAGGATGAGTTCGAAATTAAAACTAAATTTTTGGCAAATAATAAATATGAATGTTGGATTTTTCGGGATCCAATATAGTTTTGGTTTACAACAAAGTGCTGTGAATCCTATTTATGATTTTTTAGGTGCTAATCCTGATCAAATTCCGATTTTGAACTTGGCAGGACCTTTAACAGGATTATTAATTCAGCCCATCATTGGGGCAATGAGTGACAAAACGTGGCACCCGCGTTGGGGACGACGTAAACCGTATTTCTTTGTCGGAGCAATGATTTGCAGTGTGGCTTTATTATTATATCCTTTTAGTAGTTCACTTTGGATGGCGGCAGGTTTATTATTGTTATTGGATGTTGGTAATAATACGGCTATGGAACCCTATAGAGCTTTCGTTGCCGATACTTTAGATGAAGAGCAACAACCTACAGGTTTTCAAGCGCAAAGTTTCTTTACTGGATTTGGACAATTTTTATCCTATATTTCGCTATTTCTATTTCCAATAGTTTTTGTGGGTTATACAGGTGCATTACCCAATTGGATTTATGCCTCCTTTTTTCTGGGATCGGTTCTGTCCATTACTTCCATTTGGTGGAGTATGAAAAAAACTCCGGAAATTCCGCCAACAGCAGAAGAATTAGTGCGTTTAAAAGCTGAACCATTAAATATATTTTCTCCTTTTATAGATATTTATAAAGCAGTTTTAGAAATGCCCAAAGTGATGTGGCAATTGTTTTTAGTGTATTTATTTCAATGGTACGCCTTAATGTGTTATTGGCAAAACAACGCCAAAAGTATTGCGCTTTCTGTTTGGGATGCGACACCAAAAGACAAATCGCTTTATGAGAATGCAGTAGAATGGAATGGTTTAATTGGGGCTTTTGGTTTTGTAATCACCTTTTCTGTTGCCTTTTATTTGGCAAAATTAGCCAAAAAATACAGTCCGAAATTAGTTCACTTTGCGTGTTTAATTTTAGCAGGTGCTAGTTTTTTAATTTTCCCAACAATACACAATGAGTATTTCTTTTTTGCTATTATTATTGGTTATGGAATTGGTTGGGCAAGTATGATGGGAATCCCTTATTTGATTATTGTAAATGATATTCCTAAAGAGCGTTATGGTGTTTACATGGGCATTATCAATATGATGATTGTTATTCCAATGATTTTTCAAAACCTAACTTTTGGATATATTCTTAAAAATTTCTTGAATAATGATGCCCGATTAGCCATTAGTTTTGCGGGGGTATTACTGTTAATTGGTGCAGCTTGTACTTTATTAATTCAATCAAAAAAGGGTACTCAAAAATAATTAATACAAATAGTTCGTTACCATTGGAAAAAGAAATAGACTTGATCTGTGCCGGAGAGGTACTTATAGATTTTATAGGACACGAAGTAAATACTTCTATTAATAGAACCAAAGATTACCACCGATTTTTAGGTGGTTCGCCAACTAATGTTGCTGTTAATGCGACACGTTTGGGATTAAAATCAGTTATAGTAGCTACTTGTGGTGAGGATGGACTTGGTGAATATATCGTACGAAAGTTAAAAGACAATCATGTAATTACTTCTCAGGTTAGAAAATCTGAAACAGAGCCAACCTCTGTGATTTTTGTTTCTAAATCTACAGGAACACCTGATTTTATTCCGTATAGAGAAGCCGACTATCAAATTTTGCCATCTCAAATTCCAGATGAATTATTAGAAAGCGCCAAGATTTTCCACACCACCTGTTTTGCATTAAGCAAAAATCCAGCGCGTTCGACGATTGTTGAAAGAGCAAAAAAAGCCAAATCATTAGGTTTGCAAACAAGTATTGATATCAATTTTTCCGAACGTATTTGGCCAGACAGAGAAGAAGCAAAACGAGTTTTGAGAGATTATTTGTCAACAAATCCGTTAGTAAAATTGAGTGAAGACGATTGTTACCGTCTCTTCGCAGCCTCTAAAACTGAGGATTATATTTTTGACTATTTTCACGAATTAGGTGCGTCTACCATTTGTTTAACCAAAGGGAAAGATGGCGTAGTTTTATCAGATAAAGAACATGGAATGTTTCATCAACAAGCTACTCAAATAGACGACATCAAAGATACTACTGGAGCCGGAGATGCTTTTTGGACGGGTTTTTTATATGCTCGTTTGTTAGGTAAAGATTTTGAAGAAACGATTACGATTGCACAAAAATTAGCTGTTTTGAAACTACAAAATGTAGGTCGACTGCCAGAAGGAATCAACATCAAAGAATATTTGGCATCCAGTAAATAGATTTTTTGTTCTTCGAAAGATTATTTTCTTAACTTTAGGGTTCACTAAATCGTAATAATATGACTGTAAATCAAATTCTTAGTTCAAAAGGCAAAGATGTATATTCAGTACTTTCAACCAATACAGTGTTTGAAGCATTGACTATCATGAGTGAAAAAAATATTGGAGCAATCCTCGTAATTGAGGATACTGTTTTAAAAGGGATTCTTTCGGAAAGAGATTATGCCCGTAAAATTGTTTTGAAAGACAAGTCATCAAAAGATACATTAGTAAAAGAGATTATGGTTAGTGAAGTAATTTGCATTAAACCCTCCGATAATTTAGACTATTGTATGGAATTGATGAATACTAAAAAAATAAGGCATTTGCCCGTGATGGATAATGATGTTGTAGTAGGAATCATTTCGATCAGTGATGTGGTCAAAGCGATTATTGAAATTCAAAAAGACACCATCAACCATTTGAATTCATATATTACCCAATAGTGTTAACTAAATAGATAGAAAAGCTGCAATTGATGCAGCTTTTTGCATTTTGCAAAAGACTCGTTCTAAAATCCTTTTTTTAGTTCAAGAGTTCTATCTTTGTGCATCTCAAAATTCAAAATGAAATGGATAAAAATACTAAAAAAAGCGAGGCGTTATTATATCATTCCCATCCACAACCAGGTAAAATCCAGGTTATTCCAACTAAAAAATATGCTACTCAAAGAGATTTATCTTTGGCCTATTCACCAGGTGTTGCGGAGCCTTGTTTAGAAATTGCAAAAGACGTCAACGACGTATATAAATATACTACAAAAGGAAATTTAGTTGCTGTAATCTCCAATGGTACAGCTGTTTTAGGATTAGGTGATATTGGTCCTGAAGCTTCAAAGCCAGTGATGGAGGGAAAAGGAGTTTTATTTAAGATTTTTGCTGGAATTGATGTTTTTGATATTGAAGTTGATACTAAAAATGTTGAAGAGTTTATTCAAACAGTTAAAAACATCGCGCCTACTTTTGGAGGGATCAATTTGGAAGATATTAAAGCGCCAGAATCCTTCGAAATTGAGCGACGTTTAGTAGAGGAGTTAAATATTCCGGTAATGCATGATGACCAACACGGAACAGCAATTATCTCATCTGCAGCACTTTTAAATGCTTTAGAATTGGCAGGAAAAAAAGCAGAAGATATGAAAATGGTAGTTTCAGGAGCGGGATCAGCTGCTTTAGCTTGCGCCGATTTATATATTTTGCTTGGGGTTAAATTAGAAAACATTCTAATGTTTAACAGCAAAGGTTTGTTGACCAAAGACAATCCTTCACTCTCGCCTTTACAACAAAAATATGCTAAGGACATACCTCAAATGACTTTGGCGGAAGCCTTAGTAGACGCAGACATTTTCTTAGGTCTCTCTTCAGGAGATATCATGTCGCCTGAAATGTTATTGACTATGGCTGACAATCCTATTGTTTTTGCCATGGCCAATCCAGTTCCAGAAATTGATTATAATTTAGCAATAGCGACTCGAAAAGATATTATTATGGCCACAGGAAGATCTGATTTTCCGAACCAAGTGAATAATGTTCTTGGGTTTCCTTATATATTTAGAGGTGCATTAGATGTTCGTGCCACTAAAATTAATGAAGCCATGAAAATGGCAGCTGTTAGAGCTTTAGCGGCTTTGGCAAAAGAAAATGTGCCAGAACAAGTAAACATAGCTTATGGTGTAACCAAATTAACTTTTGGTAGAGAATATATCATTCCATCTCCATTTGATCCTAGATTAATAACTGTAGTTGCACCTGCTGTTGCAAAAGCAGCTATGGATTCGGGTGTGGCGTTAAATCCAATTACCGATTGGAACGAATACGAAGAATCGCTATTAGAACGATTAGGGAATGATAATAAAATGGTTCGTTTGATAACCAATAGAGCGAAAAGAGAACCAAAGCGTATTGTGTTTGCTGAAGCAGATCATTTAGATGTTTTGAAAGCAGCGCAAATTGTTCATGAAGAGGGTATTGGTTTTCCGATATTATTGGGAGATAAAGAGGTAATTTTAGAATTAAAATCGGAGATAGGATTTGATGCTGATGTGGTTATAATTGATCCTAAAGTTGGAGAAGAAGAACGAAGA
Organism: Flavobacterium ammoniigenes; assembly: GCF_020886055.1. Classification (NCBI taxonomy): domain Bacteria; kingdom Pseudomonadati; phylum Bacteroidota; class Flavobacteriia; order Flavobacteriales; family Flavobacteriaceae; genus Flavobacterium; species Flavobacterium ammoniigenes. The sequence goes on along the minus strand of NZ_AP025184.1, from coordinate 283,327 downwards.
AATCGCTTTGCATCTTCGTTTTGGAAAACAAGACAAAGAAGAGGAATCTCCTTGTTGGATGCTCAAAAATTAATGCGCGAAAGAAATTATTTTGCGGCAATGATGGTCAATGAAGGTGAAGCAGATGCTTTGGTTTCAGGACATTCTAGAAGTTATCCATCCGTAGTAAAACCGATGTTACAGTTGATCGAAAAAGCTCCAGGAGCATCTTTAGTAGCTACTACCAATATGATGTTAACGGCTCGTGGCCCCATGTTTTTATCGGATACTGCAATTAATATTAATCCATCAGCTGATGATTTAGCCAAAATTGCCATTATGACTGCTAATTCTGCCAGAATGTTTGGTATTGAGCCAGTCATTGCGATGGTTTCTTTTTCAAATTTTGGCTCTTCAACCAACGAAGGCGCTGGTAAAGTAAGAGAAGCAGTTGCTTATTTACATAAAAACCATCCTGATTTGATTGTGGATGGAGAAATCCAGGCTGACTTTGCTTTAAATCAAGAGATGTTGGAGAAAAAATTTCCTTTTTCAAAATTGGCTGGCAAAAAAGTCAACACTTTAATATTTCCTAATTTAGAGTCGGCTAATATTACCTATAAATTGTTGAAAGAATTGAATAATGTAGAATCTATAGGGCCAATTATGTTGGGAATGGGTAAACCCGTTCATATATTTCAATTGGGTGCGAGTGTTGAAGAAATGGTGAATATGTCTGCTATAGCTGTAATTGACGCACAAGAAAAACAAAAAAAGTAACAAAGAGATAATTCCTATACATAATTATGATAGCACATATTCAAGGCAAATTAGTTGAAAAAAACCCGACCGAAGTTGTTATTGATTGTGGCGGAGTAGGGTATCATATCAACATTTCGTTGCATACGTATTCGTTACTTCCCAATTCCGATCAGATCAAATTATTTACCTATCTTCAAGTCAAAGAAGATGCGCATACTTTGTTTGGATTTTTTGAAAAATCAGAACGTGAAATATTTAAAATGTTATTATCAGTATCGGGAATCGGGGCAAGTATAGCCAGAACGATGCTATCTTCTTTAGAACCTAAACAAATAATTCAAGCGATTGCCTCAGGTGATGTAGGCACGGTTCAATCCATAAAAGGAATTGGAATCAAAACGGCCCAGAGAGTTATCCTAGATTTACAAGACAAAGTCTTGAAATTATATGATTTAGATGAAGTTTCCATGGTATTAAACAATACAAACAGAGATGAAGCGTTATCTGCTTTGGAGGTTTTAGGTTTTGTTCGAAAAACATCCGAAAAGGTAGTAGAAAAAATCATCAAAGAAGATCCAGATGCTTCGGTTGAATCGATTATTAAAAAAGCATTAAAAAGTTTGTAATTGCATAAAGAAACAGGGAATTTCATGAATAAAATTTGCAAGCTATTGCTAATTTTATTTGCCACTTGTGCTGCTCAAGCTCAAGTTACACCAGTAGTTCAAGATACGATTAAAAAAGGGTTTTCAATAGGTAAAATTACTATTAAAGACCCCAAAAGTATTTTGTCGGGCTATACCTATGACCCTGTAACGGACCGTTATGTTTATACCAATTCGGTTAATGGTTTTACAATTGATTATCCTATTATTTTAACGCCAAAAGAATATGAAAGTTTGGTTCTCAAAGAATCAATGCGTTCCTATTTTAGGAAAAAATTAGATGCTGTAGAGGGTAAAAAACAAGGAACAGAAGCGGCCAAAAAAGATTTATTACCAAAGTATTATGTTAAATCAGGATTGTTTGAAACCATTTTTGGAGGGAATACAATTGATGTAAAACCAACCGGTTCAGTAGAAATGGATTTAGGTCTTCGGTATACCAAGCAAGACAATCCCTCTTTTTCTCCTAGGAATCGTACAACAACTACATTTGATTTTAACCAAAGAATTAGTTTAGGTTTAACGGGAAAGGTGGGAAAACGACTAAGTGTTAATGCCAATTATGATACCCAATCTACTTTTTCGTTTCAAAATATATTTAAAATCGCCTATGACCCAACGTATAGTGCTTCAGAAGATGCGATTATTCAGAATATTGAAGTGGGTAATGTGAGCATGCCTTTGAATAGTACTTTAATTCGAGGAGCACAAAGTTTATTTGGGGTAAAAACAAAATTGCAATTTGGAAAAACTACGGTTACGGGAGTGTTCTCTGAACAAAAATCACAAACCAAAAGTATTGTTGCCGAAGGCGGGGGTGCCATTCAAAATTTCGAAATATTTGCATTGGATTACGATAGTGATCGCCATTTTTTCTTGTCCCAATACTTTCGAAATAATTACGATAAAGCACTTTCCAACTACCCTTTTATTAATAGTAGAGTTCAAATCAATCGTATAGAAGTTTGGGTAACTAATAGGCAAAATCGAATTACTACTACGAATAATAATATTCGAAATATTATTGCCATTCAGGATTTAGGAGAGGCGCAATTAAACGGGCTTACAGATGCAGAAGTTGTAGTAAAAGATCCGTCATCGGGAATGTTTAATCAACAACCAAATTCACCTTCAGACAATAAAAATAACGATTACGATCCAGATCAAATTAAATCTGGTACGGGATTGTTGAACTCTAATATTCGTGAAATGGCAACGGCACAAGCCGGATTTAATTTTACAGTACGTGAAGGACAAGATTATTCCAAATTAGAAAATGCAAGAAAGTTAAATCCTAATGAATTTACATTCCATCCTCAGTTAGGTTATATTTCGCTACAACAAAAATTAGCTAATGATGAGGTATTAGCAGTTGCCTATCAATATACTATTGGTGATCAAGTATATCAAGTGGGTGAATTTGGAAATGATGGAATTGATGCGACACTGGTAACAGGAAGTACTCCAGCAACCCAAGCTGTAATTACACAAAGTTTAATTTTAAAGATGCTGAAAAGCAACTTGACTAATGTGAAAAATCCAGTTTGGAATTTGATGATGAAAAATATTTATCAAATCCCTGGGGGCTATCAATTGAAAAAAGAAGACTTTAGATTCAACATTCTGTATACCGATCCTTCTCCACTAAATTACATCACTCCTGTTACAGGTTCCCCTTTTCCAGTTAATCCAAGTCCGGATAATAAATTAGCAGAAACCCCTTTATTAAAGGTATTCAATTTAGATAAATTAAATTATAATAATGATCCACAGGTTGGCGGAGATGGTTTTTTTGACTTTATGCCTGGTTTGACAATTGATGCTCAAAACGGTCGAATTATTTTTACTGTGAAAGAACCTTTTGGCGAATTATTATTTTCAAAATTAAAAAATCCAGGATCATCCGAATCCTATAAAAGTGTTGATTCCTACAACCCCAATCAAAAGAAATATGTTTTTAGTAACCTGTATCGAAGTACTCAATCAGCTGCTTTACAGGATAGTGAAAAAAATAAATTTTTATTACGAGGAAAGTATAAATCATCAACAGGTGAAGGAATTCCAATTGGAGCGTTTAATGTACCGCAGGGTTCTGTAAAGGTTTCTGCTGCTGGAAGGATATTGGTTGAAGGTGTTGATTACAGTGTGAATTATCAATTAGGAAGGGTTCAAATTTTAGATCCTTCACTGCAAGCGTCAAATACACCTATAGAAGTTTCATTAGAGAATAATTCTATTTTTGGCCAACAAACCCGACGTTTTATGGGGGTGAATGTAGAGCATAAGATTTCAGATCAGTTTCTAGTTGGAGCTACATTTTTAAAAATGACCGAGAGACCATTTACTCAAAAATCGAGTTTTGGACAGGAATCAGTGAACAATACCATTTTTGGAGTGAACACTGCATTTTCAACAGAGGTGCCTTTTTTAACCAGGTTAGCCAATAAATTGCCCAATATTGATACCGATGTTCCTTCTAATCTTTCTGTAAAAGGAGAAATTGCTTTCTTGAAACCCGATACGCCTAAAGCAGATCAATTTCAAGGGGAATCAACCATTTATGTGGATGATTTTGAAGGATCTCAGTCTACTATTGACATGCGTTCTCCCTTAGCTTGGAGTTTGGCATCTACCCCAGTTAATGATTCTGAAAGCAGGTATAATTTCAATGAAAGTGCCAATGATTTATCCTATGGATTTAAAAGAGCTAGGTTAGCTTGGTATACTATAGATCCTGTTTTTTACACTCAAAAGCCAAGCGGAATTTCAAACAACGATCTTTCATTGAATTCAACAAGAAGGATTTTTAGTCAAGAATTATATCCGTTAACGGATATTGCACAGGGACAAACACAGGTAATCAATACTTTGGATTTGAGTTACTACCCTTCGGAGCGCGGACCCTATAATAACAATTCAGCAGTGTCGTCTAATCCTAGAGATAATTTTGGGGGGATTATGAGAGCCATTAACTCCACCAATTTTGAGCAAGGAAATGTCGAATATATTCAATTTTGGGTTTTAGATCCTTATGTTGGAAAAGGCGCTACAACGCCATCAAATGCAGGAAAAATATATTTCAATTTAGGAGAGATTTCCGAAGATGTCCTCAAAGACGGAAGAAAACAGTATGAAAACGGATTAGGTCCTGATCAGGTTGTTGCCAATCCAAGATCACTTTGGGGAAATGTCCCAGCTTCTCAATCACTAATTTATACATTTGATACCAATCCATCGAACAGAACCAATCAAGATATTGGTCTAGATGGTCTTAAAAATGATGATGAAGCAGCTACCTATTCTAATTTTGCCACCGAAACAGATCCTGCGGCAGACGATTACAATTATTATTTAAATGCTTCTGGTAATGTATTGGATCGCTATAAAAATTACAATGGGACGGATGGAAACTCAGCTGTTTCTATTGATACCCCTAACAGAGGAGCCACGACTTTTCCTGATGTAGAAGATATCAATCGGGACAATACCATGAATACTATTAATGCGTATTATGAATACGGCATTGATATGAAACCCAATATGGAAGTAGGTCAAAATTTTGTGACCGATATTAGAAATACACAAGTAACATTGCCCGATGGATCCACAACTGATGCCCGATGGATCCAATTTAAAATACCTGTTTCGCAACCTCAAAACACTATAGGTAGTATTTCCGATTTTCGTTCTATTCGATTTATAAGACTTTTTATGACAGGATTCGCTAATCCTGTTACGGTTCGTTTTGGTGCATTGGAATTAGTTCGTGGAGAGTGGAGAAGGTATACCAATACATTGGATGTAAGAGATACCAATGTAGATGATGACAGAACCGATTTGGATGTATTAGCAGTGAATCTTCAGCAAAATAACGAAAGATGTCCAATAAACTATATCACCCCTCCAGGAGTAGTACGAGAGCAATTGTATAATAACAATACTGTTATTAATCAAGATGAGCAATCTCTTTCTTTACGCGTATCTGGAGATGGTTTAGAAACTGGAGATTCAAGGGCAGTATTTAAAAATGTTAGTGTAGACATGCGTCAGTTTAACAAATTAAAAATGTTTTTACACGCAGAATCTTTGCCTAATGAAATTGCGATTCGAGACAATCAAATGATAGGATTTATTCGTTTTGGAAATGATTTTACCCAAAACTTCTACCAAGTCGAAATTCCTTTAAAAGTAACTTTACCCTCTTCATCGTCTAATTCAGATTGTTCTCCTTTGAGTCCTGAGGTAGTTTGGCCAGATGAAAATCAAATCGATCTCGCTTTAGAGTTGTTAACCAAATTAAAAATTCAGTCGATGGGAGTTGATCCAACGACTTTGCCTCAAGATGGTATTTACTATCAAAATGAAGAACAGTTAGATCCAAAAGCGGCAAGTAAAACCAATAAATTGCGATTAGGAATCAAAGGAAATCCTAATTTTGGTTTGGTTAGAACCTTGATGGTAGGGGTAAAAAGTAACGAAACATCGAGACGAATTAAAGGAGAGGTTTGGTTCAATGAATTGCGTTTGGCTGATATGGACAATAAAGGGGGTATGGCAGCGATACTGAATGTCGATTCTAATATGGCTGATTTAGTAACGGTTTCTGCTTCAGGAAAGAAAACAACCATTGGTTTTGGGGCTTTGGAGCAAGGTCCAAATGAACGAAGTCGCGAAGATATTCAGCAATACAATATTGTTACTAATGTTAACTTAGGAAAGTTATTGCCCAAAAAATGGGGTGTTAATTTGCCGTTTAATTATGGAGTGGGAGAAGAAATTATTACCCCTGAATACGATCCATTCAATCAAGATATCCGATTGAAGCAATTACTAACAACTACTACAGATGCTGATAGTAAGGCAAATATTCGCAATCGTGCTATCGATTATACAAAACGAACAAGTATCAACTTTATTGGGGTGCGTAAAGAAAAAAATCCGCAAAGTAAATCCCATTTGTATGATCCTGAAAATTTCACATTTTCGCAATCTATTAATGAAGTGCAACGTCATGATTTTGAAATCGAAGATTACGCTGATCAACAAGTTACTACTTCAGTAGATTTTGCCTATAGTTTCAATTCAAAACCTTTGGAGCCATTTAACAAAATGGCATTTATGAAAAAAAGTGGGTATTGGAAATTACTGCAGGACTTTAATTTTAATTTTTTACCGGCTAGTATTTCTTTCAATTCAGATATTATTAGACAATATAACCGACAACAATTTAGACAAGTAGATGGAGTAGAAGGAATTGGTTTAGATGCTTTATATAGAAGAAATTATGCATTTAACTATCAATATGGATTCAATTACAATCTTACCAAAGCATTAAAATTAAATTATTCAGCATCTTCTGGAAATATTGTAAAGAGTTATTTAAATGCTGATAATTCCTCGAATAACGAACTAACGGTTTGGGATGATTATTGGAATATTGGAACTCCTAATCAACACCAACAACAGCTTGTGGTTAATTATGAATTACCGATCAACAAAATCCCAATTTTTGGTTTTATAAAAGCGAATTATTCATACACTGCTGATTACAGTTGGCAACGTGCTTCTGAGGCTTTGTCTGAAATTGAAATAGACGGTAGTTCCTATAATTTGGGGAACACTATCCAAAATGCCAATTCCAATAATTTGAATGCTACGTTTAACATGGAAAGTTTCTATCGTTATTTAGGTATAACTAAATCCAAAGCGCAAATCAACTCAAGACCTAAACTAGTCACTCCAAAACCAGGAGAAAAAATGGTGCAGGCTACTAATTCACAAAACCAATCTAGTCCTTTTATGGATGGGTTAATTGGTGTTTTGACTGGTGTGAAAAACATCCAAATGAATTATACCCAAAACAGTGGAACGGTCATGCCTGGCTATACTCCAGGTATTGGTTTTTTTGGTTCTTCAAAACCTACAATGGGTTTTATTTTTGGAAGCCAAGATGACATTCGCTATGAAGCCGCTAAAAGAGGTTGGTTGACTAATTATCCGAATTTCAACCAAAATTTCACCCAAGTAAAAAATACTATTTTTAAAGCCACCGCCACTGTAGATGTACTACCCGATTTGAAAATTGACCTGAGTATGGACCGTTCCTATTCTGAGAATTTTTCTGAACAATATGATATTGAAAACGGAAATTATAATGCAAGATCGCCCTATAGTTCTGGAATATTTTCAATTTCAACCGTACTTATTTCAACTTCTTTTACCAAAAGCGATGGAGTTTCATCAGCTGCTTTTGACGATTTTAGAGACAATCGAATTATTGTGGCTAATCGTTTAGCAATAGCAAAAGGTATAGATATCGGAAACCCGGCTAATTTAGATACTGATGGATATCCATTAGGTTTTGGAAAAAATAATCAAGCAGTTTTGTTACCAGCTTTTCTTGCCGCTTACTCGGGATCAAATGCTACGGATGCGTCATTAGGTATTTTTAAAAGTATGCCATTGCCCAATTGGTCAATTCGATATAATGGTTTTATGCGATACGAATTTTTCAAGAATAATTTCAAACGGGTTTCGTTCCAACATAATTACAGATCATCGTATACGATTAATGCATTTCGTTCCAACTTAGAGTTCGATAAAAACCCAAATGGGTTGGATAAAAATGGAAATTTTTTAAACTCAACCATTATGTCCAACGTCAATTTAGTAGAACAATTTAGTCCATTAGTACGAATGGATTTTGAGTTGAAAAATTCATTAAAAGTACTAACCGAGATTAAAAAAGACCGAGCATTATCAATGAGTTTTGACAATAATTTATTGACAGAAGTAAAAGGTATAGAATACATAATTGGATTAGGGTACCGATTTAAGGATGTAATTTTCTCTTCGCGTTTAGCAGATAATCCAACCGGAATTATCAAAAGTGATATCAACATAAAAGCAGATGTTTCATTAAGAGACAATCAAACTATTGTAAGATATTTGGATTATAATAAAAATCAATTGGCTGCCGGTCAAAACATTTGGTCGTTAAAGCTAACAGCAGATTATTCGTTGAGCAAAAACCTAACGGCTATTTTTTATTACGATCATTCATTTTCAAAAGCAGTAGTGTCTACTACTTTTCCATTGACAAATATTCGATCTGGTTTTACACTTCGATATAATTTCGGAAATTAATTTCCAATTCTAATTTGATTTTCAAATGAAGATACTACCTTTGCTTTTCAAAATTCAATAATTAATTATACACACCTAATATTATGAATATACCTGCAAATTTAAAGTACACAAAAGATCACGAATGGGTTAGCATCGATGGAGATGTTGCTACCGTTGGAATTACAGATTTCGCTCAAAAAGAATTGGGAGATATTGTTTATGTTGAAGTAGAAACTTTAGATCAAACGCTAGATAAAGATGAGGTTTTTGGAACTGTAGAAGCTGTTAAAACAGTATCTGATTTGTTTTTACCGTTGTCAGGAGAAATTATTGAATTCAATGATGCATTAGAAAGCGCACCAGAAAGCGTGAATTCTGATCCTTATGGAGCGGGATGGATGATTAAAGTAAAAGTATCTGACTTGGCAGAAGTGGATTCATTACTTTCAAGTGACGCATACAAAGAATTGATTGGTGCTTAACAATCTTTATTTTTGGATTGCCTTCAGCTGGACAGTAGTGGTCGCCTATTTTTGTTTGGCACCTGCTTCAGATATTCCATCAATTAGCATTCCGAATTTAGATAAATTGGCCCATTCTTTTTTTCATTTTGTATTTACCATACTTTGGTTTTTATTTTTTAAAAAACAAGTAAAAAAGAAAAATCAAACTAAGCTTTTAATTGGCGCAGTGTTTTTTTCTTTGTTTTTCGGAATCGGAATAGAAATACTTCAATCCCGACTTACAGTAACTAGAAATGGAGATGTTTTTGATGTTTTGGCAAATTTTACAGGAGCATTGCTAGCTTTATTTTTTGTTCTTGTTGCAAAACAAATTCGAAAAAATCAGTCATAAAATAAATAATTAGTCCCACTTAGGTGGGATTTTTTTATAATTAAAATATGAAATTACAACCTACTGCGGTTATCTCATTTGCTCTTTTCCTCATTACATTGGCAGTCAATTTGTCCATGCCATTATTTCGTCCTTATGCTGAATTAGCTGGATTCAATAACGGACAAACGTCATTAGTTTTATCAGCTTATATATTGGGGATGCTGCCAAGTTATGTATTTTTAGGAGGTATTTCGGATCGAATAGGCCGAAAACCAGTATTGATTTTTAGTCTTTTTTTAGCTTTTTGTTCCAATTTAATTATTACTATTTTCCCAACGATTTATGCCTTAATTTTTGCTCGTTTTTTTCAAGGGGTTGCCTTGGCGTTGAGCATGGGAACAGGAACTGCTTACATTTCGGAATTACTTCATTCTGATGCAAGCGCATCTGTTCGTGCTGCTAATGCTACATCAATGGCAACAGCTATCGGATTTAGTGGGGGTGCTTTTATGACGAGTATCGCTTTGCTTATTCATTATTCGTATTTACCATTTACCTATTTCATTGCAGTTGGGATTACAATTATAGGTTTACTACTCACTTTCTTTCTTCCCAAATTACCGCCAATTGGGGGGTCTTTAGTCAGATTGCCTTATTTTCCTCAAGGATCTTTTCCGATAAATGTATCGATTGCTATTTGCTGGGCAACTACAGGTGTTGTGATTGCAATAATTCCAACACAACTAGCTACATTTGGGCTTACCGCTTATGCTGGTTTTTGTTTGGTGCTAATTAATTGGACCGGGGGATTTCTTCAACCCGTTATTAGAAAACGATTTGCTCCCAAAACCAGCTTAAAATTAGGATTTGTCATAATCCCTTTTGGATTTGGACTAGTAATTTTAGGATCGTATTTAGGAGTTTTACCAATAGTATTAATGGGTACTGCCTGTATTGGTTTGGCAGCCTACGGGTTTAGTTACCAAGGTGGTTTAGCGCTTATTGCTGACTTAGGAGGGGAGCAAAAAGCAAGAGCCGTTTCGGGTTATATGTTTTTTGGTTATGTAGGTTTTGGTATACCGGCAGTTTTGCTTGGATTTTTAGCGGATTCAATCGGAATTATTCCTTCATTAATTGTTTTTGAAATTGCAATTATTGTACTTAGTTTGTATTTGTATTTTACATTTGATAAGCGCAAAAAGTAACTATTTTTCAAGTGTATTTTTCTATAAAAAAAATCTAATTTTCAAGCTCTAAATTCCATAATCTTATTTGTATCTTTGCACCAGTTTTTATACAAAATACATTGAATACAATTTCACTCAAAGCTATTTATTTTGATTTCAAAGCGATCACTAAAGCAGGTCTTGCAGTAAGTGTCGTTTTTTCTTCTATAGCTGGTTTTTTAATTGGCGTAACTGATTTGGCATCGTTAAGTGGTGTAGTTCTTCTAAAATTAATTATTGGAGGATATTGTATGGTGGGCGCTTCTAATGCATTTAATCAAGTGATCGAAAAAGATTTAGATGCTTTAATGGATCGTACCAAAAATAGACCTATACCGTCAGGTAGGATGGAGTCTAATATGGCATTGATAATTGCTTTTGCACTTACTATTTTAGGAATTGTTTTACTGTATACAATCAATCCAAAATCGGCCATGTTTGGTGCAATTTCAATATTTCTATACACCAGTGTTTATACGCCGTTAAAAACAGTTACCTCGCTTTCTGTTTTCGTAGGGGCTTTTCCAGGAGCCATTCCGTTTATGTTAGGGTGGGTTGCGGCTACTAATAATTTCGGTATTGAAGCTGGAACTTTGTTTTTGATTCAGTTTTTTTGGCAGTTTCCTCACTTTTGGGCAATTGGCTGGTTTTTATATGAAGATTACGAAAAAGCCGGCTTTTTTATGTTGCCAACCGGCAAGAAAGATAAAGGAACAGCTATGCAAGTCATTTTGTATACGATTTGGCTAATTGTCGCATCTCTTTTACCTGTTTTAGGGTATACAGGACAATTGTATGTTACACCATTAGCTGCTGTTATTGTTTTATTATTAGGACTTTGGATGTTGTTGTATGCAATTCGATTGTACCAATTACGAACAGCTAAAGCGGCAAGAACCTTAATGTTAGTTAGTGTTGCATACATTACACTATTGCAATTAGTTTATATATTTGACAAATTTTTAAGATAGTTATGGATATGACAATGACACAAAACGAAGAAAAAGTAAAAAAAGAGCGTTCGGCTAAATTGATTTTGTTGTTTGCGATGGTAAGTATGACCATGATGTTTGCAGGGCTTACTAGTGCTTTTGTAGTAAGTAAGTCAAGAGCAGATTGGTTGAAAGATTTTCAATTGCCAACAGCATTTTACTGGAGCACATTTGTAATTTTAAGTTGTAGTCTTAGCTTTTTCTTGGCAAAAAAAGCCATTAAAAAAGACAATTATAGACAAACAACTATAATGTTATTATCTACATTATTATTAGGAATTTTATTTGTGATTTTACAATTTGCAGGTTTTGGACAGATTGTGGCTGAAGGCTATTATTTCACCGGACAAGCTAGTTCGATTACCACTACCTTTCTTTATGTTGTAACGGTAATGCACTTGTTGCACCTTGCAGGAGGTATAATTTCTCTTTTAATTATAATTTATAATCATTTTAAACAAAAATACAATGCATCACAAACTCTTGGAATTGAGCTAGGTGCAATGTATTGGCACTTTCTTGATATTCTATGGGTATATATATTTTTATTTTTAATTTTCTTTAAATAAGAAAAAAACGTAAATTTGGGAACTTTTTAACGAATAACTTTTTATGGGAGCTACAGTTACTACTGCAAATAGTGAAGAAAAAACTTGGGGAGGCGGAAATGAGCCAATGGGAGCAAGTTATGGTAAATTAATGATGTGGTTTTTTATCGTGTCAGATGCCTTAACATTCTCTGGATTTTTAGCAGCTTATGGTTTTTCTAGATTTAAATTTATTGAAACTTGGCCTTTGGCTGATGAAGTGTTTACACACTTTCCATTCTTACACGGAGTATCTGCTCCAATGTATTATGTGGCATTAATGACATTTATATTGATTTTCTCTTCTGTTACCATGGTTTTAGCAGTTGATGCAGGTCATCAATTAAACAAAGCGAAAGTGACAATTTACATGTTCTTAACCATTATTGGAGGTTTAATTTTCGTTGGTTCTCAAGCTTGGGAATGGAAAAATTTCATCAAAGGAGAATATGGTGCTATCGAAACTAAAGGAGGAAGTTTACTTCAATTTGTTGACAAAGAAGGGCATAGAGTAGCCTTGGCTGATTTTGCTGCTACTTTACCTGAAGAAAGAGAGCAATTGACTAGAAATAAAGGGAGATGGTTTATGAGTGAGCCAACTTTACCTACTTATTCTGTTGCTGAAGTTCAAGCTGGTTTTGAAGCACACCCTGATTTGTTAATTAGAACAGAAACGATCACTAAAGAAAAACATAAAACAATATTGTCAAGAGAAGAATCTGTTGCACGTTTGAAAGATGCTGCAGTAGTTGTTGAAGGTGCTAATTTAATTAGAAACGAATACGGTAATAAATTGTTTGCCGATTTCTTCTTCTTCATTACTGGTTTTCACGGTTTTCACGTATTCTCTGGAGTTATCATTAATATCATTATCTTTTTTAATGTTCTTTTAGGAACTTATGAAAAAAGAAAAAGTTATGAGATGGTTGAGAAAGTTGGTTTATACTGGCACTTTGTAGATTTAGTTTGGGTATTTGTATTTACAGTATTCTATCTTGTTTAATTTTCAATAAAAGTAATTATCATGTCACACGATCACGTATCAAATACTAGCAGAATCTGGAAAGTTTTCGGAATTTTATCTGCAGTAACCATTATAGAAGTTATTTTAGGTATCATTAAACCTGAATCACTTCATATGACAAATTTTCTTGGGTTAAATTTATTAAATTGGATATTTTATGCATTGACAATTTTCAAAGCATATTATATTGTATGGGCTTTTATGCACATTGAAGGCGAAAAAACTTCGTTGAGAAATGCAGTGGTTTTCCCCGTTGTATTTTTAGTACTGTATATTCTTTTTATTTTATTGACAGAAGGAGATTATATTTATGAGGTTTTTAAAAATTCTACCATAAAATGGAATTTTTAACACGATATTAATTCAATAAAAGAGGTACGCTTTGCGTGCCTTTTTTTATTTTTGTTCTTTATATATTTATTAGAAACCCATGAAAAAAAATATTGTTTTATTTGTGCTTTTTATTTTGCCTATCGTTGCGTATCTTTTTTTTGCATCAGGCGTAAATAGTTATACTAAGTTGCCAATAATTACTTCTAAAACCGCTGATTTTGGTAATTGGAAGTCTCTCAGTGGAAATAAAGTAAGTTTAGATGGTAAAGTCACTATTTTAGGTTTTGGAGGTACTGAACTTTTGAAAAATAGAGGAAACTTGTATAATTTAAATCAGAAAGTATATCAAAGATACCACGAATTTAAAGACCTACAGTTTGTTTACCTTTGTCCAATTGGAACTGAAAAAGACGCCGAACGAGTGCTTAAAGCATTGGGTACTTATACCGAAGTGGCTCAATGGCAATTTGTATTTGCAAGCCCTACAGAAATTGATGCGTATTACAAACAATTACAATTAGTCGGGGATTTAGATAGTAATTTGGGTACTTCAATGATTTATATACTCGATAAAGAAAGAAATTTGAGAGGCAGAAAAGATAATAAAGATTACAAAGAAGGATATGATACTTTTCATCCATCTGAATTAAGTAATGAAATGCTGGATGATTTTAAAGTAATTTTATATGAATACCGTGCAGCACTTAAGAAAAATCATAATGCTTCACGAAAAATTTAATTTACTAGACAATGAAAAATAAATCCTATATAGGAATATCGTTTATCATTTTAGTTTTTGGGATTTTAGTTGTGCCAACTATAGTTGAACGAATTCAAAATGGATCGGTTACTTCGGCAGATCGCTTGGATAAAGTTGAAAGTCGAGCAACTACAAACGAAAGTTTGGTTCTAATTGGGCCTTGTCCGAAATTTGAACTAACGAATCAGAATAATTTGAAAATTACTAATGCTACCTTCAAAGGAAAAGTTTTTGTAATTGAGTTTTTCTTTACTAGTTGTCCTACTATTTGTCCAAAGATGAATCAAAGCATGTTGGTTATCGAAAAACAGTTTTTTGGCAATCCTAATTTTGGAATAGCCTCCATTAGTATTGATCCGGAAACGGATTCCCCTAAAGTATTGAAAGAACACGCTGCTACTTTGGGAGTTAGATCATCAAATTGGCATTTCTTAACTGGAGATATAGATTATATTTTTAATTTAGCCAACAAAGGGTTTAATTTGTATGCTGGAGAAAATAGTAAAGTAAGTGGTGGATTTGAACATTCAGGACTTTTTGCTTTGATCGATAAGGATGGAAATATCCGCTGTCGTAAAGATAAATACGGAAATCCAATTTTATATTATGATGGCTTAGAGGCCAAAGGAGTAAAAGAAATTCAAGAAGATATTAAACTGTTATTAAACGAATAATTATGAAAGAGAATGTAACTATTGATAAAAAGTACAATACATTAATTGTATTAGTTTCTATTGTGATACCTGTTGTAGTAGCTATTTTATTTAATGTTAAATTGAAAGATTTGGGTTACGATGTAGAACCGCTTTCTTTTTTACCTCCTATTTATGCAACTATTAATGGTATAACAGCTGTAGTTCTTATTGCTGCTGTAATGGCTATAAAAAAAGGAAATAGAAAACTTCATGAACGTTTGATGACTTTTGCAATTGCATTGTCGTTAGCTTTTTTAGTGATGTATGTTGCCTATCATATGACTTCTGATTCTACCAAGTTTGGAGGAGAAGGCGTTATTCGATTGGTTTATTTTGTTTTATTGATTTCACATATTATTTTGTCTATTGCAGTAATCCCTTTAGTTTTGATAAGCTATGTACGTGCTTTGGCTTCCAAATTTGACCAGCATAAAAAAATTGCTAAAATCACTTTTCCAATTTGGTTGTATGTTGCAGTAACGGGTGTAATTGTGTACATTATGATTGCTCCTTATTATGTACACTAATCCATTTCAAAAGTTACCAAAAAGAAAATTTAGTTGGATTTCCAATTTCTGGCTTACTTTAGTCTTCTTTTTTATTTTCGCCACTACTTCCAATGCACAATGTGCTATGTGTAGAGCGTCTTTGGCTAGTGAAGGAAACAAAACGAAAGCCGAAGCTGTAAATGATGGGATTGTTTACTTAATGGTAATTCCTTATGTGTTGGTTGGGGGAATAGGCTATGCTATTTACAGAATGAAGAAAAAATAAATTTATTTTAAGCCGTCAACTCTAATTTTTACTTCCCCATCAATTTTCAAATAAGCCAAGATTGCTTGGTTTGTTAATTGCATTTTTTTCAATTGAATATTTCCAATATTTCCGTTTACATAAACGCCAGATAATGGAGAATAATTTTTCAAATAACCTTCAATATTTTTCTTGCCTTCTTCTAAATTTTTACGAATTGAATACTTACAATTGGCTTCAATTTTTTTAAGAATAATACCTTGGGCTAACCAGTTTGCGGTTTTAAGAAGTTTATTTTCGGTTTCCAGAGCATAATCCATTTGGTCAAAATAAATCTCCTGACTAGTTTCATTATAGTGTGGTACTCCAGACAAATAAATAGATCCATTCACACTTCCTGTTAGGTCTAAACCAAAAATAATTTTTCCTTTTTTATGCCAAATAGTTACGTTTTGGACTTTAATTTTCTTTTTACCAAAGATAAATTCTTGCCCGGCAAAGTTTTTTGTAACGACAACTGATGCATCCTGGTAGGTGGAGACAGCAGTAATATTAGCACTTATTGCATTTGGAATAGTATTTACTGCTTTAATAACAATGGCACTGGGGTTAAATTTAGTTTGAGGTTTATTCCCGATTAACGTTTCTATTATACATTTTATTCCCATATTTATTTGAATGGATTCGGCTACTAATTTTGCATTGGTACTATAGATTTCTATAGGGGTTAGTCGGAGCCAACTTTCATAGTCTTGACTCATCTGAAAAGGCATGCTTATTTTTTCAAGGGCATACAAAACATTGGGCTTGAAATCCATATATTTGGAAATCGCCTCGTCTATTTTTCTTTCTATTTTAGTTTTAAAAAGAGGAAGACTTGAATTGATGAGGAAGGTTACTGGAATATTTTTTCCTAAAAGTTTCATAGTAGGACTCTCAGTCCATTCAACAGATTCAAATTTTGTTTTAGTTGATAATTTCCAATTTGATAAATCAACATCACTTACCAAAGTAACAATTCCATTTAAGTCGAATTCTTTTGTGTTATATAAACTTACTCCCAATTTCGCAGTGCCAACTCGGTATTTTATAGTCACTTTTAATGGTAAAGTAGTTTTTATTTTTCCATTATCTATTGGGCTTGTACTATTTTCGAAGCGAATTGGAGCAATTTTCCAAACTTTAATTTCGATATTATCATCCTCAATAATCGTGTCTTTATATAGTAAACCGTTTAGGGAATGATTGGTTTTATTTTCAATATCTTTTAATTGAATTGCAATGGGTAGATGAATATAAGAAGGACTATTGTCGTAGGCTAATGGAATAGCATCGTCAAGCTCAGGCTTGAAGTTGTTAATTTTAGCTGGCGAAGAACAGTTAACGGCTATGGATAGAAAACCTAGAAAAAAAAGAATAATGCTAATACGTTGCATTGGATATGAATTTGTACAAAAATACTAAAAGTAGTATATTTTCAATCGTAATTGTAACAAATCAGATGCTAAGCTGTCTAATAGTTTTTAATTGCTAAAATAATTACAGCTTCTACTGTAATTCTTAACTAGAAAATGTAAATTTGTATAGTATCTTTACTGAACATTCATTCAAAGAATATGAAAAAAAATAGTTATTTCAGTTTGATTGTAATCCTCTTTTTTGGATTGTCAATTCAAGCACAATCTAAAAAGTGGACGCTGGAAGAGTGCGTAAACTATGCTTTAGAAAACAATATCTCGATCAAGCAATCAGAATTAGATACTCAGATCGCTTCTGTAGATAAAAAAAGTGCTCTAGGCAATTTTCTTCCTTCAATTAACCTTACTACAAACCATTCTTGGAATATTGGTTTGAATCAAGATATTACCACAGGTTTATTAAGAAATCAAACCACTCAATTTACTTCTTCTGGAGCCAATGTAGGAATTGATATTTATAAGGGCCTACAAAACCAAAACAATTTGCGAAGAGCTAATTTAGCTTTAATTGCCTCTAAATATCAATTACTTAAAATGCAAGAAGATATTGCTTTGAATGTAGCCAATGCTTTTTTGCAAGTACTTTTTAATAAAGAGAATTTAAAAGTACAACAGGAGCAGTTGGCAATTAATGACAAACAATTGAATCGTTCCATAGAATTAGTTAATGCAGGATCAATCCCAAGAGGAGATGTATTAGACATCAAAGCAAATTTGGCTTTAAACCGACAAAATGTGGTTGCTGCAGAAAATGCCTTACTAATTTCTAAATTGAGTTTGGCTCAGCTATTACAAATAAAAGAGTTTGAAAATTTTGATGTAATTGATTCAATAAGAGTTACTGATGAAATAGCTGTTTTAACTCAGTCTCCAAATGCTATTGTTGAAAAAGCAAAAGAATCTCGAACAGATCTTAAGATTGCTCAAACTAATCTAGAAATTGCTCAACAAAATCTTGCCATAGCAAAAGGAGCTTTACAGCCTACTATTCAAGGTTTTTACGGATTTAATACCAGAATTTCATATGCAGATGTAGCCACTATTTCAGGGGGTACACTAGTGACAAAACCGGCAAATCCTTTTTGGACTCAGTTTAGCGATAATAAAGGGCAATCTTTCGGAGCACAATTATCAATTCCTGTTTTTAATGGTTTTTCTGTTAAAAACAATGTGGAACGTTCGAAAGTTAATTTAGAAAAATCAAAAATTGCTTTAGAACAACAAAACTTAGACTTGCAGCGAACGGTTTATGCTGCATTTACAGATGCCAAAGGAGCATTGAATGCTAATGAATCTGCTATTTCTACATTGGAAGCGCGTCAAGAAGCATACAATTATGCCAAAGAAAAATATGCCGTAGGGTTGATGAACTCTTTTGATTACAACCAAGCGCAAACCTTATTAGTGAATGCTCAATCGGAAGTACTTAGAACAAAATACGACTCTATTTTTAAAATCAAAATTCTTGAATTCTATTTTGGAATTCCAATCATTAAAAACTAATTTATCATGTCAAAAAAGACCATATACATCCTGCTCGGTTCAGCAGTAGCTTTAATTACATTATTAATCGTTTTGTCTAAAACAGGCGCAATAGGTAATAAAGACGAAGGAAAAGAAATTGAAACTGTTAATGTTGATGCATCAACAATTATCGAAACTGTTTCTGCCACTGGAAAAATTCAACCTGAAATTGAAGTAAAAATTGCTTCCATGGTTTCAGGTGAAATTATTGAATTGCCAATTAAAGAAGGGCAAGTAGTTAATAAAGGAGACTTATTAGTTAAGATTAATCCAGATTTATATACTTCAGGTTTGAATAGGGCTCAAGCTAATTTATCCGGAACTAAATCGGGCTTACAACAAGCAGATGCTAGTTTTAATGAAGCAAAAGCAAGCTACGAAAGAAACCGTATATTATTCCAAAAAGGAATCATTTCTAAAGCAGATTGGGATAAATCGATTGCTGCTTTTGAAGTAGCTAAGTCATCTAAAGAATCAGCGTATTACAATGTTAAAAGTGCCTCTGCATCCGTAATTGAAGCGAAAGACAATTTGGGAAGAACAGTTATTTATGCTCCAGCAGACGGAACAGTTTCTGTACTTAATGTAGAATTAGGGGAACGCGTATTGGGAACCCAACAAATGGCTGGTACAGAGATTTTAAGAGTAGCCAATTTGAACAATATGGAAGTGGAAGTTGATGTTAATGAAAATGACATTGTTAAAATCAAAGTAGGAGATGAGGCTAAAGTTGAAGTTGATGCCTATTTGAAAAAGGAATTTAGAGGTGTTGTTACCAGTATCGCTAACTCTGCAAGTTCTGCTTTAACTGCAGATCAAGTTACTAACTTTAAAGTTAAAGTACGAATCTTGAAAGAATCGTATCTAGATTTATTAAACGGCAAGCCATCTACATATTCTCCATTTAGACCAGGAATGACTGCTACTGTAGATATTATTACTAAGACTAAAAAGAATGTTTTAGCAGTGCCAATTAGTGCTGTTGTTGTAAAATCGGATACCGCAGCGGTAAAGGAAATTAAAGTAGACGATCCAGAAGCAGAAAAATCAGCTCCGAAAAGTGATAAAAAATTTGAATGTGTATTTGTTAAAGTAGGTAATAAAGCTAAAATTCGCATCATCAAAACTGGAATTCAAGATGATACCAATATTGAAGTTCTAACAGGTCTTAAAAAGGGTGATGTAATTATTACAGGTCCATACACAACCGTTTCCAAGGATTTAAATTCTGGAGATAAAGTAAAAGTAAAATCAGAGAAGAAGTAATTAGCTTGAATTATATTTTAAATATTGAAACGGCTACTAAAAATTGTTCGGTAGCCTTAGCTCAAGAAGGAAAAATTATTCTTTGTAAAGAAATTGCTGAAGAAGGCTATTCTCACGCTGAAAGATTACATGTTTTTATTGAGGAAATCATACAAGAAGCTGGAATCACTTTTCAAGATCTTACAGCAATTGCAGTGAGTCAAGGACCAGGTTCCTATACTGGATTGCGTATTGGAGTTTCAGCAGCCAAGGGTTTGTGTTTTGCTTTGAATCTACCTTTGATAGCAGTTGATACTTTGCAAATTTTAGCCTCTCAAGCAAAAGTTAAAGAAGGATTCATAGTTCCAATGCTCGATGCACGAAGAATGGAAGTCTACAGTGCTATTTTTAATTTTAAATTGGAAAAACAACGTGAAATCCAAGCAGAGATTATCACCGAAGCATCTTTTGAAACTATTTCTGAGACTGTCTATTTCGTTGGTGATTGTGCCGAAAAATGCCAATCTGTTTTAGTAAAACCTAATTTTGTTTTCTTAAAAGAAATCAAATACCCTTCTGCCAAAGAGATGTGTGCCATAAGTTTTGCTAAATTTCAACAATCTAATTTTGTAGACGTCGCTTATTTTGAGCCGTATTATTTAAAAGATTTTATGATTACGACTTCCAAGAAAGTTGAGTAATCATCTCTTGAAAATCTTCGACAGGTAATTGACATGTTTTATTTTGACAAACGTAAAAGAGGTTTTTTTCCGATGTAAATCGATCTTTTAAGAAAGGCAACTGAGAGGATTTTTTTGTACCAGCAACAATTACGTTTGGCAAATACAATCCAGTTATAACCGTATTCATTTCCGTAGCATCAGGACCACAAATAGCCAATTCTCTATTTTGCTCAGATAGTGTCAGAGACAGATCCAGCCAATTGGAATAGGCTGATGGATAATCAATATTTGGTAAAAGAATAGCTAGCATTTGTTGGCTAATTTTTTCATAATACGAGTTATTAAAATAGATGCCGAGTTGGTTCAAATTTTTAGCCATAACCGAATTTGAAGCAGGAATTACGTTGTCTTCTGTTTCATAATGCACACTAATTAATGCGTCATCTTTATCCGAAGTAAATCTAAAAAACGCTTGTTTAACATCATAAAAATGTTCTAAAGTATAATCGGTAAGTTGTTTTGCATCATGAAGCCATTTTTCTTCAAGTGTCACTTCATATAAGGCAATAAAAGCAGCAATTACAAAGCAATAATCCTCTAAATAACCATTAATAGAACTTGTATCATTCTTATAACTGTGAAATAAATTACCTTCTTGAGACCACAGTTTTTTGATTATAAAGTTAGCATTTGCTATAGCAGAATTTATGTATTCTTGATCACCCAAAGCTTTATAGGCATCTACAAATCCTTTTAGCATGATGGCATTCCAAGAAGTAAGGCATTTATCGTCCAATCTTGGTTTAGTTCGTTTTTCTCTTTCGGTATAGAGGAGTTGTTCCCAATTTTTCTTTTTGGTTGCTAATTCAGTTAAAGAAAGATGGTTTAGTTCGGCAATCATTTCAAGGCTTTGATTCTGAATTAAGACATAATTTTCTTCTTCCCATAAACCAAAAGAATTGATATTAAATACCTGTGCAAACAGTTCGAAATCTTCCTTTATTAACTCCTTTAATTGATTGATTTTCCAAACATAAAATGCGCCTTCTTCAAGATGTCCTTTTTCATTTAAACTATCAGCATCCAAAGCCGAATAGAAACTTCCTTCTGCTGTTTTCCACTCTTTGTTTACAAAGTTTAATGATTTCTCAATGATTTTTTTATATAAAGGATTTTTGGTCAATTTATAGGCGTCGCTGTATAGTGAAATTAACTGTCCGTTATCATATAGCATTTTCTCAAAGTGAGGAACGTGCCATTTAATGTCGACAGAGTAGCGAGAAAATCCCCCATCTACCGTGTCAAAAACTCCACCATATGCCATTTTAGTCAATGTGAGGTTAACAAATTCTAACAATTCGTTATCTTGATTTTGATGCGCATATCGTAGTAAAAAATGATAATTGTTGGGCATCATAAATTTGGGTGCTCTAGCCATTCCACCAAATTCCCAATCAAAACTTTTTTTCCACTTGGCTACTAAGTTTTCTACTAATAGTTGTTGATTTGAGTTTTCTTGACCCTCTTTTTGAATTATAGAAATAGCTTCAATTCCTTGATGTAATTTTTCAGCATATTCTACCATTTTTTCTGGAGCCAATTGATACATTTTTTGCAATTGCTCTAAGGTGTCAGTCCATTCTTCTTTTCTAAAATAGGTGCCTCCCCAAACTGGTCTCCCATCAGGTAAAGCGACTACATTTAGAGGCCAACCTCCATGACCGGTCATAATCTGCACTGCCTTCATGTACACTGCATCTATATCAGGACGTTCTTCCCGGTCTACTTTGATATTGACAAAATGAGCATTCATAACAGCTGCAACGGCTTCGTTTTCGAAACTTTCATGCTCCATTACATGACACCAATGACAAGCCGAGTAGCCAATACTGATAATGATAAGCTGGTTTTTTTCTTTGGCAGCAGCCAATGAGGTACTATTCCAAGCTTTCCAATGAACTGGATTATTGGCATGTTGTAATAAGTAAGGACTGGTTTCTAAATGGAGCTCGTTCATTTTTTTGTTGCTAAAAAAAGCGTTTCAAGAAGGAAACGCTTTTCGTTTGGTGTCATTAGGCGTTGGCCGCTTCGACAACTATTGTATCATCATTTAGCATTGATTTAAGTAAGCCTTCAATGCCGCTTTTTAATGTAAATGTAGACGAAGGGCATCCGCTACAGGCCCCTTGAAGAATTACTTTTACCACTTTATTTTCTTCGTCAAACGATTCAAAAGCAATATTTCCACCATCGGCAGCTACGGCTGGTTTTACATACTCTTCTAATATGTTGATTATTTTTTGAGATGTACTATCTAAATTATCAAATTCTTCTGTTTTTTTAGTTTCCTCAACCAATGTTTCTTGCACAAAATTTTCTTCTAAAACCGTTCCGCCATTTTCAATAAACTGTTTTATAAAACTTCTGAGTTCCAATGTGATTTCATCCCAGTTATTAATGTCATATTTGGTAACCGAAATATAGTTTTCGTCAATAAAAATTTCCTTCACAAATGGAAATTTGAATAACTCTTTTGCCAAAGGAGCAGAAGCCGTTTGGTCAATATTTTTAAATTCGACAGCTGAACGAGTTAGCATCTTGCTTACTACAAATTTTAAAGCTGAAGGATTGGGTGTGGTTTCTCCGTAAACGGTTATGGGTTGTTTTTTAGCTTTGTTTTCATCTTGTTTAATGATAATCCCACCATCGTTCACAAATTTTTCTATTTGCTCTGCAACGGCTTCTTTTACATCATCCCATTCAACAATACTGAAACGTTCAATAGCAATAAAATTACCTGATATATATACTGTTTTTACAAACGGCAGATAAAAAAGTTGTTGTGCCAATGGAGATGCTCCAGCTTCGTCGATATTTTTAAATTCGAAATTTTCATTTTGAGTAATAAAATCAGGGAATTCAAATTTTAATATACTTGGGTTTTGTGTTTCTTTTATGGTCACTTTTGTCATGAGTTTTATTTTTTTGCAAATTTACTAAAGTTATTTTCTTTGAATCGCTATATTTGATAATTAAATACAATACTATCATAGTATTAACGTTAGTTTAAAAAACTAAATACATCAAAGTGTGCACAATAAATTAAGATTATTACTTTTTGTTTTATTGATTCAATTTACTTCTATTGCACAAGAAGGGATTCCTGTATATTCTGATTATTTAACGGATAATTATTATTTATTACATCCTTCTATGGCCGGCGCTTCTAATTGTGACAAATTAAGAATAACGGGTCGCAAGCAATGGTTTGGTCAAGAGGATGCGCCAGAATTGCAAACCGCTAGTTATAATATGCGCCTTGATGAAAAATCGGGAGCAGGAATTATTTTGTTTAATGATAAAAATGGATATCATTCTCAAAAGGGAGTTAAATTAACCTATGCCCATCATCTTATGTTTTCTAGGGACGATATCGATTTGAATCAATTGTCTTTTGGGATGAGTGCTGGATATATTCAAAGTCAATTAGACGAGACTACATTTATTGATTTTGACCCTTTGAATAGTGGACTGGTTCAAAAAAGTTCGTATTACAATGTTGATTTTGGAGCATCTTATAATTTTTTGAATTTTTATGTTCATGCAACTGTTTTAGGTGCATTAGAAGTAAACAGATCATTATATAGTGATTTTGAGAGTGCTAATTTGCGTCGTTATATTTTCAGTACAGGTCATGCTTTTGGTGACAAACAAACGATCCTTTGGGAGCCTTCGATTTTGTTTCAAATGATTGATGCTACTAAAGAAAAATTAGTTGATTTAAATATTAAAGCCCAAAAACAATTCGCCTTAGGAGAAGGAACGATTTGGGGTGGACTTTCCTATCGACGTAGTTTTGAAGGTGCGCAATATTTAAATGGGGCCGGTATTTCGAGTCAGAAATTGCAATATTTAACTCCTTTTTTTGGAGTAACATACAAACAATTTATGGTTGCATATACCTATTCCAAAGTTTCAGGACCGGTATTATTTGATCAAGGGGCCTATCATCAAATTACTTTAGGTTTCAATTTTAATTGTAAACAAGAATACTATATTGGAACCACACTATAAATTTATTATTATTTATATTCTATGCTAATCAAATCAGTTAACGGGAGGTCTCCTGTAATTCCAGAAGATTGTTATGTTGCTGAAAATGCTACCATTGTTGGGGATGTTACTTTTGGTCATTCTTGTAGCGTTTGGTTCAATGCAGTTATTCGGGGAGATGTGCATTTTATTGCAATTGGAAATAAAGTAAATATCCAAGATGGAGCGATTATTCATTGTACCTATCAAAAACACCCTACTATTATTGGAAATAATGTTTCCATTGGACATAATGCTATCGTTCATGGTTGTACTATTAAAGATAATGTCTTAATTGGAATGGGAGCGATCGTAATGGATAATTGTGTTATCGAAAGTAATTCAATAGTTGCAGCCGGTTCTGTAATTACTCAAAACACTGTAGTGGAGTCTGGGACCATTTGGGCAGGTGTACCTGCTAAAAAAGTAAAAGACATTAATCAATCTGATTTTGCTGGGGAAATTGAGCGTATATCCAATAACTATGTAATGTATTCTAATTGGTTCAAAGAAGAATAGTTTCTTTAAAAATTGATTTGTTCTGAGGTATATTTATTTTCTAAAATAGCATTTAATACTGACGTATCTGTATTTGAATAAAAAACAGGTTTTGGGTTTTTTATGTATGAAACGCCTACCTTTTCTTGCAGTATTTTTTGGGTTTGTCTTGCAACAGCTTGTCCAGAATCGATAATTTGAATGTGATCAGGCAGCATTTTTTTTATTTGTGGGATCAAATAAGGATAATGGCTACAACCTAATACTAAATAATCAATATTTGCCTCAATCATGGGTTGCAAATAGGAGTGAAGCAATTGTTCCATTTCTATAGAATTGATTTGTCCTCCTTCGATAAGTTGCACCAAACCATGTCCCACCTGTTCAATAATTCTGGTATCTTGATACATTTCTGTAGCTTTATGGAACAATTCGCTATTGAGGGTTCCTTTGGTAGCTAGAATGCCAATAGTTTGTGTCTTTGAATTCGTAGCCGCAGGTTTAATTGCAGGTTCAATACCAATAAAAGGGACAGTGTATTTAGCTCTTAATTCCTGTATAGCATTTGTAGTAGCTGTATTACATGCTACTACAATTAACTTACAATTCATTTGGAGTAGAAAATCGGTATTTTTCATACTCAAATCAACTATTTCTTGTTTTGATTTTTGTCCGTAGGGAGCATTTTTACTATCGGCAAGGTAGATGGTTTTCTCATTGGGAAGTAATTGATGTATTTCTTGCCAAATGGAAGTACCTCCAATGCCAGAGTCGAAAATTCCTATAGGTTGGTTATTCTCCATAGAAACAAAGTTACCAACTACAAATTTAAATTCCTACAAATATATTGGTGTATAAAAAAACGGCTCTTTCATATAGAAAGAGCCGTTTATATTTTTAAGAGTTTAAGATTAAAATCCTAAATCTTTTTTCACATCAACTGTTAGGTTAGTACCATCGGCTAATAAAAGAGAAGATCCATCCAAAACATATTGGAAACCTTTAGCTTTTCCAACTTTTTGGATTGAAGCTCTTACTTTTTCCATTAATGGTTTTACAATATCTGATTCTTTTTGTTGTAACTCTTTTTGAGCGTTATCTCTAAAGTCTACAATTCTTTTTTGCATGTCTTGTACTTCTTTAGAACGTTCTCCGTTTACTGCTTCAGTTACAGTAGCTGCTTCAGCTTCATATTTTTTTAGTTTTGCTTGGTACTCTTCTACCATTTTTTTGTAATCGGCATCGTAGGTAGTGCTTAATTTTTCTAATTGTTTTTGAGCATCTAACATAGCAGGCATTTTAGCCATGATTTCATTTACATCTACGTGAGCCGTTTTTGTTTGTGCTGAAATTTGGTTTGCTCCTAAGAATACTATTGCAGCGATAACTAAAGTCTTGATTTGTTTCATTGTTTAAAGGTGTTTAATATTAATTATTGTTTGTATTTGTTTTTAATTTTTCTTCGGCAGCTTTTTTAGCCGCAGCTCTTTCTTCTATTATTTTGTTTCTTTTGTCTTCGGCAGCCTTTCTTTTTTCCTCGATTATTTTTTTACGTTCTTCAAGAATTTTGGCTTTATCTTCCGCTTGTTTTTTTCTCACTAATTCCGCAGCTTCCAGTTTTTCTTGCGCCTTATTAGTGATACTAACTTTTTCTTCACTCTTGTTATTTGTTGTAGGGGGAGTACTTTTTTTAGCTGCTTTTTCTTCGGCTACCTTTTTTCTTTGCTCTTCAAATTCTTTTTTCTTTACTTCCTGTTGCAACTTTCTTTCTGCAATTATTTTTTCCCGAGCTGCTTTTTTCTCTTCCAATGCTTTTTCTCGTTCTAAAACACCTGGATTTTCATTAAGAGCATCTTCTTTTTTTTCTTTCTCTTCTAATTCTTTTTGTTGTTTTTTAGTGAGTTGTTCTCTCTTTTCCGCTCTATTTAATACACGCAATACTTGGTCACTAATATCAAATCGTTTGGCGGCAAATAACATTGTCAAGTCTGATGATTTATCAAATATAAAATCAAATTGTTTGGCCTCAGCAATATCTTGAACCGTTGTAAAAACCTGATCCTGGATGGGTTTGGTTAATACTAATTTTTGTTGAATCAATGCTCCATTGGCACCAAATCTATTTTGTTGAAACTCAATTAACTCTTTCTCTAAAAACTTGATTTCAGTTTCTCTTTCTTCTATTAGTTCTTTGGTTAACAAAGGTTTTTCTGTCTTTAACGATTCAGAAAGTTTGTTAATTTCCTTCTTTTTTTCTTCAATTTCTTGTTGCCACTTTTGTGCTTTTTGTTCTAATTGGTTTTGAGCTTCTTTATAATTGGAAACATTTTGTAAAATGTATTCCATATCAATATAACCAATCTTAGTGCTTTTAATTTGCCCTTGAATTGTTCCTGTTCCAATAATCGTTAAAAATAGAAATAATAATTGTTTTCTCATAACTTTTGTTGTTTTTGGAAATGAATTCAAGTCCTAGAACTGCTGTCCAATGATAAAATGGGTTTCCCATCCATTAGGAGCTGTTTGTCCAGGTAATGCATCAAAACCTTTAGCAAAATCAATTCCTAATAATCCGAAAGCAGGCATGAAAACTCTTAATCCAACACCGGCAGAACGATTTAATGCAAATGGATTATAGCTTTTGAAAGATTCATAGGATGAACCAGCCTCTAAAAATGCTAATGCGTAAATAGATGCTGATGCTTTCAATGTAATTGGATATCTCATTTCTAATGAAAATTTATTATAGATAGTTGCTCCCAATTGTTCTCCTGCATTATTAATTGGTGTAAGAGAGTTGTTTGGATAACCTCTTAATTGAATTGTTTCTCTACCATCCATTGCAAAATTAGCCATTCCATCTCCACCTAAATAGAATCTTTCGAAAGGAACAGATCCGCGGTTTTGATTGTAAGCTCCCATAAATCCAAATTCAGACAAACTACGCAATACTAATTTTCCGTATATTTTGGTGTACCAATCGGCTTTGAATTTGATTTTGTAATATTCTAACCATTTGAATTTTTCCTGATCTACTTTAGATGGATCTGCGGCTGCTTCTTGGATATTTGTAACTCGGTTAGGAGTTGGATTTGCTGCACTTGGGATTGCTTCAACTAGATCTCCTTCATTCACCAATATTCCGTCTGTTCCAGCATAAGTGGTGCCTACATGTCGGTATTTGAATGCTTCTAGGTCGCCAAGGGTTGCATAATTTGTTTTGCTAAACAAAGAATAGGGTGGGGTTAATTTTGCCGATACACTAAATTCAGAACCATAGGTTGGGAATATTGGGTTAACCCCTTTATTGCTTCTTGTTAAACCAACTGTATAAGATAAGTTTCTTGATGTTCCATTTCCAAAAGTAAACAAGCCAGTATTGTAGTTGTTTAATGCATAATGTTGGTAACTTAATGATTGGGATAAAACAAAATAATCATCTGGTACCGTTAATCTTTTTGCTATACCAACAGAAAGGGTTAGGATGCTGAAACTTTTTGATTTATCTACCTTATAAGTCACAAAATTGTTTAAATATTGTTCGCTAAATGAAACAGAAGTACTGAATTGAACCGGTTTTTTTCCGCCAAACCAAGGTTCTGAAAACGATGCACTGTAGGTTTTAAAATAGGTACTTGCTTGTAATCGTAAAGATACTTTTTGTCCATCTCCCATTGGCAACGGTTTGTAAGCCTCTTTATTAAATATATTTCGAGCAGAAAAGTTATTAAATGACAGACCAAGTGTTCCAATGAAACCACCTCCGCCATAACCACCTTGAAGTTCTATTTGACTAGCTCCCTTTTCGGCAAGATTATATTCAATGTCCACAGTTCCTGCACTGGAATCCACATTTTTAAATTTAGGATCAATAGTTTCTGGATCAAAGAAACCAAGTTGTCCAATTTCTCTTATAGTTCTTACCAATTCTTCTTTACTGTATTTTTCACCTGGTTTGGTTCTCAACTCACGGTAAATTACTTGGTCATTGGTTTTGTCATTTCCAACGACAGTAATTTTGTTAAAGTAAGCTATAGGTCCTTCGGTAACGCGAATTTCAAAATCAATTGTATCATTAGCCGTTTTTACTTCAACAGCATTGATGCTTGAAAATAAATATCCATTGTTCTGATATAAGTTTGTGATGTCTTCACCGTCTGGTTTAGATTTATCAGCAATTCGTTTTTCTAATAAAACACCGTTATATACATCCCCTTTTTTTAGCCCTAAAACTCTGCTTAATCCTTGGTCTGGATAAACCGTATTACCTAAGAATTTAATGTTTCCGAAATAGTATTTATTACCTTCTTCAACTTTAATGGATACCGCTAAAGCATTCTTTGATTTATCATAACTTACAGTATCCGATACGATTCTAGCATCTCTAAACCCTTTTTCTTTATACGCATCAATTACTTTATCTAAATCAGATTTGTATTTGTCTTTGATAAATTTGGACGCCTTAAATAAACGAGTAATTTTTTTCTGTTTGGTATCTTTCATTGCTTTTCGCAACGATTTGTCAGATAGTTTAACATTACCAACAAAGTCAATTTTATCAATTTTCACTTTGGTGCCTTTGTCGATTGAAACCAACATATTAACTTGGTTAATTGTTGTGGTATCAACTACGGTATTAATATTTACTTTAGTGTTAAAATAACCGTCTTTTTTGTATTTGTTTTCGATATAGTTTTTAGTGGTAGTAATTAAGTTTTCGTTCACTACTTTATTTTCGGTTAGGCCATTGTCTTTGATCAAAGCTTCCGTTTTATTTTTCTTTATCCCTACAAATCTAACCTTGTTTAGTTTAGGTAATTCTTCTAAATGCAAATCAAGGTAAATACTGTCATTTTCTACTTTATTAACGTAGAACGAAATTTCATTGAATAAGCCTAATTTGCCTAATTTTTTAATTGCGCTACTAATCTCTTCTCCAGGGATAGTAATTTCATTTCCCTTTTGAAGTCCTGTAAACGTCACTACCGTTTGTGTGTTGAAAGTGATTTTACCAACTACATTAACATCTGCTAGGAAATATTTTTTTCCTTGATCAAATGGTACTCTATCTTGTGCTTTTGCCTGGAAAATACTTCCGAATATTAGTAAGCAAATTGCTAATCGTATGCTTTTTTGTAACACTAATAAATTATTTAATTTGTTCGCTTGTTTTTCCAAATCTACGTTCTCTTTTTTGATAACTAAGGATAGCCTCATATAAATCTTCTTCTTTAAAGTCAGGCCATAATATATCAGTAAAATATAATTCTGCATAAGCTATTTGCCATAGCAAAAAATTACTGATTCTATGTTCTCCACTAGTTCGTATTAATAAATCTACCTCTGGTAAATTTTGGGTGTAAAGATGCTCATTTATAATGGAATCGTCAATAGTGTCTATTGAAATTATATTATTTTTAACTTTATCACTAATATTTTTCACTGCTCGCACAATTTCCTCTCTTGATCCGTAACTTAATGCTAATGTTAAGGTAAGTTTGGTGTTTTTAGCTGTTTTATCAATTACTTCTTGTAATTCTTTTTGAGCGACTTTTGGCAATTGGTTTAAATTACCAATTGCATTCATTTTGATATTGTTCCGTTCTAAAGTGGGTAGTTCTTTCTTAAGCGAATTAACTAAAACTCGCATTAAAGCTTCAACTTCTAATTGTGGCCGGTTCCAATTTTCGGTTGAAAATGCATATAGAGTTAAATTTTCAATGCCCAATTTAGCACAAGCTTCGATAATTTTTTTTACCGATTTAGTACCGCTTTCGTGACCTAATGCGCGTAATAAACCGCGTTGTTTTGCCCAACGGCCATTCCCATCCATAATAATGGCAAGGTGTTTTGGGAGTTTATTTATATCTATATTTTTTATTATATCCATTTTATTCTGCGCAAAAACATGGTTTGTTGCCAAACGTATAGGTTAACGTCAAACCTGAAAATACATACCAATCCTTATTGTTGAAATTTCCAAAAGGAATTCCATTACTATTTTTTGGAAGACTACCATCTAAGTCGTCAGCAAAAGTAAATCGGCTACCTACTTCTAAACCGACCACAAAATTAGAAGTTAAATTGGATTTTACACCTAAAATTAATGGTAATCCAAGAGTTTTTTGTTTTGAATCAAATTCTGACCTTCCATATTTGAAAAATAAACTATCATAAAAGCTTAGACTTAGACCAGTATAGACATAAGGAGTTATTTTTCTTTCTAATGGATTGAAGATATTAAAATCAAAAAAATTGAATTCGATACCACCAGAAAGTTCAGTTATAGCATTGTCAAATTCATACTTTCTCACCATTCGTTTCTGATCATTAGATTCGATATCTTTGGCTGTTAGTTTTGATTTAATAAAAGAAAATCGCCAAGAATGTCGAGGGGTTTTATTCCATTTGTATACTAACCCTATTGCTGGACTATTCGGATTAACATAGGTTGTTGAACCAACATCTCCTATAAAGTTACTTCCTCCCACAAAAACGCCTAACTCATTTATTTGAGCTTGAGTTGCTGTAAAGAATAATAAACAGATTAAAGCAATATTGATTTTAGTCATTGAAATAAAAATGGGTCACAAATATAGGACTATGAGTTCATATAATGTATAAAGGTGCGTTTACTGAATGGAAAGTTCAAATTTCAGAAACTCTAAACTAAGTAGAAACGAAAATCAGATTCAAATCGTATAAACGGGAATTAATTTCTTTTATCTTCTCCCCACAATAATTTGTTACGCAAAGTTTTTAAAAAAGTTTCTTCTGGGATTTCGATCATATTGATTTCGAAAGGATTTTTTTTGATAATCAAAATGGATTCGTTTTTTACTGTGGTTACTCGGGAATCGAGCGATACCAAATATTGATCTTCTCGGCCAGTAACTCGTAGTTTGATTTCGGTATTATCCGGAATAACAAGAGGACGTGCGTTTAAATTATGAGGTGCAATTGGAGTAATTACTATGCTTTTTACCTCTGGAGTTAAAATAGGACCGCCACAACTCATAGAGTAACCCGTTGAACCCGTTGGAGTGGAAATAATTAATCCGTCTGCCCAATACGAATTTAAAAATTCGTCGTTCAAATAAGTTTCTATCGTAATCATCGAAGTTGTATCTTTTCTACTCACGGTGATTTCGTTCATGGCAAAATTAATCTCTTGGATCGCTTCATTTTCAGGAGAACAATCCAAACTTAGTAAAGTTCTTTTTGAGATACTGTATTTTTTATCAATGACAAATTGCAAAAATGAATCAATTTTTTCTTTTTGAACCGTTGCCAAAAATCCTAATCGCCCAGCATTGATTCCCAAAATAGGGACTCCAGAATTGCGAACCAAAGTAGCGGCTCGCAAAATAGTTCCGTCGCCACCAATACTGATTACCATATCAAAACTAGAATCTAATTCGGTATGAGAAGAGAAAGTGGGGTAGGTTTCGTGAATAATATTTTTCTCGTACAACATGTCAAGAAATACCGATTCAATAATGAGTTCAATATTATTCTTTTTAAAAAAAACAAAAATGTCTTTTATAATCGGTTCGGTACTGTTGAGATAATATTGTCCGTAGATGGCTATTTTCATTTTCTATAGGTATAACTTGAAGTTAAATATTCAGGTATTTGTCTAAATAGTCAGAACGTTCTTTCAAGTTGTTGATGTAATTATCTTCATTGTGTTCGGATATAATTTCATAATTGTAGCGTCTGAAAGTTTGGATAATGTCATTTATAACACCTAAAGTTACTTTTATTGTAATTTCTATCGTTTCATTATCTGAATCAGATACAAAAAGGCCTAATAATTTTCCATTATTGCTTTCTACAATTTGGGTAATCTGGCTCATGGAGTAGTCAATCAGCGCTTTTTTTACAATAATGATGCCTCCTGCTTCTTTAATGAATGACGTTTCGTTAAAAAATTTCATAACATCGGCTAATTCATAATAGCCAACATAATGGTTGTTTTCATCTAAAACAGGAACAATATCCGAATGATTTTTGCCAAAAACTTCTAAAACATCCAGCCAGATCATATTGGGTCTTACAAAAAACGGTTCCAAAGTATATTTGTAATCACCTACTTTTTTGTCAGTATCAAAAGTTTCCAAATCATCAGCTACAATACTACCAATGTATACTCCCGCATCCAAAACCGGAAAATGAGAATACGAAGCGTCCATAAAAAAGTCCTGTGCAGCAAGAATTGTTTCTTGGCTATCCAGGGCTCTATAGTCGTTGTTAATGTAGTCTGTAATTACTGTCATAAAATCAATTCTCGATAGTTTATGCAAAATAATCAAAAAAAGGCAAAAACTCCTACCTTTTACTTTGTATTTTTGTCTCCGCAAAAATAGTGTATTTAAACCAATTCCAGTTGTATGACAAAGTTAAGCGTAAATATCAACAAAATAGCAACTTTACGAAATGCCCGTGGTGGAAATGTGCCTGATCTATTGAAAGTCGCTGCCGATATTCAAAGATTTGGTGCACAAGGCATCACTATTCATCCGCGTCCAGACGAACGCCACATTCGCTATCAAGATGCACGCGACTTGAAATCTATTGTTTCAACCGAATACAATATTGAAGGCAATCCGCAACATAATTTCATTGATTTGGTGTTAGAATGTCAACCAGACCAAGTCACTTTAGTTCCAGATGCCATTGGTGCTATTACCTCTTCGGCAGGTTGGGACACAGTAAAAAACCAATCGTATTTAACAGAGATGATTCAGGAATTTCAACGCAATGGCATTCGCACTTCTATTTTTGTAGATCCCATTGTTGAAATGATCGAAGGCGCCAAAAAAACAGGAACAGATCGCATCGAATTGTATACCGAAGCCTTTGCACACCAGTACGGTTTAGGCAATGAAAAAGGCATTGAGCCCTATGTCGCGTCTGCAGTTTTAGCTAACGAATTAGGCTTAGGAATCAACGCAGGTCACGATCTAAGTTTGGACAATGTTCAGTTTTTCAAACAAAATATTCCAGGCTTATTAGAGGTTTCTATTGGCCACGCATTGATTTCCGAAGCGTTGTATTTAGGTTTAGACAATGTCGTTAATATGTATTTGCAAAAATTAAAATAATTTGGGCGTGTCCCTTCGGGTCGGGCTTTCGGCTTTATCTCTCCGTTGCACTACGAGGATATCGCCTCTATCCCTCACGCAGCTCAAAATAAAATAGTATGTTATATTCAAAAATAGAAGGTTCGGGCAAACCACTTTTAATTCTTCATGGATTTTTAGGAATGTCAGACAATTGGAAAACATTGGGAGTACAATTTGCTTCCGAAGGTTTTGAAGTCCATATTTTGGATTTGCGCAACCACGGGCGCAGCTTTCACTCGGACGAATTTAGTTACAAACTAATGGTACAAGACATTGTTCAGTATTGTAAAGATAATCAGTTGAACAACATCAATATCATTGGTCACTCAATGGGTGGAAAAACGGCCATGCTGTTAGCAGCACGCTATCCAGAATTAGTAGACAAATTAATTGTGGCCGATATTGGTCCTAAATACTATGCACCCCATCATCAAGATATTTTGGCAGGTTTGAATGCTGTTGATTTTACTTTAAAACCAAGTCGAATTGAAGTCGAAGCAATACTTTCGAAATATATTCCAGATTTTGGTACCCGACAGTTTTTATTGAAAAGTTTGTATTGGCAAGAACCGGGTCAATTGGCCTTCCGATTTAATTTAGCAGTTTTCAATACAAAAATTACCGAAATTGGAGTACCTCTGCCATTAGAGTTAAGTTTTGAAAAACCAACACTTTTTATCCGTGGCGGCAATTCCGATTATATTTTGGATACGGATGTTCCGGCAATTAAAGAACAATTTCCTAATGCTAGAATTGAAACTATTCCAAATGCCGGTCATTGGCTTCATGCCGAAAATCCAGCCTTGTTTTATCAATTGAGTTTGTCTTATTTAAATTAATAGAATTATGAAGTTGTTTATTAGAATTTTAGTTACCACTATTTTGGTAATCGTCTTGTCTTATTTTATGAAAGGCGTTCGAGTAGATGGAGTGGTTACGGCCTTAACTGTAGCGGTAGTTTTAGGATTATTGAATGCGTTCATTAAACCCGTATTGGTGTTTTTTACACTGCCTTTTACCATTTTTACTTTAGGTTTATTTTTGATTGTAATTAATGGCATATTAATCCTGGCGTGTACCAAGATTGTAGGAGGCTTTCAAGTAGATTCGTTTTGGACAGCTACCTTATTTAGTATTATTTTATCTCTTTCCCAATCCATTATGTACAAAATAACTGGAGGTTCAAAAAAATAAGGATTATTAGGTTGTTTTTAACCTAATGTATTGATTGCATTAAAACTTGTTTGGGTTGTAAAATTTTTATAATTTTGCAACCCAATTTTATTATGTAAATTAAAGAACAAGATGGATATCAAAAGAGTAGCTATAGATGCTGTAAATGAAACGATTGTCATGACTGTGGTTCATATGGATTACAAAGGACAAGTAGCAAAAAGAATCAATGAAAAAATGCCTTTGGCTACCGTAAAAGGATTTAGAAAAGGACAAGTGCCAAAAGATCTTGTTGAAAAACAATACGGAAAAGGAATCAAAAAGGAAGAGGTAAAAAAAGTAGTTGATTTGGCTTTAGAGCGTTTTATTCAATCAGAGCGTTTGAATCTTTTGGGAACACCATTGGCTAAAGAAAATGAAAATTTAGATTGGGATGCTGAAGAATTGGTGTTCGAATATGAAATTGGGTTAGTGCCTAATTTCGAATTGGACCTAGAAGCAAAAAACAATATCATCAAATACGTAGTCAAAGCAGACGACAAATTAATTGACGGTCAAGTGGCACGTATCCAAAAACAATTTGGTAAAGCAATTCCTCAAGAAGTGGTAGCTGAAGGATGTGATGTAACAGGAACTTTTTCAAATGAAGAAAAAGGAATCAACAATAAAACCGTTTTGGCTTTAGATGTTTTCAAAGATAAAAAGACAGCTAAAAAATTCATTGGAAAACAAGTGGGTGATGTTGTAACTGTTAATACAAAAGGATTGTTTGAGGATGATCACCAATTAATGGACTACCTTAAAGTAGGACACGATGAGGTACACTCTTTGGCAGTAGATGTTGACTTTACTATTGAGTCAATCAACTCAACTGAATTGGCTGAATTGAACCAAGAATTGTTCGATAAATTATTCGGAGAAGGAAGCGTTGCTACTTTAGCCGAATTGAAAGCTAAAATTAAAGAAGATGCTGAAAGCCAATTTGCGCAACAGGCAGACCAAAAATTATTAGGTGATGTAACGGAGTTTTTAATTGAAAACACCAAATTCGATTTGCCAGCTGAATTCTTGAAAAAATGGTTGCAAACTGTTGGAGAGAAACAATTAACAGCTGAAGAAGCTGAAGTAGAATATGCTCGTTCTGAAAAAGGATTGCGTTTCCAATTGATCGAAGGTAGAGCTTTGGCACAAAGTAATATTCAAATCACTTTTGAAGACCTGAAATCATTTACATCTAATGCAATCAGACAACAAATGGCACAATTTGGACAAACTAATCCTACAGATGAGGAGGTTCAAGGAATTGTAGCCCGAGTGTTATCAAACCAAGAAGAGGTAAAACGTTTGTCAGATCAAGTGGTGGCGGCTAAATTATTGGAAGTATTCAAAGAAAAAGCAAACCCAACTACAAAAGAAGTTACTTACGAAGAATTTATTGCTGCTTCATACGGAGAATAATTTCTAAAAATTTAAGTATATTTGAGCGTCAAAAGAATATTTTTTTGACGCTCTTTTATTCTGGATTCATTCCAGGATATTCAAAAATCTAAACTTATTAAAAATGAACTACGGTAAAGAATTTAAAAAATTTGCTACAAAGCACCAAGGAGTAAATGCCATGTATTACGATAAAATCGTTGGGGCAATGACACCAAAAAATATGACACCATATATTATCGAAGAACGTCAATTGAATATTTCTCAATTGGATGTTTTTTCACGATTAATGATGGATAGAATCATCTTCTTGGGAACTGGAATTGATGATCAAATTGCAAATATTGTTCAAGCCCAATTACTATTCTTAGAAAGTGCCGATGCGTCTAAAGACATTCAAATTTATTTGAATTCACCAGGAGGAAGCGTATATGCAGGATTAGGAATTTACGACACCATGCAATATATCAAGCCTGATGTAGCAACCATTTGTACAGGAATGGCAGCTTCTATGGGAGCGGTGTTGTTATGTGCTGGAGCTGCTGGAAAACGTTCGGCTTTACCGCATTCAAGAGTGATGATACACCAACCTTCAGGAGGTGCTCAAGGAGTAGCGACTGATATGGAAATCAATTTGCGTGAGATGTTGAAATTGAAAGACGAATTGTACAACATCATTTCTCACCATTCAGGACAAACTTTTGATAAGGTACATGCTGATAGCGAACGCGATTATTGGATGATTGCTGAAGAAGCAAAAGCCTACGGAATGATTGATGAGGTATTAGTTAGGGGATAATAAATTGTTTCAAAGGATAAAGTTGCAAAGTTCCATTTTGTAGGACTTTGCAACTTTATAGCTTTGTGACTTTGCAACTTAAAATAAATGGCAAAACAAGTATTAGAATGTTCTTTTTGCGGGAGAAAAAAACCGGAAACCAATTTATTGATTGCGGGTATTGATGCACATATTTGTGATAAATGTATCGAACAAGCCCACGGAATTGTTTTAGAAGAAATACAATCTAACGGAAGTTCCAAATTGGTAGGAGATTTAATTCTTAAAAAACCAAAAGAGATCAGAGCTTTTTTAGATCAGTATGTGATTGGTCAAGACCAAACTAAAAAAGTCATGTCGGTAGCGGTGTATAACCACTACAAACGTTTGATGCAACAGCAATTAGACGATGAGGTAGAGATTGAGAAAAGTAACATCATTATGGTGGGGCAAACCGGAACGGGAAAAACATTGGTTGCTAAAACGATCGCTAAAATGTTAGACGTTCCTTTGGCTATCGTTGATGCAACAGTACTTACCGAAGCAGGTTATGTGGGGGAAGATGTAGAAAGTATCTTAACGCGTTTACTTCAAGCTGCTGATTACGATGTGGCTAAAGCCGAAAGAGGTATTGTATTCATTGACGAAATTGATAAAATTGCTCGCAAAAGTGATAATCCATCGATTACCCGAGATGTTTCAGGAGAAGGAGTACAACAAGCTTTGTTGAAGTTATTAGAAGGTACGGTAGTAAATGTGCCGCCAAAAGGAGGTCGTAAACATCCGGATCAAAAATTTGTGGAGGTGAATACTCAAAACATTCTGTTTATTGCAGGAGGTGCTTTTGACGGGGTGGAACGTATCATTTCGAAACGGTTGAACCGTCAGGCAGTGGGGTACAGTACTTCAAAAAATGTGGACAATATTGACAAAGACAATTTGCTTCAGTATATCATCCCAAAAGACATTAAAGATTTTGGATTGATTCCTGAAATTATTGGTCGTTTACCCGTATTAACACATATGGATCCATTGGATAAGGAAACTTTGCGTGCTATTTTGACCCAACCGAAAAATGCCTTAATAAAGCAATATGCTAAATTGTTTTTGATGGATGAGGTCGAATTTACAATTACAGATGGCGCTTTAGATTTTATTGTTGAAAAGGCTTTGGAATATAAATTAGGCGCTCGTGGATTACGTTCGTTATGCGAAGCGATTTTAACAGATGCTATGTATGAATTGCCAAGCTCTGAGGATAAAAAATTAGCGATTGATGTTGATTATGCTAAAGAAACCTTGAATAAAAATTTATTGAAGCGTTTGGAAATTGCATCATAGATAAGTGAGTATGACTAAACAAATTTGGTTAAATCTTCCTGTAAATAATGTTGAAAAGTCTAAAAAATTCTTTATCAATATTGGATTTTCATTCAATGAAGAATACTGCAATGAGCATTCGGCTTGCATGTTAGTGGGTGAAAAGAATTTTGTAGTGATGCTTTTTGAAAGGTCGATGTTTGCCACTTTTGTACAAAATGCAATTGTGGATACTCAATTGCATGCTGAAATGTTAATTTCCATTGATGCTGAAAGTAGAAATGAAGTAGAAGAATTGGCTCAGAAAGTCGAGGAAGCTGGAGGTGTGCTATTTGCAAAACCAGCTGAAAATCAGGGTTGGATGTATGGTTGTGGCTTTTCTGATTTAGATGGACATCGTTGGAATATTTTGTTTATGGATTATGATAAACTAAAGAATTAAATACTATTTTATATTTTTAAATAATGGTAAAAACCTGTTCTTAATAGTAGAACAGGTTTTTTTATGTACAATTGGAACTATTCTGCTGACTATAAAAAAACAAGATTATTCTTTTTTATAAGCGATAGAATGTCGATTTTTGTGTTTCTAACTCACAACACTACAAATGGCAATAGCAGATAAAGAGATTATTTTGTTGAAAGTTTCTGGTCAAGATAAACCGGGTGTAACTGCGGGTTTGACCTCTATTTTAGCAAACTATGATGCCGTTATTTTAGATATTGGTCAAGCCGATATTCACGACACGCTTTCGTTAGGAATTTTATTCCAAATAAAAGCGGGTTCCTCTTCAGGACCAGTTTTAAAAGATTTACTTTTTAAAGGGTATGAATTAGGAATTAAAGTAAAGTTTATTCCGATTTCAATTCCCGATTATGAAACTTGGGTTAAAGCACAAATCAAACAACGCTATATTATCAATATTTTGGGGGAAGAGCTAACAGCAATTCAATTGGCTGCGGTAACCAAAATCATGTCAGACCAACATTTGAATATTGATTCTATTATTCGTTTAACGGGACGAACTTCGGTAGTGGAGAAAGAGGAGTATCCGCGTTCTTGTGTTCAATTATCAGTTACCGGTATCATTGAAGACAAAACTGCTATGACCGCTAGTTTTATGGAAATATCAAGAACATTGAATGTGGATATTTCATTTCAAGAGGACAATATGTACCGCAGAAACCGCCGTTTGGTGTGTTTTGATATGGATTCGACTTTGATTCAAACTGAAGTAATTGATGAATTAGCCGATTTAGCTGGGGTAGGAGAGCAAGTTCGTGCGATTACCGAATCAGCTATGAATGGAGAAATCGACTTTAAAGAAAGCTTCAAAAAACGCATGGCGTTGTTAGAAGGTTTGAGCGAAGAAGTCTTGCATAATGTGGCTATCAATTTACCAATCACCAAAGGAGCGCATCGTTTGATGAGAGCCTTGAAATACTATGGTTACAAAACAGCTATTTTATCGGGAGGGTTTACTTATTTTGGAGAATATTTACAAAAGGAGTTGGGAATCGATTATGTACATGCTAATCAATTGGAAATCAAAGACGGTAAATTAACGGGTAAATACTTGGGCGAAATTGTCGATGGACAAAAGAAAGCCGAATACCTGCAAGCAATTGCCCAAAAAGAAGGCATACACATTAATCAAACGATTGCTGTGGGTGATGGTGCCAATGATTTACCGATGTTAAATTTAGCCGGTTTAGGAATTGCTTTCCATGCCAAACCAACAGTAAAAGAGAATGCAGCGACCTCAATTTCAAGTTTGGGATTGGATGGTGTTTTATACTTGTTAGGGTATCACGATCGTCATATTGATATGATGGAAGACTAGAGATTAGATAGAATAAAATTATAAAAGCCCAACATTTATTGTTGGGCTTTATTTTTGTCTGTATTTTTTTTATAATTTTAATTCATTAACCAATTACTATTAAGAATAAACGGTAATGAATTTAGAAACGTAATATTGTAATAGCCCTAACAATATTGCGAATACCATTAAGATTAATAGTCATTAAATCTCAAATCAAATGAAAAAAATTAGTAGATTATCAAGTCTATCAATGATTTTAATTTTATTAATCTCATGTGATAAAAACGACTCTCAAATTAATGATACTGTTACAACCAACAAAAAAACAGTACCTTCAAATTCTATCTATTATTCTACTTCAGAAAAAGAGTATGCTCAAGCCTCACCTTTTACCAGGCGTTTAATTAATCAAGTTGATGCTGCAGTAAACTCTTTAAATCTATTAACTAGAGAACCTAGTGTAATTAAATATGAAGTAATAATTAGTATTGACAAAAATCCTGAAAATAAATTCTCAAATTTTGTATCTATAGTTCCATTTGACAATTCGCTAAACAGTTTTGTGTTGAAGCCTGATGGGAAATGTCATATTTGTGGCATGGGTGGTGCATATAGTTGTATTAAAGAAGTAGAGACTTACATGGATCAACGCAATTTAGACGAAATTGATATACATGTCAGACGATCTTCAGATGGGTGTATCGATATAACCTATAAATAATAGTCTGAGAATCATAACTTTTTCCTAATCACCGGGGCAATGTTGGGAGTTAAGTTGAAAAAAATAGTGTATTTAAGCCAAAAGAAAAATAGTCTAAACACTAAATTTCTTTTGGCTTACTTTTATTGTAAACCTTTCAATTGCTCTAAATACTCTCTTTGGTTGGATAATCTCGGAATTTTATGTTGGCCGCCCAATTTATTTCGCTCTTTGAGCCAATCATAAAATAGTTGTGGTCGAGCCAAATTAATCACCAAAGGATTCAAGGTCATATTATTATAGCGTTTGGCTTCATAATCGGAATTGAGGCTTTGTAATGTTTCGTCTAAAATCGTTCGAAATTGATCGATATCAGTTGGGTTTTTCTTGAACTCAATCATCCATTCGTGTGCCCCTTTTTCTTTGCCGTCCATAAAAATAGGAGCTACGGTATACTCTATTACTTCAGTGTATGTGAGTTGACAAGCTTTGGCAATAGCTTGATCGGTATTTTCAACCATAAGTTCTTCGCCAAAGACATTGATATGGTGTTTGGTTCTGCCCGAAACGCGAATTCGATAGGGATTCAACGAAGTAAAACGAACAGTATCGCCAATTAAATAGCGCCACAAACCAGAATTGGTAGTAATTACAACGGCATAATTTTTAAACAATTCTACCTCTGCTAAGCGAATTACTTTTTGATTAGGTGTGCCAAAAATATCCATGGGAATGAACTCATAAAAAATGCCATAATCTAGCATTAATAACAAGTCACTAGAATCATTTAGGTCCTGAATAGCAAAGAATCCTTCGGAGGCATTGTATATTTCGTAGTATTTAAAATTGGATTTTGGGAGTAACTTTTGATATTGTTCGCGATAAGGTTCA
Source organism: Flavobacterium ammoniigenes (assembly GCF_020886055.1). Lineage (NCBI taxonomy): Bacteria > Pseudomonadati > Bacteroidota > Flavobacteriia > Flavobacteriales > Flavobacteriaceae > Flavobacterium > Flavobacterium ammoniigenes. Next base: position 240,813 of record NZ_AP025184.1, on the reverse strand, counting down.
AAGCTGACTCCTCCATGAAAATACACTTCTAGGTTAGGCCAAACTTCCAATAAATTACCTTTTCCAGTTTCTTCAAGCATTCGGTTCATCAAGACTAACATCCAAGAAGGAACTCCTGCAAAGCTAGTTACATTTTCATTTTTAGTTTCGTTGATAATTGCAGCCAGCTTCTGCTCCCATTCGCTCATCAACGATATTTTATTGCTAGGGGTACTACTGAATTCGGCCCAAATAGGCATATTTTCTATCAAAATAGCCGATAAGTCGCCAAACAACGTTTCCTTATCTTCATAAATTTGAGAACTACCACCTAAGCGAAGACTTTTCCCCAAAAACATATCAGAATCTTCATTGTTATTCAAATACAAACACAACAAATCCTTACTTCCTTTATAATGACAGTCTTCTAAAGCATCATTGCTTACGGGGATAAATTTACTTTTGGCATTGGTGGTTCCGCTGGATTTAGCAAACCATTTAATTGGTGCATCCCAAAAAACATTTTGTTCGCCTTGGCGCGTGCGTTCAATTAGCGGTTGCAAATCTTCATAAGTAGCAACGGGAACTCGTTCTGAAAAAGTAGAGTAGGAGGTTATCGAACTAAATTCATATTGGGCACCAATTACCGTATTCTCTGCTCGTCGGATCAAATTCATCAACAATTCCTCTTGCACCTCATTAGGGTACTTTAAGAACAATTCGATTTGATGAATCCGTTGCTTTAAAACCCAGGAAGCAATAGAATTAATGATCGGTATGGGCATATTTCTGAGTTAGGAATTATGAATTTCGGATTCCGAATGATAACTTTACCAAAAATAACATTTTTTGTTCAATTCCAAACCTGAAACATAAAACCAAATGACTTACGAAGGAGTTTTAACCAAAATGCAAACTGAATTTGGCAATCCAATTCAGTATTATCTTGTTTTTGAAGACAGCTTTTTGAATGTAAATCAACTTTTGGGTAAACCAATGGAAATCAATTTTGTAGGTTTTCAATGTTTGAATTGTGGGAAGAAGAAAAAAATATTTCGACAAGGATTTTGTTATGATTGCTTTTATTCTAGTCCTGCTGTAGGAGATTGGATTATGAAACCGGAGTTGAGCACAGCGCATCTCGGAATTGCAGATCGTGATTTAGCTTATGAAGAGAAAGTGCAATTGCAACCGCATATTGTGTATTTGGCTTTGTCTAGCGAAGTAAAAGTGGGGGTGACAAGAAAAACGCAAATGCCTACACGTTGGATTGACCAAGGTGCGAGTCAAGCGATTTCAATTGTTGAGGTACCAAACCGCTATTTGGCAGGGATTACAGAAGTGGCGTTAAAAAGTCATTATGCCGATAAAACCAATTGGCGAAAAATGCTAACCAATTCTTTTGAAGCGATTGATTTAGTCGCTGAGCGATTGAAAGTAGAGCATTTAATCCCAACTGAAGTTCAGGAGTATTTTTACAATCAGAAAATAGATTTGTATGAGATGCACTATCCAGTTTTGGAATATCCTGCTAAAGTGACTAGTTTGAGTTTGGATAAAACTCCAAATTTTCAAGGAAAATTAATCGGTATTAAAGGGCAATATTTACTTTTTGAGGGCGGAATTGTATTTAATATTCGCAGTTCAGAAGGCTATGTTGTAAAAATAGAGTTATAAAAAAAGCTTCCATTGGAAGCTTTTTTATTTATTGAATGGTAATTTCGAATGGCATGCGAGCTTGAACTCCTTTGTAGCTTTGAATGCGTTTAATTTGTTCCATTATATTGTAATTTTCTTCACCAATTTCTTCTTTAATCCAACGCTCTTTAGTTTTGGCAAAAGGGAAATTTTCTAATAAATCATCAAAATTTTTATTGTATTCTGGATAATTTTGAGTGTTGAACGTTTTGATTTTTGCTAAACGGGCCGCTTCTTGAATGGCATCATCTAAACCGCCAATTTTGTCCACTAAACCAATTTTGATAGCATCAGCGCCAGTCCAAACTCTACCTTGTGCAATCGCATCTACTTGTGCAAAACTCATTTTTCGCCCTTGCGCTACATGGGAAACAAATGTTTTATAGATTTGTTCTACACCTTCTGTGGTTACGGCTTTAAATTTTTCATCGATTGGTGCAAATGGATTGTAATTTCCTGAGTTTTGGTGGGTATTGACTTGTTCAGAATGAATTCCCATTTTGGTACTAAGACCACTAAAATTAGGAAGCATCCCAAAAACACCTATAGAACCAGTAATAGTATTTTTTTCTGCGAAAATTGTATTAGCATTACAAGCAATATAATACCCTCCAGAGGCAGCATAATTCCCCATGGATACAACAACCGGTTTTACTTTTTTAGTCAATTCGATTTCTCTCCAAATCAAATCGGAGGTTAATGCATTTCCTCCAGGGCTATCGATGCGAAGTACTATTGCTTTCACATCTTCGTTATTTCTTGCCTCACTGATAGAACGTCGCATTGCGCCTTCTCCAATGATGTTGACATCTCCTTCACCACTTTGAATTTCACCTTGGGCATAAATAATGGCAATTTCATCAGTAGCATCATTAGGAATTGATGTCGTGGTATATTTATGAGTGTAATCAAGTATAGAAACCGATTCGTATTCGTCTTTACTATCGACTTGTAATCGTTTTTTAATGGCATTGTGGTAAACATCTTCATAAGCAACTACGTCTACTAATTTTTGAGCCTTAGCCATTTCAGGTGTTCGTGCCAATAAACCATTTGCAATTTCATTTAATTTTTCAACAGATACATTTCTACTTTTGGCAATGTCAGTTACAACAGAATTCCAGATAGAATTGAGTAAGGCAGTAATTTGTTCTCTATTGGCCTCACTCATTTTATTTTCGAGGAAAGGTTCTACAGCACTTTTATATTTTCCATGGCGAATAACTTCCATTTTTACACCTGTTTTATCCTGAAAATCTTTAAAAAATAGTAGGTCAGAAGAAAGTCCTTTGAAATCTAAATCGCCCACCGGATTAAGATAAATAGTGTTGGCTACGGAATTTAAATAATATTCTTTTTGCGAATAGGTATTGGCATACGCCATCACAAATTTTCCTGATTTTTTGAAGTCTTCCAAGGCATCTCTAACCGCTTTGCTCTGTGCCATGCCTAGCGAAGAATTATTGTTTAAAATAGAAATACCTTTAATATTTTCATCGTTTTTAGCAGCTCCGATAGCATCAATGACATCGGTTAAGCCAATCTGTTTGGTATCTGAAAATGCGGTAAACCAAGGGTCAGAATATTTCCCAGCATAGTCATTTTGGATATCTTCTAAATTCAATACGATTACCGAGTTTTCTTTTACGTCAATACCATTTTCTTCTCCGCCAAAAATGGCCCCAATCAGCACTATTCCAAAAAAGAATAGCATGGTGAAAACAAAAATCCCTACGATGGTAGCCAATACATTTCCTAAAAACTTCATAATAATTTAATTTTTGTATAAGTAGTTGTTGGGGTTAAAATGTTACACAATTGTATTTTTCAAATTGAAATTTAATTATTAACACTTCACACAAATATAGTATACTTTTAGTTAATTTGCAGCTGTTATGAAATCACAGCATCAAGTCGTTTTATCTATAGGAACTAATCAGGGGAATCGTTTGGAAAACATCGAAAGTTGTTTGCAATTGATTCATCATGAGGTCGCTACCGTGGTTAAAGTTTCAAAGGTGTATGAAACGCCCTCTTGGGGATTTGATAGTGAGGCTTTTTACAATATTGCTATTGTAGTGCATACTTTCGACTCGGCTGCCGAAATTTTGTCCAAAATTTTGGAAATTGAACAGCAGATGGGACGAGTGAGAGAAGATACTCTGGGCTATCAATCTCGAATTATTGATATTGATATTGTTGCTTTTGACAATGAAATAATATCGACTGAGCAACTTAAAGTTCCACATCCCTTGATGCAAGATAGAATCTTTGTTTTGAAACCGCTGTTGGATTTAAATTTAGAATGGATTCATCCTATACTCCAAAAAGATATACCCGAGTTATTGTCTGAAACTAAAGATACATCAGATTGTAAAGTGGTTCAAAGTCTAGAAAATCCATTGCGAAAAATCAGCTTGGAGCAGTTCAATTATGTTGCTTTTGAAGGGAATATAGGTGCTGGAAAAACTACTTTAGCAACAAAAATAGCCGAAGATTTTAATGCTAAATCTGTTTTGGAACGTTTTGCTGACAATCCTTTTTTGCCTAAATTTTACAAAGATCAAAACCGATATGCATTTCCATTAGAAATGTCTTTTTTGGCCGATCGGTACAAACAACTTTCGGATGATTTATCGCAATTTGATTTATTTAAAGACTTTGTTGTAGCCGATTATCATATTTTTAAATCCTTAATTTTTGCAAAAATTACCTTGGCGGATGATGAATACCGATTGTACAGTAATTTGTTTCATATCATTTACAAAGAAATGCCCAAGCCCGATTTGTATGTGTATTTGTACCAAAATTCGGAACGTTTATTGCAAAATATAAAAAAACGAGGCAGAAGCTACGAACAAGAAATTCCTGCCGAGTATTTAGATAAAATTAATACGGGTTATTTGGATTACATCAAATCACAAACGGATTTAAATGTCTTAATTATTGACGTATCAGATCGTGATTTTGTTAAAAACCATGCTGATTATCTGTATATTTTGAACGAAATTCAAAATAAGATTTCTTCAAAATAAACTATCTTTTTAAGGAAAAATGACCTCTTTTCTCCGGTGTATTTGCATCAAGTTTAAACACGAACCAATAATCTGAAGCAGGCAATGGTTGTCCGTTAAATATGCCATCCCAGCCTATACTGTTCGGTCTTAATTCTTTTAGTAATTTTCCGTATCTGTCAAAAATTCGTAATTCGGCAGTGGGATACGAAATCATTCCTTTAACAGTCCAGTAATCGTTATACCCATCATTATTTGGGGTAAAGAATTTTGGTATGCTTAGAACGGTAATTTCTTTAGAGACCAAACCACAACCGTTTTTATCGTTAATCAATACTTGATGAATTCCGCCTGGAACATTGGTAAAAAGATTTGAATCTTGCCAAATTCCGTTCAAGTAGTCCATGCTGTATTCATAATCGCCAGGTCCTGTTGTAGTAATGGTAACAGTATTTAAATCTACTAAATCTACAATGTCAATGGATGTAATAGTCGCCAAATTAGATGCTGTAACTTGTATAGTCCTGGTTGCGCTGCATCCAGATTGATTGGTCACTTCGACAGTATAGTTCCCTTCGGAATTTACGCCTAATGTTGGACTAGTTGCTATAGTATTACCTCCGTCTTTTATCCAATTATAATTATAATCGGAAAGTGTAGGATTATCTATAAAACCAGGTGATAAGGTTACAAAGAAGGCAGGTATATTGGAACAGATTAATTCGGTAGCACTTAATTCAATTTTAGGTATTGGATGAACTTTAAAAGGGATTATTATAGTTGCTGAACAATTGGTGTTTATTGGATTTTCCACAACTACGGTTACATTTTGTGTTGCTGATATGAATGGATTGGGAAGCGGACTTGGTAAAATAGTATTGTTTTGATCGTAATATGTAACAGTCATTCCAGTTTGTCCACCTAGAATAGTAGTTTGAAATGTCGAAGTGTCAAAAGCATATTTGCCATCTTGATTTGCAGGGTCAGCTTCGTCATCACAAACGGTTGTTAATGTTGATGGAATTGGTGTTGCTGTTGGAATTACATCTACATAAAAGGATATGGTTGTTTCTGCAAAACATTGTTGAGGAGAATTGTTAGTAACTATTGCCTTAATAGTTTGAGTGACGCTAGAAAAAGTTGCTGGAAATGGACTTGAAATCAGCACACCGTTTGCATCCTTTAGTGGATTGTTATTCTGATCCAAATAACGCACAAGAACATTGGTTTGACCGTTTAATAAATTGGCTTCAAGGGTTGAAGTATTAAAATTTACTATTCCACTGGAGTTACTATTACATGCTCTCAAATCATTTATTATATTGGCTTTTGGCAATGCTTCAACATTCAAACGAATGTAAGGCCCAACTCCAACACAAGAATTGGTAACAATATCAGTTTCTATTCGAACCCAAATATCTTGGGAGTTAGCATAACCAATATTTCTATAATGGGCAATGTCTGTTATAGCATTCAATTGTGATAAGGCGTCTGCTTGGTTTCTGTAATAGTTGATAGTATAGTTTTGGGATTGAGTTGGTAATTGAGCAAGGATTGCTGCCCTTGTTGTCGAAAAATCAAATGTAGCAATCCCGTCACTACTGTTGTTGCTAGTTGAATTGTTTCCGTTAGTATCTAAGAAATCATCACAAACTGTAAACGAAAAAGTTGAAGAGGGCTGAAAATTAGTCGTAGGAACCACCAGAGTAATTTGGGCAGGAGAACTACATCCAGTTACGGCATTATATACCCGAACTCCAATGGGCATTGAAGTAGGAGTGGTATTTGTAAATGCTAATGGATTTGCAATAATATCTGTCACAACATTATTATTTATTGCACCAGTCAATGAAGAATAATAAACAAAAGATTCATTACTATAATTCGCTGAAATTAAATCATTGTTCACAGTTAAATTAAAAGTGGTTTTTCCATCCGAAGTTGCATCGGTATCACATTGAGTGATGGAGGTGTTTTGTACAACAGGTAATGGGTTTATCGTAGCGGTAATTTGGGTTCTATCAGCAGCACAACCTGCACTTACGAAGTAATTGGTAGTACTTGTTAAATTGGGGGTAGTGAAATTATTTCCTGTTGTAATTGGGTTACCTCCTGTTGCAGTAGTATACCATTCGACAGTGCCATTTGTAGCAACTGCACTTAATGTTACATTTCCAGGACCACAATTGGAATTAGAATTTACAGCCGTTATTTTGCCAGCCATAGTCAAAGAGGTGCTGGCAGAAAACTGAAGAGCATCTACATCTCCTGGTACCATTCCTCCATATTCTACAATATAACCTTGAGGTTGGTAAGGACCACTAGCGGCTCCTGTATTGGGTAAATCATTCCAAGATCCAGGAATTCCAATGCCCGGAGCGGTGATATGAGCATAGTCCTCATTCCCTTGATTATTGGGTTCGTTTGGAGAATTCCAAAACGCAAAATTTGGGGTAGAACCGTTAGCTAAGCCATTCCAAAAAATAGTTCCTGTCCCTCCATTGGCTTGTCCCTCCGGTCCAGTGACCCATTTCCACACACCTTCAGTTCCTTCGTCTGTGCCCCCAATCCATCCTGTGCCAGGCGCCTGTTTACCTGCTAATTGGGCTTCATCTGCAGCAGTTAGAGTTGCCAAATACCCTTGTAGTCCATAAAATGTTTTGGTAGCCGCTGCTGCCTTTGCATTGGACCAAGTAATACCTAAACTTGGGAAGTATTCATAATAGTGACCATTTCTAGGTAAGTAATTAGCATTTCCATTACCTAATGTAATTGAAAAATTTCGTGTACCAGTAGGATTAGGATTGGAGTTATAATAAACAACATCTTTGATGGCTGCTTCAAAATCTGAGTAATTCACTTGAACACCTGATGTTGGACTTGAAAGTTTTAATTTTCCTTCCAAGGCATTCCATGAAGTTGTAAGAGTAGGATGTAATAAAGGGTTGGTTAATAATAATTGATCCTGCCCTATAACATATCCAGAGGAAATTTGAATGAAAACTGCTTCCGTAGTTAATTCTGTTGGGTCGTGTGTAATAGTTACGTTGGTAACTATTTTTGTTTGTGAAAGCGGACAATAATTTGAGTTACCAGTTGCAGAAATTGTTGGTGCTACCGGCGCAACATTTTTTATTAAAGACGGATCAATATTTTTAGGAATTGCAAATCCCAAATGGATTCCAAATACTATAAATAAAGCTAAGAAGGGAATTTTAAAGCTATTCTTCATGCTATAAATTTAGTACTTTCAACGGATTAAGCGAATTTATTTTGTGAAATGCATTTTTTGAAACAAATCCCAAACTACAATTCCAGCACTTACTGAGATGTTGAGTGAATGCTTTGTTCCTAGTTGGGGTATTTCGATCGCGCCATCGCAAATAGCAACTGCTTCTTGGGCTACACCAAAAACTTCGTTACCAAAAACTAATGCATATTTTTGATTATTTTGAACTTTAAAATTTTGAAGAAAAATAGCGCTTTCTACTTGTTCGATGGCAAAAGTTAGAATTTTTTCAGATTTAAGTTTAGTAATTACATCCAATACATTTTCTGCATGCTCCCAAGCTACTGTTTCTGTTGCGCCTAAAGCAGTTTTGTGAATTTCTTTGTTGGGTGGAATAGCCGTTATACCGCACAAGTATATTTTTTCAATTAAAAAGGCATCAGCTGTTCTAAACACAGATCCAATATTGTGTAAACTCCGAATATCGTCTAACACCAGTATTAATGGCGTCTTTTCTGATTTTTTAAAATCTTCAATCGATTTTCTATCCAGTTCGCTATTTTCTAATTTTCTCATTGTAGTTTAAGTCTATGCATAAAAAAAGCTTCCGTAAAAGTAGGAAGCTTTTGTATATATATTGAATTATAATTAGCTTTTAGCTGACGCAGCTACAACATTACCTTTAATTGTTAAAACCTTAGTAGGTTGCCCAGCTGCATTTGATGAAATGGTTACTGTCTTAGTAAATGGGCCTACACGGTTAGTGTCGTATTTTACTCCAATAACTCCTTTTGCACCTGGAGCTATAGGTTCTTTCGGGCTTGAAGGTACTGTACAACCACAAGAACCTTGCGCATTTGTGATTACTAGAGGAGCGTTCCCGTTGTTAGTAAATACAAATTCTCTTTTTCCATCTGCATTTTGAGAAATTGTCCCGTAATCAATCACTTCATTGGCAAAGACCATTCCTGCTCCAACTACTTTTGATGCTACCTGTTTTGCTTTTTTTGATGTTTCTTGTGCGTTTGCAGCTACTGTTCCAAGAACCAATAGGGCTACTACTAGTATTTTTTTCATGATTTCTTAAATTAAAAATTTGAACACAAATCTATATAAAAATTGGAAACTAAATCTTAAATTTTACTTAAAAACAGATAAAATTTTATATCTGTTCGTTATTCGCTATAAAATCTATAAATTCGCTCTCTTATTTGAATTTGATTAAAACATTTGATTTGGCAGCAAAAGAAAAAGTAGCAAAGGAAACTCCGTTAATGAAACAATATAACGAAATCAAGGCAAAATACCCTGATGCTTGTTTGCTGTTTCGTGTAGGAGATTTTTATGAAACTTTTGGCGAAGATGCTGTAAGGGCTTCTAAAATTCTCGGAATTGTATTGACCAAAAGAGGAGCGGGTTCTGAAACCGAAACTGCTTTAGCGGGTTTTCCACACCATTCGTTAAATACGTATTTACCTAAATTAGTTAAAGCGGGTTTGCGTGTAGCAATTTGCGATCAATTGGAAGATCCAAAAATGACTAAAACTATTGTGAAACGTGGTGTTACCGAGTTGGTTACGCCGGGTGTTTCTATGAACGATGAGGTTTTACAGTCTAAAGTCAATAATTTTTTGGCTTCCATTTATTTTTCTAATAAGTCAATTGGAGTTTCTTTTCTAGATGTTTCTACAGGTGAGTTTTTGACTGCACAAGGGAACGCAGAGTACATTGATAAATTACTACAGAATTTTAGCCCAAGTGAAGTTTTGGTGCCTAAGAATAATAAAAATGATTTCAAAGCCGCTTTTGGAGAGGATTATCATAGTTTTTATCTAGAAGATTGGTTGTACAAAGAAGATTACGCATTTGAAACTTTAACCAAACATTTCCAAACCGTTTCATTGAAAGGCTTTGGAATTGAAGAGTTAAAGGAAGGAATTATAGCTTCGGGAGCTATTTTGTATTATTTATCCGAAACACAGCATAACAAAGTTCAACATATAACTTCTATTCAAAGGATTGCTGAGGATGCTTATGTTTGGATGGACCGATTTACCATTCGAAACCTTGAATTATACCATAGCTATAATCCAAATGCGGTTACTTTACTTGATGTTATCGATAGAACCCTTTCGCCAATGGGTGGGCGGTTATTAAAACGCTGGTTGGCTTTGCCATTGAAAGATGCAACTAAGATTCAAAGTCGCCATCAAGTTGTGGCCTATTTGAAAGAAAATCAAGAAATTTTAAAAAGCATTCAGTCACAAATTAAACAAATTTCAGATTTGGAACGTTTGATTTCGAAAATTGCAGCTGGAAAAGTTTCGCCTCGGGAGGTGGTTTATTTAAAAGAATCCTTGGATGCTATACTTCCAATTAAAGCCTTGGCTTTGCAAAGTCCACAGGAAGCCGTAAAGGTAATTGGAGATCATTTGCATAGTTGCGATTTATTACGTGAAAAAATAAAAACCACACTGAATCAAGAAGCGCCAGTGGCTATTGCTAAAGGAAGTGCTATTGCTACAGGTGTGAATACCGAATTAGATGAATTACGTGCTATTTCGACTTCAGGAAAGGAGTTTCTGGAAGGAATTGAAAGAAGGGAATCGGAGCGAACTGGAATTTCGTCATTGAAAATTTCATTCAATAATGTTTTTGGATATTATATCGAAGTACGAAATACACACAAAGATAAAGTACCGGAAGAATGGATTCGCAAACAAACTTTGGTTAATGCGGAGCGTTATATTACCGAAGAATTAAAGGAATACGAAACCAAGATTCTAGGAGCCGAAGAAAAAATACACAAAATTGAATCGGAATTGTTTGAACAATTGGTGCAATGGATTAGTACCTACATCAAACCGGTTCAAATGAATGCGAATTTAATCGCGCAATTGGATTGTTTATGTTCGTTTACACAATTGGCAATTGAGAATAAATATGTTTGCCCAGAAATTGACGATAGTTTCGAATTGGAAATAAAAGAAGGAAGACACCCCGTGATTGAGAAACAATTACCGGTTGGAACACCGTACATTTCTAATGATGTGTTCTTGGATAGAGAATCACAACAATTGATAATGATTACGGGACCTAATATGTCTGGAAAATCAGCTATTTTACGTCAAACGGCTTTAATTGTACTCTTGGCTCAAATGGGAAGTTTTGTTCCGGCAGAGAGCGTTAGAATGGGAATTGTAGATAAAATTTTCACAAGAGTTGGCGCAAGCGATAATATTTCAATGGGCGAATCGACCTTCATGGTCGAAATGAACGAAACCGCTTCCATTTTGAATAATATTTCGGATAGAAGTTTAGTGCTTTTGGACGAAATCGGAAGGGGAACAAGTACCTACGATGGAATTTCGATTGCTTGGGCCATCGCTGAGTTTCTACACGAGCATCCAGCACAACCCAAAACACTTTTTGCGACACATTATCACGAATTAAATGAAATGAGTGAATCGCTGCCAAGAATTCAAAATTATAATGTAGCGGTCAAAGAATTGAAAGACACAGTTCTTTTTGTTCGAAAGTTGGTAAAAGGAGGCAGTGCGCATAGTTTTGGAATTCATGTGGCTAAAATGGCCGGAATGCCTCAGATTGTAATTTTGAAAGCACAAAAGTTATTGAAGAAATTAGAAAAGAACCATTCGAATGATGCGCTTAATGGAATAAAAGAAGCGAAGGACGAAATGCAAATGAGTTTTTTCAATTTAGACGACCCTCTTTTAGAAGAAATAAAAGACGAAATTCTGAATTTAGATATCAATACGATTACGCCAATGGAGGCTTTGATGAAGCTGAATGAAATAAAAAGAATGCTGACTAAAAAATAGTTTTCATTTAAAGTTTACGTTATCAGAAGATTAAGCTTATGTGGCTATTTTTTTGTAGAAAAGGCTTGTGTAATTGAATTAATGTATTAAATTTGCATCCGCAATACAGAACAAGTATCGCGATTCTTTCTTAAGAATTGAAAATGCGAAAATAGCTCAGTTGGTAGAGCGCGACCTTGCCAAGGTCGAGGTCGCGGGTTCGAGCCCCGTTTTTCGCTCCAAAACCATACAATGCTCGGATGGTGAAATTGGTAGACACGCTGGACTTAAAATCCAGTGAACAGCAATGTTCGTGCGGGTTCAAGTCCCGCTCTGAGTACTAAAGCCTCTTCAATTGAAGAGGCTTTTTTTGTTTTTTGTACAATGATTAAATTGACACCGGTTTTGGCCGGATAGCTATATGGGAACTTTTGTAATTACAAAACGATTTAACGACGAATATAAATTTGTATTTGCTTCACGAAAAGGGAAGACGATATTTACAAGTTTGAGTTACGAACTTAAATTCGAAGGGGAAGAAGCAATAGAAAAGTTCAAATTGAATACAAGCCAGGCTACGTTCTTAAAATTTAAGTCAACGAAAGGGAAATACTATTTTAAGGTATTGTTAGATGGAGAGCACTTTGCAACAAGTAGAAAGTATACTACAGAACTTCGATTAGAAAAAGGAATTGCTGAAATTGTAAAATATGCCTCAATTTCAGAAGTATTGGACTTTTCGTCAAATGATGTTATTTTCACGGATTAATCAAAAATACTTAGAAAACGAATTATCCTAAATAAAAAAAAGCCGTTACACTAAGTGTACGGCTTATTTTTTTTCTGTGTAGTAATTAATTACTTTGCAGCAGCAGCAGTATCAACAGCAGCAGTATCAACAGCAGCAGTATCAACAGCAGCAGTGTCAACAGCAACAGCAGTAGTATCTACAGCTACTTCTTCAGCAGGAGCTTCAGCTTTTTTACAAGATACAACAGTTAAAACAGCAACAACAGCTAAACTTAAAAATACTTTTTTCATCTTAATTTATTATAAAAGGTTAATTATTAATTCGTGGCAAAGATATAAAATTTTTAATATGTAAAATATTTTTTCATTTTTTTTTTAAATAATATTCGACAATTTCTCCTCTTTTTGTTCAAAAAGGCCAAATATTTGTAAATGCTCCCATTTTTCAACAAAAAAAGACACTATATTTTTTTCATAATTCTGGCTACTGCGCCTGCGTTGTTTTGGACAAAATTTGTGCTGATGGAACCTTTACATTTTCTGGATTCACTATCCACTATTAATTCATTCAAAATAGCGTTTAGTTGTTCTGAATTTTTGATAGAAATACAACCTCCTAAACGAACCAAATCTATTGCTTCGGCAAAATGCGAATAATTGGGACCAATCACTATTGGGATTCCAAAAGTAGCCGGTTCCAAGATGTTATGTACTCCGGGATGACCAAATCCACCTCCTACATAGGCAATATCGGCATAACTGTAAATTTTAGTTAAGATTCCGATAGTGTCAATGATAAAAACATCATAATTAGCCATGTCTTTATTTTCTTTTTCTGAAAACAAAAGTGTTTTTTTGGTACAATTGGATTTAAAATATTGTATTTGTTCCGGTTTTATGTTATGTGGCGCAATAATAAATTTGCAATCTTGTGTACTAGAATTAATATAATCCAGCAATAATTCTTCATCTTTAGGCCAAGAACTTCCAATAACGATGGTTGTTTTATTGGCTTTAAATCGCCCTATATAATCCAAACTATTGTTTTTTTCTACAATAGATGCGACTCTGTCAAAACGAGTGTCTCCAGAAATAGTTGCGTTCTGTATTCCTAAGCGTTGAAGAAGCTGTAATGAACTTTCGTTTTGGACAAAGAAATGGGTAAATGATTCTAGCGCTTTTCTGTAAAATCCGCCATACCATCTAAAGAAAGCTTGTTTTTCTCTAAAAATTCCTGAAATCAAATAGGTTGGAATATTTCGCTTTTTTAATTCGCTCAAATAATTCGGCCAAAATTCATATTTTATGAAAAAAGCCATTTCTGGATGGACCAATTCAATGAACTTTTTTGCATTGTTTATGGTATCTAGAGGTAAATAAACGGTTACGTCTGCAACGGTATTGTTTTTTCTAACTTCATACCCTGAAGGCGAAAAAAAGCTTACAATAATTTTGTGAGTGGGATATTTCTCTTTTATTTTTTCAATCACAGGTAAACCCTGTTCGTATTCACCTAGAGAAGCGGCATGAAACCAAATCGTTTTGTCTTCGGTTTTGATTTTGGCTTTTAAGGTAGGGAATACACCTTCTCTTCCTGATACAAATAGTTTGATTTTTGGCACAAAGACAGCGACGATCTGTAACAATAGTCCAGCAATAGCAACAATTATACTGTAAATAAAATGCATACCCCAAATTTTGGTGCTAAAATACAGTTTCTTTATTTTATTTTGATTGGTTAGCACTCATTAAATACCTATTTTTGTTTTTCGTTTTTCAAATGGATTCACTTTAAATGGAATTTTAATTATAAATCTTCCCATCTTAAACAAAAAGTAAATGAAAAAAATTCAAATGGTTGACTTAAAAGGTCAATACGATGCGATAAAAGATACTGTAAATACTTCAATTCAAGAAGTTTTAGATACCAATGCCTATATCAACGGACCGCAGGTTCATGCATTCCAAAAATCATTAGAAGATTATTTAGGAGTGAAACACGTGATTCCTTGTGCCAATGGTACCGATGCGTTGCAAATTGCGATGATGGGATTGGGATTGCAACCCGGAGATGAAGTAATAACGGCTGATTTTACCTTTGCTGCAACTGTTGAAGTAATAGCTTTGCTACAATTAACTCCTGTTTTGGTTGATGTAGATATGTACAATATGAACATCAATATTGATAAAATCAGGAAAGCTATTACGCCAAAAACAAAAGCCATTGTACCAGTGCATTTGTTTGGACGCGCGGCCAATATGGAAGCAATTATGGCTTTGGCCAAAGAACATAACTTATATGTAATAGAGGATAATGCGCAAGCGATTGGAGCCAATTGTAAGTTTTCGGATGGAACGAAAAAGAAAGCTGGAACGATAGGTCATGTGGGTGCAACTTCTTTTTTTCCTTCTAAAAATTTAGGATGTTACGGCGATGGTGGTGCTATTTTTACCAATGATGATACTTTAGCGCACACGCTTCGTGGGATTGTGAATCACGGAATGTACGAAAGATACCACCATGATGTTGTGGGTGTAAATTCTAGATTGGATAGTATTCAAGCTGCGGTTTTGAATGCCAAATTGCCCTTGTTAGATCAATACAGTAAAGCAAGACAAAATGCGGCTAGAAAATACACAGCTGCGTTGGAAGGTCATAAAAACATTATCGCGCCTAGTATTTGTGAAATTTGTGATTGTCACGTTTTTCATCAATATACCTTACGAATTATTGATGCAGATCGAAATGGATTGATGCAACACTTACTGGACAAAGGAATTCCTTGTGCAATTTACTACCCTATTCCATTGCACAGTCAAAAAGCCTATGCCGATGCCCGTTACAAAGAAGAAGACTTTCCGGTAACCAATCAATTAGTGAAAGAGGTCATTTCGTTACCTATGCATACCGAATTGGATGATGAACAAATTCAATTCATTACGCAAAGTATTCTGGAATTTTTAAACAAATAGTAAATTCAATACGCAAAAGCAAATGAAAATATTGGTAACTGGAGGTTTCGGTTTTATTGGTTCGCACACCGTTGTCGAACTACAAAATGAGGGTTTCGAAGTAATTGTAGTAGATAATTTATCCAATACTTCATTATCTGTTTTGGATGGTATTCAAAATATCACTGGTATAGTTCCCGCTTTTGAGCAATTGGATTTGCGTGACAAACAGAAGGTAAGTGATTTTTTTAATCGCCATACCGATATTGAAGGAGTGATTCATTTTGCGGCTTCCAAAGCAGTAGGAGAGAGTGTTGGAAATCCATTGTTGTATTATGAAAACAACATCAATGTATTGGTGTATATTTTGCAAGAATTGGAAAAAAAAGCTACTGCTAATTTAATATTTAGTTCCTCTTGTACCGTTTATGGTCAAGCCGAAACGATGCCCATTACCGAAGATTCGTCAGTTCAAACGGCCATGTCACCCTATGGTAATACCAAACAAATTGGTGAAGAAATCATAACTGATGCTGCAAAAGCTACCCATATTAACGCCATTTTATTGCGTTATTTTAATCCAATAGGTTCGCATCCTTCTGCTGAAATTGGAGAGTTGCCTTTGGGTGTTCCGCAAAATTTAGTTCCGTTTATTACCCAAACTGGAATTGGTTTGCGTCAAGAATTATCAGTGTATGGAAATGATTATCCAACCCCAGATGGCACAGCTGTTCGCGATTACATTCATGTAGTAGATTTGGCGAAAGCCCATGTGATTGCCATGCAACGTTTGTTGAACAAAAAGAATGTAGCCAAAGTAGAAACCTTTAATTTAGGGACTGGTAAAGGAAGTTCTGTTTTAGAGGTTATACATTCTTTTGAAAAAGTAAGCGGACAAAAATTGCCTTATAAAATTGTGGCGCGTAGAGAAGGTGATATCACCGAGGCCTATGCCAATACTCATAAAGCCAATACTATTTTGGGTTGGAAAGCCGAATCAACTCTTGAGGAAGCCATGGCGAGTGCCTGGAAATGGGAACAAAAAATTAGAAGCTAATTTATTTTTAATAGTACATTCGGGTTAGGGCAATTAGTACTGTAATGATTCAATGTAGTTGAACTACAAACTCCTGGATAATCACCTTGTTTGTATTCCATATCAATGATTATTTGAAAGTGCAAATGCGGTGCATAATCACCATTGATGGGAGGTAAGCCTAAATTGGCAAATTGCTCGCCTTGTGCAATACGATCTCCAACATGCTTTCCTTTCAAACTCTCTTCGCTTAAATGACCGTACAGCGTATGAAAAACAACACCTTCTAATTCGTGCTCAATAATAATCGTTGGACCATAATCGCCTAAAGCGGTATTGTTTTGCAAACTGTGAATCGTTCCACCTAATGCAGCATGAACCGAAGCCGATTCATTAATCCATAAATCTAGTCCAATATGAATGTTGCGTTCTTCGGTATTTTCAGCTTTAAAAACACTACTTCTTTGGTATAAATTGCGAATTTCTTGGTAGCCCCCAAAAGCTATTTTCCCATTATTGGCCTCCAAATGATTTTGAATAAAAACACCATACTCTTCAGCTGTTGCTAGATTGTGAATTCTTGTATTTGAAATGGATAAATCCAACGGAACGTATTCAGAATACGGAATATGGGGCGCTATCACTTTTGAGGCTTCGCAACCACTTAGTAGTTCGATTATTGTTTTCATATTTTTTTTGTATTTCCAAAAATAAAAAAATCCTCATAAATGTAATCTATGAGGATTTGTTACTTTGTTATCTGCTATTTAGGCATTAGCTGTGACAGCTTCTTTGTCAATTTTTCCTATTAGACCGGCTAACACTTTTCCTGGTCCTACTTCAGTAAAACTAGTGGCACCATCTGCAATCATTTGTTGCACTGATTGGGTCCATTTTACAGGAGCCGTCAACTGAATAATCAGGTTTTTCTTTATTTCAGATGGATCCGATACTGCATTGGCAGTTACATTTTGATAAACAGGGCATATTGGAGTTGAGAAAGTAGTTGCTTCAATAGCTGCTGCTAATTCTTCTCTTGCAGGCTCCATCATAGGCGAATGGAAAGCACCGCCGACTGGTAAAATTAATGCGCGTTTTGCACCTGCTTCTTTCATTTTTTCACAAGCCAATTCCACCGCTTTGTATTCGCCAGAAATTACTAATTGTCCAGGACAGTTGTAATTAGCAGCTACCACCACGCCATCAATTGAAGCGCAAATAGCCTCTACAATTGTATCTTCTAAATTTAAAACGGCTGCCATAGTTGAAGGGGTAATTTCGCAGGCTTTTTGCATGGCTAAAGCTCTTTGTGAAACTAATTTCAATCCGTCTTCAAAAGACAAAGCACCATTAGCAACTAATGCAGAAAATTCTCCTAAAGAGTGTCCCGCCACCATTTCTGGTTTAAAATCGGCTAAGGTTTTAGCTAAAATAACCGAGTGTAAAAAAACCGCAGGTTGTGTCACTTTGGTTTCTTTTAACTCTTCGGCCGTTCCTTCAAACATAATGTCCGTAATACGGAATCCTAAAACAGTATTCGCTTGTTCGAAAAGTTCTTTGGCTAAAGGTGAATTTTCATATAGTTCTTTGCCCATTCCGGTAAATTGTGCTCCTTGTCCAGGAAATACATATGCTTTCATAAAATATTGTTCAAGTTGGATGATTCAAGTTTTGAATTTGAACCACAAAAATACTATTTTTTGGATTATTGTTCCATTGGAATTTCGATTATTAAAAAACGAGAATTCGTATTGGCTTTGATTTCAATTTCATTGGTTTCCCAAATTCCAATAGCATCTCTTTTCTCCAGTTTTTCTCCATTTACTTCAATTTCACCTTCAATGTTCATGATGTAAAATCCGTTGCCTTGTTTTTGTAATGCTAATTTTTTAGAAAAATTAGCTTCGAAATCACTCAAATAAAACCAAGCATCTTGGTGAATCCAAACACCTTCGTCTTCTGGATTTGGAGATAAAATTTGAGCAAAACTGTTTTTCTGTTGGGCAACATCAAGTGTGATTTGTTGGTAGCGAGGCTCCACATTTCGGTACTTTGGAAACAACCAAATTTGAAATAGTTTGGTTTGCAAATCAGCGTTTGGATTGAACTCACTATGCTGAATTCCAGTTCCGGCACTCATTACTTGAACGTCCCCCGTTTTTATAGTCGACGAATTACCCATGCTGTCTTTGTGTGCCAAATCACCTTCTAACGGAATCGTGATGATTTCCATATTGTCGTGTGGATGTGTACCAAAACCCATTCCAGCGGCAACAGTGTCATCATTTAAAACACGTAACATTCCAAATTGGATGCGTTCTGGATTGTACCAACTAGCAAAACTAAAACTGTGGTAGGCGTTCAACCAACCATGATCGGCATGACCTCTAGAACTCGCTTTATGTAAAACTGTATTTGCCATATTTTTTTGTATAATTAAGGTTGTTTTGGGACTAATTGAAAGTAAGTTACAACAAATTTGTTGTCTTTGATTGTTCCTATAACTGATGCTTTGCGAATGCTAGCGCAAAATCCATCTTTGGCATGTGCATCACCATGAGCATCTATATTGGTTCCTTCTACGAAGTAGGATTTGCCATCAATACGAACAGCTAAATCGCAACTTTTGCCTTCCATTCCAAATTGGCATTGCCCACAAGAAGCTTCCACAATTTGAATTTTTGAGTTGTCTTTTTTGGTTTGTGCCAAAATTATGGTACTACTCAAAAGGATAAAAAAAGTTAGTATTTTTTTCATGTTTTTATGATTTAATCTTCGTCTTCAATTTCAAATTCGGCATCCTTTTCCCAAATTTCCATTTCGCAAGGTTTACAGTTGAATTTGAGTTTGTATTCCAATTCCCCTTGTTTTAAAACCAAAGGTTCTTTGACTTTTTTATCGCGATGTTCCGGATGGTATTTTGGACAACGCTCTAACTCGTATTTGATGCAATATTTGGTCGTCATTACACGAGATTTTCCCGGATCCCATTGCAATTCAAAAGCTTTTTCAATTTCAGTAACGCCATGACGCTCGTAGAATTTTCGCGCCATTTTATTGGCAACATTGTACGTAAAATCCAATTGATCTACCGGAAATGGATGATCCGTTTTTACGATTTGGTATTCCTCTCGATGGTAATTAGCCAAACGGATTTGGGTCAATTGATCGTAAACTGTGCGGCGCATTTCATTAATTTTTGAAATAGGTAAAAACCAATTGTCTGAAAACTGAATCGTAATTTCGTCAGCGGTATAAGGTGTAAATCCTGTTTTCGCTAACTGCATTTTGATATTATCTTCAATAGATAAATTGTTTTTAGTGGGCTCTTTGGCGTGTTCCAAATGAACGGTACTTTCATAACCATCTTCATCAGTAGCCGTTAATTGAAAACCAGTTTCGTTTTCGGTTAAAACCAAAGTGGTGCTAATCTTTCTAACGGCGCTGTCTTCACGCTCCACGATTTTAATGAAAGCCGCATCATTGTTACGATAGATAAAAGTTCCGTCTTTGATTTCTTTTAAAACATTCGGGTAAATAATACCGTTTTCGGCTTTGTTTACATAAATTCCATCGGCTTCGTTGTTTTCGTTAATGAAACACAAACCATCACCATTGTTCAGTAAATGACCATTTTCAATTTCGTACGAATTGCCAATTGTTTTAATTAGTTTTCCAATGTATTGTCCTTTGGATTTTGGACTTTCCCAAGAACCGATGGATTGGTGTCTTTCGTTGACAAAATAATCGGTATAGCCTCTATTGAATGTTCGGTTCAATTCAGAATCGAAAGTGAAGGTGCATTTACCAGAGGAAGCTTTCGTATAATTGGGGTTTTGTTCCAAGAAGGAATCTATTTTTTTTCTAAGAAACGAAACATTATTTTTGACATAAACCATGTCTTTCAAACGACCTTCGATTTTAAATGAAACGATTCCCGCTTCGATTAAATTTGGAATTTGATCGGTTACATCAAAATCTTTGATGGAAAGTAAATGGCTATTTTTGATCAAGGTTTCTCCGTGACCGTCAATTAAATTATAAGGTAAACGGCAGTTTTGTGCACAGGAACCGCGATTGGCCGAACGCTCGCCATTGGCTACACTCATATAACAATTTCCGCTAAAAGCCACGCACAACGCACCAGTAACAAAGAATTCCAATTCAACATCGGTAGCTTCGCTAATTTCTTTAATTTGGTGTAAGTTCAACTCACGGGCCAAAACCACACGTTTGATTCCTGCATCGGCAAGGAATTTAATATTTTTTGGATCACGGTTATTGGCTTGCGTACTAGCATGCAACACAATGGGCGGCAACTCCATTTCCATAATGGCCATGTCCTGAATAATTAACGCATCAACCCCAATATGGTACAATTCCCATATCATTTGGCGACACGTTTCGAGTTCGTTATCGTATAGAATGGTGTTGATTACTACAAAAACTTGAGCGTGGTACAAATGAGCATATTGCACTAATGCTGCCACATCTTCCATAGAATTATGGGCATTAGATCGAGCGCCAAATTGTGGAGCTCCAATATAAACAGCATCAGCACCACTGTTGATAGCTGCCATACCGTGTAACAAGTCTTTGGCAGGCGCTAGTATTTCGATTTTTTTTTTCGTCATATAGGGTATTTCTTTTTGGGAAATGAGTTTGCAAAGTTCTTATAAATAATTGGGATTTTTTGGAAAAAGTTGGAAAGATTGTTGTAGTAGTTTACCAATTCTTTTACTCAATAGGTTTTATATACTTTCTCCAAAAGTCAATAAATTATGATCTGGATCAAGAAGGGAAAATTCTTTTTGTCCCCAAGGTTTTGTTTGTAAATATCCAGCGGGGTGAATGCTTACGTTTTTTTGGATATAATGGTCAAATACAGTTTCTATTTTTTCGGTTCGAATATATACTTGTCCATAATTTTCTAAAGGATTTAGGTTTTGAAATTCAAAAAAATGCAATTGAATTTGGTCTTTTTGTAGCATTAAATAGCCTTCAAAATCAGCACCAAATACCTCAAAACCCAATTGATTGCAATAGAAATCTTTCGTGATCAGTTTGTTGCGCATCGGTAGTTTTGGGTGGGTGTGAGTGAGCATTTTAGTTGATTTTGTTATTGTAAAAATAGGAAAAAGCCCCAAGTTTCCTTGAGGCTTTTAGTTTTATTCTATACTAATTTAAGAAACGGCTTCTTTGATTCGGCGTAAAGCCTCTTTCAAAATATCGTCGCTAGTAGCATAAGAAAAACGAATACAATTTGGATTTCCAAATGCATCTCCCGTTACTGTAGCTACATTGGCTTCAGCCAAAAGATACATTGAGAAATCGTTAGCGTCTTTAATTTCGGTTCCTCTTAAGGTTTTTCCAAAGAAAGAAGAAACGTCTGGAAATACATAAAACGCTCCTTCTGGAACATTAATTTTCATTCCTGGAATTTCTTTGATTAATCCTACTACCAAATCTCTTCGGCTATGGAAAGCATCCACCATATGTTTCAAAACAGATGGGTCAGCATCTACTGCAGTAATGGTTGCACGTTGTGCTACTGAGTTTGCACCACTAGTTACTTGACCTTGAATTTTAGTACAGGCTTTAGCAATGAATTCTGGTGCGCCAATGTATCCAATTCGGTATCCTGTCATAGCAAAAGCTTTGGCAACTCCATTTACAGTAATCGTTTTTTCTAACATTCCTGGAATTGAAGCAATACTGCAAAAAGTTCCCGAGAAGTTGATGTGCTCGTAGATTTCATCAGCTACTACATATACATTAGGGTGTTTTTCTAACACTTTAGCAATCGCAGTTAATTCTTCACGGTTGTATACAGAACCACTTGGATTACATGGTGAGCTGAACCAAATCATTTTAGTTTTTGGTGTAATTGCTGCTTCTAATTGTTCTGGGGTGATTTTGAAATCAGTTTCTACGGATGTTGGTACTTCAACCGGTACACCTCCTGATAGTTTAACAATTTCGAAATAAGAAACCCAATAAGGAGCTGGTAAAATTACTTCGTCTCCGTCATTTAACATGACTTGCGCAATATTGTATAAAGATTGTTTTGCTCCTGTAGAAACAACAATTTGAGAGGGTTTGTAATCCAAATCATTGTCTCTTTTGAATTTTCTACAGATCGCTTCTTTTAATTCAGCATATCCATCAACTGGAGAGTAGGTACTGTAATTTTCGTCAATTGCTTTTTTAGCTGCTTCTTTAATAAAGTCAGGCGTATTGAAATCGGGTTCACCTAAGCTTAAACTGATGATGTCTTTTCCTTGTGCTTTTAATTCTCTGGCCAAAGCAGCCATGGCTAATGTTTGTGATGTAGCTAAGTTGTTAATTCTGTCTGAAAGTGGATTGCTCATTTTCTATAGTGTTGAAATGGTCTAATTCGCAGTTTCGAATTAGGTATAGTTAGTATTCGTTTTTATGCGCTTAATTCGGGTTTCATTCCTAAATTTTTCAAATGGGTGAAATGCGATAGAATGGCTTCTCGAGTAGTTTTAAACTCATGGTAAGGAAGATTACATTCTTTGGCGGTTTGTTTAACAAACTCGGCAATTTTATCGTAATGCACGTGAGAGATATTTGGAAAAATATGGTGTTCAATTTGGTGATTCAAACCACCAGTATAATAATTGACCAACCAATTTTTTGGAGCAAAATTAGCCGTAGTGTATAATTGATGAATTGCCCAAGTGTTTTCAATTTCGCCTTCTTCATTTGGAATTGGATTAACTGTTTCGTCAACAACGTGAGCCAATTGGAAAACAACACTTAAAATTAACCCAGCCGTATAGTGCATTACTAAAAAGCCTAAAATTACTTTCCACCAAGTGATGCCTAATACCATTGGTATTACTAGCCAAATAGAGAAATAAATAATTTTAGTAACGATTAAAGTAGTCCAACGGATGACTGGTTTTTTGAATTCTCCATACGACAAATTGCGTTTTAGGTAGCGTTTCATTTGCAGAAAATCGGTAGTGATCGACCAATTGAAAGTCAATAGACCATATAGAAAAACGGAGTAATAATGTTGAAATTTATGGTAGCTATACCATTTCGCAGTTTTAGAAAAACGCAAGATACGTCCCGCTTCTAAATCTTCATCATGTCCTAAAATGTTGGTATAGGTATGGTGCAATACATTGTGCTGCACTTGCCAGTTGTACACATTGCCAGCTAAGATGTAAATACTTCCTCCCATGAACTTGTTGACCCAAGATTTGTTAGAATAAGCACCATGATTTCCATCATGCATTACATTCATTCCAACGCCGGCCATTCCTACTCCAATGATTAAGTTCAACAGTAAATAGGTCCAAAAAGGCATATCCATCGCCAATAAGAAGAAATAGGGAGTCAAGAAAATGGAGAACATGACAATCGTTTTAAGATGTAGTTTCCAGTTTCCAGTTTTATCGAGATTGTTTTCTTTGAAATAATTATTGACCCGCGAGTTTAAGGTTCTAAAAAATTTTAGATCGTCTTGCTTAGCAAATGTTGGAGCGGTATTTTTCATAATCTTGAATAATAAGCTACAAAGATAATTATTATAAATTTTTGTAGTACAAAAATGAGCTACTATTTCCAATCTAAAAATAGTACTTTTGTTAAAAATTTTTAAAATGGAAGCAATTCTGAAGCATTTTCCTTATTTAACTGATCTTCAAAAAGAACAATTTCAACAGTTAGATTCATTATACCACGAATGGAATGAAAAAATTAACGTCATTTCCCGAAAAGACATTGATGCATTGTACACGAAGCACGTTTTACATTCTTTAGGAATTGCTAAAATTCAGTCTTTTGAACCCGGAACATTTATTTTAGATGTTGGAACTGGAGGCGGATTTCCAGGAATACCTTTGGCAATACTTTTTCCAGAAACACGTTTTTATTTGATTGACGTTATTGCCAAAAAAATAAAAGTAGTTCAGGCAGTTGCGGATGCTTTGGGATTAAAAAATGTGAAAGCAGAGCAAATTCGTGCCGAAAATGTGAAAGGTGATTTTGACTTCATCGTAAGTCGTGCAGTAACCAATATGCCTGATTTTGTTTCTTGGGTAAAAACCAAAATTAAAAAACAACACAAGCACGAATTGAAAAATGGAATTCTATATCTTAAAGGAGGTGACTTGACCGAAGAATTAAAAGACTTTCCTAAAGCAACTTTATACGACTTAGCTGATTTTTTTGAAGACGAATTTTTCGAGACGAAGAAAGTAGTGCATCTGCCATTGAAATTTAATCCATAAGTCATGGCAAGGAAATAAGCAATCTCAATTATTAATTAAAAACCCACAAACTGAAATTCAATTTGTGGGTTTTTTATATCGGCTATATAAATTAATCTATCCTAAAAACGGATATCTGTAATCTTCAGGAGCTACCAAAGTTTCTTTGATAGTTCTTGGCGAAGCCCAACGTAATAAATTCAATGCAGATCCCGCTTTGTCATTCGTACCCGAAGCTCTAGCACCACCAAATGGTTGTTGTCCTACCACTGCGCCGGTTGGTTTGTCGTTGATATAGAAGTTTCCAGCGGCATTTTGAAGAGCTACAGTTGCTTCTTCAATCGCATAACGATCGGTACTGAAAACAGCACCTGTCAAAGCATATTCGGATGTAGTATCCACTAATTTTAGGGTTTCAGACCACTGTTCATCTTCATAAACATAAATGGTAATTACCGGTCCGAACAATTCGGTTTCCATGGTGGTGTATTTTGGATTGGTAGTTACAATAACCGTTGGTTCAATAAAATACCCTTTGGATTTATCGTAATTTCCACCTACAATGATTTCTGCATCGGCATCTTTCTTAGCTTGGTCAATATAACTTGCTAATTTATCGAAAGATCCTTCGTGAATTACTGCTGTAATGAAATTAGAAAAGTCTTCTGGAGATCCCATTTTCATTGATTTTACATCTGTAATTACTTGGTCTTTTACTGCAGGCCATAAACTTTTAGGAATATAAGCTCTAGAGGCAGCAGAACACTTTTGTCCTTGGAACTCAAAAGCACCACGAACAATTCCGGTAGCTACTTGTTTCACATTCGCCGAAGGATGAGCAATGATAAAATCTTTTCCTCCTGTTTCTCCTACAATTCTTGGATAGGTTTTATAATGGTGAATGTTGGTTCCGATTTTAGCCCAAATATCTTTAAATACATGAGTTGATCCTGTGAAGTGAACTCCTGCAAAATCACGACTAGCTAATACGGTATCGGTTACCATTAATGCATCCCCAAAAACCACATTGATTACGCCATCAGGCAAACCTGCTTCTTTGAAAATATCGATGATAATTTTAGCAGAGAAAACTTGACTGTCACTTGGTTTCCAAACTACAACATTTCCCATCATGGCAGCACTGGCAGGTAAATTAGCGGCAATGGCTGTAAAGTTAAAAGGAGTAATAGCGTAGATGAATCCTTCAAGCGGTCTGTATTCTAAACGATTCCAAACAGATGAGTCTGAAGTAGGTTGGTCACTATAAATTTGAGACATGAACTCTACATTGAAACGCAAAAAGTCAATCAATTCACAAGACGCATCAATTTCTGCTTGATGAATCGTTTTTGATTGTGCAATCATAGTAGCAGCATTGATTCTCGCTCTGTAGGGTCCGGCAATTAATTCGGCAGCTTTTAAGAAAATAGCGGCACGTTGTTCCCAAGCCATATTAGCCCATGCTTTTCTGGATTCCAAGGCATTAGCAATCGCTTTTTCAACATGTGATTTTTCGGCCAAATGATAGGTTCCCACAATGTGTTGGTGATCGTGTGGCGCCGACATGGTTCTGGTATTTCCAGTTCTGATTTCTTCGCTTCCAATGTATAACGGAACGTCAATAGTGGTGTTCCACATTTTTTTGTAAGCCTCTAAAACCGCTGCCTTTTCAGGTGAATTGGGCGCATATCCTTTAACGGGTTCGTTAACTGCTTTGGGTACTTTAAAAAATCCTTTTAACATAGTTATAGTATTAAATAAACTGTTGGTATAACAGATTTGAATTAGAAAATTAAGGATTTAATTAATTCTTAAACTTGCGAATAATTTAATCTATAACAAAAGTACAAAGGATAATTCAATAAAAAAGATATTGGGGAGGAATAAATTAAAATTTATTCAATGAAATGATGAAGTTAATTAAGAGCAAATGGTGCGCTTAATCGAAAAGAAGGAACAATAACTTTAAAATTTTTTGTTGTAGTAAAGTTAATCATATTGAAGTGGCCTTTCATTGCGCCGTGTGGAGAAGATAACAAACATCCAGAGCTGTAGGTATAAAATTCCCCAGGTTTTAAAACTGGTTTTTTTCCAATTACGCCTTCGCCATCTACAATTTCTAATTCATTTAAAGAATCAAATATTTCCCAATGACGAGTAACTAATTGTACAGAATCTTTACTGTGGTTTTCGATTTTGATTTGGTAACTAAAGGCAAAGTGTATGCGATAGTTCTTGAAGTAAGTGCCTTCAAAACTAGTCAAAACTGAAATTTTAATACCTCTTGTTATTTGAGAAACCATAGTGAATTTGAATTCTTCCCTTCAAAATTACGAAAAAATGATTCCGTTTTTACAAATCCTTCTAAAATGTTCGTTAATTGATAATATTCAATGATGAGGCGGTGCCTTTTCCTATAATTCGAGTATACCGATCGGTATCTTCTTTGTAATACACTAAAACGGTATATTCATTTTCTGTTTGAAAAAAATTACCGTCAATAGCATTTTCTGAATCAATACTTCCATTAGGTTTAACGGCCAAATATTCAAAATTGGTAAATCCTTGTTTGATTAAAATTGCTTTTTCGTAAATCGCTTTCTCAGGATTGTACTCCATTTTATTTTCAGTGGTGAGTGCATAATTATTAAACATTCCAGTTACATAAATTGCACCATCCGAACTTCTAAATAGGGGTGCCGAAAGACTGAAATACACCCAAGCATAATCGGCTTCTACATCATTATTTTCAGCAAATAAACGACGTATTACAAAGTTGCCATTTACATCTTGGTTGTTGTAGTAATTGGAATTGGCACGTGCTTCATTGGTAAACAAATAACTGCTATAAATGTCTTTTTGACTATCAACTCTTGAGATAGTGTTACTTGCTACTCGAATTTCTTTATTATCAAAGTATAGAAATTCATTGCCAGCCCAAAATTGTGTTGGGGTGTCGTATTTGTATACTAAATCATTGCCAATTGTAAATTGCGGCTTAATATTACTTATAGCATTGTTGAATTTTCCGTTTTGGAGCAAGACGGTTTTTATGTTTTTTAATGGATTTTGAAAATTAATCACATTCGATTTGATGGTGAATTCCAGATTATGTTTGGAATCCAAATTAGTAACTGTTCGTGCTCTTTTAATTTGAATGGGTACCGTTGCCAAATCTTCAAACACGATAAATTTTCTAGAAAAAATAACTTCTTTATCTTCATTTAAAATTTTTAGCATATAATTTCCACTGATTTTTAATTGTGTTGTACTGTTCGGAAAAGACAAGCGATAGTGAGTGTAAATTTGCAAACAATTAAAGGAGCTTGAAGACTCTTGGACTCTCTGGTTGTCAAATCCCTGAAGGTAGTCTTGTTTTTGTATTTCTGAAGGTTTCCAGTCGTAATCACAATGAACAATTTCGTAAAAATAGGATGCATCAGTCCCATACAAATCGTCAAATTGCAGTTCAAAGGCATCGCCTAATTGAAAAATAGGCACTACATTTTGTTTGTTCTGTACAAAAGAAACGGTTTTGATGTTGTAAGGAGGGACTATTTCATTTTCTACTTGGGCTGTAGCCAAAGTAAAATAAAACAGGGCCATTGTTTGAAACAAGCTGCGAAGCATAATTGATTGAATTACGAATCGTAAATATAAACAATTAGTTGCTTTAGACTATTTAAAACAAACAGGGATAATTTCGCCTGGCGCCAAACAATATTTGGTCACAAGTTCGGGGCTAATTTTTTTGGTGTAATCTTCTTCAACTACAGTAAATCCAATAGCTCGTAGTTTGTCAAAATAATCACGCCCATAGACTCTAACATGATCGTATTGTCCAAAAATGGCAGCGCGTTCTTTTTCGTCAGTAATTGAATCGTCAGAAAAAGTGGTAGCTCGATTTAAATCTTGTGGAATTTGAAGAATAGCCATCCCGCCTGGTTTTAAAACACGATACAATTCTTTCATGGCTTTAGTGTCATCAGGAATGTGTTCTAAAACATGGTTGCAAAATAGCAGATCGTATTGATTGTCTTCAAATGGTAGGTTGCAAATGTCTGCTTTTACGTCAGCCAAAGGAGAGAGTAAATCAGTTGTTGTGTATTGGATGTTTTTTTGCTTTTTGAAACGTTTGTAAAATTCTTGCTCAGGGGCAAAATGCAATACCTTTTTTATCTCTTTGGCGGTAAAAAAATCCGTTTCATTTTGTAAATACAACCACAATAAACGATGTCTTTCTAAAGAAAGTGTGCTAGGTGAAAGTACGTTGTTTCTTTGGGTGCCATATCCATACGGTAAAAACATTCGGAAACTTTTTCCGTCAATTGGATCCGTAAATGTATTTCCTTTTAGTAGGAATGCTAAAATAGGTCGCGCTACAATACTCAATCGAATTAAGATGGGACGGGGGATAGTATTGAGAATGAATTTGAAAATTTTTTTCATTAGATATGTAATGGATTTTGTCTGAATTCATCTTCCTCGTTACTCACTATTCCTAAAGCGTCATAGATATATTTGAAAGTCGAAAGTAATTCTGGTTTTCCGTCAACTAATGCAACATCGTGTTCAAAATGGGCTGATGGTTTATTATCTGCTGTAGTAATAGTCCAGCCGTCTTTGTGTTGTTTGATATTTTTAGTTCCTAAATTGATCATTGGTTCGATAGCTACGACCATTCCTTCGATAAATAATTTACCACGACCTTTTTTACCATAGTTAGGCATTTCTGGTGCTTCGTGCATTTTTTGACCTAAACCGTGACCTACGAGCTCACGAACAACACCATATCCATGGGCTTCGGTATATTTCTGAATGGCATTACCCACATCTTCAACGCGATTTCCTGCTTTGAATTCACGGATTCCAACGTATAAAGATTCTTTGGTAATTTGCAATAATTTTTTGGTTTCAGGAGCTACATCTCCTATTTCGAAAGTATAAGCATGATCACCGTGAAATCCGTTTTTGAAGGCACCACAATCTACAGAGATAATATCCCCATTTTGTAATGGTGTATTGTTTGGAATACCATGAACCACCTGAGTATTTGGACTCATACATAGTGTATTCGGAAAGCCATATAAGCCTAAGAAACTTGGTGTAGCGCCATGATCACGAATGAATGCTTCGGCAAGTTTATCTAGATGTAATGTAGTGACTCCTTCTTTGATTTCTGAAGCAATCATACCTAAAGTTTTGGATACGATTAAAGCACTTTCGCGCATTAATTCTATTTCTTCACGTGATTTTACTATAATCATATTTATAAAAATAAGATTGCAAAAGTAACAATATTAATCCGGATTTGCCATGATCTTAAATAATTCAGCATTCGAATTTAAAAATCGATTTTC
Organism: Flavobacterium ammoniigenes; assembly: GCF_020886055.1. Lineage (NCBI taxonomy): Bacteria > Pseudomonadati > Bacteroidota > Flavobacteriia > Flavobacteriales > Flavobacteriaceae > Flavobacterium > Flavobacterium ammoniigenes. The sequence goes on along the minus strand of NZ_AP025184.1, from coordinate 210,728 downwards.
CAATCCTAATTGTGTGAGTTGAATGCTTACCAAATTATTTTCTCTTGAATTCAGTAAAAAAATAGAACTTTCCCCCAGCGAAAATAATCGTTCTTCGGATTGTAGCATTTGACTATTTCCAGCAACCAAACTGGATAACAATTGGAGTTGCTTTTCTATTGACTTGATCTCGGTTTGTTGTGCGTTGATTTTATTCTTAAGCTGAACACGCTCTAAATTTAAACTGAATTGAGTGTCTTGAATTTTAAATTTTGCCAATTGTAAACTACCGCGTTCTTTTCTCAGAAATAGTGGAAACTTAAAGTTTACCCCAATTTTATAATTGTTAAAATTAGTATCATTCCAATAATTAGGCTCAGATAAATAATGATAACCCACATCCATTTTTGGTAATAAACTATTGGCTTTTAACTTTCGATCAACTTCCAAAATGGCCAATTTATTTTCTAACGAATTGATTTTAGGATGGTTTTCAATGGAAATAGTATCTGTAATTAATTGATTGATTTTTAAAGTAGCACTTATTGTTTGTTCTAATTTATTTTCCGGAAGTACATCGTCTTGTAATTCTAGAGGGATATTTTTGTCTAACCATAAATAATTCGATAAGTCTAGCTTTGATTTGGCTAGTTTTAGCTTTGATTCTTCTAGATTCCATTGTCTTGTTTTTACCACGATTCCGGCTTCAACACTATCTATTGCTGGTTTGTCTCCATTATTAATAAGTGTTTTTATTCCCTTATAGCGAAGTTTGGCATTGTTTAAATAAGTAGAATATAATTGCACTTCACTGTGGTTTCTTTTCCAATTAAAATAGGCCAATGAAGCGTTGTATAATACTTCAATAGCTTGTAATTTTCGTTCTGCTTGACTCAATTGTATTTGGATTTTTGCTTTTCGCAAATCGGCCATACGCTGGTTGATAAACAATCCTTGTCCAACGGGTACCGTTATTCCTAAAGAAGTTAATCCGTTATTGGGTAGTGCGTTTTCAGGATTTACAAAAATCCCTTCGCTGTTATCAAATCCTGCTTTTACTTCAATTCCGTACCAGGTCGGAATTTTAAAACTGCTATTAAAAACTGAATAATAGTCTTTGCCTTTGAATTGCTTTTGGTCAAAATCGGCTTCGATTTTTGGATCAAAACCACCTCGAGCCATCATCAAATTGGCTTGCGCCATGTTGATTTCGAGTTGAGCGCTTTTTACCAAAGGATGGTATTTTTTCACATAACCTAAAAACTCATTATAATTGAGTTCTTTCAGATTTTGATTTTGCCCCCAAGCTAAAGAACCTAATAGGAGTAGTACAAAATAGCAATGTTTCATTATTTTTTCTCTTTAGATTTTTCTTCTTTAGGTTGGTAATAATTTGGAGGAAAACCATTTAATGTTCGCCACAATTCAAACCAAATTGGCACGTTGTCAAGCAAAGCTAAAGTTTGAGCCCCAGATCCGATACTAATTTGCTTTGGCCAAACTTCTTCCTCTTGATCAGGCGCAATTAGCACTCTAAATTTTCCATTGGCGCTGATGAAGTTTTCAACGGCAACAATTTTTCCTCCAAAAGTTCCGTAACTCAAATTAGGCCAACCAGAAAAAACCACCGTAGGCCAGCCATCAAACCAAATGCGAACTTTTTCGCCTTTGTGCACTAATGGCAAATCGTTTGGGCTAACGAATGTTTCCACAGCAATGTCATATTTAGAAGGCATGATACTTACAATTTGAGTACCTTCTTTGATGATTTCTCCAATACCAGATTGGATGGCACGGTTGATATAGCCGTTTTGCGGAGCTTTAATGTAATACATGCCGTTTCGAATTTGATAATTCACATACTGGTTTTGTAATTTATTTACTTGTGCTTCTGTATCGTATTGATTACTTAAAGCGGTATATTGATCACTTTCAGCTTTAGACACTTTTTCAGAATATTCTGCTTGAATTCTATTTACCTCAACTCTTGAATTGATTAATTCGTTTTTACTCCCGAGTAATTTATTTTCTTGAGTAATTATTTTAGCCTCAACTTCTTGCAGTTTCAATCTTTTTTCCTCAACATCAGTCATTGGTTTTAACCCTTCCTTGTTTAAAGTTATGGAACGATTGTATTGCGTGTTGGCAATTTTTATTTGTGTTTTAACTGCTTCCAAATCCATACTGTCACTTTTTACTTTCAGTAATGATTGACGGATTTTATTTTGCGCTTGTTGCAACTTCAGCAGCTTCTCATTTTGAATAGCTTTGATTTGAGTTGATAAAGTGGAGACTTTACTGCCATAGGACTGCAATGCCATTTTTTTAGCATCGACTTGGTTTTTAGTATTTCCAACCAAATTGGGATCGAAATAATCTTCTTTTATTTCCGAAATAAACAAAATTGTATCACCCTTTTTAACAAAGTCCCCTTCCTTGACATACCATTTTTCTATTCTTCCTCCAATAGCTGAATGAATGGTTTGCGGACGTTGATCTGGTTTTAGAGTGGTAACGGCTCCAGAACCTGAAATGTTTTGTGTCCATGGTAAGAAAAGAATCACAATACCAATTAGCGAAATGTAAATAATGATTTTATTTAATATTTGGTAATGGGGTCTATTAGCCAAATTTTTCACAGTGCTGTAGTGTTCAATATTTTCAGCAATTGGATTTTTTTTTGAAATATTAAGCATACTATTATTTTTTTAAATCAGTTATTATTTTTCCGTTTTGCAGTGTAATTTTTCTATCGCATTTTTGTTCCCAATACTTGTTTTTGGATGAAACAATTACCGTCCACTGATTTGAAGGTGCTGTTAGAAAATCGATAATCTCTTGGCTAGCTTTTTCGTCCATTTTGTCCAATGGATCTTCATAAAACAGAATTTTTGGCTTATTAACGATGCTTCGCGCTAAAAGAATTTTTTGTGCATTGGATGACGATAATTGACGTCCGTCTGGGAAGATTTTTGTGTCGAGTCCGTCTGGTAATGTTTTTACAAACGAACCCAATTGCACACTTTCAATTGCCCATTTGATATCCTCTTTTGAAATGGATGGATTATTCATCGTTATGTTTTCTAAAACGGTTCCTTCAAAAGGTGTTTCTCCTTGTGTGATGGTGCTGATTTGCGAGCGATATTGTGCAATATCAATTTTTCTATAGGTGTCGTCATTGATAAAAAATGATCCGGAAGTGGGCTGTATGAAGCCGGCTAAAATCCGAATTAAAGTCGATTTTCCAGATCCATTTACACCATCTAAATATATTTTCTCTGAAGGTTCTATTTTTAAATTAATATCGTTTAATACCTCATCCGTTGTCTCCGGATATTTGAATTTTAAGTTTTCAGTTTCGATCGAAAGGTTTGTAAAACAATAGTCTGAATTTTTCTCCCTAGGTTCTTCCATTTTTAAATCGACTATTTGTCCAATTTTTTCTACGGAAGTCAATACGTCATACAAACTTTCTAAACCAATAATGATTTTTTCTACCGAATTAATCACTAACAAAATGATGATTTCGGCCGCCACAAATTGTCCAATGTTCATTTGCTGATTCAATACCAAATAACCACCAATTAATAATAAACTAGCAGTAATTATAACTTTGAATCCAATTAATTGGCTGAATTGTCTTTTGATTACTTTAAAGTGTTTTTCGCGATAATATATATATTCTTCTACTAAATGATTGTTTTTGTCCAAAGCAAAATTGAAATTTTCTTGTTTTCTAAAACTATTATTATTGCGAGCAATTTCCTGTAACCAACTTACCACCTTGTATTTGTATTTAGATTCTTTTAAGCTCGAAGACAAGCCAGCTGCAAATGAAAATCTAAATATAGAATAGAGAAGGAAGGCTAATAATACCCCAAAAAATATAAAGAATGGATGGTATAATGACAATAATAGTATACCAAAAACAATTTGTAATAGTGCGGTTGAAAAATCAATCAATAGTTTTGATGTTCCTTTTTGAATGGTTAAGGTGTCAAAAAAGCGATTGGCTAATTCTGGGGGATATTGATTATATAATTCTTCAAATTTTAATTTGGGTAAGCGATAGCCAAATTCAAATGAAGAACGAACAAATATTTTTTGCTGTAAATTTTCGGTAATTCGTAATTGCATTAACGATAGTATACCAACAAGTGCCACACCAATTACTACAATAAGTACTAATATAATCCAAGATATACTGACTCTACCTGCTTGAATCAAGTTGATAATTGCCTGAATTCCTAAAGGCAATGAGAGACTGACTAATCCGGAGAAAATGGCATAAAAGAATATTTGCGAAATATCTCTACGATCTAATTTTAACAAACTATAAAAACGGTGTAATGGAGTTTGGCTCATGTTTTTTATTTTAAAATCTTAGCAACTAAATCAATATAAAAATCGGTAACGGTATTGGTTTCATCACAACTGGTTATACTTTTCAAATGTTCTTTTAAAAAGTGCTGGTGTAATGCCCCTTCTACTATAGAGGACGCAAGGCTTTTCGCAAAAGTGTAATTAGGATTTACCTCCGTAATAAATTCAATAATTCTATTAATGATTCGTTTATAGACAATAAAGAAACCTTCTTTGTTTTCCTCATCAACCTCTTTGGTTAGAAGTGTTTTAGTGAATTCTTGAATAATTATTTTATTTAAAATAGACTCATTAATGTGTAATGTATTGGAGTCATCTTCTACTTTTTCGGTTACAATAGTGATGGCTTTTTTGAGTTTTTCCAATGGATTGGAAACATTGTTTGTCGCAAAAACCAATTTGTATTCGATCCAACCCCAATACCAAGATGATAAATACAACATCAATTTATGTTTGCTTTCGAAGTAGCGATAAATGGAACTTTCGTTGGAATTAATTTTTTCTCCCAGTTTTTTAAAGGTGAAGTTTTCAAATCCAATTTCATCAATTAATAGAATACTTTGTTCAATTATTTTTTTTCCTAAATCAGAGGTTTCTGGGTTTTTGACATATAATTTGTCATTAACTGAAATGGTTATATTTGAAAGTATGTTTTGCATAATTTAATATATTTTTATGCAAATATAATAGTATTACTATTAAAAATGAAATTTTAACTTTTATTTATAAAAAAAGCTGCTCCAAACGGAACAGCTTTGCTTTATTTGAAAAGTTATATTTCTATAACAAAGAGTGACTTGTCATAGCGGCAGGTTGCGCTACGCCCATCAATTCTAGTATGGTTGGAGCGATATCTCCTAAAACGCCATCATTAATTTTTTTCAAATCTTTATCTACCAAAATAATTGGCACTGGATTCGTAGTATGCGCCGTATTTGGAGAACCATCAGGATTGATCATCGTTTCACAGTTCCCGTGGTCAGCGATAATTATAGTGGTATAGTCATTGGCTAATGCCGCTTCGACTACTTCTTTTACACATTCATCTACTGCTTCACAGGCTTTGATGGCCGCTTCCATAATTCCGGTATGTCCTACCATGTCACCGTTAGCAAAGTTCAAACAAACAAAATCCACTTCTCCTTTATTCAATTCAGGCACCAAAGCGTCTTTCAATTCGTAAGCACTCATTTCAGGTTGTAAATCGTAAGTAGCTACTTTAGGTGAATTTCTTAAGATGCGGCTTTCGCCCTCAAAAGCAGTTTCTCTACCCCCCGAAAAGAAAAAGGTTACGTGAGGGTATTTTTCTGTTTCGGCAATACGGATTTGTTTTTTGTTGGCTTTTTCTAAGACTTCTCCTAAAGTTTCAGTGATATTGTCTTTATTGTAAACCACTTTTACATTTTGGTAAGTTTCGTCGTAGTTGGTAAGCGTTACATAATACAAATTCAATTTGTGCATGTTTTGCTCGTGAAAATCCTGTTGTGAAAGTGCTTCAGTCAATTCACGACCTCTGTCCGTTCTAAAGTTGAAAAAGATAACTACGTCATCTTCTTGTATAACGGCTAAAGGTGCGCCATTTGTATCAACAGCAACCAAAGGTTGGATAAATTCATCAGTCACATCGTTTCCATAACTAGTTGCAATAGAAGATACAATATCATTAGTTGCAGTTCCTGTTCCGTGAACTACTAAATCATACGCTAATTTCACTCTTTCCCAACGTTTATCACGATCCATGGCGTAATAACGTCCAATTACTGATGCAATTTTTACAGGTGTAGGAGCAATATAGTTTTGTAAATCTTGTAAGTATTTTTTTCCTGATTTTGGATCCACATCACGACCGTCTGTAAAGGCATGAATGAATACGTTGTCTAATCCGTATTCTTGTGACGCATCGATCAAACCTCTAAGATGCGAAGTATGCGAGTGCACCCCACCATCTGAAACTAGACCTAAAAAGTGAACTTTTTTATTATTGGTTTTAGCATAATTAAATGCATCGATCAAGACTTGTTCTTTAGCCAAGGTTTTATTGGCTACAGCCAAATTGATTTTAGCTAAATCTTGGTACACAATACGTCCCGCACCAAGGTTCATGTGACCTACTTCTGAATTTCCCATTTGCCCTTCAGGTAAGCCAACGTTCAAACCATCGGTTCTTAATTGTGCACTAGGATATTTTGTATATAAACTATTGATAAAAGGGACATTAGCATTGTCAATTGCAGACACTTTTGGGTCAGGAGATTTTCCCCAACCGTCCAAAATCATAAGGATAACTTTCTTGTTCATCGGTAATTATTTTGCACAAAGATAAGGCATTTCTAAAATCTTTACTAGTTACCTAATCACAATTCTAGCAGCGGCACAAAATAGTAACAAATACTTTGTTTTTTGTTTATAATAAGAATTGTTATTCCTTATTTTTTGAGCGAATTGTAATCAATAAAGTAACGAACACTGACAGAAAACACATGATTTAGTGCATCTTTGTCGATGACATTACGGATGTTGGTTCCTAAATCTCGTTTGAATTCATTCTCAAATAAAGCGGCATTATTTCGGTATAAAATGGATATTTGACTACCAGGTGCAAACCACCAAGAATACGACAAGTCCAAATTCCAAGCATTAAAATTAGAATTGCTGTTTTGGGTAAAATTGGATGTAGGCATTAAAGTACCATCATTTTGAAGATTATAATATTGATTGTAGGTGGCATAACTCAAATAATGGCGCAACGAAAGATTAAAATTCATGTCGCTATTGATGGTGAATTTTCCTTGTATAGTGTTGATGTAAGTGGTACGATCTCTGCGACCCATAAAAATTTCATTTGTGATATCATTATTTCCTACAAAACCTAAATTGTTTACTTGTTGGCTATAATCGATACTATAATTCAAAGAAAATTGATCTGAAAAACGGTATCTCGGAGAAATGGATAATCCGTATCCGATTCGTCCTTTTTCATTAGCAATACCATAGGAAGGATTGATTTCAATGGCAAAACGGTTATTATAATTAGAAGAATAATAGATATAGGCATTAATTACCTCAGGAATTTCAAGAAAACGGGATTGATTTTGAGTTCTTGGCTCATAAAAATCGTAGGTTTTTATGGGTCTTGTATTGAAACCTCCGCCAAAGAAATTATTTTTTTTAGTCATTGAATTGATGTTCAAATTGACCATTCCTTGTTGAATACGTCCAGATCTATTGTCAAATTCTGAATAAAGATTAACAAAAACATTAAACATATTGAACGTTTTGGTCGGGCTTAAAAGACGGTAATTCCAGTTGGAATATAAAGCGTGATAATTGCTTTGGAATTGAATACCCATATCGTCTTTGTCAAAATCTCTTGATATGTATTCAGCACCGGCACTATATTGAAATTTACCACTTGTTTCGCCAAAATTTATACTCGAACTAAAGCCTTTTTTATTGTCAATTCCAAATCCATTGACAACACTGTATTTGTAATCTCCATTTAAATTATAGGTGTTTTTCTTGGTGTTCAAGTCAAACAAAAGTGCCGAAACATTTCCGTCACGTCCATTTCCATTTCGGGTTACATTCGTATTGACAAAAGAAACGGATGAATTGGTTCCAAAACGTTGATCTAATACCATTACATTATAGTTGGCCAGAGGTTCTATTAAGGCTTTGCGTGTTGCCCCAGTTATGTCATTAGTTATAGTAGCTTCAGTTTTTTCGGTTACTGCATTTAATACACCTATCCCTAAACCATTTTTTGTTCTGCCTGAAATTTTCAATGCATTTAGCAAATTGACTTTTGCTGGATAAGTTGTGAATGATTCGTTGGTATTTAAGTCGGCATTAATGGTTGGGCTTCCGCCAATTCTTCTCGAATAAAACAAATTGCCCTTGCTAAATAATTCAGTTCCTTCAGTAAAAAAAGGTCTATTTTCGTTGAATTGTTGTTCAAATGGACCAAGATTTAAAATAACATTATCAAAGGTGGTTTGACCAAAGTCAGGTACTAAAATGGCATCTAATGTAAAAGCATCGTTAATGCCATACTTAATATCAACCCCGCCTTTTAAATCGCCTTTTGTTTTTTGTGTTGCATTTGAATTCAGATAAAAGGAAGAATATGGAATTAAAAACAAACGAGTTGGAGTTATAATATTTTCAATACCATTTAATACACCTTCTTGATTACCTCTGGAATTAATTTTATTATCAATTAAATTCCAAGAATAAAACGTTCGAGCTCTTCTAAAATCACGAATAAAATTGATTCCCCAAGTTTGTTTTTTCTCTGAACTAAATCGCAATGCTGCATACGGAATTTTAATTTCTGCAGTCCAACCAAAATCGGTGATTTGCGTTTTACTTTCCCAAATGGCATTCCAAGAGGAATCCTCTCCGTTACTTTCTGTAAATAAAAAATCTTCTTGAACTCCAGAAGCACTTACAATAAAACTAAATTCTTGCTGGCCGTCATTGTATCCATTAATAAAGATTCCCACACGATCAGCTGTTCCAGAATTGTCTCGCTGACTTAATTCTTTTAATATTTTGCTCGGTTCATCATCATACATTGTAGCTGCAAAATACACCGCTTCATTATCATAAGTAACCCGTACTTCAGTCCTAGTATTTTTTGGTTCTGGGGTTCCATTGTCAGGCATCCACATTACGAAATCTTTTGCCACATCAGCTTTTAACCAAGCGCCTTCATCAAATTTACCATCAATAATTATTTTTTCAGCAGTAAATTGAGTGTTCAAAGTTTTTTTTTGGCTGTAGCCAAAACACAAGAAGAAAAAGAATAGTAAACTGAAGGTATATTTCATAAACAGGGGTTAGGGTTGTATGTGGAATTGTAACAACGCAAAAGTATCAATATAATTGAGTTGCACATGTTAGTATTTATTTTCTCCTAAATGTTACAGTTCGATAGAGAAGTTATCAAACTTATTTTGTTAAAAGCCGAAGTTATGTTAAGTCTTACATTAAAGTGCTGAATAATAATTGTATAAGCTGTAGTGTGTCGTATTTTTGTATTTCTCAACTTAATCTACCCAAATTTTTATCACCCCTTGCAACTTAGAGTTTTTTATACATTAAAAAATGAGGGCCAACGTCATAGATTTCAAATTCAGGTCCTAGAATCTCATGTCCCATTTTTTGATAAAATCCAACCGCGGTGGTCCGGGCGTTAAACCAAATTAAATCGGCTTTTTGAGTTGTAATAAATTTTTCTGCTTCGCTTACCAATGCTTCCCCAATTCCTTGTTTTTGAAAGGTAGGGAGTACTGCCATCCCTCTAATTTGAAACGGTTTTTGTGCTACAAACTGTTCGTTTTTAATCTCAAATAATGAAATTACTCCAATAATTTGGTTGTTTAAATAATAACCAAAATGATGCGTAGAAACCAATTCATCTCCATCAAACTGACAACTTTCAATGGGTTTGCCAGCTCGCAGTACGATATGTCTAACGGGATATGTTTCTGTAGCTGTGATTTTTTGAATAGAATGCATCATTTTTTTTATGGTGAAGTGTTTGCAAATTAAAGAGATAATAATTTCATACTAAAATATTTATGAAATAATTCTACCAGTTTTGATGCTGATTTTATGGAGTTGCTTTTTATTTTTTTGAAAAAAACTTGCAATCATGAAAACTAATTATTTATATTTGCACCGTTGTAATGCGAAAGTAGCTCAGTTGGTAGAGCTCCAGCCTTCCAAGCTGGTTGTCGCGAGTTCGAGCCTCGTCTTTCGCTCTAAAACCTCAAATCTGATTTGAGGTTTTTTATTTAAATTTTTTTGCGAAAGTAGCTCAGTTGGTAGAGCTCCAGCCTTCCAAGCTGGTTGTCGCGAGTTCGAGCCTCGTCTTTCGCTCTTTCCAAGCCGAAACTAGTGTTTCGGCTTTTTTTATTTTACAAAACGTAAATCAGTTCCGCTTTCAAGTTCTTCAGCTTGTTGATTTTGTCTAAAAAGGCGTGCTTTTAAATTTCCTTTTAGCACGATGGAGTCGCCTTTTATGTCTAACCAGCTTCCTTCACGTAACCCTAAAACAGGGATGGAATTGAATTCGTGGAATTCCTTTATACGATCTTCTCGGGTTTCTCCCATATGGTTTGCAGTTCCATCAGTATCAATATAATGCGGATTCAAATTGAACGGAATCATACCTAAGCTTTGAAAACTCGGAGGGTAAACGATCGGCATATCATTAGTAGTTTGGATGGTTAAACCCGCAATGTTACTTCCTGCACTCGTTCCTAAATAAGGGGTACCACTTTTTAGTTTTTGCGCTATAACTTCCATCAATTGGTTTTTATACAATTGGGAAACTAGAACAAATGTATTGCCGCCACCGGTAAAAATGCCCTCTGCATTTTGAATGGCTTCAACCGGATTTTCAAATTCATGAATGCCTTTTACTGCAATATTTATTTTAGCGAAAGCCAAAGCTACCTTTGCAGTATACTCGTCATGTGTTATTCCGCCAGGTCTAGCATATGGAATAAAAAGCAGGGTATTGCAATTTTTAAAATGGAGTTGTAATTCAGCTAATAAGTATTCTAAGTAACTACTTCCGTATACCGTTGAGGTACTAGCCAATAGTATATTTTTCATCTTCAAAATCAATTGTAATAGGGTAAAGGTATACAATCTCCTTTTTTAATTAACAAATAATTACCAACTCATTAGTAATTAATTTGGAAGACAGTCTACTATTTTTGTGAACTTTCCCATTCAATAGGAATTAGTAACTTTATGATTAGACTGCTTTATTTTATCGTCTTTTGGTGTATTGCCCCTCTTTTTGCACAAGAAAAAGGAGCTGTAGCATGTCGTGGAAAAGTCAATGCCGACATGACCAATCTTGAGGGTATTTATGTTATTAATTTAAATACTGAAAATGCCACCATAACAGACTCAAAAGGTTTTTTTACGATTAATGCAAAAGTTGGAGATAGTTTACTTTTATCATCGGTACAATTCAAGTCGGTTACAAAAGCAATAACTTCTGAGGATCTTAGCAGTTTGTTTTTTGTCACTATGCACCCCATTATGAATGAATTGAAAGAGGTGGTTGTAAAACGACCATCCGTTTCAGCAGAATCGTTGGGAATAATACCGTATGGTCAGAAGAAGTATACTCCGGCAGAACGAAAGTATGCAACAGCATCTTCTGGCAGATTAAATCCTTTAGGTTTAGACCCGCTACTAAATTATTTTTCGGGTCGAACTGCCATGTTGAAAAAAGAATTAGAAGTGGAGAAAAAAGAAGGCTATTTGGTGCAACTTGAAAACCTATTCGACAAAAATCATTATGTTAATACACTTCATATTCCATCAGATTACGTTAAAGGATTTTTATATTTTGCAGTTGAAAATCCAAAATTTACTCGGGTATTAAAAACGAAAAACCGAACTTCAATTGAATTCTTGATGAGTGAATTAGCAGCTCAATACAATGAAATTATAGCGTCAAAAAAGGTAAAATAGCAATCTTTACTATTCTATTTTAATGCTAATCTCAAAACTATTCCTATTTTTGAAAGATGAAAAAAACAGTACTTATTGCTTTTATAGGAATACTATTTTGTAGTTTCTCGGCTTTTGAAGTCCATAAATTTTATATGGCCATTTTTCAGGTCAATTATGCTCCCGAAAAGAAGATGATTCAAATTACCTCCCGTATTTTCATGGATGATTTAAATTTAGCTATTGAAAAAAAATATGGTAAAAAGGCTTTTTTGGGTACTGAAAAAGAATCGAATGAGGATGTATCTAATCTTAAGAAATATTTTACAGAAAATTTAATCATTAAAGTAAACGGTCAACCAAAACTAGTTGTTTTTTTAAGTAAAGAGATAGAAGGCGATGTATTAATTTGTTATTGTCGTGTTTCCGATGTTGCTAAATTACAAACAGCCGAAATAACCAATACAGTTTTAACACATTGGAATTCAGAACAACAAAATATTTTACATTGTACTGCTTTTGGTGAAAAGAAAACCGTCCTTTTTACCGCTTCGAACAAAACGGAAGTGTTAAAATTTTAAATCTAATTCTTCTATTTGTTAAAAAGTAGTATTTTCACAAGCTAAAATTCCCCAAAATGAAAAAAATTGCATTATTATTACTTTTACCAGTAATCGCATTGGCTCAGGAGAAGCCTGCAGCCATAGCTCCGAAACAAACCGGAAAATACGATACGAATAAATTCAGTCAGATGTACGATTTATTGGCTACGCCCAATATGTATCGTTCTGCTTCAGGTGCGCCTGGACCGGCTTATTATCAACAACAAGCCGATTATAAAATTGACATTGAATTAGACGATAAGAATTCAAAATTAATGGGTGCTGAAACAGTAACCTATACCAATAATTCGCCTGATACTTTAGAGTATTTATGGGTGCAATTGGACCAAAATCAACAAGCTAAAACTTCTCAAACTCCTTTGGCAGAAAGCCAAAAAATTGATCAAGTGGTACCTGCTGATAAATTTGCTTCAGATTATTTGAGACAAAAACCAGATCGTGGATTCCATATTGAATATGTGAAAGATGCAAAAGGAGCGCCATTGTCTTATACGATTAATCAAACGATGATGCGCATTAATTTGCCTGTGCCAATGAAGCCAGGTTCGACATTTGTTTTCTCTACTAAATGGTGGTACAACATAAATAATTATAGAAAAGAAGGTGGACGATCTGGTTACGAAGCTTTTGAAAAAGACAGTAATAAAATCTATGTAATTGCTCAGTTTTATCCAAGAATGGCAGTGTACAATGATGTAGAAGGTTGGCAAAACATGCAGTTCTGGGGAAGCGGAGAGTTTGCTTTACCTTTTGGAAATTTTGATGTAAACATTACCGTTCCAGCAGATCACATTATTGAAGCAACAGGTGAATTAACGAACCGAGCTGAAGTGTTCACACCTGTTCAATTGCAACGATATCAATTAGCGCAGAAAACATTTGACAAGCCTGTTGTAATTGTAACTCAGGAAGAAGCAACTGCAGCTGAAAAAGGATTTTCAGACAAGAAAAAAACATGGAAATTTAGTGCTAAAAATGTGAGAGACTTTGGAATTGCCTCTTCAAGAAAATTTATTTTTGATGCTATGGCGGTACAATTAAGTACTAAAACTGTTATGGCTACTTCGGTTTATCCTAAAGAAGCGAATCCGTTATGGGGAGAAACATCTACTCGAACTGTTGCGCATACTTTGAAAAGTTACTCTTCTCATACGTTTGATTATCCCTATCCAAAAGCAGTTTCCGTTTCGGCAGAAGATCAAGGAATGGAATATCCAATGATTTGTTGGAATTTTGGACGACCTGATGAAAATGGGGTGACAAGTGAGCAAGTGAAAAACGGTATGATTGGAGTTGTTGTTCATGAAGTGGGACATAACTTTTTTCCAATGATTGTGAATTCAGACGAGCGCCAATGGACATGGATGGATGAAGGATTAAACTCTTTTATGGAATATATGGCTGAACAAGAATTAGGCACCAATTTTCCTTCAAGACGAGGACCAGCTAAAAACATTGTTCCGTATATGAGTGGTGATCAAAAATTTTTAGAACCAATCATGTCAAATTCAGAAAACATTTATCAATTTGGTAATAATGCTTATGGGAAACCAGCTACTGGATTGAATATTTTGAGAGAAACTATCATGGGTCGCGAATTGTTTGATCATGCATTTAAAGTGTATGCAAACCGTTGGAAATTCAAACACCCAACCCCAGAAGACTTTTTTAGAACAATGGAAGATGCTTCTGCATTTGATTTGGATTGGTTTATTAGAGGGTGGTTTTACTCTACTGATTTTGTTGACATTGGATTGGAAGACGTGAAACAATATTATGTTTCTGAAACAGCTACTTCAGATCTAAAAGACGTGAAAGTGAGAAAAGGGCGTTTTGGTTTAGACAAAGGACCATTTGTGTATTTGGTTTCAGGACAAAATGCAGAGTTGAATCCAAAAGATAAAAAAGCGCTAAAAATTGAAGACGTTAAATTGCTTTCTGACTATGTAGATCAAAATCTATCTGCTGAAGAAAAAACAAATTTAAACGCTCCTAAATATTTCTACGAAGTGACTTTCAACAAACCGGGAGGAATGATAATGCCAATTTTAGTCGAATTGACTTATGAAGACGATTCAACTGAAAGCTTCAAATATCCAGCGCAAATTTGGAGAAAAAATAACGATACGGCTCGAAAAGTATTTGCAACTCAAAAAGCGGTAAAGAAAATCCAAATAGATCCAAAATTAGAAACAGCAGATATTGATGTTACCAATAACACTTGGCCAAAACAAGAAGTAAAATCAAAATTTGAATAATTTAAATTAAAACAAAGGCTCCGAATGGAGCCTTTGTTTTTTTATGATAATTTTAAAATAGTCCGACTTGAAATTTGGTATATTTGTGTCCAAGAAAAAATAATTAATTATGTTTGGAATAGGTGGAGGTGAATTAATTTTCATCATGTTTATTGTTCTTATGTTGTTTGGATCTGATAAAGTTCCTGAAATAGCCCGTACTGTTGGTAAAACAATGGCGCAAATTAAAAACGCTACAAACGATATCAAATCTGAAATTCAAAAAGGGGCTGAGGCCAATGGATTTGATAAACAATCATTAGCTGATTTGACAGGAAATATCAGTGCAGAAATTGATAAAGCGAAGGAAAATTTATTGGGAGATACTAGTGCTATAACCGATTTCTCATCCACAGTAACATCTGAAATAACGCAAGTACAAAATGGGCTTTCTGTTGAAGAAAATAAAACCGAAGTTAGTGCTGTAGCAATAGAAGAAGAGGTTGAAGGACCAATAAAACGCCAAATGTAATGCTTGAAAAAGTACTTCAGTTAGATATTCAATTATTGGTTTTTTTGAATGGTTTAGGCTCCACCACTTTTGATGGACTTTGGCTATTTATTACCAAACAATCCAACTGGACTCTCTTTTTTGTATTGCTTTTATATTTGGTCTATAAAAAAATAGGAATTAGATCCACGCTTTATTTACTCTTGTTTGTGACGCTTTTATTGATTGTAACCGATCAGACTACTAATTTATTTAAAGTTACTTTTCAACGTTTAAGACCGTGCAATAATCCGGATATAAATTCAATTATTCGATTGGTTAAACCGAGTAATTCATTTAGTTTCTTTTCAGGTCATGCCGCCAACTCAATGGCAACTATGACGTTTTTATATTTACTTTTAAAAAAGTATTATCGTTATGCTTTTCTGGTTTTCTTATTTCCGTTGATATTTGCATACAGCCGAATTTACCTAGGTTTGCATTACCCATTGGATATTTTGACGGGTTATGTTTTTGGAGCTACCTTCGGATATATAGCCTACAAATGGTATCAAAAATACGTTTTAAAGAACTCTTGAAACCGTTAATCCGTCTCGGATAGGTAATAAAACCGTTTCTACTCTAGGATCATTCTTTAGTAATTGATTGTACTCTAAAAGTATTTTAGTGCTCAAATCATTTTTTTGAAGCGGTTCCAAAACTTTGCCACTCCACAATACATTATCCGATAAAATGATGCCGCCTTTGTTTATTTTCGGAACAATCATTTCAAAATAATTGATGTAGTTTTCTTTGTCGGCATCGATAAAAACCAAATCGAATTTCAAATCCAAACCCGGAATAATATCTATGGCTTCTCCCAAATGTTGCACGATTTGGTTGCCCCAAGGCGATTTGTCAAAATGTTTTCGCTGAAAATCAATTAACTCTTCTTTAATGTCAATGGTGTGTAATTGTCCGTTTTCTTGCATTCCCTCACACAAACACAAAGCAGAATAGCCAGTGTAAGTTCCAATTTCGAGAATATTTACTGGGCGAATTAATTTAGACAACATACTCAAAACACGGCCCTGAAAATGACCGCTCAACATTCTTGGTAACAAAATTTTTTGGTAGGTTTCTTTGTTTAAAGCCGCTAAATGTTGCGGTTCTTGTTCCGAATGTTTTTCGATATAATCTTCGAGTTCTTGTGAAATGAAGTGCATTGGATAGTTTTTTCAATTGGCACAAAGTTATCAAATTATCAAATCCGACAAGAGCATTTATTCGAATTGATGAAATATATCAACAAATACTCCTTAAATTTGCACCATGCCAATCGAGAAAAAAGACATACGCGCCTTATCCAAAGACCAATTGCGAGATTTTTTTGTTTCCAATGGAGACAAAGCTTTTCGAGGCAACCAAGTGTACGAATGGTTGTGGAGTAAAGGAGCGCATTCTTTTGACGATATGACCAATTTGGCTAAGCCAACCCGTCAAATGCTAGAAGAACACTTTGTGATCAATCATATCAAAGTAGACACCATGCAACGCAGTGAAGATGGAACGGTTAAAAATGCCGTTCGTTTGCACGACGGATTGATTGTAGAATCGGTTTTAATTCCAACAGAAACTAGAACCACGGCCTGTGTATCGAGTCAGGTGGGATGTAGCTTGGATTGTAATTTTTGTGCTACGGCTCGTTTGAAGCGAATGAGAAATTTAGAACCCGGCGAAATTTACGACCAAGTTGTCGCTATAGATAGAGAAAGTCGGTTGTATTACAACCATCCTTTATCCAACATTGTTTTTATGGGAATGGGAGAACCTTTGATGAATTACAATAATGTCATCAAAGCGATTGATATGATTACTTCGCCAGAAGGTTTAGGCATGTCTCCTAAACGAATCATGGTTTCTACTTCGGGCGTGCCCAAGATGATTAAAAAATTAGCAGATGATGGGGTCAAATTTAAATTGGCCGTTTCGTTACACTCCGCAATTGATGAAATCCGTTCTCGTATTATGCCTTTTAGCGAAAATTTTCCTTTGGCTGATTTGCGTGAAGCATTGGAATATTGGTACCGAAAAACGAAAAGTAAGATATCTTACGAATATGTAGTTTGGAAAGGAATCAACGATGACAAAGCCTCGGTAGATGCCTTAGTGAAGTTTTGTAAATACGTTCCTTGTAAAGTAAATCTTATCGAATACAATCCAATTGATGATGGCGAATTCCAACAAGCCTCCGAAGAAGCCATTGCTGCTTACATAAAAGGATTAGAAGCGATTGGAATTGTAGTGAAAGTACGAAGAAGCCGTGGAAAAGATATTGATGCCGCTTGTGGGCAATTGGCAAATAAATCCTAATGGCACCATTAATTTAATACTGTATTGGCTTTAAAAAATTAATCATTTTGTATCTTTGGAGTCAATGAATATCACCTCTCAAATAAAACAACCTATTTTGACCGAAATGGAACTTTTTGAAAAAAAGTTCTACGAGTCGATGTCTTCCAAAGTAGCGTTGTTGAACCGAATTACCTATTATATTGTCAATCGAAAAGGGAAACAAATGCGACCTATGTTTGTTTTCTTGACTGCCAAAATGGTTTCGGGAGGGAATGTAAATGAGCGAACGTATCGCGGCGCTTGTGTGATTGAGTTGATTCATACCGCAACATTAGTTCATGATGACGTAGTGGATGATAGTAATCGTCGACGTGGTTTTTTCTCTTTAAATGCACTTTGGAAAAATAAAATTGCCGTTTTAGTTGGAGACTATCTACTTTCTAAAGGATTATTGCTCTCCATTGATAATGGCGATTTTGATTTACTTAAAATAATTTCGGTTGCCGTTCGTGAAATGAGTGAAGGAGAATTACTTCAAATTGAAAAAGCCCGAAGATTAGACATCACTGAGGAGGTATACTACGAAATTATTCGAAAAAAGACAGCGACTTTAATCGCTTCTTGTTGTGCATTAGGAGCCCAATCCGTGATAGAGGACGAGGTACAAGTGAACAATATGCATCGCTTTGGGGAACTCATTGGAATGGCGTTCCAAATCAAAGATGATTTGTTTGATTATACCGATGATGCCATTGGAAAACCAACAGGAATTGATATTAAAGAACAAAAAATGACTTTGCCATTGATTCATGTTTTAAATACTTGTACCGCAAGAGAAAAAAGTTGGTTAATCAATTCTATAAAAAACCATAACAAAGACAAGAAACGCGTTAAAGAAGTGATTTCATTTGTAAAGAACAACAATGGTTTGGCTTATGCCGAACAAAAAATGCTTCAATTCCAACAAGAAGCATTGGAGATATTAGTAAATTACCCGGATTCAACCTTTAAAGAAGCCTTGGTTTTGATGGTTAATTATGTGATTGAAAGAAAAATATAATTTTTCAAAATGATCTGAAATATTGAAAAGCACTACAATTGCGTTATAATTTATAATTAGTTACGGTTAATTGCAATTGGTATCATTGTTTTAAATAAAATACGAATAATTTAAATTTTAAAATGCTAATTTCGTCTTGTGAAAATCCAAAAGCAAAAAATAGTATTAATTGAAGATGATGTAGCATTAGGAAACTCCATCCTAGAGTTATTGGTATTGCATAATTTTGAGGCTAAATGGTTTGAAGAAAGTACGCAAGCTTTGGCATATCTTTCACAAAACACCCCCGATTTAATTATTAGTGATTTAATGATGCCCAAAATCAATGGAGGAGAACTATTTCTTAACATTCGCAAAAACAAGAAATTTTCAACGGTTCCTTACATAATTATTACGGCAAATGTAGATGATGAAATAAAATTAAATCAGTTAGAGTTGGGAGTAAATGATTACATCATTAAACCATTCAAAGTTAAAGAGTTGATTTTTAAAGTAAATAATGTACTAGAATTAAGAAAAAACATTGAAAAAAACTTTGGGATTGATCCTTTTTCAAAAGTAACGATTAAGTTATCTGAAAAAGATTTCCTGACTTCTTTAAACGAGTTGTTATTGAAGGCGATCAAAACAAGGCCAGATTTAGATGAATTGTCAAAAAGTCTGTTTATTAGTAAATCGACTTTAGATAAAAGAATTCGAAAACTTACCAATAAAAATGTGAGCCAATACATAAGAGAGTTCAAAATTCAATATGCTATGAAATTGATTCATTTAGGAGAACGAAACATACAGTTTTTAGTAGATGAAACTGGGTTTGGGTCTTTTTCTTATTTTTCAACCAGTTTTAAGGCGTATTGCCAAATGAGTCCACGCGATTATATTAAATCGGTACAAGCGGTCTAAAACCATTTTTCTTATTCCAAAACCTTTGGAAAAATTCATTTATTTTATTTTTTTTCTTCAGAAATAAAGCAAAATATCTTTGTTTTTTTGCTTGAAATTTAAGCTTTAAAAAAAATTAAATTATAAGTATTTTTTTTTAACTTATCTATTAAAACAAATTGAAATAAAAATACTTGACTTACATTTGAATTAAGATTTGGGATCTTTCTTACCGGGCAGTCTGTTCAGAAAATTTATTGGGGGCAATGAATTTATGATTACATTAAAGTTAAAGCAGGCTGCTTCAGGTAAGATTCTATTACTTCTGTTTTGAATCTAATCCGCAACTTTTTTTAGATTTTCCAATGCATTATTAAATGTATTTTTCTACTATTTTTCTCAATTCCTGAAAAGTAAAAGGTTTTTTAACGTATTCTTTTGCGCCTAATTCCTTACCAATTAACTCGTCGCCTTCTTCTGTTTTAGCGGTTAGTAGTACAACTGGGATAGCAGAGTTTGAAGAGGAACTATGAATTTTGAGAAACCCGTAGCCATCTAATTTTGGCATCATGACATCACAGATAATGAGATCGGGTTGATGCAATTGCACTTTTTCTAATCCATCTATACCATCATTTGCTTCTATGATTTGGTAACCAATAAAAGAAAATAGTTCTACGATGGCTTCTCTTAATTTGATTTCGTCATCAATGATTACTATTTTTTTCATACTATTACGATTTTAGTATTGGAAATTGAAGAGTAACTTGAGTTCCTTTTCCGAGTTTACTGGCAACCTGAATTGTGCCAGAGTTTCGATTAGTAAATGTTTTTACAATGTAAAGACCTAAGCCAGTTCCTTGAATTCCTTCGGTATTGCTGGCTCTAAAAAAGGTGTTGAATAGTTTAGGGATATCTTTTTCAGGGATTCCAATCCCAAAATCAATTATTTGAATTTCAATTGTATTGTCCATTGCTTTCAGATTCAATTGAATGTCACTAGACCCTTCTGAATATTTAAAGGCATTGTTTAAAAGATTGAATAGTGAATATTCCATTAAACTTTTATCTGCAAAAACAGTAAAATGATCACCTTCAAAGTTAGTTTGCACTTTTCTGCCATCCATTTGGCGTGAATAACTGGTTTCTATAACATCTAGACAAATTTGTTTTAAGTCAAAAGCAATTGGTTTGAAATTGGTTTTGCCTGCATCATGTTTCGAAATAGTAAGAACGGCGTTCATTAATTCCACAATGCGGTCAATTTCTTCGGTAATGGTATTGATTCTTTTTTGTAGTTGAGCAGAGTGGACGAAATTATGTCCTTCAATATACATTTCAATCAATTCTGCACTGGTTCTAATGGTTGTCATGGGAGTTCGGAATTCATGAGAAATAGTGGATACTAAATTGGTTCTTAATTCGTTTAATTCCCGTTCCTGTGCTAATGCTTTTTTCATTGCGTATTGCACCTCTTTTTTCTGTGTGATATCACGCGCACTAGTCTGAAAACTTATTGGTTTTCCGTCTTCTTTTACAATTTTGGCTTTGATTTCGAACCAGATATAGTCTCCTTTTTTGTTTTTAAATCGTGCCTCAACATGTGCATTATCATCTTCTTTTTCAGTAATGAAACTGCCATAGCTTTTCTGAATTATTTCCAAATCTTTAGGATGTACAAAGTTCATTGGGAACTCTCCAATGAGTTCTTCTGGGGTATAACCGGTTAGTTTTTTTATAGAAGGCGAAATGTATTCAAAGGTAGTGTCTAGGTTATGCAAACAAATTAAATCCACCGTATTGTCTGCCAAAAGACGGTACATGTTTTTTGCCTCATTGAGTTGAAGGTTTTTGTTGCGGTTATTTTCCTCGATTAACAAACGATTTTGTTCTTCTACATTTCTTCTATCAGTAATATCTTCCATAGCTCCAATCATTCGGATTGCTTTTCCAGCTTCATTTCTAATGATTATTGCTTTATCGCTAACAAAGGAATAACTGCCGTCTGCTTTTAGGTAGCGGTATTCATCGGTCCATTTAGTAGAGTTGCTTTCAATTACCTCTTTAAAATGTTTGGAATACCTTTCTTTATCGTCTGGGTGAATGAGGTTTTCAAAATCAAAAGCAGTAATTGTATTATTTTCAAATTGATGGCCAAATAGGGTTGCGTGAGATTCTCCAATAAAAATTTCATTGGTCATCATATTCCAATTCCAAAGTACATCAGAGGTAGCTTGGCTCGAATAACTAAAGCGTTCGTTACTAATTTTTAAATCGGCTTCTGCTTTTTTGAGTGCTGTTATATCTCCTCCAAAACCAACCATCATTTCTAATTCACCCAATTCGTTGAAAACAGGGGCTAATTTACGAGTATGATAGGTGGGTGTGCCGTTGTTTTTGGGTATTTCATCAATCCATTCAATTACTGACTTTGTTGTTGCAGCAGCGATAAACCGATTCCTTCTTTCTTGAGCAAAGTGGTCTTTTCTATGGGTATGTTTGGCATATTCAAAATCATCTTTGCCAATGATGAATTCACGAAGTTCGTCATTTTGTATGGCCGCTGGATTAACATATAAGTATTTGTGATTTTTATCAAAAACAGCTACATCAGTAGGTAAGCGATCCAAAACTTTTTTAAAAAAATCTTTTTGAATGGTTTCTAATTGATGAAGATGTAATTCAAAAGTGTTTTGTATTTGATGTACTATATGGTCAATCGTTTTTAATTGAATGGCAGACCATGTTTTTGGATTAGTTTCACAAAAGCAAAGAAGTAAGACAGCCTTTTTTTGACCAATAACTATAGGGATGTCAATTTGATAATCAGAACGAGACTTCTCTGCTACTTTGTTTTCAGGTGTATTTGGTATTGTTGATTCTTGATAATTTTCAGCAAAGAGATAAGAGTTGTTCTCTGTATGTGCAATTATGGTTTCATTATTGTTCTCCGAATAGGATAAAACAACCACTGCTGTTTTACAGATTTCGGCTGCAAATACAATAATTGAAAGACATTCTTCTTGAAATTTTTCTGATCGAATTACAGACTCAATAGTTTTGTTTGTTAAGGGCATAGGGCAGAAGTATTTGGGTTGATTTGCAGTAGTAGATTGCAATTTCGATTCGGGACGTCAAAGCAAACAACAATTGTTGGTATAAAAATAAAATTTTATTGGGAATAGTACTCTTTTTAAGTCTAAAAATTTATCTCATCTTTTTTGATATTCTTTATTTAGACAGCCAAAATTCATTTTACAATCTGAATAAATCGAGCTGAAACTTTGTATATTTGTCACTTTGCTACCCATTTTATGATTTCAAAAGCTACCATAGATACCGTTTACGAAACTGCTCGAGTAGAGGAGGTTATTGGTGATTTTGTACAATTAAAAAGAGCGGGTAGTAATTATAAAGGGCTTAGTCCTTTCTCTGATGAGCGTTCTCCTTCGTTTATGGTATCGCCGGTGAAACAAATCTGGAAAGATTTTAGTTCTGGAAAAGGAGGAAACTCGGTGGCATTCTTAATGGAACACGAGCATTTTACTTATCCTGAAGCCATTCGCTATTTAGCCAAAAAATACAATATTGAAATAGAAGAAACTGAGCAAACAGACGAAGAAAAAGCCAATACCGACATTAAAGAAAGTATGTATTTAGTTTCGGAATTTGCCAAAAACTATTTCCATAGCACCCTTTTACATTCTGAAGAAGGAAAAGCAATTGGGCTTTCCTATTTTAAAGAAAGAGGTTTTACAAATGAGACTATTTCGAAGTTTGCTTTAGGATATTCTCCGGAAACTTGGGATGCCTTTACCAAAGAAGCGCTGGGAAAAGGGTACAAATTAGAATTCTTAGAAAGCACCGGATTAACAATTCCCAAAGAAGATAGACCTTTTGATCGTTTTAAAGGCCGTGTGATGTTCCCAATACAAAGTATGTCGGGAAGAATCCTTGGTTTTGGTGGGCGTATATTAACCAATGATAAAAAAGCGGCCAAATACCTTAATTCACCAGAGAGTGAAATCTACCATAAAAGCAAAGTACTCTATGGTATTTTTCAGGCGAAGCAAGCTATTGCCAAACAAAATAATTGTTATTTAGTTGAAGGTTATACGGATGTTATTCAGTTCAATCAAGCTGGGATAGAAAATGTTGTAGCTTCTTCTGGAACAGCTTTGACACCGGATCAAATTAGATTAATCAATCGGCTGACCAAGAATATCACAGTGCTTTTTGATGGAGATGCTGCTGGACTTCGCGCTTCTATTCGAGGAATCGATTTGATTCTAGAAGAAGGTATGAACGTGAAAGTTTGTGCTTTTCCTGATGGGGAAGATCCAGATAGTTTTGCCAAGAAAACTTCTTATGATGATTTAGTCGCTTATTTAGAGACAAATGCTAAGGATTTTATCCAATTCAAAGCCTCGCTTTTGATGAAGGATGCGCAAAACGATCCAATCAAAAAAGCCGACTTGATTCGGGAAATGGTGCAAAGTATTTCTAAAATACCAGATCGAATTCAACGAGAAATATATATTCAGGAATGTTCTCGGATTATGGATATTTCGGAGCAAGTTTTGGTCAGCACATTGGCACAACTCGTTCAAAAAGATATTGCAGAAGTTGGTAAAAAACAAAAGCAAGAACAAAAAGCCTTCGAGGTTGTTAAAAATGAAGCGCCAGTTCAAGCTCAAAAAATTGATATTTTATACCATTTGGAACGCAAAATCATTGAGATTTTATTGTTGTATGGAAATAAAATGGAAGAGTTTGAAGATGTTCTTTTGAAAACCAATGCTGAAGGAGAAATTGAACAGGTGGTTGAAAAGAAAGAATACAAAGTATATCAACGCATTTATTTGAGTTTGCAAGAAGACGAGGTAGAATTAGCAAATCCTTTGTTCAGGGCTATTTTCAATGATTTGATCAATTATTATTTGCAAAATGAAGATTTTGGGATCGAAAATTACCTCAAACATTTACCCGATCAATTTGCTCAAGAAGTCACCGATATATTAATGGAAGATGAACGACTAACGCTTCATAAATGGGATGACCAAAATATTTTTGTCAAACAGAAATCAGAAACGGTGAGTCAACATACTTCAGAAATTATTATTTCCATGCGCGAGTATTTAATCAATAAATTGATTTTGGATTTAATGAGTGAGTTTGTAGAAAAACCCGACTCTGATCAAGAAGAATTAAAGGTCTTGATTAATGATTACAACAAACTAAAAGTCAATCTAACGGGAACTATAGGAAGAATTCGTTCCACTTATATATAAAAAAAACGAAAGCAATGGCTTTCGTTTTTTTTATATAATTCAATTCTTGACTACACTATTTCTAAGGTTTTAGCCTTATTTACCAAGTCAACTAAATTAGTTACATTTAATTTAGTCAGTAATCTTAATTTGTAGGTACTGATTGTTTTTTCGTTTAATTTAAGAATGTCGGCAATCTCGTGGTTTTTTTTGCCATCACTCAAATAACGTAATACTTCCACTTCTCGATTGGACAATTTGCGATACAATCGTTCGGTTTTGTTTTGTTTCGCAATCAACGCCAGGTTTTTCTTAATGGTTTCGTTCATTATTATTGTACCTTCTTGGACTTTTATTATAGCATCGGCTACATCGGCTAATTTTGCAGTTTTATGAATAAAACCAGAAGCTCCAGCTTTAATAGCATTGGGCGCATAAATTTGTTCTGTAAGATTAGAGTAAATCACTATTTTGGTTTTAGGAAATTCTTTTAACAGACGTTTTACTTCAATGATACTAGTCAATCCTTCAAGTTGAAGATCTAACAGTAAAACATCAACTTCTTTTGTCTGGAGAATTTCGTTCAACATTGAAAAATTTCCAATATTGGCTACTATAGAAATGTCCGAGTGATCTTTAAAGTATGATTTTACTCCAAAGTGGACCACGGGGAAATTATCAGCGACACATACTGTGATCATAAAATGGTTTTTAAGAATTATTATTTGTTTTTGGAGCAGTAAAACTAATAAATAAAAACCGTAAACAATTGCGAATCAGTTAAAATGTATTATTTCAACGATTTTGGAACTAAACAGATTGGAATTGGTTGCATTTTATGTTGGTTGCTAGTGTTTAATCGCTTGTAGATTTCAAATGCTATTTTTTTTCTTCCTGAAAAATCATTACTGGATTTGCCTTCTTCATCTTGTTGCATAGCCCATTCTAGTTCGTCGTAACTAGCGCCAAGCTGTTCCTCATCAGTTCTATCATCACCAAATAAACCATCGGTTGGAGCGGCATTGAGTATGGATTCAGGAATTTTTAAATAAGCACCCAAAGCAAAAACATCCGATTTTAATAAATCAGCAATAGGACTTAGATCCACTCCTCCGTCACCGTATTTTGTATAAAAACCTACACCAAAATCTTCTACTTTATTGCCCGTTCCTGCGACTAATAAGCCATAAATGCCACCATAATAGTATAAAGTAGTCATTCGAATTCGTGCGCGTGTATTAGCTAAAGTTAAATTCAGTTGAGATTCTGAGGTATTTGTTGGAAGTACTTCTTTGAAGGATTCAAAAATAGAAGTTAAATTAGTCTCGGCTCTAGAAACATTAGGATAACGTTGCATTAATTGACTAATATGTTCTCTAGCTCTACTAACATGACTTTCAGCTTGGTGAATTGGCATTTCGACACAAACTACTTGAAGTCCGGTTTGTGCGCAAAGTGTTGAAGTTACAGCCGAGTCAACGCCTCCAGATATACCTACAACAAAACCATTTACTTTTGCGTTTATAGCATAGGTTTTTAACCAATTAACAATAAATTCATTTGCCTTTTCAACTTGAAGAGTACTTTTTTTCGACATAATAATTTAGGTATTAAAAAAGCAGGAATGTATATTTGCAGAACCAATTCAAAATCCATCTGTTTTCCTCATGCTTTGGAAACAAATTTAAATAATTAATGTGAAATCGCGAGTAACTATTTGTTTTTTGCAAAAAAATATCGAAACGGTTAGTCATTTATAAACATTGTATATTCTATATTCTATATGAAGGTCTATTTATATTCATTATTATTTTGCTGCCTATTCTGGTCTTGTGATAAAAAGACAGCGGTTGAAAAAGCAGTTGAAGAAATTCCTGTAGACATTAAAGTGGAACGATTTGACCAAGCATTTTTTGAATCCAAACCAAATGAATTACAAAGCATAAAAAAAAGGTACCCTATTTTTTTTCCCGTGGGCGTACCCGATAGTGTTTGGACCAATAAAATACAGAATCCACTTTGGCGGGAACTATATGGAGAAGTGCAAAAAAAATACCGTGATATCGAGCCGGTTCATTCCGAATTAGTGACACTTTTCAAACATATTAAACACTATTTTCCAAAAACAAAAACACCAAAAGCAGTTACAGTAATTGCGGAGATGGATTACAATACGAAAGCAATTTATGCAGATAGTTTAGTCATTTTATCTTTGGAATTGTATTTAGGTAAAGCCCATCGTTTTTATGAATTTCCAAAATACATCAAGCAAAATTTTGAACCAAGGCAAATGATGCCTGATCTGGTTTCGAGTTTTGCCACTACTAAAATTAATTTTGGAAAAGACAAAACCTTATTAAGCCAAATGGTGTATTATGGAAAACAACTCTACCTAAAAGACCTTTTGTTGCCAGCGTATTCAGATGCCGAAAAAATGGGGTACAGTCCAAAAGAAATTAGTTGGTGCGAAGAAAATGAAACGTATATTTGGCGTTACTTTTTGGAAAATGAAATGCTGTATAGTGATGAGTCGAAATTAACCTCTCGATTTATTGCACCAGCACCATTTTCAAAATTTTATTTAGAAATAGACAATGAATCACCAGGTCAAGTTGGCGCTTGGATAGGATGGCAAATTGTTCGTTCTTTTGCTGAAAATAATGACGTTCCGTTAGCAAAATTGTTAGATATGAATGCCAAAGAACTATTTGAAAAATCAAAATATAAACCTAAGAAATAATGTCAGATTTGATCACCTCAGAAATTAAATTCGAAATTGAATTAGATTCCAATCGAGTACCCGAAAAACTATTTTGGACTGCAGAAGATGGCGGTATTGCAAAAGAGGAAGCAAAAGCTATTATGTTGTCTATTTGGGATAGTAAAGCCAAAGAAACGATGCGTATAGATTTGTGGACCAAAGACATGCCGGTTGATGAAATGAAAATTTTCTTTCATCAAACATTGGTAGCCATGTCTGATACTTTTAAACGAGCTACAGATGATGAAAAAATGACCAATACAATGAAAGATTTTTGCGACTATTTTGCCGAAAAATTGGAGTTGGTTAAATAACTAACTTTATTTATAACAACAAAGCCAAAACATTACGTTTTGGCTTTGTTGTTTTTTATGTACTCCTCTAAAATTCATTTTGATTTTTAAATACTTCCTGATTGACTTCGTCTATATAACTCAATAGTTCTTCTTTTCCAGTTGCTTCTGTAGCGGAGGTTACAAAGTAGTGGGGCATTTCGGCCCAATTATTAGCAAACATTTTCTTTTTATAAGCGGCAACATGTGAGTCAATTTTCACCTTACTGATTTTGTCAGCTTTGGTAAAGATAATACAAAAGGGTATTTCACTTTCTCCCATATAGGACATGAATTCAATATCAATGGTCTGGGCTTCATGGCGGATGTCAATTAAAACAAAAGCACATACTAATTGCTCGCGAGTTTCAAAATAATCCGTAATGAATTGTTGGAAAATGGATTTGGTTTTCTTGGATACTTTGGCATAACCATATCCTGGTAAATCAACCAAAAACCAATTTTTATTAATTAAAAAGTGATTGATTAACTGAGTTTTTCCTGGTCTTCCGGATGTTTTAGCTAAACTTTTATGATTCGTTAGCATATTGATTAACGAAGACTTACCTACATTTGAACGTCCAATAAAGGCATATTCGGGCAAAAAGTCCTTCGGGCATTTATCAACTTCAGAGTTGCTAATTATAAATTCAGCAGTAGTAATTTTCATAATTGTGTTTTATACAGATTTAAGAAAGTGGTTGGTACACATTGGTTAACCAATTTTCTAAAATGCTGTTGAATTCATCTGGATGTTCCATCATAGCGGCATGGCCACATTTATCTATCCAGTACAAAGAAGAGTTAGGTAAAAGTCGATTGAATTCATCTCCCACTTCGGGCGGTGTAACTTTATCATTTTTCCCCCAAATTATACAAGTTGGCACCTTCATTTTAGGAAGATCTTTTGCCATATTATGACGAATAGCACTTTTAGCTATTGTTAAGGTTTTAATTAGTTTTATTCGATCGTTTACAGAGGCGTATACTTCATCAACTAGCTCTGGTGTAGCTACTTTAGGATCGTAAAACACATCTTGGGCTTTTTTCTTTATGTATTCATAATCCCCTCTTTTTGGATAACTATCTCCCATAGCGCTTTCGTATAAACCAGAACTTCCAGTAATTACTAATCCAGCTACTTTTTCGGGATACATTTTAGTATGGTACAAAGCGATGTGACCACCAAGAGAATTTCCTAGTAAAATGACATTGTCTAATCCTTTGAATGTAATAAAGTCTTTCACATATTTAGCAAAAGCTTTAACATTAGTTCTCAAAAGACTTTGGGTATAAATAGGTAAATCAGGAATGATTATTTTGTATCCTTTGTCAGAAAAGTAATTGGCAACTCCATTAAAATTGCTTAAGCCTCCCATTAGTCCATGTAGAATAACGATTGGTGTTCCTTCTCCGGCTTCAAAATAACTGTATTTTCCTTCTTTTTTATAGTGTTCTTCCATTTTTTCGGATCCCTATTTTTCAATTTTGACAAATATAGGATTTAATACCAAAATATAAATTATTGAAGTCGTTTTTTAATAAGAGAATCCTTTTTCTTGTTAAAATACTAGGTGCACATATGTTATTATTTAAAAAAACGAACCTAGTTTATAAACAAGTTCAAAAAGTGCTTAATCTGTTGATTGTTTAAAAATTAAGGGTTTTTGGCAATATGTGGGGAAACTTATTAACAAAGTGGTATATTGTGGTAAAATGTGGTAAAATATTTTATATTTTTGCTTAGAATCATTTAAATACAATTTTTTGAATACAATCGTAGGGACATATGAGTGCAAAGTAGATGCTAAAGGAAGGGTGTTAATGCCTTCGCCTTTGAAAAAGCAATTGGCTTCCTCATTACAGGATGGTTTTGTATTGAAACGCTCTGTTTTTCAACCTTGTTTGGAATTATATCCTATGCAAGAGTGGAATTTGATGATGCAAAAAATCAATAAATTAAATCGGTTTGTTAAAAAGAACAATGACTTTATCCGTCGCTTTACGGCTGGAGTTAAAGTGGTTGAAATTGATGCTTTGGGAAGACTATTAGTTCCTAAAGATTTAGTTGGTTTTGCGAGTATTTCAAAAGAGGTGGTTTTTTCTTCAGCAGTCAATATTGTAGAGATCTGGGATAAAGAGTTGTATGAAAAATCAATTAACGGAGAAGATATTGATTTTGCAGATTTAGCAGAAGATGTAATGGGTAATGTAAATGATGACGACAATGGAATATCATAATCCAGTATTGTTGCACGAGTCTGTTGATGGGTTGAATATTCATCCTGAGGGTGTTTATGTTGATGTTACTTTTGGTGGTGGAGGTCATTCTAGAGAGATTCTAAATCGATTAGGGCCAAACGGAAAATTATATGCTTTCGATCAGGATGAAGATGCTTTAGCAAATGCGTTACAAGATGATCGTTTTGTTCTTATCAATGAAAATTTCAGATTTATCAAACGTTTTTTACGATTTCATAACGTTAAAGCCGTGGATGGGATTTTAGGAGACTTAGGGGTTTCATCTCATCAATTTGATGTAGCCGAAAGAGGATTTTCTACTCGTTTTGATGCTGAATTGGACATGAGAATGAGTCAGAAAAATGATTTGAGCGCCTATCGAGTGGTAAATGAGTACGATGAAGATAATTTGCGCAGGGTATTCTTGGATTACGGTGAGTTGAAAAATGCACCTGCTATTGCAAGAGTAATTTTGGAAGCAAGAGAGAAAGCACCAATCCGAAATACCGAACAATTAAAACAAGTGTTGAGTCGATTTTTACCGGCTCACAAGAGTCATAAAATTTTGGCTCAAATGTACCAGGCTATCCGAATTGAAGTGAATCAAGAAATGGATGTTTTGAAAGAATTTTTAGAACAATCATTAGAAATTTTAAAACCAGAAGGACGTTTGAGCATTATTTCGTATCACTCTCTTGAGGATCGATTGGTAAAGCGATTTGTAAAAAACGGCCTGTTTGAAGGAGAGCCAGAACGAGATTTTTTTGGCAATTTTTCGGTACCATTTAGAACGGTTGGAAAATTAATTGTTCCAAATAACGAGCAAATCAAAGAGAACAATAGAGCACGAAGTGCTAAGCTACGTATAGCTGAAAAAATATAGTTTTTGTTATGAAACACGGATTGTACGGCATATTGAAAGCGCGATTTTTACTAGACGAGGATGCTATAAAAAACTGGCGTTTTATCGTATTTATTATCGGTTTGGCTATTGTGATGATTGCAAATACACAACGCTATGAGCAAAAAGTTTTTCGTATTGCTGAACTAAATAATGAAGTTAAAGAATTGCGTTCAGAGTTTGTGGACAGACGTTCGGAATTGATGAAATTAAAAATGGAATCGACAGTTGCTAAACAAATGGAAGCAAGATTAATTCTGCCTTCAACGGTTCCTCCAGTAAAAATTAAAGTAGTAAAAGAAGTAGAAAAAGGTTTTTTTGAAAAATTATGGCAGTAGAAGATAAACATATTTCTTATCGTATCTATCTTGTGGCTTTTGCTATGTTTTTGATGGCGGTTGCTATTGTCTTCAAATTGACTAATATTCAATGGGTGCAAGGGGATTTTTACCGAAATAAAGCCAAAGAAAAAACAGTTAAAGAATTTGAGATTAAAGCCAATAAAGGAAATATCTACTCTTCAGATGGTAGTTTGTTGGCGACCTCAATTCCAAATTACGAAATCCGATTTGATGCTTTTGTGCCAAAATCAGAATTGTTTCAAAGCACCGTTGACTCATTAGCTGATTCCTTAGCTTATTTGTTAGGTAAACCTTCTAATTATTACGAAAGAGCTTTGCGCAAAGCTAGAGCTACCAACAACAGGTATTTCTTAATCGCTCGTGGTTTGAGTTATACGGATTATGTTAAAATTAAAGGTTTTCCATTGTTTAAAGAGGGGGCTAACAAAGGTGGAATAATCGTTAAACCGGAACCTGTAAGAGAATATCCAATTGGAAGAATTGCTGAACGAACCATTGGTTACGAAAGAATGAAGCCAGATAGTACTCCTGACGGGAAAGGTATTGAATGGGCTTACAGAAAATACTTAAACGGTAAAGATGGTAAAATTTTAAAACAAAAAATTGCCAAAGGACAATGGAAGCCTATTCGAGATTTTAACGAGATCGACCCCATTGATGGATATGATGTTATTTCTACAATCGATGTATTCATTCAAGATATTGCTCATCATGCGTTGTTGAAACAGTTGGAAGAATACGAAGCAGAACATGGTTGTGTTGTGGTGATGGAAACCAAAACAGGTCATATTAAAGCGATTTCAAACTTAGGTAGACTTAGTGATGGAACCTATAATGAAACACTAAATTACGCTATTACAGAAGCGCATGATCCAGGTTCTACTTTCAAATTAGTAGATCTTATGTCAGTGTTAGAAGATAAAGTAGCTGACACAAGTACTGTTTTTGATGCCAGAGGTGGAGTGATAACTTACTTTGGAAAAAATGTAGTGGATTCTCATAAAGGAATGGGAAGAGTTTCTTTAGGACATGGATTTGAAGTTTCCTCCAATACAGTTATGGTACAATCAGTGTATAACAATTACAAAAACAATCCGTCAAAATTTATAAAACACATTGAAGATTGGGGGCTAGATAAAAAAATAGGTTTAGAATTAAAAGGAGAAGCTACTCCAATTATTCCAAAACCAGGACAAGCTAGATGGTCTAAAATTTCACTTCCATGGATGGCTTTTGGTTATGGTATTACTATCACGCCAATGCAAACATTAACCTTTTATAATTCGGTAGCTAACAATGGTGTAATGGTTAAACCACAATTGGTTTCTGAAATTAAAAAATGGAATACGACCATTAAAAAATTCGATACTCAGGTTATGAATCCAAGAGTTTGTTCTCCAGAAACTTTAAAGAAAGTTCGCGCAATATTAGAAAATGTTGTAAAACGAGGAACAGCTAAGTCATTGTATACTAAAGAGTTTCCAATGGCAGGAAAAACTGGAACGGCTCAAATGGGTTATGGAAGTAAAACAGGTTCAGGCATGTACTATGCGTCTTCATTCGTTGGCTATTTTCCTGCTAATAAACCTCAGTACACTTGTATCGTAATGGTGCATAGACCTAACACTGCTCATAATAATTACTATGGTGCCGATGTGGCGGGACCTGTATTTAAGCGTATTGCTCAAAAAATATTTACTGATGCTCCTTCTACCAATACAATTAGAAAAATTGATAGAAAAATTCCTAAACAAGAATCGGACTACGCTTCGTATACGACCTATTCGCACAAAAGAGAAAACACCATTCCTAATGTTAAAGGGATGTCTGGCATGGATGCGATAGCATTGTTAGAAAATTTAGGAATTAGAGTTAAAATCAAAGGCTTAGGAAAAGTGAAAAAGCAATCACTACAAGCAGGACAAAATATAGCAAAGAACACAACTATAGTACTAGAATTATCGTGAGCATACTAAAAGACATATTATATAAGGTAGCGATCGAAGCGGTTAAAGGTTCGACAGAAATTACGATCGGTAAAATCGATTTTGATTCTAGAAAAATTGCGCAAAATGATCTTTTTGTAGCGATCAGAGGGACGATTTCTGATGGGCATGAGTTTATTGCAAAAGCAATTGAGCTAGGTGCTACAGCTATTGTTTGTGACACATTACCTGAAACAATTACCGAAGGGATTACCTATATTCAAGTTAAAGACACCAATACAGCATTGGCAGTTATGGCCGCCAATTATTTTGATCATCCTTCGCAAAAATTGCAATTGGTGGGCGTTACTGGGACCAATGGAAAAACAACAATTGCCTCTTTATTGTATCAATTGTATAAAAAGGCGGGTTATAAAGTAGGCCTGCTTTCTACTGTAAAAATTATGGTAGATGAAGTGGAATACAAAGCCACACACACCACTCCCGATTCGATTACGATTAATCAGTATTTGGCAACAATGATTGCCGAAGGAGTAGAATACTGTTTTATGGAAGTGAGTTCGCATGGAATTCATCAGAAACGCACAGAGGCATTGCATTTTGTGGGAGGTGTGTTTACCAATTTATCTCACGATCATTTGGATTACCACGCCACATTTGCTGAATACCGTGATGTGAAAAAGTCATTTTTTGATCATTTGCCAAAAACAGCTTTTGCGTTATCCAATATCGACGATAAAAATGGACCGGTTTTATTACAAAATACCGTTGCCAAAAAATGTACCTACGCCTTAAAATCGTATGCCGATTATAAAGCACAAATTTTAGAAAGCCAATTGTCTGGTTTGTTGTTAAAAATCAACGGCAATGAAGTTTGGGTAAAATTGATTGGAACGTTTAATGCCTATAATTTATTAGCGATCTACGGAACCGCAATTGAATTAGGCATGGAAAGTTTGGAAGCATTGCGATTATTGTCGGAGTTAGAAAGTGTTTCAGGACGTTTTCAATACATCGTTTCAGAGTCCAATATTACTGCAATTGTAGATTATGCACATACGCCAGATGCATTAGAAAATGTATTGAAAACGATTAATGATATCCGAACTAAAAACGAACAATTGATAACGGTTGTGGGTTGTGGTGGAAATCGTGATAAAGCAAAACGTCCTGTTATGGGAGGAATTGCTTCTGACTTGAGTGACAAAGCTATTTTGACTTCGGACAATCCAAGAAATGAGGATGCAACTGTAATCATTAGCGAAATGGAACAAGGTGTGGCGCCACAAAATTTCAAAAGAATTTTATCAATCACCGATAGAAAACAAGCTATTAAAACGGCTTGCCAATTGGCTCAGCCCAATGATATCATTTTAATCGCTGGTAAAGGCCACGAAACTTACCAAGAAATAGAAGGTGTTCGTCATGATTTTGACGACATGAAAATTGTAAAAGAACTATTAGAACAACTCCATAAATAGAGAATTATGCTATACTACTTATTTGAATATTTAGACAAAACATTAAACGTTTCAGGAGCGGGAGTTTTCCAATATATCACCTTTAGATCAGGTTTGGCTTTTTTGCTTTCGTTATTGTTGTCTACTATTTATGGAAAGAGAATTATTACTTTCTTACGCAATCAACAAGTAGGAGAAACGGTTCGCGAATTAGGTTTGGCCGGACAAAATGAAAAAGCAGGAACACCTACAATGGGTGGTTTGATTATCATTTTTGCTACACTTTTGCCTGTTTTATTGTTTGCCAAATTGCATAACATCTATATCGTGTTGTTAATTGTGACTACTTTATGGATGGGAACCATTGGTTTCATTGACGATTACATCAAAATTTTCAAGAAAGACAAACAAGGTTTAAAAGGAATTTTCAAAGTATTTGGTCAAGTTGGATTAGGGATAATTGTTGGATCGGTATTGTATTTTAGTCCTGCAGTTACGGTTTTAGAAAACGCTTCAAATTCTCCAGTGATCAAGCAATCTAATATAACTTCCGTTGCACAAGCTCCTATTGAGGTAAAATCGACCGCTACTACAATTCCATTTTTCAAGAATAATGAGTTTGATTATGCTGAATTACTAGCTTGGACTGGCGATGGTTATCAAAATTGGGCTTGGTTAATTTTCATACCAGTAGTTATTTTTATTATCACCGCTGTTTCTAATGGAGCTAATTTGACGGACGGAATCGATGGTTTAGCTGCGGGGACCTCGGCGGTTTCGGTATTAGCTTTAGGAATTTTCACTTTCCTTTCTGGTAATATTATTTTCTCCAATTATTTGAACATCATGTATATCCCGAATTCAGGAGAAATGACCGTATTTATTGCGGCATTTGTTGGGGCATTGATTGGATTTCTTTGGTACAATTCGTATCCGGCTTCGGTATTTATGGGTGATACCGGAAGTTTAACAATTGGAGGAATCATTGCGGTATTAGCAATAGCTGTTCGTAAAGAAATGTTGATTCCATTATTGTGTGGAATCTTCTTAGTTGAGAATTTATCAGTGGTCATTCAGGTTACTTATTTTAAATATACCAAGAAACGTTTTGGCGAAGGCCGCAGAATATTTTTAATGTCGCCTTTGCACCATCACTATCAGAAAAAAGGATATCACGAAAGTAAGATTGTGACACGATTTTGGATTGTCGCCATCATGTTATCCATTTTGTCCATAGTGACTTTAAAACTACGATAGATGAGATTAGTTGTTTTAGGAGGAGGCGAAAGTGGAGTGGGTACAGCCATTCTGGGAAAACAAAAAGGATACGATGTTTTTGTATCTGATTTTGGAAAAATAAAAGATAATTACAAAGAAGTTCTTAATCATAATGCGATTGCTTGGGAAGACGAAACGCATACCGAATCTTTGATTCTGAATGCGGATGTGGTCATGAAAAGTCCCGGAATTCCTGATAAATCACCCATTGTAAAAAAGTTAGTAGCAAAAGGAATCAAGGTCATTTCTGAAATTGAATTCACCGCTCCTTTTACCAATGCAATTACGATAGGAATCACGGGAAGTAATGGTAAAACTACCACTACGATGTTGACCTATCACTTGCTAAAATCAGCAGGACTGAATGTAGGATTGGGAGGAAACATCGGAAAAAGTTTTGCCTGGCAAGTAGCCGAGAATGATTTTGACTCCTATGTTTTAGAGTTGAGTAGTTTTCAGTTGGACGGTATAATAGATTACAAGCCGCACATTGCCATCCTAACGAATATTAGTCCGGATCATTTGGACCGTTACGATTACAAGTATGAAAATTACATCGATTCGAAGTTTA
The DNA here is from genome assembly GCF_020886055.1 of Flavobacterium ammoniigenes. NCBI lineage: Bacteria > Pseudomonadati > Bacteroidota > Flavobacteriia > Flavobacteriales > Flavobacteriaceae > Flavobacterium > Flavobacterium ammoniigenes. The sequence continues at coordinate 174,115 of NZ_AP025184.1, read as the reverse complement.
GAATTACAATGAATCAAACCGAAGACGATTATTTGATTTATGATGCCGAAGACGAAGCGATAGCCAATTGGTTACAAAATAATACAACAAAAGCAACATTAATTCCTTTTTCATTGAACCAAGTTTTCACGGAAGGGGCCTTTATAAAAGATAATAAAATGGAAGTAAAGATGATGAATCACGAAGAATTTTTGATGGAAACAGAATCAATTGCATTAGAAGGAAAACACAATATGAAGAACGCTATGGCAGCGACCTCTGTGGCCAAACTAATGCAAATTCGTAACGCAACCATTAGAGAAAGTTTATCGAATTTTCAAGGTGTTGAACACCGTTTAGAAAAAGTATTGAAAATCCAAAACGTTCAATACATCAACGATTCGAAAGCGACCAATGTGAATGCTTCTTTCTTTGCTTTGGATAGTATGACTACGCCAACGGTTTGGATTGTTGGTGGTGTTGATAAAGGAAACGATTATCACGAATTGATGTCTTTAGTTCATGAAAAAGTAAAAGGTATCATTTGTTTAGGAGTAGATAATAAAAAAATCATTGAAGCTTTTGGTAATGTAGTTGATGTAATGATCGAGGTGGATAATATGCCTGATGCTGTGCGAATGGCACAACGCATGACCGAAAAAGGAGATACCGTTTTATTGTCACCAGCTTGCGCGAGTTTCGATTTGTTCGAAAACTACGAAGACAGAGGAAAACAATTCAAACAGGCAGTTTACAATTTATAATAGGGAACTATTCATTAGACTTTAGGCGATATGAAACTCAAACAGCTACTAAGCAATTTAAAAGGGGATAAGGTAATTTGGTCATTCTTGGCTTTATTGGCTTTGTTTTCTTTTATGCCAGTTTTTAGCGCCAGTACCAATTTAGCTTTTGGTCGAGATGGAGACGGAAATACCCTTGGCTATTTAGTAAAACATTTGGCTCATTTGGGTATGGGTTTCATGATTATTTATTTTGTACATAAAGTGCCTTACCATTATTTTAGAGTAATCTCAAGAATTGGGTTGCCCATTGTTTGGGGGCTTTTAGCATTAACATTATTTAAAGGGACGAATATTGGCGGTGCCAATGCCAGCCGATGGTTGCAATTGCCATTCATCGGAATTTCATTTCAAACCTCTTCCATTGCAGCGATTATTTTATACATCTATGTCGCGCGTTATTTATCTAAGACAAGAGAAACCCCAGTAACTTTTAAAGCTTCTTTTGTAGAGTTATGGATTCCGGTATTTATTACTTTAATGTTGATTTTGCCAGCCAATTTCTCTACGACAGCCTTAATGTTTGTGATGGTGGTAATGATTGCCTTTGTTGGAAAGTACCAATTGAAATATATTGGATACATTATGGGAATGGCCATTGCAGGCTTGTTGATTTTTGTGATATTATCCAAAGCATTTCCGGATTCCAAATTCTTTAGCAGGGTAGATACTTGGATTAGTCGAATTGAAAATTACGGAACCGATAAGGAAGGCGAAGACGAATATCAAATCAATGCAGCAAAAACCGCAATTGCCTCTGGGAATTTTACTGGAGTTGGTCCTGGTAAAAGTGTGCAAAGACATTTTTTACCTCAATCTTCCTCTGATTTTATATACGCCATTATTGTAGAAGAATATGGATTAGTGGGAGGATTAGGAGTATTAGGATTGTATCTTTTACTGCTCTTCCGATTTGTAATTGCTGCACATAAAGCCAATACGCTTTTTGGAAAATTAGTCGTCATTAGTTTGGGTTTTCCTTTAATATTTCAGGCGCTAATCAATATGGCGGTGGCGGTCGAATTATTACCGGTAACGGGACAAACCTTGCCTTTGATTAGTAGTGGAGGAAGTTCCATTTGGATGACTTGTTTTGCACTTGGAATTATTATCAATGTAACCAAGAAAGAAGAAGAAATCGAACTTGAACAAAAAGAAGCAGCCAAACGAGAAGAAGCACTTCAACGATTGATAGACCAAGAATTAGAAGCAGACGATAAGCAAATAGAAGAAGGCAATTACTCCATTCAAGACAGTTCAAAAAATCCAATGGATGCCGTATTAAACAAATAGCAAATTTACCATGAGAACATATAAATTCATATTAAGCGGAGGAGGAACAGGAGGTCATATATATCCAGCAATTGCTATCGCTAATGAATTAAAGTCTCGTTTTCCGGATGCCAAATTTCTTTTCGTTGGGGCACAGGATAAAATGGAAATGCAAAAAGTACCTCAAGCTGGTTATCCAATTAAAGGACTTTGGATTGCGGGTTTACAAAGAAGATTGACTTTTGACAATGCTTTATTTCCAATAAAACTATTGAGTAGTTTATTGAAATCCAGACAAATTATAAAACAATTCCAACCTGATGTAGTTATCGGTACAGGTGGTTTTGCCAGTGGCCCTTTATTGCAAATGGCAAATAGTGCAGGAATTCCAACGGTAATTCAAGAACAAAATTCTTTTCCTGGAATCACCAATAAATTATTGAGCAAAAAAGCCAATGCCATTTGTGTGGCTTATGAAAATTTGGAACGTTTTTTTCCAAAAGAGAAAATGGTGCTAACAGGTAATCCAGTTCGCCAAGACCTAATGACTATTGAGGGTAAAAGAGCCGAAGGAGTTGCACATTTTAATTTAGATCCAAACAAAAAAACCATTTTGGTTTTAGGGGGTAGTTTAGGGGCACGTCGAGTGAATCAATTGATAGAAAAAGAATTAGAGTTTTTTGAAATGCAAAATGTACAATTGCTCTGGCAATGTGGTAAATTATATTTCGAAGAATACCAAAAATACCAATCAAAAGACGTTCAAGTAATGGCGTTTATTGAGCGAATGGATTTGGTATATGCAGCTGCAGATATTGTGATTTCGAGAGCCGGAGCTTCTTCGGTTTCAGAATTGTGTATAGTGGGTAAACCAGTTGTTTTTATTCCTTCGCCTAATGTAGCCGAAGATCATCAAACTAAAAACGCGAAATCTATTGCCGATAAAAACGGCGCCATTTTAATTCGCGAAAGCGAGTTGGATTCCACTTTTGAATCGACTTTCTCCGACTTGATTGGCAATGAAAACAAACAACACGAATTGAGTCAAAATATTAAAAGCTTGGCTTTGCCCAATGCGACTAAAGCTATTGTAGAAGAGATCATCAAATTAATCAAATAATACCAACAGAACGTTTCAACGTTTGGTTACCAAAACAAAATGAATTTAAATCAAATACATAACGTCTTTTTTATAGGAATCGGAGGAATCGGGATGAGTGCTTTGGCGCGTTATTTCAAAACCATCGGAAAAAATGTTTCAGGTTACGATAAAACACCTTCGATGTTAACCGATGAATTAATCGCAAGCGGTATCGACATTCATTTTGAAGACCGAATTGATTTAATTCCGAAAGACTATTATACTGAAAATACGTTGGTAATTATTACCCCAGCTGTTCCAATAACGCACTCACAATGGAACTTTTTCTTAGAGCGAGAATACCAAGTAAAAAAACGTGCTGAAGTTTTAGGAATAATTACTAAAGACACCTTTTGTTTTGCAGTAGCGGGAACGCATGGTAAAACAACAACATCTAGTATTTTAGGACATATCCTATTTGAAAGCGGTGCCGACGTAACTGCTTTTGTGGGTGGAATTGTAGAAAATTATAACTCTAATTTAATTGGAACAGGAAAGACGGTTACCGTAGTGGAGGCCGATGAATTTGATCGTTCTTTCTTGCATTTGCATCCGAATATTGCTTGTGTTACTTCCATGGACGCCGACCATTTAGATATTTATGGAACTAGCGAACAAATTGAAGCTTCGTTTGTAGAGTTTGCTAATAAAGTAGAAGATAAAAGCCAATTGTTTATTACCAATGAATTGCCAATTGAAGGCGTGACTTGTGCAGTAAACGAAGAGGCGGTGTACAAAGCCTTTAATGTAAGAGTGGGAAATGGCAGTTATGTTTTTGACGTACAAACGCCAACCGAAACTATTAAAGACATCGCTTTTGGCTTGCCTGGAAGACACAATTTGATGAATGCCTTGATGGCTTTGGCTATGGCCAAAACTTTTGGAACTTCTTCAGATGCTATTGCAAAAGCACTGGCTTCATTTAAAGGAATCAGAAGACGTTTTTCGTATCAGATCAAAACGTCTAATATGGTGTATATCGACGATTATGCTCATCATCCAACCGAAATAAACGCGGTACACCAAGCGGTTCGCGAATTATATCCAGGACAAAAAGTGTTGGCTATTTTTCAACCGCATTTGTTTAGTAGAACGAAAGATTTTGCTGATGATTTTGCTAAAAGTTTGTCCCAATTTGATGAAGTTGTGTTGTTGGATATTTATCCGGCGCGCGAATTGCCAATGGAAGGAGTTACGTCGCAATGGTTAATGAATAAAATGACCAATGAATATAAAAAATTAGTCTCCAAAGAGGATTTAATTCCTACAATTTTAGCGAGTGATGCTCGAATTGTTGTAACCATTGGTGCAGGAGATTTAGGAGAAATGGTACCATCTATAAAAAAGGCATTGTATGAAACGATTTAATTGGATTACTATTCGGTTAGTACTCATGTTTGGGTTGGTAATTGTTTTGTTTTCGTTTACGTCAAATAGGAATGAAAACCGAAAATTAACCAAAACGAAAGTCGTTTTTGTTGGAGAAAATGCAAGTTTTCTTAAACAGGAAACGGTTAATAAATTGTTAATAGAAAATAATGCAGACGCTTCAGCTATCCGAAAAGATAAATTAGATTTGAATAAATTAGAAAAAGCCGTTAGTTCAGATCCAATGGTAGAGAAATCAGAGGTGTTTGTAACTATCGACGGGGTGTTGAAAGCAGTGGTGAAACAGAAGACCCCAATCGTAAGGGTTTTCGATGGTAAGCGTTCTTTTTATATTGATTACAAGGGAAATACAATGCCGTTGTCGGCAAATTTTACTGCCAGAGTCCCCCTCGTTTTGGGAGTAATACGCAAACAAAATAGCGAAGCTTTAGCTGAATTATTTCGAAAAATTTATGACGATGAATTTTTGAAAAAAAACATCATTGCCATTCAAATTATGCCTAATGGTAGCTTAAAAATGTTGAACAGAAATTTTGATTATCAAATTGATTTCGGCGGAGCGAAAAATGTAGATGCTAAATTTCAAAATTATAAAGCATTTTTTCAAAAAGCAGTTGTAGACAGTTCTTTGTATAAATATAGAAAAATTGACCTTCGTTTCACACAACAAGTAATTTGCACAAAATAAGAGGTAATGGAAAAAGAGAATATTGCAGTAGGTTTAGATATTGGAACTACCAAAATTGTTGCCATGATTGGCAAGAAAAATGAGTACGGTAAACTAGAAATTTTGGGTGTTGGAAAATCCAAAAGTTTAGGTGTGGCGAGAGGTGTTGTCAATAACATTACGCAAACAATTCAATCCATTCAGCATGCTGTTCAAGAAGCCGAAAACAATTCGGGTTATAAAATAAAAGATTGTGTTGTAGGGATTGCTGGACAACATATTCGCAGTATTCAACATACCGATTACATCAGCAGAAGTAATCCTGAAGAAGTGATTGGAGGGAATGATATTCAATTGTTGATTGATCAAGTTAATAAATTAGCAATGCTTCCTGGTGAAGAAATTATTCACGTATTGCCTCAAGAATTTAAAATTGACGGACAATCCGAAATAAAAGAACCAATTGGGATGTATGGTGGGCGTTTAGAGTCTAGTTTTCACGTTGTGGTAGGACAGGCTTCGTCAATTAGAAACGTAGGACGTTGTATTCACGATTCTGGAATTGAACTATCCGGTTTGACATTGGAACCATTAGCTTCATCGGATGCGGTTTTGAGCCAAGAAGAAAAAGAAGCGGGTGTTGCCTTGATTGATATTGGTGGTGGAACAACAGATTTAGCCATTTTTAAAGATGGTATTATTCGTCACACTGCAGTAATTCCTTTCGGAGGGAATGTAATTACTGACGACATTAAAGAGGGTTGTTCTATTATTGAAAAACAAGCCGAATTATTGAAAGTGAAATTTGGTTCTGCTTGGCCTGGAGAAAATAAAGAAAATGAAATCGTTTCTATTCCAGGTTTAAGAGGTAGAGAGCCAAAAGAAATTTCGTTAAAGAATTTGTCCAAAATTATTCACGCTCGTGTTGTGGAAATAATTGAACAAGTTTATGTTGAAATTAAAGCTTACGGTCATGAGGACCCAAGAAAAAAATTAATTGCAGGAATTGTTTTAACAGGTGGTGGATCTCAATTGCAACACATTAAGCAATTGGTAGAATACATTACTGGAATGGATACTAGAATTGGGTATCCAAACGAGCATTTAGCAGGCAATTCAAGCGAAGAAATATCAAGTCCATTATATGCAACTGCCGTTGGTTTAGTGATGAATAGCATCGAAAATAAAACACAGAGTGCGGTTAGAATAGACCAGGCTCAAGCCCCAGAAATGCCAGTCTATAAAGCGCCAGTAATGGAAACCAATGAAGTAGTTCAAGCTGAAATAGAATCAGATGAAATTACCAAAGCAGAAACCAAAGACAAGTCGACAGAAACTCAAATTAGAAGATCATTTTTTGACAAGTATGTAGATAAAATCAAAGATTTCTTAGATAACGCAGAATAAAGGCTTAGCCTCAGACAATATAAAATTAATAACAAATAGCAAAAACCAAATAAAATGATGAGCAACTCAGAATTTGGAAGTATTTCATTTGATTTACCAAAGAACCAATCAAATGTTATCAAAGTAATAGGTGTTGGAGGCGGCGGGAGCAACGCCATCAACCACATGTTTAAACAAGGAATCAAAGGAGTAGATTTTATTGTTTGTAATACTGATTCACAAGCCTTGCAAAATAGTGCGGTGCCTAACAAAATTCAGTTAGGTGTTCACTTGACCGAAGGATTGGGTGCTGGAGCAAATCCAGATGTAGGACAACAATCGGCTATTGAAAGTATTTCTGATATTGAAAAAATGTTGGATCAAAATACAAAAATGGTATTTATCACTGCCGGTATGGGAGGTGGTACTGGAACTGGTGCCGCGCCTGTAATTGCTCAATTGGCTAAAGAACGTGATATTCTTACCGTTGGTATCGTAACGCTTCCTTTTGTTTTTGAAGGTAAAGTACGTCAAGAACAAGCCTTAATTGGTATTGAAAAATTGCGCAAACAAGTAGATTCACTTATTGTTATTAATAACAACAAATTAAGAGAAGTATACGGAAACTTAGGTTTCAAAGCAGGTTTTTCTAAAGCAGACGAAGTATTGGCAACAGCCTCAAGAGGTATTGCCGAAGTAATTACACACCACTATACTCAAAATATCGATTTACGCGATGCTAAAACGGTATTATCTAATAGTGGAACAGCTATTATGGGTTCTGCAATAGCTGAAGGGACAACTAGAGCGAAAGATGCTATTATTTCTGCTTTGGATTCTCCTTTATTGAATGACAACAAAATTACAGGTGCCAAAAACGTATTGTTGCTTATCGTTTCTGGAACTAATGAAATCACTTTGGACGAAATTGGTGAAATCAATGATCATATCCAATCGGAAGCAGGTTTCAATGCGAATATTATCATGGGAGTTGGTGAAGATGAATCTCTTGGAGATGCTATCGCAGTAACTGTTATTGCTACGGGTTTTGACTTGGAGCAACAAAATGAAATCGTAAATTCGGAGCCTAAAAAAATCATCCACGCTTTAGAAGATGAGCAAAAAATTACCCATAACTTATCTAATTCTACCGTTCCTGCATTCGATTTAAATGCTGAAACTCCAGGAGCTACAGAAGAAAGAATTGTATTTGAATTATTGGAAGAAGAAGCGCCAGTGGTTGCCGAAGTGGCTGAACCGGTAGTTGCAGCTTACGAACCAATAACCAACGAAAATGATTTGATCGTAATGTCTGAATTCATCAAAAATTTAGATGTGACTTTTGAAATCGTTTCGCCAATTAATGACATCGATTTTACGTTTACAACGCCTGAGGCACATGCTATCGAAACAGCACAGCCAAAAGCAGTTCAAATCGAAGAACAAGCTACTTTCTCTTTCGATTTGCCTTTGTTTACATCAGAACCAGCGGTTAATGATAACAAAGTGATTTTTGAATTGACTGACAATGAAATCAAAGATATCAATGTAGTTGATCCGATTCAATTTGTACCGGTTACTGAAGTGGCTGAAAACGGAGTTATCCGTCATTCGTTAGAAGAGTACATGGAAACAGAACACGATTTTGCAGCCGCTGCAACTATTCAAAAAGTAACCGAAGTGGTTCCTGAAGAGTTGAACATTACGATGAAAGCGATCGAAGAATCAACCATCAATGCTTCTGAGTTTGAATCAATTTCTCCAATGGAAATGACTATTGAAGAAACGTTGCGCGCACGTGCCGATGAGAGAAGAAGAAAGTTGAAAGAATTCAATTATAAATTTCACAATAACGTGTCAAAAATTGATGAGTATGAAAAAGAACCAGCCTACAAAAGATTAGGCGTTGAACTTTCTACGAATCAAACAGCTGCAAATAATTCGAGAATATCAGTTGGAACCGACAGCAACAACGATTTGCAGTTGCGTTCAAACAACTCGTATTTGCATGATAATGTAGATTAAAAACATACCCACTAACCAAAACCAAGACTAACCCGAAATTTATTGATTTTCGGGTTATTTTTTTACCCAAATTCCGCAGCAATCTATCTTTTGTTAGTTCGGGTAAATTGTTCTAAATTTGCGAACCTTAGTCCAGCAATAGTCAATAGCTTTTTTGCTTTATTACAATCTGGCATACAAAAATCAAACACAAAAAAATAGAAAATATGAGTTTAGCTACACAAATCATGGACGAAATTAAAAACGCCATGAGAGCCAAAGATACTGTTGCTTTAGAATCATTACGTGCCGTGAAATCAGCTTTGCTTTTAGCACAAACTGAAACTGGTGCCAAAGAAGAAATCAGTGCCGACGAAGAAATTAAATTGTTACAACGTTTGGTAAAACAACGTAAAGACAGTGCCAATATCTACACCGAACAAGGGCGTCCTGATTTAGCCGAGCCGGAATTGTTACAAGCAGCTGTAATTGAAAAATTCTTACCTGCTCAATTATCAGAAGAGGAAGTAGCAGCTGTAGTCGCTAAAATTATTGCAGATAATGGTGCTTCAGGCATGGCAGCTATGGGTAAAGTGATGGGCTTAGCTTCTGCTGAATTAGCTGGAAAAGCTGATGGTAAAACCATCTCGACTATTGTCAAAAAATTATTATCTTAATTTCGTAATTCGTAATTCGATCCGAGGCGAATCCGAACGGAACGAAGCGAATATCGTTAATACCCTGACTGCGTAGTTCAACTGGATAGAATATCAGATTTCGGCTCTGAGGGTTGCAGGTTCGAACCCTGCCGCGGTCACCATAGAGGATTTAACTAATTTTTTAGTTAAATCCTTTTTTTTTATCCCTTCTAATCCCTTGTTAATACTGGCTATTTCATTTAAGATTGGATTCAAACTAGCGGTTCGAACTTTTTTATTTTCGAATTGAATATTTTTTTCAAATATCGAACCAATTATCTTTCTTTTTTGCTCCAGATTAGATTTATTGTATTGAATATCAATACCTATGAATTTTTTAGTGGCTCTATTGTACAATTCAACTAGCTGTTTACTGTCCTCCGAAGTACTTTCTTTGGATTTGAGTTCTGCTCGTATATTTTCGTAACGTTGTTTTGCGGATTCATAACTTGCTTTATCCATATCACCATCAATGTACAAATCTTGAAGCTTAATTAATTTATCCTCAATTGAGTTTAGATTTTCATAGTGCTTGGCTCCTAATGCTTTTTGCTTGGTATCTTCTGTTAATTTCTCTTTGATGATTTCAAAATACAATTCTTGGAATTGCTTATCAAATGACAAATCCCCTAAAAAGTCATTTACTTGTTGATGTACTTCTTCTGAAGTATATCTTCCCTTACATGGGCTTATGCAATGATAATAGTTGTAGTACTGTGTTCTTCCCTTGGATTTACTAGCAGTCATTTGTTTGTTGCAAATAGGACATAACAAAAATCCTTTTAAAGGAAAATTCTCATTGTGTGCTTTAGGAACTTTCTTAATTCCATTTTTTCTTTTGTACATCACTTGCTGTACTTTATCAAATAATGCTTTGGTGATAATAGGTTCGTGAATTCCTTCTACAATGGTTTCCTTTTCGTCTTTATAGGCTTTTATAAACACTCCTCCATAGTACAAATGATTGTTTAAAATGTTTGCAAAGACAGATTTACTGGATTGAAAACCTTTATATTTTAATTTGAAAAATACCTCATTACGTTGATAATTTCCTGTTGCCATCATCTCAAAGGCTTCCTGAATGTATTTAGCATCATCATTGGGAATCAAAAGAGGCTTTTTAACAGCATCTTTTCCGTTATCATACCCTTTGGGAGCACTTCCAACATATCGTCCTTCTTTGAAAGCTCTTCGCATTCCTGATATAACATTCAGTGAGCGACGTTGATTTTCTACCTCTGGCATCGAAAGATATACCGCTAGCATCAATCCTTGCTCTGGAATGGTTAAATCCAAAGGTTGTTCAATAGCATTTACTTGAATGGCTAATTGATTGAATATACCAATCATTTGATAGGATTCAGCTGTGTTTCTAGAGAATCTGTCCCATTTGATGAAAATCAGTTGATGTACGTCCTTTTTGTTTTTTTTGCAGTACTCTAACAATTTCTTAAACTCAGGTCGTTTGAACGTTTTGGCTGAGTAGTCTTCCCTGAAAATATGCAGCACGTTTAAATTATTGTTTTGACAATAATTAAGCAACTTTTGCTCTTGGTCTCTGAGCGAATACCCTCTTCCTGCTTGCTCATCAGTGGACACTCGCACGTAAAGTATAACATTTTTCATTTTTGGTTGGCTGTTTTAAAATTGTTAATATTACAACTTGCTAGCATCTCTGCTAGTGCAAGTACTTCTTTAATTTGTTGTTCTGTTAATTTTTTGTCTCTGTTTTTATTTACAATTTGTTTGGCTTTTTCTATGTCCATTTGACTCTAAGGCAAAAAGAAGTAGGACATACTTGTTTTTGTTATAAGTCGATTATGTGCTAGGGGATACCTAGGACGTATTTATTTTAATTATTTTCTCTTTGCGTATTTTTAATCACTAAATGTTTATCGTTTCGGTAGGTTAGTTCTACTTTCTCATATTGTTTTAAACCAAGTATCTTTCTTATTTCTTTTGCATGGTCTCCTTTTATATCGATTTCTTTTGTAAAGTCAAAAGTAATACGGTCAGAATCGTATTTAATAATTGAAATTTTTTTACAACTTGCATCATGTAATGCTTTTAACAATTTTTTTTCATGTGAGTTAAACAATCCAAAGGAAATACAATACTTTTCAAAATTTTCCTCTTCAAATAATCTACTTACCAGTGGCAAAATCGGAAGGTTAATTAGAGTATGATTTGAAAAATGCGTAGCATATTGTTCATATAGTTGATTTTTTTCTTCAACTGATGCATTATTATTGTTTTCAGCAATTAAGAAATCCAATTCAGATGTTTTAGTTTCTTTTATAATAACAATCGAAACCGCTTTTTTCAATGCCAAAACATTGGTCAGTAAACTGCCAATGTATGTAAAAGCAATAATTGATTCCTCATCAGTAACTTTATTTAATAGAAAAGGCATGTTTTCTTTAGAAAATTGCGCTTTAAAATCATTATGAAACTCCAAAGGAATCGTTTCTAAAAAAGAAGCAATAAGTTCATCAAATGAAGGCGATCCTACTTTTTCAAAATCCATTTGTACAATTGAAAATAGAAACTTTTTTAACTCTAGAATTGTTTTTAAATCAATGTTTAAATTTCTTAGTTCTTTAATGATAAGTACCCATAGTGCATCAAATACATTTAGAAATACTTTTCTTCTTTGAACATCTATTTTTTCCTCATTTGCATCAAGAGCTTTTTCGTTTAACAAACCTTCTTGTTTCCAATTGAAATACACCCTAGGATTTATGTCTAATGGTTTTAAAGGAATTTTCTTTTCTGTTAGTAATGGGTAATATTCGAGAATAGATATCATTTTGTTTTATTTTGTTACACAAATGTAATATAAAAAATATTAAATTTGCAAATAAATACAAAATTAAATAAAAATGATTAGAAAAGAAAGAAACTGTTTGAACCCAGAATGTGAATCGATTATTCAATACTTCGAAAATCCAAAGAAACTATTTTGCACTACCAGTTGCAAAAACAGATGCCATTATTTGTGGGATAGAGAAAAAAATCTAGAAATCTATGAATTGGAAAAAGAACTAAAGATAAATTATGAAATCGCTGATAATTTCATCCTACATAAAATATACAAGGTTGATGCCAAAGTAGCAAAAGCAATTGGCTTTAATAGAAATATTTACATGGATATAAAACAATACCTCCCGAATGAAAAACTGTATCGATCATTACGAAGAATAAAAGACATTTACTATAGATATGATATTGAAGAAGATGTAATTGTATTTTATAAGTACGTTGAAAAAAACTAAACAAATATTTAATTCAATTATTGTTTGTTCTGACTATTAAAAAAATTAGATTCATTATCCTAAAACAATAAACAACAATTAAAGAAAAAAAGAATTTTGCTTAGTGAAAGATAATACTAATTATTTTCCCAAACTCTATTCCAAACCTCTTCAAGATACCAAATCTCAAAATAAACAATGATTATTGTTATTCTATATAAATAGAATTGATCCTATTTAATTATTTGAAATTGAAAACAAATAAAGTTTGTACTAATTAAAATGCTTTATAAACTAACAATTGTAAAGCAAACCTTAATGAGAACAAAAATTATATTCAATAGATACACAAAAACTATACTTTGAACGATTAGATTAAGTTATGTTTGTTTCTACTTCTTAAAATATTAAATAAGCAATTCAATATATAAAGAATTAGTAAAGTGATAAAAAGAAAGGCTAAAATTATTTCTTTAGATTACCTAAAGAATTAATTTCTAAAATGGAAATAATTAAAGTCATTACAAACAAATAATTATTCCTTTAAGATCACAATCGTTTTTCAACGATTTATCGCACTATGTTTTTATAGAGATTTCTTTTGGTTCTAGTTTAAAAAAAACATATCCATACAACTTAAAAACACTATGTTTTGTAAAATTTTCACATTGTATTAATGTGGTTAAAAAAAATTATAAAAAAATAATATCGGACAGCTTATATAAATTAATTTAAATAGGAGCAAAATTAAACAATAATTACCTTTTAATATAAAAAAAATAGCTGGGTAAAAATCTACAAGACGTTCAAATATAATTCTTCTCTAAATGATGGGATATCTTCAAAATTTATCAATTAGGTATTAAAATATCTTAATTGAGACTGTATGTTCTGGTATTGTCGAACTTCATAAAATTTATACTTGAAATATAATAATAGGGTTGTAAATTCTTGTAATACGACATTAAAGTAGCTTAAAAAATAACATAAAGACTATTCCAAATATTGCAAGTTAAGTAAATGTAATAGAAGTAAATAATTAAGTAACTTAAATCCCATTTATTACACGCAATAGCAACTTTAATACACAAGATAGTAGATTTATTTATTACCACAACCTGCTTACGAATCAAATAGAGATATTTGTATAATAAAATTATGCAAAAGAATTAATCATTGCCCCCAATTTAATTCTTTAGTATTAATAATACTTATTAAATTAAATTTAATTTATATCATAAATAAATTTTGGATTATTAATTTCAATTCTTCTTTTTTTTGAAATTAGCGTGTGTGGGGCTTGCAGACCGGACTTAAGGGGTGAAGGTCTATAATCCAAAATTTTATATTTCAAGAATTATATTATAATTATCCCAAACTTATTTATGAGCCTTACCCAACAATTTTTATTTAAAATTATATATAACAAACAATATTTTAAAGAAAAAATATTTTGTTTATTCAATATCAGAATGCAAAAAAATAAAGCAATACCTCTTGATAGATTTTTTCGATCTGATGCAATAAAAGCAATAAAATATTATTTTAAAGACGTTTATGCTGAAAATAAGTCGGAATTTACAATTGATGATTTAAAAAAAATAGAGGTTTTAAAAATAAAACAGTATAGAGGTTTTGGCAATGTAGCCACAAGTATTTTAATTAAATTGATAAATGAAGAGTCATTAGTTTATAATTTATAAGAAGAAATATTTAAATTTTGTTAATACTGTTTTTTTGGAAATTAATTTATAAATAAGCTTATATTATTAACATAATTTTTTCTTATAAAATTTCCGTAGCATAATTGTTTTTGAATTCTTAAAATTAGTATATCTAAAATAAACGGATTTATTTAATAAATATTTGGAAGTAGAATTAAACAGTTTTGTTTGTCATCATGAATTGTTTGATTTAAAAATTAGTATAAATTAAATTTTTTTATACTAATGTTGGTTAATTAATTATTGATTTAAAGGAGAGGCTAATAGCCTCTCCTTTACTATATATAATATATACAAACGCCTTTAAATAAATTAAAATAATTAATTGGACATTTATATTTGAATACTATTTTGAAATAAAATTTAATATAGATAAAATGATAATTGATTTTTATAAATTGAAATAGACAATTGGATAAAACCAAAAAAATATTTTTTAATTCAATTAAATATTATGTACAAAAAATAAAAGCCAAAATTAAAAAGGAGGGGGCAATAAATCCTTATTAATTTGGCTATTAAATTATTAGAATTACTTAAACATAAGTTTAAAAAACAATTCATTATTTAATAATAATAAACTCACTTCTTCTATTTAGTTGGTGTTCTTCCTTTGAACATGGAACCCCATTCGAACATTTGTTTAACAACTCAGTTTCACCGTATCCTTTAGCAGATATTCTATCTTTAGGAACTCCCTTTTTAATCATATAATTTCTAGTAGCTTTTGCTCTTAAATCAGATAATTTTAAATTATAAGAATCACTTTGTCTGCTGTCAGTATGTGATTTAATATGTACTTTTAACTGTGGGTATTTTAACATTACTTTAATTAGCATTGCTAGTTCAACTTCAGCGTCAGGCCTAATAAAATATTTATCTAAATCAAAGTAGATACTAAGATTCAACAATTTAATTAAATCATCGCCATAATCAACTGCAATTAATTTAGGGTTGATTGGTAAAACTCCTTTAACCACATAGTCATTTCCTTTATACCTTTTCTCTGAGGTAAAATAATCTGGATACTCTATTTTAATAATGTATTCTCTGTCTTTTCTAATTTTACTTGTTTTAAATCCCCCTAGGTTATCAGTTACTGTCTCATTAATCAAATTATAATTTGAATCATATATGCTAATTTTCACATTTTCAAGAGGTTTTCTTGTATTGGCATCTACTACAATTTGTTCAAGAACAATTTCTTCTGGCTTATCTTGTTCTATTAACTTGTAAATATCATCGTAGCCTTTTCCACCATTTCTGTTAGAGGAAATAAAAAAAATCTTTTCAAAGGGGCTTTCGGAAAATCCAAAATCATCTTTCTCACTATTTACAGGTTCACCTAAATTTTCGAACAGAGTAAACTCACCGTTCTTATCTGGTATAGATTTAAACAAATCTAATCCACCCAAACCAACGTGACCATCGGAGGCAAAATATAGTTCATCACTCTTATTTATGTAAGGAAATGTTTCTCTTGATTTTGTATTTATTTTTGGACCTAAATTAATTGGTTTGCCAAAAGTTCCGTCATCATTAATTGATATTTTGTACAAGTCTGATTCTCCATAACCACCTGGCATATCTGACGCAAAATACATAGTCTTTTCATCATTACTAAGTGCTGGATGAGCAATATTATATTCATCACTATTGAACGGAAGTTCAATTATTTTATCCCATTTATTATTAATTAATGAAGCTTTATAAAGTTTCAATAAGACTATTTTTTTTTCATTATATCCGATTTTCTTTTTGTAATAATTATTTCTTGTAAAATACATGGTTTTCCCATCTTTCGTAAAAATTAAAGAAGACTCATGGTATTTGGTATTTATTTCATCTGTTAACTCATCAATATGAACAACATTAGCAATTGAATCAAATTCTGCAGACATGAGATTAGTAAAATTTTGATTTGTCCAGCTATCTAGTTTATTTGTATTTTTTACAAATTTTCTAGAAGAAACAAAGTACATTTTATTACCTAAAAAATAGGAACCATAATCAGACTCTGAAGAATTAATACCTGCATTTTCAATTTTATATCTTTCTTGATTTCCTTTAATTTCTTTTAAATATAACTTATTTTTGATGTATAACTCACCTCTATAATCATTAGTTAGTTGAAAAAATTGTTCCATCATTATGTCTGCTTTATCATAATCTCTGACAGCTTTTAATGATTGGGCATATCTAAAATAGTATTCTGCATCTATATCACTTGTAAATTCAAAAAGTTTATCATACCAGATTTTAGACTTGTCTAACATTCCATTAAAATAGTATGCGTTTCCAAGTTTTTCAAATAATTCTTTTGATTTGAGTCCTTTTTTTGCCACATTCTCATAGACTTCAATTGCATCTATATAGGCTAGTTTATCATATTTAGAATTTCCTTTTGCCTTATTTTGTGAAAAAGCACAAAAACTTAAAAAAAGTAATATAATTGCAAAATATTTTTTCATTAAATTGTTTTTTAAAAGAATCTTGGGTTAAATACATTTGTAGAATTTTCGAATAATTCAAATCTCAAGAAAATTTCATGAGAACCAGAATTGAAATTAGAAAGTTTAGATATTTCTTTGTCATAAGCATAACCAATTAATATCTTATTGGAAACCTGAAAACCAGCCATTAAACTGTAAGCAGCATCTAATCTATAAGCACCTCCAATAATAAACTTATCATAAAACATGAAATTTGCAGTCAAATCTAGTTGAACTGGTGCTCCTGAAACAATTTTTGATAAGATTGCAGGTTTAAACTTAATGTTATTGTTTAAATCAAAAACATACCCTCCCATTATGTAATAATGCATTCTTTCTCTGGCGGTAGATGAAAAATTTGTATTATTATAATACTTAGTCTCTAAAATACGAGGTACAGATAATCCTACATAATATTGATCAGAGTACCAGTATAATCCGGCGCCTATATTTGGAGAAAATTTATTTTCTACATCATTCATAAACTGATTGTCAGATGTGTCATAAATATCTAATTTTGAATAATCTATATTTAACAGATTAAAATGTCCTTTTAAACCAAACGAAAGAATTGAATTTGATAAATTTAATTTATAGGCGTAATCTATTGAAAGAGAGCTCTCATCTATAGGTCCGATTTTATCAGACATTACAGAGATACCTATTCCGTATTTACCTTCTTTTATAGGCGAATGTAATGAAAATGTATTGGTAACCGGCGCGCCATCTAAACCAACCCATTGTGTTCTATGCATGCCAAAAATACTCAAAACATCTCTAGTACCAGCATATGCAGGATTTACATTCATAGGATTATACATATATTGTGTGTATTGTGCATCCTGTTGAGCAAAAATTTCGTTTGCAAATCCTAACACAGCAATAATTAAAATTAGAATATAATTTGTTTTAAAATTCATTATTCAACCTATTTGTTAAGGATATATAAATTACCAGACTTTTCAATGTTTTGAATTCCTGTTTGTTTATCATTACTATACTCATATTTTAATATATAGAAATAAACACCAGTTGGTAATAATTCATTTCTTGAAACTGTACTTCTTCCATCAGAGTAGCCAGTGAAAACTTTAGAAATATTATCATAACCTGTCGCTTCAAAAACTCTTACTCCCCATCTATTAAAAATTTCAACTGTATTATTTGGATAACAATCAATTCCTTCTAGAAAAAAAATGTCGTTTTTACCATCACCATTAGGTGAAACTGCATTCCAAATCTTTACATGACAAGCAAAGTTAACACGTTGTGAGTGTGTCGTTGAATTACCGCATTGGTCAGTAGCAGTCCAGGTTCTAATTAATGTATAATTATTTGAACAGCTATCAGGAGTTGTTACTTCATTATATGTAACTGTTGCTGTACCGCAATTATCCGTAGCGGTTAAAACAACTGCGGTGGGAACTGAATTACACTCAATTGTGATATCGGAAGGTAAAGCTTCTACAAAAATTGGAGCTATTGTATCTTGAACTGATATAGTTTGTGTATGTACCCTTGTTAAACCACAAGCATCTGTAGCTGTCCATGTTCTATTTAAAATATAACTGTTTATGCAGGTTCCATCGGTTCTAATTTCGTTATAAGTTACAGTGGCTGTACCGCAATTGTCTTTCGCAGTTAAAACTGCTGCTGTAGGTACTGCATTACAATCAACCGTTACATTTGTTGGTAAAGGCTCTACAAAGTTAGGAGGTGTGTTATCTTGAACTGTAATGGTTTGCGTTTGTATTGCTGTTAAACCGCATGCATCTGTAGCTGTCCATGTTCTTAATAATGTGTAGTTATTAGCGCAATTTCCTGAAGTTATAATATCGGTATAGACTACAGCAGCCAAACCACAATTATCTGTAGCAGTTAGTAATGCAGCTGCTCCTACAAGTAATTCATTACAGTCTATCGTTATTCTAGCTGGTAAGGATTCTACAAATACTGGAGGTGTGTTGTCCTGAACTGTAATGGTTTGTGTATGTACTGTAATTAAACCACAAGCATCAGCAGCGGTCCAAGTTCTTGTTAAAATATAATTGTTAGGACATGAACCGTTAGTTCTTACTTGATTGAAAGTTACAACAGCTGTACCACAATTGTCAGTAGCAGTTAATACTGCTGCTGTTGGAATTGCATTACACTCTACAGTTACATTTGTTGGCAAAGCTTCTACAAAAGTAGGTGCTGTTGAATCTTCAACCGTTATAGTTTGTATATGTACTGTTGTTAAGCCACAAGAATCTGTTGCAGTCCAAGTTCTTGCTAATGAAAAGCTGTTTGGACATCTTCCACGTGTTCTAACTTGACTGTATGTTACATTAGCAACTCCACAGTTATCAGTAGCAGTTAATACTACTGCTGTCGGTACTGCATTACACTCTACAGTTATATTAGCTGGCAAGGCTTCTACAAAAACTGGAGGAGTAGTATCTTGAACTGTAATGGTTTGTGTATGTACATTAGTTACTCCACAAATATCAACAGCAGTCCATGTTCTTGTTAGAATATAATTATTTATACATGTACCATTCGTTCTTACTTCATTGTACGCTACAGTTGCTGTTCCACAATTGTCAATAGCAGTTAAAACTGCTGCCGTTGGAATTGCATTACACTCTACTGTTACATTAGCTGGTAAAGCTTCTACAAAAGTAGGAGGTGTGGTGTCTTGTACTGTTATTGTTTGTATATGAACATTAGTTACTCCACAAATATCAGTAGCAGTCCATGTTCTGGTTAATGTATAGTTGTTTGAACAGGAACCATTTGTTCTTAGTTCATTGAAAGATACAGTAGCTGTTCCACAATTATCTGTAGCGGTCAACACAGGTGCCGTTGGGATTGCAGTACACTCTACTGTTACATTAGCCGGTAAAGCTTCAACAAAAGTAGGAGCTGTGGTGTCTTGTACGGTTATAGTTTGTGTATGTACGGTAGTCAACCCACAAATATCAGTGGCAGTCCATGTTCTGGTTAAAGTATAGTTGTTTGAACAGGAACCATTTGTTCTTAGTTCATTGTAAGACACAGTAGCTGTTCCACAATTATCTGTAGCGGTCAACACAGGTGCCGTTGGAATTGCACTACACTCTACTATTACATTAGCCGGTAAAGTTTCAACAAAACTAGGAGGTGTGGTGTCTTGTACGATTAAAGTTTGTACGTGAGTCGTTGTTAATCCACATAAGTCTGTAGCTACCCAAGTTCTTGTAAGAGTATAATTTGAACATGTACTTGGTAAAGCAGTTGTTGTTTCATTGTAAGATACAGTAGCTGTTCCACAATTATCGGTAGCCGTCAACACAGGTGCCGTTGGAATTGCACTACACTCTACTGTTACATTGGCTGGTAAAGCTTCTACAAAAGTAGGAGCTGTGGTGTCTTGTACGATTAAAGTTTGTACGTGAGTCGTTGTTAATCCACATAAGTCTGTAGCTACCCAAGTTCTTGTAAGAGTATAATTTGAACATGTACTTGGTAAAGCAGTTGTTGTTTCATTGAAAGACACAGTAGCTGTACCACAATTATCGGTAGCCGTCAACACTGGTGCCGTTGGAATTGCACTACACTCTACTGTTACATTGGCTGGTAAAGCTTCAACAAAAGTTGGAGCTGTGGTGTCTTGTACGGTTATAGTTTGTGTATGTACAGTAGTCAACCCGCAAGCATCAGTGGCAGTCCATATTCTGGTTAATGTATAGCTGTTTGAACAGGAACCATTTGTTCTTAGTTCATTGTAAGACACAGTAGCTGTACCACAATTATCTGTAGCGGTCAACACAGGTGTCGTTGGAATTGCACTACACTCTACTGTTACATTAGCCGGTAAAGCTTGTACAAAAGTTGGAGCTGTGGTGTCTTGTACGGTTATAGTTTGTGTATGTACAGTAGTCAACCCGCAATCATCGGTGGCAGTCCATGTTCTGGTTAAGGTATAGCTGTTTGGACAGGTACCATTTGCTCTTACTTGGTTGTAAGATACAGTAGCCGCTCCACAATTATCTGTAGCGGTCAACACAGGTGCTGTTGGAATTGCAGTACACTCTACTGTTACATTAGCTGGTAAAGCTTCTACAAAAGCAGGAGCTGTGGTGTCTTGTACAGATATAGTTTGTGTACAATCTATAGTGTTTAAAACTGTATTTTCTCCAATATCTCTAATGTTATTATCATTTGTATCGTCATATTCAGTAATTCTATAAGTACGGGTTACTGTTTGAATACATGTACCTGAATCAGCACTATTGAAAGCAGAAATTTCAATTACACCACATGGAAAATTACCAATTCTACCATTTCCATTTCCTAGCACTTCAAATTCGGCTTCAGTTAATGAAGTAGCAGTTGGGATATCTGCATAACACTGAACAGTAGTAACTGGAAATGTAGGACAAGCTATGTCAAAAGCACAACAGTATGGTGAAACATCTGAAATTACGGCAACGTTATTAATGGGTAAATTACTATCTGTTATTGTAACACTATAAGGTGTGCCATTTTGGATAGGGCCTGAAGTCCATTCATTACCAATCCATGTGCCAGGAGCTCCGCTACCTGAGGCGGTATATGGTGCTATACCAATATTTACTCTCACTTTAACGGTATATGTTATAGCATCTACACTACATAAAGTAGTATGAGTAGTGCCAATAGTTGTTAAGGATATTGTAGCTACATTTGATAAATCTCCATCTACATCACGGACTGTATAAGAAATTGATGTTGGCGAACCTGTAAAACTAACTAATGGCGTAAATGTTATTTGTCCTGTTGCTGTATTTACATTCCAAGTTCCTTGACCTGAAACCACTATTGTATCATTGAATCCATCTGAATTAGCATCTGTACCTCCTACAATACTTACTGAAGCTGGATTTAATGCAGAATCACTAGTATCGTTTGATAAAACACTTACTGTTGCTGGTGA
This sequence comes from Flavobacterium ammoniigenes, assembly GCF_020886055.1. Lineage (NCBI taxonomy): Bacteria > Pseudomonadati > Bacteroidota > Flavobacteriia > Flavobacteriales > Flavobacteriaceae > Flavobacterium > Flavobacterium ammoniigenes. Next base: position 152,367 of record NZ_AP025184.1, on the reverse strand, counting down.
ACCCACAACATAACCTCTCACATCATTTACTGCTGTTGGGCAAACTGGTAATGCATTTATAACTGCAGCACTTGATGCATTTGAGGCACAACCATCTACCGTGGCTGTAAATGTGTAGCTTCCTGCTGGTAATCCTGTTACTGAATAAGTTGCTGTATTTGCCGAAAAAGTTGCCCCACCTGGTGAGGTAGTTATTGTATAGTTATTAATTGGTGCTGTAACATCTACTGGTAAGCCTGTTAATTGAATGGAACTAGTTACAGGTGTAGGACATGCAACCTGTGTTACAGTACCAATTGTTGGCGCTGCAGGTTGTGTTACAGTGAAAACTCTAGAAGCTTCTAAACCACAACCATCTCTAACTTTAGCTGTATATGTAGTTCCGACTAATAAACCTGTAAAAGTATTGGCTGGTTGTTGTGGTTGCACAATAGTAGTACCACTAGCGTCTAATAAGCTATATTGATAGGGAGTACTACCTCCAGTTACATTTACAACAGCAGAGTTTGCACACGCTACAACTGTGCTAACTGAAAAATTAGTGGGCGCTACAACAATATCATATTCATAAATAAAACCATCAGTATATCTATTTAAAGAAATACCAGAGCTACTAATAAAAGGTAGAGTAAAACCATTTGCTAATCCATATCGAAAAGTATAAGTTCCAGGTGCTAAATTGTTAAAAGTTAGCTGTTGAGGTTGATTTAATAAAAAATTACCACTATCAGAACCAGTTCCAGCCACTACCGTATTAGCTGAGTTATATAACTTATATCTAATACGACTAAGCATATTTGCAGTCAAATTAACGACAACATTTGCAGTATTAGGTATAGTGGCCGCGCAATAATTTACGGTATGACTTAAACCTACACTAAGAGTAGGACAAGTTTGTAGAATAGATATAGTATTTTCTTGAGTAAAACCACAATTGTCTGTAATACGTATTCTATATTCTCCTGGCGGGAGAGTTATCCTAGCAATACCCTGACTTGTTGGCCAAGAGACAAAAGGTTCGTAAGGGTAACTAATAGCATAGGTTTGTGCAGGATGTTTACCCGATTGCGTTGTAAATGTTGCTGGACCACTTAATATGGTTAACTTGGGATTGTTCAAAAAAGTTAAATCATTACCTGTTCCAGTTATAGTCAAACCAAGAAGATCATCCATGAAGATATCAGCCCCATTATTTGGTGCATCACAACTGAAAGTTAATACCCGTGAAGTTTCATTTTCTATTACAGTTTCAGTAAATACTCTGCTGGGGCTGCAAGCATCAGTATAGGTTATGGTATAGCTTGTACCATATTTTAAACCTGTTATTCCAGTATCAATAGCCGGTAGTAAAGTAGTAGTAGTAGCTAATCTATCTACACTATTTGTAACTGCATTAGTTTTAAGTAAAACGTTATAAGTTCTATCGTTTATTGGATTTCCAAGAAAATCATTAGGAATAGCCGTTGGATTGCCAGTCTCTCTAACTTGTACTGTAATAGGATTGGTCATTAACCATCTATCTCTTCTTATTTGATACCCTCTATTACAACCTGAAGTTATTCGATTAATCCTATAATCATCAATACCACTAGCAACATTGGTTGATTTATTCATTTTAAAAGCAGTAGTTGTAGGATTTGCAATATTTATGTTTAACCATGTCCTACAAGGATCAGAAAGAATCAAATTAACGGAGGAGGTGTTGTTAAAGAAAGAAATAGGAATATTAATAATAGGGGAATCAATATAAGCTATACCTCCCCCTCCTAATGTTTGTGTAGTCGGAGTTGTAGCCGTCAGGATTTGATTAGCACTATTTCTAAGTGTCCATGTATAAGTGGTAGTTACAATTGGTACTTGAATTGAAAATACATAACTAATTGAATTATCACATAAAACATTATTAATAGCAGATGAAAAACCTGCTCCAGCAGTTGCAGGATTTTGAACGGTTACAGTGACATCATTAGAAGATGAATTTAAACATCCTTCTTTAATAACATCAAAACGATAACTTCCAGCAGCAAAACCTGTAATGTCAATAGTAGTTTGACCTATAGGAACTGCTATAGGGTTAGGATTACTAGGGTCTACAGCACTACCGTCTAGTGTTAATCGCCTCACAAAATATTGAGTAGTATTGTCTGCAGGAAGACTACCAATATTAGTTATTCTAATTATACCATCACTATCTCCTGAGCAATTTGGTCTAAAAGAACTTCCTAATGGAGTTAACAGAGTACATTGTGCAATAGACAGTTGAGAATAAAAAAGAAAAGTTAAAAGTAATATAAAATTAATTTTTCTAAATTTATAATTAGGAGATATGAACATAAATATATAGTAGGATTAAGGCAAATTTATTTTAATTTGCAAATTAAACACATTTAATTTCAAAATAATGCGTTTTGTAATAATTGAGTTCAATTAAGTAATAAACGGTACTTAAGTTTCCAGAAATTTATCTTGCCATAGTTACTAAAAGAGGTTTGCCACTTGGCAAAGAATTTGATTGTTTTAAAACACGACTTCAAATTTTAAACCTTACTCAAACACCTTTAAATAAATATTTTAACCCGTTGGGTTAACTAGTTTTTAATGACAATTTTACGTCACTCGAGCTGAAGGCGAATAGGCGAAGTAGTTTGAGTAATTTTATCAAGTCTCGATACGTCTGGGGAGGGAAGAAAATTGTATAGAGAATAAGTAAGATTTAATTAAAAACGAATCTGAATACAATTTTTGTTAAATATTATTAAGAATAGGCGAATTGGCGTTTTTAATAAGTAATCAAAGCGTTAATTTAAATTAATTTTTAAAATATTTAAAAAATTTATAAAGGATTGATACCTTCTTTTTGCAATTGGCAACAAATCCCCATTAATCATTTCGCAATAGTATCCTGCTTTTTTATTTATGTTTTTAATATGCGAAACATTTATTATATAAGAATTATGAATTCTAAAAAACATATCATCGCTTAGGACTATTTCATATTCACCTAAATTTTTACAGGCTAAAATTTCTATTTTGTTCAATAAATAAAAAGTAGTGTATCTTCCGTCAGATTTACAATATAATATATCGGTTTTTTTTATAATATCAATTTTATCAAGAGAAGAAATTGTTATTATACTAGAGGGTCTTTCTTTTAAGGAATGAAGATTATTTAAAATTTGATTTTTAAATAATTTTTTTTCTTCTATTCTTACAATTGCTTTGTTAACGGATAAAATTAAATCTTCAATTGCAATTGGTTTTAAAACATATTCAATTGCATTATATTTAAAAGCCTTCGGCGCAAATTCTTGATAGGCAGTAACAAAAATAATTTCAGATTCTGAGGCATCAATTAGATCTAAAATATCAAATGCATTTTTGTCATTTAATTTAATGTCTAAAAATATAATATCTGGTTTTGTATCATTTAAAAAGGTGATACAACTTTCAAATGTATCAGATTCACCAATAATTTCTATATTTAGGCAATATTTATTTAAAAAAAACTTTAATAGCTCTATATTTTCTAATTCATCATCTACTACATATGCCTTATATTTATCCATGTTATAAATTTTATTTATGAAATATTTTTTTTTAGTTTTTTTTGCTAGTTTAAATTTTATGATTTACGGTCAAAAATATGAAACAATAAGATACTTTAATCAAAATGGAGATTTAAATTCTGAAATTATTTACAACATTGAAGAAGATTTAAATAATTATTTTTGGATGTCTACTGATAATGGTATTTTTAAGTACAATGGAAATAGTTTTAAAAAATTTACCGTTAAAAATGGATTACCATCAAATGATATTTTTAAAATAAAAATTGACTCAAGGAACAGAATTTGGTTAACTGGATACTATTTTGGTTTATATTATATTTATAAAGATAAAGTTGTAAAGGTAAAGAATAGCGAAAAGTATAATACTCTAGAGTACTTATATGAAAACAAGGACACCATTTTTTTTAAAAATCCATATTTTGTAAATATAAAATACATAACAAAAAATAATAAATTAGAAAGCTTACCACTCAATTTAAATAGAGTAAGGATAATGACCTATAATGATAATGGTCTAGAAGTATATAGGTATGCAAAGAAATTGAATTTTTTTGTAATTTATAAGAATAGGAGAATAAATGTACCTAAGGGTTACGTTTTTTATCCCAATCTGTCTTCAACAGTACCTACTTTTGTTAAGGATTACAGTTTAATGAAATATCATTCTTTAAACAGAATAATTAGTAATGATATTATATTTTTAAAAGATGGTAAATGGAATAAATTTCTTAAAACAAAGGAAGTTAAAAAAATTAAAATTCTGAGTAGGGATTTTGAAAATAATTATACATATATGTATGATTCTAAAAATAAAATTATTGTTTTAAAAGATAATGTATACAATTATAAACTAACAAAATTATATTCAAGTTTACCAATAGATAATGATAAAATATATTTCACATTTATAGATAAATCAAAAAATATATGGGTTATTACCAATGATAATCAATTAATTTTTGTGCCAAATAATTATGATCAAATCTCATCATATAACAGCGAATTTATTTTCAAAAACAAATTTTCATCCATAAAATATGGGATTAAATATAAGGATAAGTTTTTCTTAATAACAAATAATAACGAGTTTGGTTTTTTTGACCTTAATAATAAATTTTCTGTCATAGATATTTTTAAAAATGAAGCATTATACAAAATCATAGTTAATAATGAAAAATTAATTTTGTGTACAAATAAATCACATTATTATTACGATATTAATAGTTACTCATTAATTAAAAAATTTAAATCCCCTGCAAATAAAAATTCAAAAATTATTGATAATGAATTAATCTATTCGAAAGGGGCAAGTTTAAATATAAATGATAGTGTTATACTATCAATTAAGAATAGTATTAGATTTAAAGATTTTGTAAAAATTAATGACAAATTTTACTGTTCAAATGAAGATTTTATAATTTCTAAATCAATTTATGATAAATTTCACACAAAAAGAGAGATAAAGTATGTCAATGTAATTGAAAAATATAATGATTTACTTTTAGTTGGTACAAATTCTAATGGATTATTTCTTCTTAATAGTAAATTAGAAACAGTCCAAAAAGTTAATAATAATAAAAATATTATTGATATAAAAGTTGAAAAAAATATTATCTATGTTTTAACTACAAACTCTTTACATGTTTATGAGATAGTAAAAAATAAGCTTGCTTTATTAAAAGTAAAATCAAGTAAAGATGGCATCCTTGATTCAAGAAATAAAAATATAAATATTGATAGTAAATTTATTTATATCTATAGTCAATATGGAATTACCAAAATAAAAAAGATAAATATAAAGACTAAATCTAAAGCGGAGATAGACTTTGAATGTTTAGAATTTCCTACATATACTGATAAAACAATTAAATTGAATAGAAAAACAAATACTCTAAATTTTTTATTTAATGTTAACACATTTGAAAACGAGAAAAATTTTAAAAAATTTATTCGTTTAGAGAATGACAATTCATTTATAAAACATAAGTGGGAAGAATTATCAAATAAAAGCTTTACTTATAAAGACCTTAAACCCGGCCATTATAAATTAACCCTAAAATTAACTTCTGAAAACTTATATAAAGATCAAATAAAAGAAATTAACTTTTACATAGAGCCTTATTTTTGGGAAACTACACTTTTTTCATTTATTGTAATAGCATTAATAATTTTAATTATTGTTGTACTTTATTTATATTTTAAAAACAAGGCAAATAAAAGATATTATTTACAAAACAAAATTAATTATTTAGAACTTAAAGCTTTAAAGTCTCAAATGAATCCTCATTTTATGTTTAACACATTAAATGGGTTGCAAAGTGTTATTTTTACAAAAAACGATAAAGAAATCAATAATTATTTTGTTAAGTTCTCCAGATTACTTCGTATAACATTAGAAGTATTAAACAAAGAGAAAGTTACACTTAAAGATGAAATTAATTATTTACAATCATATTTAGAACTAGAGCAAATTCGAAAAATAAATAATTTAGTATGCACAATAAATATTGATGATAATCTAGATTTAGAAGGTATCGAAATACCAGTAATGTTATTACAACCTTTGCTAGAAAATGCCATTGAGCACGGTTATAGTAATTTAAATAAAACAAGTAATTTAATTATTAATGTAAAGAAAATAATCAATACCTTAATTATTGAAATTGAAGATGATGGTATAGGTGTTGATTTAGACAAAATCAACAATAAAGAGTATTTAATTAAAAATAACTCTTTTGCTTGTAACAATATTAAAGACAGGATCAAAGTCTTAAATTATTTTAGTAAAAATAAATATAAAATAGAGTGGTTTAATTTGAACAATGAAAATAAAACTGGTACTAAAGTCATTTTTTCTATTAATTTAACTAATGGCAAATAATAAGGTAATGTATCAAAATTAGTGATAGATTAAATTGATCAAGCTATTATATTGACAATCAAAACTTAAGTCAAATTATTTTACAAAAGGAGAGGCTGTATGTCTCTCCTTTTGTATATTTAGTTTCTCTTAAATCTTCTAAAATGGCTTTTCACCAGTCATCGTGTATAACTTCGTTCAGTTCGCAAAAGCTCGAGTCAAAATTAGTGATACCAAAATTTGCCCTCATTGTGCTGTTCCTACACTTATTTATAAAGGGTTTGCTGCTAACCAAAAACAACAATTTTTTGTAAAATGTGAACGAAACGGTGTATTGATTTTTATACAAGTAAGGGTTGTCGTAAAGAAATCAATACCAATATCATAATGCTAATTAAAGAAGGAATGGAAAATAGAAGCGTGGTTCCAGAATTATCAATTGAATTTCTTTTTAATGGCATTTTTTATATGAAAAAAAACATCAAGTAAGTCAATTAATAATATTTAATACAATCTAATTATTGCCATAAAATTAAAATTACTTAATAATAATTTACCATTAGATAGCCTCTATAGATTAATTTTATAATATTATGTATAGTGATTTCCACTTATTTTTTTAGGGTTTAACCTTTCTCTTTGGCACCCACAATTACATCGTTTGTGATTTTTCTTTTTTAATTGTTTAAAAAAATCGACACAATCAAGCTCTAAAATATCTAAGAGTTGGAGAAACATAACTAAAGTAAGTTTAGCATTACCTCTTTCAATTTTAGCATAATAACTTTGGGTTAAGCTTAGTTTTGTAGCAATAAATTCTTGGGTGTGGTTTTTTTCAATTCTAGCTAATCGAATTGATTTTAAGACGTTTGGAACCATATTTCATTACAAATTAGTATTCATTAGTATCATTGAGGGGAATACAATTTTACAAAAAAAAGGGATTGAAAACTAACTTTCTAGCATTTAGTCCTATATGGAATTATTTAGCTTTAATACGAATTGGAATTCTCCTTATTGTTTTCAAAATTTGTAAATGTGTATTCTTGATGGCATTTTTATTTCTGTTATTGTTATCTGCTATTGAGTCATTACACCATAGTTTCCAAATCGTACTAACCTAACTTATCCTATTCTAATGAAGCATTGCCCCTTTACCACGGTAATGTATCAAAATTAGTGATGACTCCAAATCAATATGTTACTATATTGATAATCAATGTTTAAGTTAATTTATTTTACAAAAGGAGAGGCTGTATGTCTCTCCTTTTGTATATTTAGTTTCTCTTAAATCTTCTAAAATGACTTTTCATCAGTCCTCGTGTATCAAAATTAGTGATACTAAAATTTGCCCTCATTGTACTGCTCCTACACTTATTAAAAATGGGTTTACTGCTAACCAAAAACAACAATTTTATTGTAAAACGTGCACGAAACGATGTATCGATTTTTATACAAGTGAGGGTTGTCGTAAAGAAATCAATGCCAATATCATAACGCTAATTAAAGAAGGAATGGGAATTAGAAGTATTGCTAGAGTTTTAGGTATCTCTACCTCCACTTTACTAAAAAGGATAGTATTTATCTCTAAAGGAGTTCAATCGCCACCCATTAGTTCGGGTCAAATCTATGAAGTAGATGAGATGAGAACTTTTTTACGGCATAAAGGCAAAGTAATTTGGATTGTATATGCTTTAGATCGAATCAACAAAAATGTAATTAGTTTTGCTGTTGGTTCAAGAACAAAGAAAACACTCAATCAAGTCATTAAAACCGTAATACTTTCCAATCCCAAAAGGATTTATACTGATGGGTTGATTCACTACAAATTTTTAATTCACAACACTATTCATAAAGTCACTCGCTTTGGAACTAATAGAATTGAAAGAAAAAACCTGAGCCTCCGTACTCAATTAAAACGCCTCAATAGAAGGTCAATTTGTTTTTCCAAAAGTTTGCTTGTACTCAATGCAGTGTTAAGGATTTATTTTTGGTTGTAGTTTTTATTATTTAAATCTAAATAAATAAAGTATAGATTTATTAAAAAATTTAACCTTAAATCTATTATTAATTTTTTGAAGGACATATCAAAAGTCAAAAGTTCAGTTTTGTTTATAGAGACAGTTATAGGGTCTCTATATATTTCAATCCCTATAGTTTAATTTGTGTGCCTCGTCATTTCTTGAAATTGCTTTAAGTAGCCGTTATTGTTTTTCTTTTGCTCTTTTTAAAAATTCAGGAATAGTTACATTCATAAAAAAATTAATGTATTGTTCTGCGACATTATTACCGCTTTTGATGTACAATAATTTGTCATTTTTATATTTTTTAAGTTTATATTCTAAATAAAATTTAGGCATCATTTTTCTGAAGTCATCTCCTATTTCTATATTGAATTTTTCTGAATTTTTGTAAATTATCATTGAACTTTGAATATCGTCTTTTTCGGAATCTTTAAATATTCCACGATGGGTATTAAAATTTCTAGCTTCAATAATATGCTTAAAACTTTTATGATAAAATTCTATTACTTTTATTGACAATGTTTCTTTAACTATTTCGGATTTTATTAAGTTTCCCCAAGTACATTTTTTTTCAGAATATCCAAGCTCATAAACTTCATTTACCATTAATTTAAACAAATCTAAAAGTGTATTAGATTTGTGATAGAAAACTTCGGTATGATATTTAATATAATCTAAATGAGAAATTTCGTTTTCTTCATAAAATTTTTTTAATGGAAAACGACGAAGAAAAATTTCAATTTTTCTCAAATCTTCTTTAACTTCTGTTATTTTAGAATAAATGCTAAAGACTTTATCAGCATATTTTCCTTCGTGACTTAGTAAATTATAATTGTTTTTGCTTAGGTTATATTCGGGATGGTTATGTATTTCTTTCATTGTTCGATGAACAATTTCAATGAAATCTTTGAATAATTCGCCGTTAAATTCGGTTATTTTCATTTGGTGTTTTTATTATAGCTACTACAATTTTTAGGCTTGAACTAATTGGAAAAAAAATAAAGTTTACTTTAGGTGTTTATCAAACCCTTCAAACACAAAATCAATTACAAAATAAGCCAAGTGCCCAAATTGACTTTTGCGTAGATTATTAGTGTTTTTATAATTTACTTAATTTTTGTGAATGTTTTCTAAGTTGTGCCATAGAATTATTTAATTTTTTTACTTTCCCATTTGAATGTATTTTCATAAAGGTTAACTTTAATTTAGTTTCAACATCAGTTGACCCCATTACAATTAAATTATTCTTCCCTTCTTTAATTAGTAATTTTGTATCAACCCCATCTTTAAATAGAAAGCTTAAACTTGATTTTGCTGAATTAGCACGAGTAAATTTATTTGCTATTGAATCAAGATATCTAATATAGCTTTCATTAGCTCTCTCATTGAAGTATATCGTCCCTAAACAGTTTACAAATTGTAAAATATTTAGACTGTTTACATCGCTCTCCTCAGTGATGTTAATGTTTTTTTGTTTTTTAAAACCAGCTTTGTATATTGAGGAATCATAAAAAACCAAAATTAATTCAGATGTTATTGGAATAAATATTTGAAGTCCATCCAAACTATATCCAGATTTAGAGCCGATCCATTTTTTTAATTCTAGATACTGATTGTATTTAACTATTGGAAAATCTGATGTTATGAATGGTTTATTTGTTGTATTTGTCAGGATTTTAAATTCTAAATCTGTGATTTCATTCAAGACTTCGGGTATATTACTGAGTGACAATTTAATTGCATCTTCATGAGTCAGATTAGGAACAAATTTATCGAGATTTGCATTTGGGTCAAGTTCATTGATATGGTTTCTTACTTGTTGTAATGATTCTCTCATTAAACCTATCATAACGGGATTTCTTAAATCGGTTAGAACAATAAAAAGTAAAAGATTAATATGTTCATTTGAAAGTTTTTTTGGAACCTTATTATCAGCAATTAAATTCTTTAAAGTTTTAGCTAAATGCCCTTCTATTTCAGATAAATGGTCTTCAATTACACCGTCCTGTCCATAAAAGAAATTTTTTGAACCTTGGGTTTTGAGTTTGCCTTTTTGAATAAATATTTTATTATCTATATTAAATACACCGATTTGCCTTTCGTTATTTTCAATTGAAAATTTCCTCAAATAGAATTTCGGAATGTAATGTTGATTCTTCTTATCTGTCATTTTTCTTCATGGTTTGGTAAAATCACCGCTCACTTTTGCGTATTAAATGTCGGATATTTAAATGAAATTTCGATATTAGCACTTTAAAATTCAGCCTTATATTAAACTTTCATTGAAGTATTTCATTTGCATTTTCAAAACCGCTGAAAGTACTTCATCTAGATACATTTTGCTGATTTTAATTCATTTAACTTGTTCTTTAATTTTTCTTTCTCGTTGCTTTCATTTGTATTAAAACGCAAAATAGGGAAATTATATTTGTCTAAAATTCCGTCTTTCATTTTATCTCTCCTCGATTGTTGTGTTCCTAGTTTATGGAATTCAAATCCATCTACTTCTATTCCAAGTATAGGTATTTTGCCAAGTTTGTTATATATCAAAAAGTCTAAATGGGTTAATGGGTTTGATGCGAATTTAGTTTCTTGTTCGTCTAACTTAGAAAAATCTTTGATAAGCTGATTAATTGGGAAATGTGGAATAACGTCATATTTCAAGAACTTCTCATCTGCTAAAACTTCTTTAATTAGACCAAACATTAAATTTTCGCTGTCAAACTCCGAAACTTTGCCTGTCTTGCGAATAATTTTTGCTCGCTCTTCTTCGTAACCTTTATATAACAAATCAAAAATTGAGTTTAACTCGCTTTGAACAATAGAGAAATTGTTGTATTCAATAAACTTTATTAAATCAGAAATGTTGTTGTCATTTTCACTTTCATTTCCATTGACAACCAATATAAGTTGTTCAATAGCTCTGGAAACAGCTACATTTAAACGATTAGGATTGTCTGTAAAATCTGAAATTACATTATCAACGGTTGAAAGTATGATAACGTCATTTTCTCTGCCTTGAAATTTATCAACGGTATCTGCTTTTATCGAAGTTCCATGAAATGTTGTTTGTAATGCGTTTGTCTGATTACGATAAGGTGTAACTATACCTAAATCTACATTTTCAAGTTTTTCATTGGGCATAATTTCCTCCTTTATGATATCTATTTGCCTTTGGTTCATCAGTTCTCTCGCGTGATTTCCTTGTGGTGTTTTGTAAACGATAAGTGGTTGACGTTTGGTTGTATATTCTGTATGGACAATAAGTTGGTTATCATAAAATTTTTTGTTACAAAATTCTATGATTTTTGGGTGGCAACGATAGTGTTCCTTCAAAAGTGTCTTTGGGACAGTTGGGAGTAATTCAAGAATAGAAGATAGCAAGCTGTAATTTGAATAACAATATTGTTTTTTCAATTTGTAAGAATTAAAAATAGTATCTGTTTCTATTTTAATTTCTTTTGTCACTACATTTGGTAATTGCTTAGTATCTCCAACAATCACTGCTCGCTTGGCACAGGACAAAGCAAGAGCTCCCGTTGCTAAATCAACTTGCGAAGCTTCGTCAATAATTACATAGTCATATAAAAATTTATCTGATAAACTCTGCCTTATTGAGAAAGTTGTGCTCATAATAACAGGATAATCTTTGATAAACTCGCTTGATTTACTACGAAGCTCTGAAATGGTATATGGTTCCCGCTTTTGCTGATTGTATCGTTTGCTTAATTCTGCTTTGAGAAGTTGCATTGATATTTCTGTGTATTCTTTCATTTTGCTGTCAAATGCAAAATTTTTCAGAGAATGTTCCAAAAATTCTATCCTATTTGAGAGTTCACGAATTTTGGTTGGATAATATTTAGACTGACAAATGAAAATCATCTTATCAAGTGTATTTGTGTAGAAAGCTTTATCCCTAATTCCGTATTTTAGCCGATAAATAAACCTTTTGATAAAGTTTATTTTTTTTTGATTTTTTCCAACTATTTCTAAAGAAACCCATAATTCCAGTATTTTTTCAGATGTGATATTCTTTTTGAATTCTACATTTTTTTTTGTTTTGGCTTTATGAGTTTCTTTGAAGTGTGCGTATTCTGTTTTGAAGTTGTCAATTTGTAATTTTAAAGTTGCCAATTCGTTTTTCTTATCAAGATTTTCAGAAAGTTGAGTAACAAGCGTTGAGGCTTTTTCTTTTATTTCGGTCTTTTGTATATTGGTTAAGTTGAATTTCGATAAATCGGGTATTTCCTTTTGTGTGGCGATAAACTCTTGCTTATTTTGGGAATTCCCAAGAAGTGCAGCTATAAATTCAATACCATTCTTTTCGAGCTTTTCATAAACATTTTTTGTTGCAGAGTTATTACTTGACACAACAGCAACACTTTGTCCATTTAAAACGGCGTTAGCTATAATATTCAAAATGGTTTGTGTTTTTCCTGTGCCAGGGGGACCTTCAATTACACTTAAATTATTAGAAAATGCTGTATTCACAGCATTTCGCTGACTTAAATTAAAGCCGAATGGAAAAAAATCAGGATTAACAGAATTGTTATTACTTGGAGGTAAAGTACCATTTAAAAAACTTGAAAGAATACAGTCTTCGGGAATTTCAGAAATGCTATCATAATTTTTTGATAATATACTCTCGCTTTCTTCTTTTGTTAGTCTAATTGCGCCAGCAATTTCCTTTAAGTATTTAAAAAGGACAAAAGCTTTATCTCCACTTAATGCTGTCTTTACAATTTTTACTTTGTTTTTGCCATAAGAAAATTCTTGGCTGTTGTTTTTGAAAACAATAACGCATCTGTCACCTTTATACGAATATTTTTCAATTTTATCGGTTACGTCTTTTTCGTCAATGTATATTAGTTTTCTTTTGAGTGCCATTTTACGATGATATTTCTTTCAGGTTTATTGGATGTGTATTGTTAATGAGTAACTTTAACGTCCCGAGCTTTCGTGATGGTTCTGACGCTATTAAACGGATTGTTTTCTGTTAAAGATAAATATTTCTGTGAAGAAAAAACATCAAGGTAACTAAGCAATTATTGCAAACCGTAGTTACCTGCAGTTTTTTTTTATTTTATTGAGATGCACTTTTATATCCTTTGTTTCATATAGTTCAAATGATATTAGCTTATCTCTTAGCTTTGAAATCATATCCAAATTTAGTCCAGCACATTTAAATATTTCCCATTTTATTTTACGCTGAATTTTCTTGTCCCGTGATTTAAAATTTACTCTCATGTATAATTGCTCATATTCTGAATAAACAGGTAATAAATAAAAGAAAGGTAAACTGAAAAAGCTTAGTAATACTGGTAAAACAAGCGAGTTTAAGTTTGTATTTGAAAAGAAAATTTCATATTCTTTGATTGAATTATATAGCGAGGTGATTAAGTAAATAATACCAACATGAGAAAGAGTTTTTGAGAAGAAATTTTTAGCTATTATTTTATCTTCTTTTTCAGATAAAAATTGTGCAATGCCTATAAATGTGATTAGCGGTAGCATAACTAATTCAATACCTAACCCAAAACTTTTAAAATTTACAATAAATTCTATAAAAATAGTAAGCTTGAAAATTTCATTAATTGTTTCAAGAAATTCAAACATATTTCTCTTTTTAATTGATTTGAAAAGATTAGCAAAGGTAAAAGTGACAAACCAAATTAAAGAATCTTTAATTAAATTTTTGTCCCAAAGATTTACTTGATATAAAATGTAAATTAAACCGATTGTGTATAAAGTCATTAAGAGATAAATTATTGCAAGCTGTGAAGCAAAAAATGACCTGAGTAACCCCAATACTGAATTTCCAACACCTTTTAAAAGAAAAAAAAGTATTAATAGCACATACCAAAAAATAAGTGCAATTTCACGATTAGAAAATATTTCTTGAAGTCTTTCCATTTTTATCGAGTGTTCTCGAAACTTGCAGGTAACGTTTCAGGGCTTTGTGTTCAGGCGGAAAATTTAAAGCACAAAGTTGACATTATTACTAAATTTAATTTCAAAAACTACTGTTGAATTTTGTACTTCAGCCCGCCAGACGCAAAATCCTTGTTATACACCGTTATTTTTCGTGTTCAAATTTTTCCTTAATTATTTCAACCAATTTATTTTCTGTTTCCGATATTTTGTTTTTAATAAATTCCAATATTTTTTCCGTCTGTTTTATTTGGAAATCAGAAGAACTCCATTTAAAATTTGTAATAATCTCTTTACGACTCCAATCAGTTTCACTATAACCTGTGAATGCGTAGAAAAATTTAATATCCTTTTTCGATATTAAAAAAGTTAATAACAAAGCGTGTTGTTTCAAATTCGGAAACAACGGTTTAAAATCTATAGTTACATATTTATAAGGAATATCAATCGGTTGTTCAAAACCTTTTAAGTCATTTCTATATTTTGTAACAATTTTATTCCCTCTCATCATACTGGCAATACTCCCAAAAGGATTAGCTCTTGTTTCTTCCTCTTGATAGGATGTTTGTTCGTAATCAGGTTTTGCAAAAAAATCATTAGGATTATCCTCTAACCATCTAGCAATTAAGAATCCTTTTGGTAGATATCTTAAATTATGTTCGAATGTAAACTTGAACTCATACAATTCATTGATTTCAGTTTTCAGTTCCGATTCTTCAATAAGTTCTTTGACTTGTTCAAGAAGAATTGAAACATCTTCTTGAGTTGAATAAACTTCCGCCTCTTTTTTAATTTTATCTATATATGAATTATACTTTACAGGATCTTCTTCATTTATTTTTTCAATCTCTTTTACTGATTCAATAATGTATTTAGCAAGAACATTTTGTAATTCTGGAGAAGTATCTAAAAAGCGTTCTGTGTGGTCAGCTTGAGTTATAAAAAAAGGTGTTTGGTCAGTGCTTTTTTCAAATTCATCCGATATGAAATCAATAATGTCTTTATACCGAATGGAAGGTTTGTCACTTCTATTAATCGCCTTTAAAAAACTTTTCGTAAAATCACTTAATTTGTCATTTTGATACGAATATTGAGAAGTCATACTTGAATGAAGAAAATAGCATTTATCAAAACTGTCAGCTGTTTTTGAATAATACTTTTCAACAATATTGCTATTCCCTTTAATGTATGAAACTCCAGATTGACAAGCATCAATAACTTTAGTAACCATTTTTGGTTTAATGCTCTTTATCATATTGTCTATCTCGGAATTCTGAAGTGATGTTTGTCTTTTCTGACTTTCATCAAAATCTGAAAGGATGTAATAAAATTCGTTACTTAAAAAACTTCCGTGTCCTGAAAAGTAGAAAAACAATTCTTCAATACTTTGGTTCTTCCAATCTTCAAATAATTTTGATAATTCGGACTTAACTATATTACTTTTAACATTTTTACTGAATACTTTTATTTCGTCAAATTCTTTTGAAGTGTTTAAAACTTCTGATAAAGCATTAATGTCATTTTCGCAACCAGGTAAGTTGTTATAATTTTCATATTCGCTAATTCCTATAAGTATTCCTATTCTCATATTTTTGATGGTGTGTTTTATAATGGTGCATAACGTGTCGATGCTTCACGAAGTTGCCGATTTTCAATACTTTAAATTAAAATTATTGACAAAATTTAGTTTCAAAAATTACCAATTCTGATAAATCCCAAGCCCCGCAATTTCATGAAACGGCTGTTGGCGGTAGTACTTATTAGTAACCACCAAAAGGTAAATATTTATTACTTGTCTTTATTTCTAAATTTTTTTCATTCTTCAATCCCAGACCTTTTCTTTGATAAGTTTCGTCAAATATATCAGAATGGTCTGGTGTTAATGCAATAGTTTTATTTCCATTTAAGGTTTTACTATCAATGCTTTTGTTTAGAAAAACTCCGCATATTTCCAGCTCGTCGGCTGTAATAATTCTCCCATGTAAGTTTTCTCTAAATTTCAAAAACTTTGTTAAATCTGATTTACTTTTTCCTAATTTTTTTAGTTGTAAAAGGAAAACTTCTAAATCATCTATGCAAACACTCCACGGAAATTCATCATCATCCCAAATTTCCAATAATTCATTTAAATCAGTTTGTATTTGTCCAAATCTTTCAAGTGTAACTATTATAGAAAATGAACTATGATAATTTTTTGTTTTAACATCTAATAAATGTTTTTGAAGTTTTTGATCATTATAGATTTTCAAAATTTCTCTATCTAAAAATTTGCCTTTTACTCTGTAGGCTTGATCGTAACCTTTTTGAATAGTTTCTTCAAAATTGGAAAGTATTAAAGGATAAGCCATTTCTGGATTTCTTCTTGGTTCATCTCTTTTTGAAGCCTTGGCTTCTATAATTAAAGCTAATCCATCAATTAAAAATAATAGATCTTGCTCATTTCCATCTTGTGTATAATAACCTTTAAAAATTGAAGCCTTATTATTAAAAAAATCCTGAAAAACTTGTTCAATTTTATCTTCTAATTTATTTCCTCTGTTTTTATAGAATTTTTCTCTAAGGATTGGAGTATCGCAAAATTGAAACAAATTGTTAAAAATAGCATGAATAATTTGCTTCATTTCAATTGCTTGAAATTCTTCGTTACCAATATCGAATATAGGTTTGTAATGCAAAATATTTGTTTCTGTATAATATAAAAAATTTGTTTTTTCTCTTTTACAGGTGAGTGTATTTAAAAATGCAGAAGTTTTAATTTCACCAAACTTATCAACTAACTTTTGCTTTGAGTATCTATGCGTTTGACCATTGTCAGAAATGAAACTAAACAAATTTTTGTAATGTTCTGGCAAGTGTTCGTTCCATTCCCAAGGCATCAGATTTTTGTTTTTCATTTCATCACAAAACTCTTCCCATGTTTGTTGACCTTCCTTTGGATTAATTTTCTCGTTAAGATACTCGTTCGGAAATGTGTCTATAAAATTATAAATGTCTACAAATTCCTGAACTCCTATTCCAAAGTGTTTTGATATTTCATTATCGAAAGGTAGAAAGTAATCTATTACTCGTTCGATGACTTGTTCTTCATAATTTAATTGTCCTTGATTAAAATAACTTAAAAACGTTGGCATCGCTACCATTCTTTTCATTGTCCATTCATCATTCAATTCACTTTCATTTTTAGGATAGAAAAAGTTATTATATCCTAATTCAATTTCATTTAAAAGGCTTTTTATATGTTCAAATTCTTCATCACTATATTGAAATTTTAATTTACTTTTTTGTTTTGGTTCTGAAGTTATATTCAAAGCCGCTAAATAGAATAACTGTCTTTGTGGAGATGAAAGGCCTTGTAAATTTTTTATTGGTTTGTCAAAACGAATATGTTGTATTAGAAATGTTATATCTCCTAAAAATTTGGTTGATTCATATTGACCTACATATTCTTTTAATTCTTGTGATTTTTTTTCAATATCAATTTCCATCGTCTTTTATTGTAGGTTCGTGTTTTATAATTACGGCTAACGTTTTGCGGCTTTGCGAAGACTACTGGGCGTTAAAGACACTTAGTTTCAAATTAGCACAAAGTTTAATAGAATTCCAAATGCTCAATTTAGCACTTCAGCCCAGCTTTTGCAAAACTGCTGTTACCTGCTGTTATTTTTTAATTTCACAAGTTCAAGTTCATTTATTGCCTTATAATATTCATTATTGTTTGTAAAATCAATAGCGGTTTTGTATGTTTTTATATAAGAATAATCCTTTTCTTCTATTCTTTCATCTCCTATCCAAAACGAGCCGTCTTGCATATAATGACTAACTCTAAGTTTTCCATTATTATTCTCTCCATTATTATTGTACATGCAGTTAATTTTTGGCTCATGTTCTAAATAATAAAATAAAATAATTAACGGAGTTTCGCTTGTTGCTTTTCGAAAGTAATCAAATGTTTTTTGGTCTGGAAAATGTGTGTCAATTACTTCAATCGCAATATTTGGTTCTCTGTTAGTGTTATTCAAATTTTTACTAATTCCATAAATGTCTGAAATAAAGTAGTTTAGTTTGTTCATAGATTGCTTGACTTCTTTTGCAAATAAATATTCTTTAAACGAAAAAATGGTGTCTAAAACTGGTTTCTTATTTTCAAAATAATAACAGCAAATTATTACTCGGTCTCTAGCGTTTAGAAAGTTTAAAAGAATCTGAATTTTATTTTTATGGTCTTCTGTGAAATTTTTACGACTTCTAATGTTTTTACGTGAAATTCCTCTAGAAAAAAAATGTGAACTTTTTCCTCTATTTCTAATAAAAAGCAAAAGTTCACCCGTTTTGTCAGTGATCTTTTCCCCTTTATACTTTGTCCTAATGCCCTCATCTTCTAAATCCTTTCGAGAGATAGTTGTCGTTATGTTGTCCTTCAAATGAACAATTCCTATGTCGTATTTGTAATGCTCTCTCATAATAGTAGGTAACGTTTTGGGGCTTTGCGAAGGCTGGGATTAGAAGTACGAATGTTCAAATTTAGCACAATGTTCATTAGAATTCCAAATGTTCAAATTAGCACTGAAGCCCAGCTTTTGCAAAACCCCTGTTATGCCCTCGTGCTTTTCTCATGTCAGGCTTCTGGATCATTAATTGTCGGATTGTATTTCTCACCTTTCTCCCATGCCTCTGCTATTTTTTCGTAGTTCGGAAAGTCTTTTGGTAAGTCCATTGTCCAGTTCTCAATGAATTTTGGATTATTGCTATTCGGTCTTGGATTAGCCGTATTCATTTTTGCTTGTACTGGTGTTCTAACAGCGTCACCCATAATAACTACATGTTGCTGTGGTAAAATAGGTAATTGTTGCAGTATGTCCTCATTTGCCGCTGAAACCAATTGTCGAACATATTTTTGGTCTTCTGGGTTTTGAAGTCTGTGAATAATGAATGAATTACATTGTGAAAGCACTGTTTTTGATAATTCTGAAGGTCGTTGACTTGAAACAAGTAATGAAATTCCATATTTACGTCCTTCTCTGGCAATTCGTTCAAAGACTTTCTTTGCAATGGATTCTCTATCGCCACGATTTTTTTCTGGAATATAATTTTGTGCTTCTTCAAGAGCAATAACCATTGGTAATTTACCTCTGTCACTTTCGGGAAAACGTGAAACAAATTCCAAAATTAGTCTACCAATTAAACCAGTAACGGTCTCTAATACTTCATAAGGTAGTAGTGACATGTCAATAATTGTTACTTGGCTTGGTTTATTAGCAACTAATTTTTCAATTCCCTCTTTTGACAATTGTTCTTTATAGAATTCGGTGAATAAATCTGTTTCCTCCGTTTTATAAACTTTACAAAAGTCACCTAAAATAAAGGAAATGAATTTAGCCAAAGCATTTTTAATTTCTTCAGTTTGATTAAGGAGTAGGGGTTGAGAAATCCTCTCATCGCCCAGATAAGATTGGAGTCTTAGACGCAATGTTGAAACAAATTCCCTTAATCTATTACCCGAGTTTTCTTGTTCATTAATAGCTTCGTCAAAAAATCTAGTTATAAGGTCTTGAAAATTAAACCAAATAGGCAAGTCAATATTTTTCTCGATTGCAATTTGCTCAACATTTTGTAAACTTGAATACTCTAAATATTTACTTTCTAATTCTTGTAGTGCTTTATTCTCATCGCTCAAGGTGTTATTTGCCCCCAATACTAATAAAGCATTTTGAATTTCAACCAGAAGTTGGTTTCCATTTGGAGTGATAGTATTTGCCAGTCCAAGAATTTCATTATCAGCTTTGTATTTCCATGTACCAAAGTCATTATATTTTTTCTTTTTTTTAATGTCGTCTGGCGACCCATCAAATAAACTTAAAATACCTCTTTCAGAAAATTTATCAAGGATTGGTTTTGCACCAACTACTTTTTGATTTTTTGCTAATCCTAATGCTCTTTTGAAGACGGGTGCTTGTGTTCCAGAAGTTGGTTCAAACAAGAAATCAAAATCAGCAAAATTCATGAACCAAAATGGAACTTTCATTCCGTTTTTGTCAATTTGAAAAGCGTTTACTTCATTCAGTTTTTTATAGGGTGTTTCCTTAGTGCCTTGAAAAGCTTTTTTATACTCACCATTCGTATCAAAAATTATTATGTGAGCATTTTGTAATTTCTTGCCGTTATATTCAAAATCAAACATGCTTTGTATTATAGAAGCGAACGTGCAAGACTTTCCAGAACCAGTGTTGCCTAGAATTGCAGCATGTTTTCCGAAAAATTTGTCTGGGTTAATTTTAATCTTATAGTCTGAAAACGATGGGGAAGTGCCTATTGGTAAATAATAATCTTCTTCAAAATCTATTTCTGTTTTCTGTTTTTGGTCAAAAATATTATCCAAGTCTTGCCGTGTTACATACCAAACTGGATTGTCGAGAATTGGATAATTATAAACACCTTGAACGTACTTTCCAATGTTTTCAATTGTACCTATCATGGTAGCGACTAAATATCTTGCAGATTTTGTTAGAAATATTGCTTCTTTATTTTTCCCTAATTCTGTTTCATCTATGGCTCTTACACTTGTTACTATTGCCACAATTCTGTCTGCACCAATTGGAATAATCACGTATGAATTAATTCTAGCAACTTCATATATATCTTCATAACCACTTTTGTACAAACTCTTCAAGTCATCATCTAATCGGATGTATACCCTGAAACTGTCAACTGAAATTACTTTACCAATGTTTCTTTCACTCATTTTTCAGGTTCTTTAGTTGGTTCTTGTTGAGTCGCTTTTGAGCTGAATAATTCATTTAACGTATTAGCAACTTTCTCATTATTGTCAACATTATTAAAGTTAGGCATAAGTGTATCTGAGAAAGTCAAAAAGTCACCAAAGAACACACCTTCAAGAATAATAATTCTTGGGTCATTTAATTCCTTCATGCTTTTAATATAATCGTTTTTCGTTCCTGCAAAATCAACAATAATTAGTGTAAATGTAGGATTGGACAAAGCCTGATATATTATATCATTAAAATGGTCATCACCGAATGAATAGCCAATAGTGATAAGAACAGATTGGGATTGAGTAATCGTTGATGCAAATTGACGAAACAACTCCGAATATGGCAAGTCAAGTGTATATGATTTCTTAACTGCGGACGGATAGATTATTATTTCTCCTTTATTATTTAGTGTTTCTATTAATTCTAAAGGTTTTTCTTCGATTCCATATAAGTTATTAGAATCCCTAGATTCGGAATTGACCCACGACAAAGAACCGTGAAGTTTAAAGTATCTAACAACCTTTTCAATTCTTTGAACTTTTCCAGAAGTTGTTGAACCAGGATAAAAAATATCGTATTCAAATGTTTCAGGTTTAAAGAACCTCTTGTGAAACCCAGCGAATCCATCAATATAATGAACACCCAATTTATCAAAAGCATATTCAAAAGCTAAGTCATAATTAGCAGTAAAGATATTTGCTCTTCGTAAGTTTAGCGGTCTTTGGAGTAAGGCTTTGACAAATTTTTCGTGAAATATATATTTACTTCTAGTTTCTAAAAGTGTGCCTTGCTCTTTATCTTTTTCGAACTGGCTTGCTTTTTTCCTGTCAATAATAGTTTGAGATACTGGTCTGTTTTCTAAATCACATACCTTAAAAAGTCCTTCCTTAATTGAAATTATTAGTTCGTTAATCTTATCTGTTCTTTCCTTGCTCTTGTCTTCTTTTAATACAAAGTCCTTGGCAATTAAATAATTTAGAACCTTTTCGTACTCTATTGCAATTTCTTTTGATTCATTATCCCTATAAATGGTTTCATCTACAACAAATTCCCATCCTCGAACATCTGTGAAAACTTCTTTATCCAATTTGCCTTTAATGACTTCAGCTTGTAATTCTTCAATTGTTGAATAAAATTCTCCTTTTAGTCCTTGGTCCAAAATAAATTCTTCTACCTCTTTTGGGAAATTTCTAATAGCAACAGCACCTAAATGAACTGATGTCCCAGAACCAAACAGGAAACTGACATTGTCCAGCTCTAAATAGTTTTTCAACATAAGCCGTATTTTGTCAATGATTTTTCCTTGGTCAATCCCTTCTGTTATCCAGTCGGCTAACTTGTCAGAGCTGCCAAAAAGCACTTTATTTTTTGTCGGTTCAAAATGTGTCATTCAATTACTTTTATGTTTGTTAGTCGGTTGTTTTAGCATGGGGCATAACACCCAAATATACGCATTGCGTACATTCGAATTTACAAACATGCGTACATCCTTTATAATTAAGTAATTTATTGTTAAAAATACCCTGTTTCAATACAAAAACAAAAAAATTGTAAGTAAATTAATTTAATTGACGCAAGTTTCTTAAATTTAACATCCCAACCCAAATCGATTATTATGGATATTCCAGATTACCTGCAACGCTTCACTGAGCGTTTACAAATTCAACGATACAGCCCGTCTTCTATTAAGAACTATCAAAGTAATGTGTCCCTGTTTTTAACGATTGCTTCTCACAAGTATACTCCTGCTGAAGAAATTGAAATAGCAGCAATAGAGAAATACATCTTTTGGAAAATTAAAAAAGATAACATAAGCGCCTCCCATCAACGCATCATTTTGGCTAGCATTGCTAAATTTTATGAGCTGGTTTTAGAAAAGAGAATCAATCTAAAACATCTATACCCTCAAAGGAAAGAGTACAAACTACCCAACTATTTAACCTTTAACGAAGTAACTAAACTCATTGATATAACTACTAACTTAAAACACAAAAGTATCATAATGCTATTGTACTCAGGAGGCTTGCGTCTTAGCGAAGTTGTTAATTTAAAAATAACTGATATAGATTCCAACTCCATGACCATCACTATTCGACAAGCTAAAGGCAAGAAAAAGCGTCAAGTGATGCTGTCTGAAAGTTTCTTACTAATTTTTAGGCAGTATTACTTAAAATACCAACCTAGCTGTTATGTATTTGAAGGACAAAATAATCTGCAATACTCAGGTAGAAGTATTCAACAAATAGTTAAACAGAGTGCTTTAAAATCAGGTATAAATAAAAAGGTTTCTCCCCATATTCTTAGGCATAGCTTTGCAACTCATTTATTGGATATGGGTACTGATATTCGTTCCATTCAGGAACTATTAGGACACAGTTACCTAAATACCACTAAAATCTATATCCAGTTAACTGATGTGGCAAAAAACAAGATTAAAAGCCCATTAGATAGGTTGTAGGATTTGAAATTAAAATACATCCAAATTAATCTAGGGTCATTTTTTTATTAAACAGAAAATTGACAATCTGATTTTTTCTTTTTCAAGATATAATAAAAAGTGTAAACCGAATTATAATTCTAAATTACCATCACAGATTTATGAAACTATTTTAATAAACTGTCTATATGTATAAACCTTTTTTAAATAAATTATGGAAAGAACTCAAGTAGTAACAAGAGAAGAACTTTATAATTTAGTATGGGATAATCCTCTTTCTAAATTAGCCAAACAATATAACCTTTCAGACAATGGTTTAAGAAAAGTTTGTAAGAAACTAGAAATTCCATTGCCTAAAAATGGGTATTGGCAAAAGATTCAATATAATAAAAAAGTAATTAAAGAAAAATTACCCTTAAACAATACTGTAGCATCTTCAATAACTTTGAAATTTAGAGATAATTCTGAAACTCTCATAAATGGTGAAGAAAATCAATTAAACCAACTCACCAATGAATTGAAAGCCCAATTAAAAGACATTGCCGTATTTCCCGAAAAAAGAGCCAAACCAAATGAATTGATTGTTGCTGCTAAAAATGATTTAAAAGAGAAAAAGCCTTCTTCATTTCACGATAGAAATGGATTATTAATCACTTCTCAAAATATAATTAATATTGCTGTTTCTCCTCAAAATGTAACACGGGCATTGCTGTTTATGGATGTTCTCATAAAAGCCATACAAAGTAGGGGGCATAAAATAATTGTTGATAATGGGACTAAAATAATAATCAACAACATTGAATTAAAAATCGATCTTAGAGAACGATTAAAAAGAAATATAGTTAAAGGAACCTTTTGGGATTCAACAGTATTAGAACCTTCAAATGTTCTATCATTACGGTTAGATATTTACCCAGTAAAAGAATGGACAGACACCAATACTACTCAATTAGAAGATAAAATTCCTAATATAATCGCAAAATTAGAATTACAAGCCATTGAAGAAAAACAAAAAGCTATAGATAGAGAGATTTGGCGAATAGAATATGAACGCAAAAAAAAGATTGAAGCAGATTTTGAGGCTATAAAAAACTCTGAGATAAAAGAGTTTAAAAGTTTATCCCAAAAAGCCAACAGATGGCATCAAGCTGAAATTTTGAGAAAATACATAGTTGAGGTAGAAAAAAATCAAAAGAAAACAATTCCTTAACCGAAGAAGTTACCCAATGGTTAGAATGGGCAAATAATAAAGTAGCATGGTATGACCCTTTTATCGAAAAAGAAGATGAAATATTCCAAAAAGTAAGTCGTGAAACATTTGACTAATTTTAGCTAAAAAATTGAAATACTGTATATTATGTAAAAACTTGTACCAATGACCTTAAATTTATTTTTAAGGTCATTTGTTATTTTATATCGAACCGATAACCTTCAGAAAATCAATGATTTGGTTCGATTTTAAATCTATAGCGCTCACAAGTTGAACCAATGACCTTAAATTCATTTTTAAGGTCATTTGTTGTTTTATATCGAACCGATAACCTTCAGAAAATCAATTAGTTGGTTCGATTTTAAATCTATAGCGCTCACAAGTTGAACCAATGACCTTAAATTCATTTTTAAGGTCATTTGTTGTTTTATATCGAACCGATAACCTTCAGAAAATCAATGAGTTGATTCGATTTTAAATCTATAGCGCTCACAAAACCTACTGTTATGCAGTAGGTTTTTTGTTTTCTATACTCTATTTCATGCAATGTAACATTTGTTACTGACCCGCTAGTATATCCCTTCTACTTTTGCTTCATTAATTAGAAATAAATTATGAAGACACTACATGTAGTAACACTTATGGGATGTTTGGCTTTTTCCACTTTTGGATTTAGTCAGGATACGTTATGCATTTCCAAAAAAGAAATTGGTCAAAAAGCATTAGCCAAAAACTTGCAAATAAAAATTGCGAACGAAAATTTCAAATCGGCTCAAGCAGATTATAGACAATCGAATGCGTTGTATTTACCAAGTATTACAGCTTCGCATACCGCAATTTCTACTACCAATCCATTAATGGCTTTTGGTTCAAAATTGAATCAGGAAATTCTAAGCGCTTCTGATTTTAATCCTGCATTATTAAATGATCCTACTAAAACGAAAAACTTTGCAACCAAAATTGAGGTGTTACAACCTTTGATTAATGTTGATGGTATGTATGGCAGACAAGCAGCCAAATCAAAAATGGATGCTTTTCAATTGCAAACCGAAAGAACCCAAGAATATTTAGAATTGGAAGTGAATAAAGCGTTTATGCAGTTGCAATTGGCTTATAAGGCAGTTGCCGTATTAACAAAAGCTAATCAAACTGCGGATGCCAATTTGAAATTGATTACCAATTATTTTAATCAAGGTATTTTACAAAAAACAGATTTGTTATCGGTACAAGTACGTGTGAACGAAATAAAAAATCAATTACAATACGCTACAAGTAATGTGCAAAACGCATCGGATTACTTAGCTTTTTTGTTGAACGAAGACAATACAAATAAAATCTACAAGCCATTAGAATCATTGGATAATACCATTGCTATTGATGTCATGAACACTATTCTTTCTGGTAATAGAAAAGACATTCAAGCCATGGATAAAGCGTCTCAAGCGTATGATAAAATGGTGTTGTCAAACAAAATGAGTTTCTTACCAAGATTGAATGCTTTTGGAAGTTATGAAATATACGATACAAGCTTTTTAGGTACAAATGCCAAAGGGTATGTAGTTGGAGCACAATTATCTTGGTCTGTTTTTGACGGATTTAAAAGTATTGGTAAATTAGAAAAAGCCAAAGCAGATTACCAAAAATCAAGTTTAGAAAGTCAACAATACAAAGCACAAAGTCAGCTGGAATTGAATAAGACCAATCGCCAATTACGTGATGCTGAAAACAAAGTAAATTTATCCAAATTGGCTTTAGAACAATCGCAAGAAGCGTATCGTATCCGCTCAAATAGATTCACCCAAGGATTGGAAAAAACAACCGATTTATTGCAGTCTGAAACACAAATGGCTCAAAAAGAATTAGAGTTTTTACAATCTGTTTTTGAGTACAACTTCACCAAAGAATATGTTCAGTTTTTAACAAAGTAAATAGCAATACAAAAAAATAAATTTCAATATATACAAGACATGAAAAAGACAATAGCCATCCTTACCCTTTCTACATTCGCATTTTTATCGTGTGGAAAAGAGAAACAAGAAGTAACAACAAATGAACCCGCAATTGCAGTTCAATTAAGTGGTGTTGGATCTACTAGCAACGGACAATTTGTAACAGCTAGTGGAAAAATAGAAGCAGAGAACAGCGCTAATTTAAGTACCCGAATGATGGGTTATGTGACTAAAATTCACGTTCAAGTGGGTCAGAGAGTCAGTGCGGGACAATTATTGGTTAGTATCAATAACTCGGACTTACAAGCTAAAAAAGCCCAAGTAGAGTCTGCAATTTTGCAAGCTACTGCGGGATATAACAATGCCAAAAAAGATTACGATCGTTTTACAAATTTGTTCAAACAACAAAGTGCTTCTCAAAAAGAATTAGACGATATGACCGCTCGCTACGAAATGGCAAAAGCGGGTTTAGAAGGTGCTAAACAGATGCGAAACGAAGTGCAGGCACAATTTTCATATTCAAATATTACCGCTCCATTTTCAGGTGAAGTGACTAACACATTCGTTAAAGAAGGTGATATGGCCAATCCAGGAATGCCTTTAGTAAGTATTGAAGGTGCTTCTCGTTTGCAAGTTACAGCTATGGTAGCTGAGAGTGATATTAATAGTATTTCTAAAGGAATGCCAGTTACGGTTTTGGTAAAATCAAATAATACAACCATTAGCGGAAAAGTAGCTGAAGTGAGTGTTTCGGCAAAAAATACGGGAGGTCAATATTTGGTAAAAATCAATTTGGCAAAAACATCTAATAAAATTCTTTCTGGCATGTTTGTGAATGTACAATTCCCAATTGAGAATAAAAATCAAACCCCTGCTACAACAACTAGAGTTCTTGTGCCACAATCGGCATTGGTACACCAAGGACAGCTAACCGGAATTTATACTATTGGAACAGGTAATGTTGCTATTTTAAGATGGTTGCGTACTGGTAAAAATACAGGAGATCAAGTAGAAGTTTTATCAGGACTTTCGGCTAACGAACAATACATTGTTTCAGCAGAAGGAAAATTATTTAATGGCGCTAAAGTTAGTGCTCAGTAAATAGTAGTTAGTGTTCAGTTTTAAGCATAGTCTTTTAAACTTTTAAACTCATAAACATTTAATCTAAAAAAAATGCAAGAAGGTATATCAGGAAAAATAGCCAATTTTTTCATCAATTCGAAACTAACCATTTTATTGATGGTGGCGTTGATGATCATTGGTGTGTACAGTTCGTTTTTAATCCCAAGGGAAGAAGAACCACAAATTAATGTGCCAATGGCAGACATTATGGTGGGTTATCCAGGAGCTACTCCAGCAGAAGTAGAAAGTCGTGTTGCTAAACCATTGGAAAAAATTATTTCCAATATAAAAGGAGTGGAGCATGTTCATACGATGGCTATGAATGGTCAAGCCATGTTGATTGTACAGTTTTATGTGGGTCAAGATGTAGAGCGTTCGTATGTAAAATTGTATGACGAATTAGCGAAACACGAAAATATGTTTCCACAAGGCGTATACAAACCGATGGTAAAAACCCGTTCGATTGACGATGTCCCGATGTTAGGCATCACACTTTGGAGCGAGAAACAAGACGATTTTCAATTGCGTCAAATTGCTGAGGAAGTAACGACAGAAATTGAAAAAGTTAAAGATGTAGCTATCACCAAAGAAATTGGAGGAAGCAATCGCGAATTGAAAGTGATTTTAGACAAAGATAAAATGGCCGAAAACGGTGTGGATGCTTTGGGAATTATGCAAATGATTCAAGCCAATAATGGCAGTTCACAATCGGGTGCTTTTGTTGAAAATGACCAAGAATATTTATTGAAAACAGGTCAATTTTTAGAAAACGCTGACGATGTTGAAAATTTAGTAGTTGGTGTTAATCGCAACATGCCGGTTTACTTAAAACAGGTAGCCAAAGTACAAGACGGCGCTGCTACAGCACGAAGCTATGTATCGCTTGGTTTTGGTAAAGCCAACGAAAAATTCAAATCAGCACCCTCTGAATATCCTGCGGTAACTATAGCAGTTGGAAAAGTGAAAGGGGCTGATGCGATGAAAATTTCTGAAAAGATTATTGAAAAAATTGAGCACTTAAAGAAGACCATTATCTCTGATGATGTTCACGTAGAAGTAACACGTAATTATGGAGAAACAGCTTCGGATAAAGTAGGAGAGTTATTGATGCACCTTGGTATAGCAATTATTGCTGTAACTGTTTTAGTAATGTTAGCCATGGGATGGCGCGGTGGATTGGTCGTGTTTTTCTCTGTACCCTTAACGTTTGCATTGACTTTATTTGCTTATTATTTATTGGGTTATACCTTAAATAGGATTACTCTTTTTGCCTTGGTTTTCGTGGTAGGAATTGTAGTAGATGATAGTATTATTATTGCTGAAAATATGCACCGCCATTTCAAAATGAAACGTTTGCCATTCAAACAAGCGGCTATTTATGCAATTAACGAAGTAGGAAATCCAACTATTCTAGCGACTTTCACGGTAATTGCTGCGATTTTACCAATGGCTTTTGTGTCGGGTATGATGGGGCCTTATATGAGTCCGATGCCTATTGGAGCTTCGATTGCTATGATTTTATCATTATTTGTTGCTTTGACTGTTACGCCATATTTGGGGTATCATTTATTGCAAGAAAAAGAAGAGCAGGAGCATAAGGAAGCCGAAGGAATGGATACGAGCTGGATTTATAAAATGTACAACAAAATCGAGCGTCCTTTATTGGACAGCAGCCCAAAAAGAAGATTGCTTTTAGCAGTAACAGTGGTGTTGTTATTTGGATCGGTGTTGATGTTTTTTACCAAATCGGTAATTGTAAAAATGCTGCCATTTGATAATAAAAACGAATTCCAAGTGGTAATTGATATGCCAGAAGGAACTACTTTAGAACGTACTTCGGCAGTAACAAGAGAGATTGCTCAGTATTTAGCAACTAAACCAGAAGTGGTAAATTATCAAAACTATATTGGGACTTCTGCTCCAATTACCTTCAATGGACTTGTACGACATTATGATTTGCGTGGAGGAAGTAATATGGCTGATATTCAGGTAAACTTATTGCACAAAGAAGAACGTGATTTACAAAGTCACGAAATTGCGAAAGCAATGCGTCCTGAAATTCAGAAAATTGCTAAGAAATATGGTGCCAATGTAAAATTAATAGAAGTACCGCCTGGACCTCCGGTATTATCTACTTTGGTTGCTGAAATTTATGGACCTAATTACCAAGAGCAAATCAAAGTGGCCAATCAAGTTAAAACGATTTTAGAAAGCAATTCAGATGTAGTGGATACCGATTGGATGGTAGAGGATAATCAAACCGAATACCGTTTGGAAGTGGATAAAGAAAAAGCTATGTTGAACGGAATTGCTCCACAGCAAGTGGTTGGAAATTTAACCTATTTGTTAAAAGAATATCCGGTATCTAATTTGTATGACGAAAATTCAAATGACAATGTAGGAATTGTACTTGCGCTTGACGACAAAGATAAAACCAGCTTGAAAGATATTCAAAATTTAAAAATCAAAGGAAGTCAAGGCAATATGGTTGCCGTTAGTGATTTGGTAAAAGTGGTGAAAGATACTTTACAAAAAACCATTTATAGAAAAGATCAAAAACGAGTAGTGTATGTAACGGCTGATATGGCAGGAACACTTGAAAGTCCGGTATATGCTATTTTGGGAATGAATGAAAAGTTAGCCAAAATCAAAGTACCAGCGGGTTATAAAGTAAACGAATTGTACATGGAACAACCTACAGATGAAAGTGATTTTACTGTTAAATGGGATGGAGAGTGGCAAATTACTTTAGAGGTTTTCCGTGATTTAGGAGTGGCGTTTTTGGTAGTAATTGTAATTATCTATATGCTGATTGTGGGTTGGTTTCAGAATTTTAAAACCCCAATAGTAATGATGTTGGCAATTCCACTTTCATTAATCGGAATTGTATTAGGTCACTGGTTGTTAAACGCTTATTTTACAGCGACCTCTTTCATTGGAATGATTGCTTTAGCGGGAGTTATGGTGCGAAATTCGGTTTTATTAATTGACTTTATCGAAATTCGTCTGAACGATGGTGTTGCATTGAAACAAGCCATTATAGAAGCAGGAGCTGTTAGAACGACACCTATTTTATTGACAACAGGTGCCGTAGTTATTGGAGCCTCAATTATTTTATTCGACCCCATCTTCCAAGGATTAGCGATTTCGTTAGTAGCAGGAGCGATTGTTTCGACCATTTTAACATTAATTGTTGTGCCTTTGATTTACTATATCACGGAAAGAAAAAATTGGGAGAATTAAATCTTTAAAAAAATAAAACATGAAATTATTAATTATTACTGCAATAGCTGCTTTTGAAAAAGACATTAAAAAAATGTTACAACAAGCAGAGGTAAAATCCTTTTCGTATCGAGATGTAAAAGGGTTCAAAGATAATACGGAGGAAGGTGTTGCATCCAATTGGTTTGGAAGCGAAATCAGTGAAACAGATTCATTATTGTTTTATGCTTTTGTAAAGAAAGATATAGTAGCTGTTCTATTCGATTTGGTTGCTGAATTTAATAAAATACAGGAATCTCATTCTACAATACATGTTGCAGTTATGAACATTGAACAATCAAATTAATTTAAAATATATAAAAATGAAAAATACAATTATTAGAGCAATCGCAGGAAGTTTTGTGTTATTGAGTGTGGTGTTATCTATTTATGTAGATCAAAACTGGTTGTGGTTTACAGCCTTTGTGGGAGCGAACTTATTGCAATCTTCCATTACCAAATGGTGTTTGATGGAAGATATTTTATCCAAATTAGGGGTAAAAGACTAATTTATTTTAAACTTTGTAAAGACAAAAAAACCAGAACATCTGTTCTGGTTTTTTATTCTCTAAAATGAAATTATTTTTCTCTTGTTCCCCCGTGACCAAGGGCGACCACATATAATATTTTTACATTTAAAAACAGAAACATAAAAAACTGTAGAAAAGGATTGTGCATTACAAATTTCTGAAAGCGGGTTATTTTTTTTGCCATGGCTATTGTTATTGTTAATGATAGAATTGTTTTTTTTATTCTGGGATTAACCACCAAAAGGGTTTCATTTTAGCTTTGTAAATAAAAGCATAATGCAAACTAAGTTTTACCCAATGTCCAGCTAATCCTAACGCTCCAAAAGTTTTGTTTAAATCACGACCACCAGAATTTGGATATTTGATATAATCAGGTACAATAGGGTAAGTGGTAATACTAATGCCTTTTCCTTTCAAGATTCCATAACCTGAGGAGGCGATACAAGCGGCACCCATATTTCCCATAGAGCCTTTATGATGTAAGCTTTCTTTTCCAGATTTGATACTGTCAATAATATTATCGGCTACTAATTTAGCTGTTATACCCGATGGCATACCTGTTCTAGGTGGCGCCGGAAATATCTCTGTTCCGTTTTTACTTTTTCTAGGTTTAGAAATGGTATGGGGCGGAGCAAAAGCGATTCCAGGTGCAAATATGTTGCGAAAACTTGGATTTTGATAGGTTTCAGGCCAATCTTGAACGGTCCATTCTTCGTAAGGTTTTGGGGTGTAATCTGCATCAACAAGCATAAAGCCTTTGAAAAGTTTATCGGTTATGTCGGCATCATTTTTGTCAAAAGCATTGAAACCATGCCCAGAAAAAGCTGGGATAAGCATTGCGAAATCAAAGTTTTCAGATTTGTATTCGCCCTCTAAATTTTCGTAATGTGCAATACCATCTTCCACTTTATTGACTCCTGCACCTAATATCCATTGGATGCCACGGTCTTCAAAAACCATTTCCACTAATTCGTCTGAAGGCATTGGTTTTCCACCAACACTCATTAGCATACCGTCCATTCCAAAATCACCCAATTTGTATTCGTTAGAGATCCAGGTAATATCCACTTTATCTCTTACTTTATGTCGGTGAAGTTCTTGTTCAACATTCAAAATGTATTCAAAAGCAGCACCTTGACAAGTAGCTTTTGGATGTCCTGTTCCAATTAGAATTTTGGCTTTTTCAGACGGGTTTGTTTTTTTTAATTTCTGAATTAAATCATGTAATCCCTGCCAAGCATGATCGGCATGATCATAAGTGCAAACAGAAAAAGCTTTGTTGGTTCCTGGATTGAGTCCAGGTGTTAAATCGAATGCTAGTTTTGGACCTGTTGCATTGATTAAATAATCATAAGATACATTTTCAACGGTTCCCGCTTTTTCGCCATAAAGAAATTCAATTTTCACATACGGCTTTTTTTCAACCGCATTTCCTTCAGGATGAAAACTAACAGCTTTGGCCTGTATGTAACCAATATTGTGTTTTTTGTATAATGGGATTAAAGGAAAATGAACTTCTTTCGATTTCATTCTGCCAATACCTACCCAAATATTGGAGGGAACCCATTGGTAGTTTCTGTTGGGAGATATGACGATAACTTCATGTTCTCCGGATAATTTTCGTCTTAAGTGAGTGGCAGCTGTATGTCCAGCAATTCCGGCTCCAAGTATTACTATTTTTGCCATGTTATTTAGTATTTAACCAAAGCTAGGGTTATAATACAAAACAAAGCGTAACATAAGTCACAAAGCAACAGTAAATTAAATTGTAATTAGATAGGGGAAGATAGATTATTTTTTCTTCTTTTTTTGAATTTCTAATTTATAGAATAACCACCCAAATCCAACTACTAAATGAAGTAGAATTACGCCAAAAATAATTTTGTCCATAAGTAAATTGAAATATAGGTTTATTTTTTTTGACCAATAAAACGTACTACATTAGCTTTGCCTTGGTGATAAGGTCCTTCGTCTAAAATAGTTTCTTCGGTTTTCAAATACGAAAAATCAATGTTCTGGAATTCTGATTTTATTTCGTCTTCAGAGAATAACATTTCCAATTGTTTTGGACCACCTGAGGTATAATTGAGTTGTTCTTTACCAAAAGCTTCAAAAATAATATTACCATTTGGTTTTAAAAAGGAAACTAGTTTTTGATGGTATTTTTTTCTGATTTCGTAGGGAAAATGAGCATACACCAAAACAATTACATCAAAATAATTTTCTGGAAAATCAACATCTTCTAATCCTGAAACTGTATAACTAATCGCAACATTTTTTTCTTCCGCTAAAGCCTCAGCCTTATTTTTTCCTTCTATGCTACTGTCAAATGCTGAAACTTCAAATCCCTGCTGTGCAGCATAAACGGCATTTCTACCTTCGCCTTCAGCGGCAAAAAGAATTTTGCCTTTTGGGAGATTAGCTAATTGTTCTTTATAAAATTGATTGGGTTCAATTCCGTATGCAAATACCTTTTCGGCATAGCGTTCATTCCAAAAATTGTTCATATGAGTATGTATTTGTTTGGAATCCAAATTTCGTTTATAAACGCAATCTAATGAGTGATATTTGTTACACTACACTAAAACTTCTACAGAAGCCCGATTCAATTTGATTCGGCCTTTGATTTCTAAAGCTTTCAACAGTCTTGAGATAACTTCTCTTGACGAATGCAGGTCGTACGCAATTTCTTTATGCGTACTAAATATTTCACGAGAATGATTGATTTTACATTTTTCGAATAGGTAATTCAACAATCGTTCTTCCATATTCATGAAAGCCAAAGAGTCAATCGCATTTAGCATTTCTTTTAAACGGTTGTTGTAGTTATTGAAAACATAGTTTCTCCAGCTTTTGTATTTGCCTAACCATTCTTCCATTTTAGTAACTGGGATCATGATAATTTTACCGTCAGTTTCGGCTACTGCTCTGATTTCACTTTTGGCTTCGCCAATACAACAGGCCATGGTCATGGCGCAAGTATCTCCTTTTTCAATAAAATAAAGTAACATTTCGCCTTCGTCAAAGTCTTCTCGTAGAATTTTAATGGCGCCTTCAATTAACAAAGGCATTTTTTTAATATAATCGCCAAAGTCAATTAAAATATCCCCTTCTTTAAATTCTACTAGGTGGGCCACCGATATTATTTCATCGATAAGCAGGTCTTCAAAAACAAAACCGTAACTGGCAGTAAGTAAATCTCTCATGTCTTTTCGTTTGAAACAAAAATAGTAATTCTTATAAAAAAAGGACTTAAAAGAGTATTAAGCCCTTCTTGATTTATGGTTTATTGAACTTAAAAAGTAGTTATTTTTTTCAAATCGGCTACAGTTGCAATAGGATCTGCTGCTTTAAAAACAAAACTTCCTGCAACTAAAACATCAGCACCTGCTTCGGCTAATTGTTTGGCGTTTTTATTGGTTACACCACCATCAATTTCAATTTGAGTAGCAGCTCCTTTTTTGGTAATTAAGGCTTTTAGTTGGCGTACTTTTTCATAGGTATTTTCAATGAACGATTGTCCACCAAAACCTGGATTCACACTCATGATACAAACCAAATCAATGTCATTAATTACATCTTCTAACAAAGCCACATTGGTATGCGGATTCAAAGCCACACCGGCTTTCATTCCGGCTGCTTTAATGGCTTGTAGTGTTCTGTGTACATGTGTACACGCTTCGTAGTGCACGGTTAATACATTGGCACCTAAATCAGCGAAGGTGGTAATATAGCGATCCGGATCTACGATCATTAAATGAACGTCTATTGTTTTCTTAGCATGTTTTGAAATGGCTTCTAAAACAGGCATTCCAAACGAAATATTGGGAACAAAAACACCGTCCATGATATCAATATGAAACCAGTCGGCTTCACTAGCATTAATCATTTCGATGTCACGTTGTAAGTTGGCAAAATCAGCGGCTAAAACGGATGGGGCGATAAGTGTATTTTTCATTTGTAATTGTAATTAAAAAACTCCGGAATGAAGCCGGAGTTTTGGTAGGTTTACCCTAAATATGTTTTTAAAATTTTACTTCTTGAAGTATGTTTCAATCGGCGAATCGCTTTTTCTTTAATTTGACGAACGCGCTCACGAGTTAAGTCGAAAGTTTCTCCAATTTCTTCCAAAGTCATTGGGTGTTGATCGCCTAATCCAAAGTACAAACGCACAACGTCTGCTTCTCTTGGAGTTAGGGTTTCTAAAGAACGCTCGATTTCTGTACGCAATGATTCGTGAATCAATTCGCGGTCTGGATTCGGAGACTCTCCTGAACGCAATACATCGTACAAGTTAGAATCTTCTCCTTCTACTAAAGGCGCATCCATAGATAAGTGACGACCCGAATTTTTCATCGACTCTTTTACGTCATTAACGGTCATGTCTAATTCTTTAGCAATTTCCTCTGCAGATGGCGGACGCTCGTTAGATTGCTCTAATAAGGCGTACATTTTATTAATTTTATTGATAGAACCAATTTTGTTCAAAGGCAAACGAACGATACGAGATTGTTCAGCCAAAGCTTGAAGGATTGACTGACGAATCCACCAAACAGCATACGAGATGAATTTGAAACCACGCGTTTCATCAAAACGTTGTGCTGCTTTGATCAAACCTAAATTTCCTTCATTAATCAAATCGGGAAGTGTTAATCCTTGATTTTGGTATTGTTTAGCCACCGAAACAACGAAACGTAAATTGGCTTTGGTCAATTTCTCTAAAGCACGTTGGTCTCCGGCTTTGATCTTCTGAGCTAATTCTACTTCTTCGTCAGCAGTAATAAGGTCAACTTTTCCAATTTCTTGTAAATATTTGTCTAATGAAGCGGTTTCACGATTGGTAACCTGCTTGGTAATTTTAAGTTGTCTCATGTTTTTGTCTCCTCAATTTTTTAAGTGTACAAAGCTTATACGTGAGCTATTGTATAAAAGTTACAAAAACAATGAATTAATTTTGATAGAAACGAAAAAACCCGTTCCAAAATTTTGAAACGGGTTTTTTCTATCAATAAACCTTTAGTAAACTAAGATTGGATTACTCTTTTTTCTCCTCACGTGGAGGTCTAGGTAAAAGTGCTTTTCTTGACACTTTTTCTTTTCTAGTTTTAGGGTCAAGACCAAGGTATTTCACTTCAAATACATCACCCATATTGACTACATCAGAAACATTTTCAGTACGTTCCCAAGCCAATTCAGATACGTGTAATAAAACTTCGTTTCCTGGAGCCGCTGTGTATTCTACTACAGCACCAAAATCCAACATTTTAATTACTTTCACTTCGTAAGCTTCTCCCACTTCTGGTTTGAAAATGATCGAATCAATTTTAGCCAATACTGCTGCGATTCCATCAGGATCAGTTCCTAAGATTTCCACTACACCTTGTTCGTCTACTTCATTAATTACGATAGTACAACCTGTAGCTTTTTGTAATTCTTGGATTACTTTTCCACCAGGTCCAATCAAGGCACCAATGAAGTTGCCAGGAATTGTACGCATGATAATTTTTGGAGCATGAACTTTAACATCGTTATTTGGTTTATCCAATGTTTCCAAAATTTTACCTAAGATATGCAAACGTCCATCACGAGCTTGAGCCAAGGCTTGCTCCATGATTTCGTATTTCAAACCGTCAATTTTGATGTCCATTTGACAAGCTGTAATTCCTTCCGAAGTTCCAGTTACTTTGAAATCCATATCTCCTAAATGATCTTCATCACCTAAGATATCAGATAACACAGCAAAACGTTCTCCGTCAGTAATCAATCCCATCGCGATTCCAGAAACTGGACGAATCATTTGAATACCAGCATCCATTAATGATAATGTTCCAGCACAAACCGTAGCCATTGAAGAAGAACCGTTCGATTCTAATACTTCTGATACTACACGGATTGTATAAGGACAGTCAGCAGGAATCATGTTTTTCAAGGCACGTTGTGCCAAGTTTCCGTGACCAACTTCTCTTCTTGAAGTTCCTCTTAACGGACGCGCTTCTCCTGTAGAAAATGGTGGGAAATTATAGTGTAAATAGAATTTTTCTTCTCCTTGTTCAGATGGTGAATCAATTTGGTTTGCCTCTCTTGAAGTTCCTAAAGTAGCTGTTGCTAATGCTTGCGTTTCTCCACGAGTAAATAAAGCGGAACCGTGAACAGATGGTAAGTAATTAACCTCACTCCAAATAGGACGAATTTCAGTAGTTTTTCTACCGTCCAAACGAGTTCCTAAATCTAAAGTTACATTACGAACCGCCTCTTTATTTGTTTTGTAGAAGTATTTAGAAACTAAATCTCCGTTTTCAGCTAATTCTTCTTCTGTAAATAAAGCTTTTACTTCTTCTTTTACAGCATCAAATGCAGCTGAACGTTCGTGTTTAGCCGAACCTTTGCTAGCAATAGCGTAAATTTTATCATAAGCAGCCGCTCTTACTTTAGCGTAAATAGCGTCGTCATTTTTTTCAGTTTCGTAAGTACGAACTTCTTTTTTTCCAAATGCTTTTGCCAATCTTTCTTGCGCATCAATTTGTACTTTGATATGTTCGTGAGCAAATTTAATGGCTTCTACCATTTCTTTTTCTGAAATTTCTTTCATTTCTCCTTCTACCATGGCGATAGAATCTTTAGAAGCACCAATCATCATATCGATGTCAGATAATTCTAATTGCGCACGAGATGGGTTAATGATGAATTTACCATCAATTCGTCCTACTCTAGCTTCAGAAATTAAAGTTTCAAAAGGAATGTCAGACAATGCTAAGGCAGCTGAAGCAGCTAATCCTGCTAAAGCATCTGGCATTACGTCTTCGTCATGAGACATCAACTGAATCATCACTTGTACTTCAGCATGGTAATCCGATGGGAAAAGAGGACGCAATACACGGTCAACTAAACGCATCGTCAATACTTCGCTATCACTTGGACGTGCTTCTCTTTTGAAGAAACCACCAGGAAAACGACCTGCTGCTGCAAATTTTTCACGGTAATCTACCGTCAAAGGTAAAAAGTCAATCCCAGGACTGGCTTTTCTTGCGGAAACAACTGTACCTAAAATAACAGTTTTTCCAATTCTAACTACTACAGATCCATCAGCTTGTTTAGCTAAACGACCTGTCTCGATTGTGATGTTTCTGCCATCACCTAAATCGATACTTTCTACAAATAATTGTGGAATCATAAACTTTTTTAATAATTGATTAAAACTTTGGAACTAGTTGTGTTGTTGTGTGTAGTTGTTTATAATCCCAATGAAAAACCAAACTTTTTTTGTTGTTTGTAAAAATAAAAAGAGGCACTTTCGCACCTCTTTTTTATATTGATTATTTTCTAATACCCAATACTTTGATAATTTCACGATATCTGTTGATTTCTTTTTTCTTCAAGTAATCCAACAAAGCTCTTCTTTTACCTACTAATAATACTAGTGAACGCTCTGTGTTATAATCGTGACGATTTTTTTTCAAGTGCTCAGTTAAATGGCTAATTCTGTGTGTGAATAAAGCGATTTGACCTTCTGCAGACCCAGTGTTTTCTGCTTTTCCTCCGTGTTTAGCGAAGATTTCTTCTTTAATTTCTTTAGTTAAATACATTCCAATATTATTTAAATGATTATTATGTATGTTACACAGCTATTGCGTAACGGCTGCAAAAGTACTATTTATTTTTTATAAATAAATCAAAACAACAAATTATTTTAAAGTAATAGGCAAGTAAAATGATTGATCAATAGGTATTCCTCGAAAATAACCAATAGACCATTCCTTGTAATTTTTAATAATTTTAATAGCAATTTCGCTCAGTCCAAATTCATCTTTGTTAAGTACACTTATATCTCCAATTTCTCCATTTTTTTTAATTGTAAATGTAAAATACAAAGTTCCATGAACAGTGTTATTGATATAGTTGGGAATTCTAAAGGATTTACTAATATGGTTGTAAAAGTGTTGCATTCCTTTTTTGGGTATAGGCTCTACAATAATTTTATCATAATTAATTTCATTTCCTAAACTATCTATGCTTTTTCCTGAAATCAATCGTCCGTTTATAAACTTTTCGGTAAAGTTAATTTTGTATCTTGAAGAATTTCCAATCCAAACACCCTCTTTTAAATTATTTTTAACACTCCCTTTGGAAATTGCACTATAGTTTTCTTCTTTTTCTGTGTATTCTCCTTCTCCGTCAACGACATGCTGAATGTTGTTTTCATCCCAATATTGAATTATTTTGGTAATTTCAGAACCGACTTGATCGCCTTGCAAATTTTCTATTTCAGATTTTATTTTTCCGTTTTCATACCATTCAAATTCTTTTCCAATAGGTTTGTTATTTATGTAGTTTACAATTTTTTTTCGATTTCCATTTTCAAAAAAATAGATGGCCGAACCTTCTAATTTTAGGATGTCTTTATTGGTTGTAGTAGCTCTC
Organism: Flavobacterium ammoniigenes; assembly: GCF_020886055.1. Classification (NCBI taxonomy): domain Bacteria; kingdom Pseudomonadati; phylum Bacteroidota; class Flavobacteriia; order Flavobacteriales; family Flavobacteriaceae; genus Flavobacterium; species Flavobacterium ammoniigenes. The sequence goes on along the minus strand of NZ_AP025184.1, from coordinate 112,286 downwards.
ATTTGGATCTTACCTGATTTATAGTAAACGGCAACATCGTACCGATCTTTTTTCAGATGGTATTCTTTAACCACTCTTAGATACTGGTAATTGTCTAATGTCCCGATCCTTTTTAAGGAGTCTAAATAAACTACTTGGTCATTTGAATTGATTTGACTAAAACCTGAGCAGAAAATAAAAAATAAAATGACACTGAATAGTTTCTTCATATGGATTGAAATTATTTAATCAATAATTGGATTGAATGGTAATGGGTAAGGAATATTGGACTCTTACAGGTTCTCCTTTAAAACTCCCGGGAATCCATTGATCATATTTTTGAATCACTCGTATGGCTTCTGCACCGGTTCCATAACCGAGATCTCGAATTATTTTCACATCCGCCACTTTGCCCTCTTTATCTACTACAAATGTTGCATAAATTACTCCCTTTAAACCTTGTACCGCAGGGGTGTTATAATTTTCACCTACGAATCGGTAAAAATCAGCAATTCCATTTTTGGGTTTCGGCTTTTGCAAAACTTCGATGTACTGGATTTCAACTCCTAATGAATCAATTCGTTTTCCAGATACCAGTTTTCCGTTTTCAAATTGCTCATAAAAAGTATAACTAGGCTTTTCGGATTTCCCTTTCCAAAGCCCATCTTTAACATAATTCTTTATTTTGCCACTTGATTTGACGCTAAATTTTGCACTATTTGAATTGGGTATTGTTTCGATTTCTTCATATTCTCCCTCACCATTTATTACTTTTTGTTCCTTGTTAGCACTCCAATAATTAATAATTTTGGTCGATGAATTTTTGGTTTTTTTGTCATATTGGACGTCGGTTTCCAATTTTAAACTGCCATTTTCATACCACTCAAATTGCCTTCCATTGACTCTTTTGTCGGAATAGGTTTCCATTTTTTGTTTGTTTCCATTCTCATAGTAGTATATATAAGGGCCTTCGAATGCCATAAAAAACTTGTTGGAAGTAGTCGCTCTCTGAACAAGTTTTCCCGATCGGCTGTAAAAATAAACATCATAAAGGTCTTTGTCTTCTGCGTACTCTTTTACCACCCTTATGAATTTAAAGTTCTTTTCATTCCCCAGGTTGTTTAACGAATCTAAATAAATGGCATCATCATTAGGCCCAATTTGGCTATGGCCAATCCATGAGTAAAGGAATAATAAGAAGAGTGTAATTTGTAATTTCATACTTCTGTTATCAGATTAAAACAACTCAGCAACTTCAGAATTCACAAACTCTAAGAAACGTTCATCTTCTTCTGTAAAGGGGTCTAAAACATGACTGTCTATGTCGATTTGGCCAATATTAATTCCGTTTACAAATAAAGGCACTACGATTTCTGATTTCACGGTAAAGCTACACGCAATATAATTATCTTGGGCCGCTACATCGGGTACCACAAAGTTAGCATTCGATTCGGCTACTTGACCACAAATTCCTTTTCCAAAGGGTATTTCAGTATGGTCAGTGGGCGCACCAACATAAGGACCCAAATGCAACGTTTTGTTTTCATGATTGGCAAAATAAAAACCCACCCAGTTATAATGAGCCACATTTTCGTTCAAAAATTGACAAATAGCTTGTAGTTTTTCGTCTCTCGAAAGTGTTTGGTTTGTTGTTATGGAGGTAATTTTCGGTTGTAGTTCTAGAAATGTCATGGTTATTATTTTTAACAAAAGTATTAATTTATGATTAACAAGACACAAGTTGAAACTAATAGAATGGTTGTAAGCCAAATTTAACACGATTTTAATTCGTACTGGACAATTGTTTCCTAAATTTGCACCATGAATTGTAAAAAGGGCATCGGATTTTTTTTAGCATTGATGATATTGGTTTCCAATGTTGGCTTTGCTTTTACGATGCATTATTGTGGCGGCAAAGTAGCTTCTTTTTCGGTTCAAACAATTGCCCCTTTAGCAACTGTTAAAAAGAGTTGTTGTGCCAAAAAAGTAATTGAAAAAGACTCTTGTTGTAAAAACAAAACGGTTCACTTTGAAAAGAAAACAGACAATGCTACTCTAAAAGCGTTTTCTTTCGAACCTATTGAATTGTATTTAATACCTGAATTTAAAAAGCTTACAACTGTTCAACAGCCAACTTTTGTATCTACATCTGCCGAAACCTATTATTGTGATGCTCATGCGCCTCCTCTCTTTAAGTTGTTTCATCAATTCCTTTTCTACGCCTGATTTTAATGGTTTATAAGTCGAGTCAGCTACTGACTCAAATTACTTATTACAAACATTAAAATCGTTTTATATGCAAAAAATAAACTTATTTTTTGTGTTGCTTTTATTGGGAAATTTTGTTTTTGGACAACAAAAATTAAATGAGGTAAAAGTAGTCACAAAACGTAAAGGGCTCCAAAAGTCGTTTACAGTTACAGGGAACACCACTTTGGTAACAAGTAAAGAATTGCTCAAAGCAGCTTGCTGTAATTTGGCCGAAAGCTTTGAAACCAATCCGTCTATTGATGTGAATTTTTCAGATGCTTTAACGGGAACCAAACAAATCAAACTATTGGGTTTGACAAGTCCGTACTTAGTAATTACAGAAGAGAATATCCCGTCAGTCCGTGGCGCCTCTCAGGCTTACGGATTATCATTTACACCTGGCACTTGGGTCGAAAGTATTCAAATTACTAAAGGAGCGGGGAGTGTAGTTAATGGCTACGAAAGTATCTCGGGGCAAATCAATACCGAACTCATAAAACCGATTAATGATATTCCGTTTTTTTTGAATGCCTACGGTTCTACCGATTCAAGGTTTGAATTGAATACACATTTTAACAGGCCTATTTCTGATAAATGGAGTAGTAGTTTGTTCTTGCACGGCAATACGCGCACGGCAAAAATGGACAACAACCAGGATGGGTTTTTGGATAATCCATTGGCAAAACAATTCAATATTCTGAATCGTTATCAGTATTATGATGCCGAAAAAGGCTGGGTGAGTTTTATCAATTTCAGATACATGAAAGATGAAAAGCAAACGGGTCAGCACCATTTCAATCCAACTGTTGATAAAGGAACTACCAACTATTGGGGTTCAGAAATTAATACGGAACGTTTGGATATTGCCACTAAATTGGGTTATGTTTTCAAAGATTTGCCGTATCAAAGTATTGGTTTTCAAAATGCGTTTACCTCACACAATCAGGAATCGTATTTTGGGTTGAGACACTATAATATTAGGCAAAATAGTTATTATTCGAATCTAATTTTTAATTCGATCATTAGTAACACTATGAATAAATTTGCCACAGGATTGAACGTTACTTTGGATCAATACCACGAACAAGTTTTTGCTAATGATTGGAGTAGAACCGATCAATCTGTCGGTGCTTTTTTTGAGTATACCTATGATAACGATGAAAATTTTAGTATCATTCTAGGAGGTAGAATTGACAATCATAACCGCTTAGGAACCTTTGTAACGCCTCGATTGCACTTGAGATACAATCCGTGGGAGAAAGCGGTTATTCGATTTTCAGCAGGAAGAGGTAAAAGAGCTGCGAATATTTTTGCCGAAAATCAATCGCTTTTTGCAAGTTCTAGAGTTTTTTCTATTTTGGATACCCATGGAAAAGTGTATGGTTTGAATCCTGAAATAGCTTGGAATTTTGGCGGAAGTTTCACACAGGCTTTTACTTTATTGGGAAAAAACGCTGATATCACATTAGATTGGTATCGTACCGACTTTCAAAATCAAGTGGTTGTGGATGTAATGCAAAGCCCGCAACAAGTTTTGTTTTATAATCTAAAAGGCAATTCATTTGCCAATAGCTTCCAAATTGAATTCAATTATGAAGTAGTCAAAAACCTCCGATTACGCTCTGCCTACAAACGATATGAAGTACAAACTGATTATCTGTCGGGAACTTTCCAAAAACCCATCCAAGCTAAAAATCGATTTTTTGGCAACCTGGAGTATGAAACTACATCGTTTGGAAGTTCAAAGCAATGGAAGTTTGATTTCACCTACAATTGGATTGGAGAGCAGCAATTGCCCAACACGCAATCAAATCCTATTGCAGATCAATTGCCGGATTTTTCACCAGCCTATTCTTTGATGAATACTCAAATAACTCGGGTGTTTTCATCAGTATTTGAAGTGTATGTTGGCGGAGAAAATATTGGTAATTATACTCAGTCCAAAGTAATTGTTGGAGCTGCCAATCCTTTTGGGGCAAGTTTTGATGCTTCGATGGTATATGCGCCAATTTTTGGTCAAATGTATTATGCTGGCTTACGATTTAAGATCAAATAAAACAATCAATAACAAAAATCAAATTCAATATTAAATTAATACAATAGAAATCATGAAAAAATATATTACCGTAGTGCTTTTAATGTTCATCGGATTTTCAGTTCAAGCACAAGTCAAAAAAAATAAAAATGCAAAATACGTTACAGAGGTGAATGGGAATTGCGAACAATGTCAAAAACGAATTCAGAAAGCTGCTTTTTCAGTTGAAGGGGTAAAATCTGTAGTTTGGAATATTGAAACCCATCAACTGAATGTCATTTTGAACGAAGAAAAATGTTCTCTTTTGGACGTAAAAAAGGCAATTGCTAAGGTGGGTCATGATACCGATGAGGTAAAAGCTACTGACGCAGTTTATGAAAAATTACACCATTGTTGTCTTTATGAAAGAAATTAAGCAATCGTTAATTTAAGTCTAAAACGAATACCTAAAATTGTGGGTGCGCTAAATTATTCTTACTTTCACGCCCAAGATATCAACTAAATCTAACTGTATGAACAATTTTGATTGGACTCAATTACTAAATCCAGAGTTTTATATTACGCTCTCCATTGGCGGTTTCCAAGTGGGTTTGTACATTGTTTTGTTTATCATTTTTGCCGAAACAGGACTTTTTGCAGGCTTTTTCCTTCCAGGGGATAGTTTGCTTTTTTTATCAGGTATTTATAGTGGGGATTTAATTGCCAATGTGATTGTTATCGATAATGATTTTATCAATGTTACCCTATTAGCCTTGTTAATTGCTATTTCTGGAATTATTGGAAACACAGTAGGGTATTGGTTTGGTGCCAAAAGTGGGTATTATTTGTTCAAAAAAGAAGATTCTTTTTGGTTTAAGAAAAAGTACTTGTTACAATCCAAAGATTTCTTTGAAAAATATGGAGGAAAGGCTATCATATATGCTCGATTCCTTCCCATCTTTAGAACTTTTGCACCCATAGTTGCCGGAATCGTTTCTATGGATAAAAAGAAATTCATGTTCTTTAATACGCTAAGTTCTTTTTTATGGTCGTTCGTTTTGGTCTTTTCAGGACACTATTTATACGGTGTTTTTTTAAATTATGGGATTGATTTGAAAGAGCATATTGAAATGATCGTAATTGGGATTATTTTAATTTCGACCCTTCCGGTTTTCATGAAATTATTGAAAAAACGACCACAGGATACATAATACAAAACAAAAAATCCGAAGTGAAAACTTCGGATTTTTTTATTTAATGTGTGGTTTGAATTACATCATTCCTGGCATACCTCCGCCCATTGGACTTGGTGCCGATTCTTCTTTAATATCTATCAAAGCACATTCTGTAGTCAAGATCATTCCAGCAACTGAAGCCGCATTTTCTAGTGCTACACGAGTTACTTTTTTAGGATCGATGATACCTGCTTTTAGCATGTCTACATATTCGTCTGTTTTAGCGTTGTAACCAAAATCACCTTTTCCTTCAGCTACTTTAGCTACTACCACAGAACCTTCTAAACCAGCATTTTCAACGATAGTTCTCAAAGGTGCTTCTACAGCACGAGAAACGATTTGGATACCGGTAGCTTCATCAGCATTGTCTGCTTTAACTTTGCTTAAAACTGCTTTTGCTCTCAATAAAGCAACACCTCCACCAGCAACAATTCCTTCTTCAACTGCGGCACGAGTAGCGTGAAGCGCATCATCAACACGGTCTTTTTTCTCTTTCATTTCTACTTCAGAAGCAGCCCCCACATACAATACGGCAACACCTCCAGCTAATTTAGCCAAACGCTCTTGCAATTTTTCTTTATCGTAGTCAGAAGTAGTAGTTTCCATTTGACCTTTGATTTGGTTCACACGGTTTTTGATTGTATCCGCATCACCAGCACCACTCACAATAGTAGTGTTGTCTTTGTCAATGGTCACTCTTTTTGCAGTACCCAACATCTCAATGGTTGTGTTCTCCAAAGTATAACCTCTTTCTTCAGAGATAACAGTTCCACCTGTTAAGATAGCGATATCTTCTAACATGGCTTTTCTTCTGTCTCCAAAACCAGGGGCTTTTACTGCTGCGATTTTTAAGGCACCACGTAATTTGTTTACTACTAAAGTTGATAGTGCTTCACCATCTACATCTTCTGCAATAATCAATAGAGGTTTTCCTGATTGTGCCACTGGCTCTAATACAGGTAATAATTCTTTTAAAGAAGATACTTTTTTATCATATAATAAAATGTACGGACTTTCTAATTCCGCTTCCATTTTTTCAGGATTGGTTACAAAATAAGGAGAAAGGTATCCTCTGTCAAATTGCATTCCTTCTACAACGTCTACAAATGTATCTGTACCTTTAGCTTCTTCAACAGTAATTACTCCTTCTTTACCCACTTTTGCGAAAGCATTAGCGATTAACTCACCAATTACTTCGTCATTGTTTGCTGAGATTGAAGCAATTTGTTTGATTTTTTCAGAATCACTTCCTACTACTTTGGCTTGTTTGCTCAAGTCTTCCACAATAGCTTCAACTGCTTTGTCGATTCCTCTTTTTAAATCCATTGGATTAGCACCAGCTGCCACGTTTTTCAAACCTTCTTTTACGATAGCTTGTGCCAAAACTGTAGCGGTTGTTGTACCATCTCCTGCTAAATCATTGGTTTTAGAAGCTACTTCTTTCACCATTTGAGCTCCCATATTTTCTAATGGGTCTTGCAATTCGATTTCTTTGGCTACTGTAACACCATCTTTGGTTACGTTTGGTCCACCAAAAGCTTTTCCAATAATAACATTACGTCCTTTTGGTCCTAAAGTTACTTTTACTGCATTAGCTAATGCATCAACACCACGTTTTAATCCGTCACGTGCTTCAATATCAAATTTTATATCTTTTGCCATTTTACTGTTTTTTTATTGATTCGTTTACTTGATTTAGATAATTGCTAGAATGTCGTCTTCGCGCATGATTAAATAATCTTTTCCTTCTAATTTTAATTCGGTACCTGCATATTTCCCATAAAGTACAGTGTCGCCAATTTTCACAGTCATCGTGTGATCTTTGGTTCCGTTACCAACAGCAACAACAGTTCCTTTTTGTGGTTTTTCTTTAGCAGTATCTGGAATAAAAATTCCTGATGCAGTTTTAGTTTCTGCAGCAACTGGTTCAATAAGAACGCGGTCTGAAAGTGGTTTAATGTTTAATCCCATGATTGTATGTTTTAAAATTATTGTATTTGAATGTTTCTGCTATTTCAGAAATTGTGCCATCCCATTTTGACTGACATTTTTTCCTAAAAAAAATGCCAGCTTTGACAGGCTGGCATTTTAATATATGTATTACTATTTATTTTGTAGCCGGAGCTGCTGGAGCTGCTGGCGAAGTAGGTGTAGTAGCTGGAGCTTCTGTCTTTTCAATGATTTTAGAATCAGTATCACTTAAAGAACCAGTAAAGCTTAAGCTTGAAAGTAAAATAAGTGCAATTAAAATAGTCGCTAATGTCCAAGTACTTTTATCTAAAAAGTCAGTAGTTTTTTGTACACCACCTAACATTTGAGATCCACCAATAGAAGAAGATAAACCGCCTCCTTTAGGGTTTTGAACCATGATTACTACTACCAATAGAAAGCAAACTATTGTAATTAAAACTAAAAAAATTGAAAATGTGCTCATTGTTAATTATTGTTATTTTGTTGTAAAATCTTAATGTCCGAAATGCGGTCTGCAAAGAAACTAATTTTTTCTGGATATTTCAAAATTAATATTTCATAAGCTTGAATCGCCTTTTGATATTTTTTTTGTTCTAAATATACTTTTGCTAAAGTCTCTGTCATCAACATTGAATGATCTTCTTTATTTAAATCGAAAGTAGCATTTGAGGTAGTTTCGTTTTTTACTGCTGGAATTTTCGGATTGGTTTCGATAAATTTATTGATCAATTCCAGTTTTTTCTTTTGCGTTTCGTTTAGCGATGCTGTACCTGATTTCTCTTGGTTCTCTCTAACAATAGGTTGGATTCTGGAAAGCTGAAGCCATTCTTGGAACGAATGTTTTTCATTGGTGGAAAAATCCAAAGGTTTCCCTATCTCTAGCTTTTCTTCTGCCAATTTCGTTTCGGTTGTCTCCTCATCCGTAGTAGATGTGACCATCCCGCTTTCAAGATTCTCATTGATTTCAATTGTTGCAGCTGCAATAACTTCGCTATCTACTACATTAATATCAAGAAGTTCCAATACTTTTTTGTCGTAATAGCCCTTCTGAATTGCTGTAAAAGTGCCTGAAGTGATAAAATCAAATAAAACAGTTCGGTCAGTAGTATGAGCCGCTGTAACTTTTAAAGCCTGATTGTATTTGAAACTATTTTGATTATACAACCCTTTTAGACGCAAAGCTCTGGCACTTTGGAAATACGGAAAGTCCTCCAAAACATGGCTCAATGCTTCCGTTTGCTTTTCGTTGATCGCATCGGGTTTGTTAATTAAATAGGTGTAATCAGTTACGTTCATAAAGGTTGTTCATTTATTTGGGTGCGTTTCAATCGAATCAACGAATCCGCTAATCTTTATTTTAAATTACCATTTGGCCAATGATTCATTAAAAATATCTTGTGTTATTCTTTCAAAAATTTCATCTAAAGCTTTATTTAATGTACTACCATTAAGTTGAGCAGTAGCTGGGTAATCATAAAAAAATTCGAATGTTTTTTCAAAATCGTCTTTTTCCGTTTTTTTATTGGTAAACCTCACATTGACTCTTATTTTCAGTCGGTTTTGAGACGCTTGTTGGTCAGCCGTAGCCGTCATTGGACTTATTCTATAATCTATAATTTCGCCTTCATAAGTCAAATCAGCGCCGTTTTTAACCAAGTTTAAATTGGTTTGATTCTGAATTAAATCCTGTAGCGTTAAGGTAAAGGTACGATCAATGCCAGGCTCAATAATTTCAGCGTTATTTTGAAAAAAGTTGACTTGGAATGTTTTGGCATCAATTTTTCCAGTCCCTGTAAAATTGTATACAGAACAACTTGAAAAAGTGAGTGCTATTAGAACAACACATATATAAGGTATGTTTTTCATTTTCTGGTTTAAAAATCCAAAGATATTCAAAATCAATTGATAATTATTAAAGGTCGAATTGTTTTATTTTTCGATATAAAGTTCGCTCTGAAATTCCCAATTCATCTGCTGCGGCTTTTCTTTTTCCTTTGTTTTTTTCCAAAGAACGTTTGATCATTTCAATTTCCTTTTGCTCTAATTTTAGGATTTCCTCTTCGGCTTCAATCGTTTCTGCAAAAAGGTAGTTGTCTTCTTCATCATCATATTCTTCCTCCTCTTTAGGCGCTTTCAAAATGGCTGCTCTAGGAGTTTCTTCAAAATGAATTTCATTTTCATTTTCTTGAGAGCCGTAGATCTTTTTGATTAAACTTTGATTGGTTTCTTGCACTTTGGAACTACCATTTTTGATCAATTCCAAAGTCAATTTTTTTAAATCATGCAAATCACTTTTCATATCGAAAAGGACCTTATATAAAATTTCTCTTTCGGTATTGAAATCGCTATCACTTTTTTTGTCGCTAATGATCGAAGGGAGATTTGTTCCTTCCGAAGGCAAATAAGATTGCAGTGTGAGTGCAGAAATCTCTCGGTTGGTTTCTAAAACCGATAGTTGTTCGGCTACATTTCGTAACTGACGGATGTTTCCACTCCAACGAAATTTTTGTAACAATTGAATCGCATTTTCATCTAATTTCAATACCGGCATTTTGTATTTGTGAGCAAAATCAGCTGCAAATTTTCGAAACAATAAATGGATATCGTCTTTGCGCTCTCGCAATGGCGGCAAGCCTATATCAACCGTACTCAAACGGTAATACAAATCTTCTCTAAACTTTCCTTTTTCAATGGCGTTGAATAAATTCACATTGGTAGCAGCCACAATTCGGACATTGGTTTTTTGAACTTGTGACGAACCTACTTTAATAAATTCGCCGTTTTCCAAAACACGCAACAAACGCACTTGAGTGGTTAAAGGCAATTCGCCTACTTCATCTAAGAAAATAGTTCCGCCATTAGCAACTTCAAAATAGCCTTCACGGGTACTGGTAGCACCTGTAAAAGCCCCTTTTTCGTGACCAAAAAGTTCACTATCAATAGTTCCTTCGGGAATTGCTCCGCAGTTGACAGCAATATATTTTCCGTGTTTTCGATGCGAAAGAGAATGGATTATCTTTGGAATACTTTCTTTTCCAACCCCACTTTCACCAATTACTAATACCGAAATATCGGTAGGAGCCACCTGAATAGCTTTTTCTATGGCACGATTTAATTTTGGGTCATTTCCAATAATTTCAAATCGTTGTTTTATTGATTGAACTGTTTCCATTTTATTAGTTTAAAAGTTTAAAGTTTATGGTTTAAAAGTTACTAAGCAATCGCAATATTTTCGCGATGGAAGAATCTCTAGACATTATTTTAAACTCTTTTTAATATTTAATGAATCAAATAATTCTTTTAATTCATTGTATTGATTGTCGTTTAGGTCAGCTTTTCGGATGACCTTTGCGCACTTTTTATCTATATATATCAAAAACCACTCTTTCTTTTCTAAAATTTTAAAAATGTCTTTCCAGAAGTACTTCATGTTAAAGCTGTCTCCAACATCTTCAAGATATTCAGTATTAAATTTTATAAAAATATTTTCTTTCAATTTTACATTTGATAATCTAGTTTTGGTAAGTTTATAAACTGAAAGTAAAATAATTAAAGGTAATAAAATGAAAACTACATCAGGGAAATATAACAATTCTATAATTTTTTTTGAACCTTGAGATATATAAAATAAATCAAAGCATAAAAAAAACAAAATTGTTGGTAACATAATGTAATAATAAGGCTTGTTTAAAGCTAAAAATAGATTAGCTTTAAAATAATCTTTAAAAACAAAATTCGGTTTTATTATAATCTCTTTATCCATAATTCTATAACTTTTAATCACTTAAACCTTAAACAATTTTAAACTTTTTTCTAATTCATTTCGCTTAAACCAACGGCTTCTCCTTTTAGGGTTCCGCTAGTGCAAGAAGTGATTTTGACATTGACAAAATCACCTATTTTATAATTTTCTTTTGGAAAAACTACCGTGATGCTTTGTGAATTACGTCCTGAAAACTCTTCTTTTGATTTTTTAGATACTTTTTCAACTAAAACTTCCACGGTTTGTCCAATAAATTCTTCTGATCGGAACCAAGCGTGTTGCTGCTGTAAGTCGACTATTTCTTGTAAGCGTCTCGCTTTGGTTTCTTCAGTAACATCATCTTCCATTTTGCGTCCGGCTAATGTGCCTGGGCGTTCGGAATAGGAATACATATAACCAAAATTGTATTTGACATAGTCCATCAAACTCAAGGTGTCTTGATGATCTTCTTCAGTCTCAGTTGGAAACCCTGCAATCATATCCTGAGAAATAGAACAATTGGGTATGATGGTTCTGATTTTGTCAATTAATGTCATGTATTCTTCACGACTGTGCAAACGATTCATTTCCTTCAGAATTCGATTGCTTCCAGATTGAACAGGCAAGTGAATGTGTTTGCAAATGTTTGGGTATTTAGCAATCACATGAAGTACTTCTTCGTGCATGTCTTGCGGGTTAGATGTCGAAAATCGGATGCGCATTTTAGGAAATGCAATTGCAACTGTTTCTAATAATTGGTCAAAACCAATTGCGGTCGCTTTTTGCATTTCGCTAGCATTCTCAAAATCTTTTTTCAATCCGCCACCGTACCATAAATAACTATCTACATTTTGTCCTAACAAGGTAATTTCTTTGAATCCTTTGTCCCACAAATCCTGAATTTCTTTTAAGATACTTTGGGGTTCGCGGCTGCGTTCACGACCTCGTGTAAAAGGCACTACGCAAAATGTACACATATTATCGCATCCACGGGTTATGGAAACCAAAGCGGTAATCCCATTACTCATCAATCGAACGGGAGCAATGTCTCCGTAGGTTTCTTCTTTAGAAAGGATCACATTTATGGCATCACGTCCTTCTTCGACTTCAGCAAGTAAATTGGGTAAATCTTTATAGGCATCGGGACCCACAACTAGGTCTACTATTTTTTCTTCTTCCAAAAATTGACTTTTCAATCGCTCAGCCATACAGCCTAACACACCCACTTTCATTTTGGGATTGATGCGTTTTACGGCATTGTATTTTTCTAAACGCTTGCGAATTGTTTGCTCGGCTTTGTCACGAATAGAACAGGTGTTCACTAATACTAAGTCGGCTTCTTCTAAGTTTTGGGTCGTATTAAATCCATTATCGGATAGAATAGAAGCCACGATTTCACTATCAGAGAAATTCATCGCACAACCATAACTTTCTATAAAGAGTTTTTTGGTGTTTTCTTTTTTATGTTCTAAAACGAGACTTTCGCCTTGTTTGCTTTCTTCAATTACTTTTTCCATTTTTCATTTTCAATAGTGCAAAGATAAGTCAAATTAAAGAAATATGACAAGATGGCAGTCGAACTTTTAACAGTATTTTATAGTGAACCAAAAAAATGAAAACACATCCTTTAAATAAATTTACTCTTTATAAAAGGAGGAAACCTAGGATTTCTAGTTTATTTAGAATTAGCAGAAATTAGAATCGTTGAAAATCGTTTTTCATCGTTAAAATTGACTTTTAAAATTTAAAAATCTTAAAATTTAAAAAAATCCCATACTTTTGCGGTCACAAACAAACGGGATATGGCAAAGAATTTAGTTATAGTGGAATCACCTGCAAAGGCTAAGACAATCGAAAAATTTTTAGGAAGTGACTTTCAAGTTGAATCAAGTTATGGCCATATTGCCGACTTGCCTTCCAAAGAAATTGGAGTAGATGTTGAAAATGGTTTCAAACCTAAATATGAAGTTTCTGCCGACAAAAAAGCGCTGGTTAGTAAACTAAAAACCTTATCCAAAAATGCCGAAATGGTTTGGTTGGCTTCCGATGAGGACCGTGAGGGAGAAGCCATTTCTTGGCACTTATCCGAAGAATTAAAATTAGACAAAAAGAAAACAAAACGTATAGTTTTTCACGAAATTACAAAAACAGCTATTCTTAAAGCGATTGACAATCCTCGCGAAATTGACTATAATTTAGTCAATGCGCAACAAGCACGTCGAGTTTTAGACCGTTTAGTAGGGTATGAATTGTCGCCAGTTTTATGGAGAAAAGTAAAAGGCGGACTTTCAGCAGGTCGTGTACAATCGGTTTCGGTTCGTTTGATTGTAGAACGCGAACGCGAGATTCAAAACTTCAAACCCGTAGCTAGTTATTCTGTAACCGCTGAGTTTACTAACGAAGCTGGAAAAACAGTAAAGGCGAAATTGCCTAAAAATTTCAATACTAAAAAAGAAGCGGAAGATTTCTTGAATAAGAATATTGGTTCCACCTATAAAGTAGGAGAGTTAGAAACAAAACCTACTAAAAAATCACCTACTGGACCTTTTACCACTTCTACTTTACAACAAGAAGCAGCACGTAAATTGTATTTCCCTGTTGGAATTACTATGCAATTAGCGCAACGTTTATATGAAGCAGGGTTAATTACTTACATGAGAACCGATAGTGTGAACTTGTCGAAAGAGGCCATGGAGGCAGCTCAGGCAGAGATTATTAAATCGTACGGAAAAGAATTTTCCAAACCACGCACATTTACAAACAAAAGCAAAGGCGCTCAAGAGGCTCACGAAGCAATTCGTCCAACCGATATGTCGCGTCATACGGTGAACATTGATAGAGATCAAGCCCGTTTGTATGATTTGATTTGGAAACGAACTTTGGCTTCGCAAATGAGTGATGCTGAATTGGAACGTACCAATGTGAAAATTGAAGCAGACAATCACAGTGAAGTATTCACCGCTTCTGGCGAAGTATTACTTTTTGAAGGGTTCTTAAAAGTGTATTTGGAAGGAAATGATGAGGATGATGAAGAACAAGAAGGAATGTTGCCAGCGTTGAAAGTAAACGAACGTTTAGACAATAATTTCATTACGGCTACCGAAAGATATTCTAGACCTGCGGCGAGATACACCGAAGCATCTTTGGTGAAAAAATTAGAAGAATTGGGAATTGGTCGTCCTTCTACTTATGCACCAACGATTTCTACCATTATCAACAGAAATTATGTTGAAAAAGGAAACCTTGACGGTCAAGAAAGAAAATACACGCAACTGATTTTGCAATCAGGTAAACTAGCTGAGAAAGTGTTAAAAGAAAACACCGGATCAGATAAAGGTAAATTAGTTCCTACAGATATTGGAACCATCGTTACCGATTTCTTGGTTAAAAATTTCGGAGCTATTTTAGATTATAATTTTACGGCAAAAGTAGAGCAAGATTTTGACGAAATTGCCGAAGGAAATATTGAATGGGCTAAGATGATGCAGGAATTCTACGATAAATTTCACCCCAATGTGAAAGATGTAGAGGCTAATGCTGATAGAGAAAGTGGCGAGAGAATATTAGGTACGGATCCAGCAACTGGGAAACCGGTTTCTGTTCGTTTAGGAAAATTTGGACCGATGGCACAAATTGGCGATGCTGAAGATGAAGACAAGAAATTTGCCAGTTTAAAAATCGATCAGAATATTGGAAATATTAGTTTAGAAGATGCTTTGAATTTGTTTTTATTGCCTAAAAATTTAGGGCTGTACAAAGGAGAAGAAGTTGAGGTGAGTAATGGACGTTACGGACCATACGTTCGTCACGGAGCGGCTTTTATTTCGTTGCCAAAAGGCGAAGATCCTCTAGATGTTTCTATGGAAAGAGCCCAAGAATTAATTGACGAAAAAGCTCAGGCTGATGCGCCAATTGCTATCTATAAAGGATTGGGCGTACAAAAAGGAGTGGGTCGTTTTGGTGCTTTTATCAAATGGGATGGCCTTTTTATTAATGTTAGTAAGAAATACAATTTTGACAACTTATCTCAAGAAGATATTGAAGAATTGATTGAAGATAAATTGCAAAAAAATATTGATAAAGTAATTCATAATTGGTCTGAAGAAGGAATTATTGTAGAAAAAGCCCGTTGGGGTCGCTCGGTAATTACAAAAGGTAAAATCAAAATTGAATTGAGCAAAGACGTGGATGCAAGCAAATTGACTTTGGAAGCAGTACAAGAACTGATTGCGAAGAAAACCCCGGCCAAAAAAGCACCCGCTAAAAAAGCTACTGCAAAAAAGACTACTACAAAAAAGACTACTGCAAAAAAGAAATAATACATGGAATTTGATTTTCTTTCACCACTAGATTCTGAAATCATTGATTATATCAATGGCTTGTCTTCTCAACAATTGGGAAGCAAAATAGTATTGCATACTTCGGAAGCTTTTCCTGACCTAAGCAAAGTAACTATTGGAATCATTGGTGTTCTTGAAAATCGCGGCAATAGTAATGGAAATCAAGAAATTGACCTAATCGCTGTCCGAAAAGAATTGTACGGTTTGTATCCTGGAAACTGGGATGCTTCGATTGCTGACTTTGGTAATATATTGTCCGGAAATTCTAAAGAAGACACCTATTTTGCTTTAAAGAAAGTGGCTTCTAGTTTGATCAAAAACAACATTATTCCTATTGTAATTGGAGGATCTCAGGATTTGACCTACTCACTTTATAGAGCCTATGACGATTTAGAACAAATGGTCAATTTAGTTGCAATTGATAGTCAATTCGATTTTGGAAAAGAAAGCGATGTGGTATCGGCTTCGTCTTATTTGACAAAAATAGTGATTGAAGAACCGAACAACTTATTCAACTACTGCAACATTGGTTACCAAACCTATTACAATTCGCAAGAAGAAATTGATTTGGTAGAAAAATTGTTTTTTGATGCCTATCGTTTGGGGGAAGTTTCGAATCACATTGCAATAGCTGAGCCAGTTTTTCGCGATGCTGATGTAGTGAGTTTTGATATGCATGCCGTGAAATCATCAGATTCAGGAAATTTCACTCCTTTTGTGCCTAATGGGTTTAATGGAAAAGAAATTTGTGCTCTTTCTAGATATGCAGGAATTAGTGATAAAGTGACCTCATTTGGAATTTTTAATCACAACGACACCGAGCAAGAATCGGTATTGATGGCTCAAATTATTTGGTATTTCATCGAAGGCTATCATTACCGTTCCAATGAATATCCTTTTGGAAGTCGAGAGAATTATTTAAAATACATAGTGCCTTCAGAAGAGGAAGAATTGATTTTTTACAAGAGTGATAAAACAGATCGCTGGTGGATAGAAATCCCGTTTATTACCAATGGTAATAATAAATTAAAAAGAAACACGTTATTACCCTGTTCGCATGAAGAATATCTAGCAGCTTGTGATCAAGAATTGCCAGAACGATGGTGGAAGGCACAACGAAAAAATAGTATTTAAAAACATTGATTTTGTAGTAAAAAGCTTTCTAAATAAAAAAATTGCTTTTTAAAAAAATAATAAATAGGTTTACACATTGAAAAATAAAGAAAATATAACGCAAATTTATATGAAGAAATTCATTGCATTTACAGCAATTTTGACCCTGTTAATTAGTTGCGGAAAATCTGGAGACAAAGGAGAATTAGTAGGGATAAAAGGAGCAAAGTGGCACCCTGAAAAACCATTCGGAATGTCTTTAGTATCAGGAGGTTCGTTTATTATGGGTAAGTCAGATCAAGACCTTGCCGGTGTTGAAGATGCACCTACCAAAACCGTTACAGTTCCTTCTTTTTATATGGATGAAACAGAGATTACCAATAGTGAATACCGTCAGTTTGTAGAATGGGTAAAAGATTCTACAATTAAAGTTCGTCTAGCGATTATGGCTGAAGGAAGTCCTAATTCAGCAGATGCAAAAGGTAAAAATATTACGATTTCAAGTTTTGCATACAACGATTTTGATGAAAAAAATGTCAAAAATTCCAAAAGCAATACGGTTTACGAAAAATACATGTGGGATAACTATTATAGTATTGGTACCAAAGAGGACCCTAATGCCTACAGGAAACTAAATAGAAAAGCAAAGTTGATTAAAGACACTAAGAAATATCCAGATGAAGCTTACACAGAAGTAATGGATTCTATGTATTTACCTTTAGAAGCATCCTATAATGGTTTGAGGTCTATTGATGTGGATAAATTAAAATTCCGTTACACTTGGTTGGATATTCAAGCTATGGCTAAATCTAAAGGTGGCAAAAGACAAGATTTTATAAGAACTGAACAAATCAAAGTCTATCCTGACACTGCCGTTTGGATAAAAGATTTTAATTATTCGTATAATGAGCCTATGCACAACGACTACTTTTGGCACAAAGCCTATGGAGATTATCCCGTAGTAGGAGTTAAACAGTCTCAAGCGGTGGCATTTTGCGAATGGAGAACCTTATATAAAAATTCCTATGTAAAGTCCAAAAAGAAAGGGAGAGACTTAGTGAATAGGTTTAGATTGCCTTCGGAAGCAGAATGGGAATATGCAGCAAGAGGCGGATTACAATCGGCAACTTATCCTTGGGGAGGTCCCTATACTAAAAATGATAGAGGTTGTTTTTTGGCTAACTTTAAGCCAAGTAGAGGAGATTATGCAGCAGATAATGCTTTATATACAGTAGAAGCAAAATCATATGATCCTAATGGCTATAACTTATATAATATGGCAGGAAATGTATCTGAATGGACTTCTACAGCCTATGATTCAGGATCTTATGAGTATGTATCTACAATGAGTCCAAACATTCAAGATTCAAAAAATAAGCGAAAAGTAGTTCGAGGAGGATCTTGGAAAGATGTTGCCTATATGTTGCAAGTGTCTACAAGAGATTACGAGTATGCAGATTCAGCTAGAAGTTATATTGGATTTAGAACCGTTCAAGATTATATGGGTACTAAAAAAATTTCCACCAAAAAAACAGTAAAAAAATAAATAATTTAAATCATTTTTAAGAAAAAATAATTATGGCATTAATTAACAAAAAAGTAATGAATTTCGCTTACGGTATGGGAGCGGCAGTAGTAATTGTAGGAGCTTTATTCAAAATCCAACACTGGACTGGAGCAAGTGAATTATTAGTTATTGGACTTTTAACTGAGGCCTTTATTTTTGGTTTGTCTGCTTTTGATAAGCCAGATGAAGATTTAGATTGGACCCTTGTTTATCCAGAATTAGCTGGAGGAGAAGCTAAACAAAAATCTAAAAAGACTGCAGATGCATCTGATGCGGACGGATTACTTTCTCAAAAATTAGATACAATGTTGAAAGAAGCTAAAATTGATGGGGAGTTGATGGCGAGCTTAGGAAATAGTATCAAAAATTTTGAATCAGCAGCAAAAGGTATTGCACCTACAGTTGATTCTTTGGCTTCTACTAAAAAATATAGTGAAGAATTGACTAAAGCAGCGGCCCAAATGGAGTCGTTGAATAATTTGTATAAATTACAATTAGAAAGTGCATCTGTAAACGCTGAGGCAAACAAAGATATTGCTGAAAATGCAGCTATGTTAAAACAACAAATGCAATCGATGACTGCTAATATTACTTCATTGAATGCAGTGTATGGCGGAATGCTTTCGGCAATGAGTAACAAAGGATAAATAATTAGTTTTAAACTAAATCACTTTACTAACTAATTATTTAAAATACAATGGCAGGAGGAAAATTAAGTCCTAGACAGAAGATGGTTAACCTGATGTATCTGGTTTTCATCGCAATGTTAGCTTTAAATATGTCCAAAGAAGTCTTATCGGCATTTGGATTAATGAACGAAAAATTTGATGCTGCAAATTTGAGTGCAGAATCAATGAATGCAAGTATGTTGCAGGCATTAGATAAAAAAGCAGGAGAAGATGCCCACTTTATCCAAGCGGCAGCTGATGCAAAAAAAGTAGCTGAAATTTCTAAAGAATTTTACGAATTTATAGGTACACTGAAATCTGACGCAACTGAAGGAGTTGAATTAGATGAAGAAACGGGTAAATTGCCATATGAGGCAATGGATAAAGGTCCAGTAATTGACGAAGGTTGGTTTGAAGGTGATGGATATTCGGCAAAAGGAAAAGATATCGTAAATCATTTTTCTAAATATGTGTCAGATATGAAAGCAGCTGTTGGAAACAATAGTAAGCTGAAAGGGGTTATTGAAGAAATTAGTTCAAAGTTCAGTACTGCTGATGTAAAGGATGGTGAAGGAGTTACTAAAATGTACTTGGACTACCATTTCAAAGGGTTCCCAGCTATTGCTTCTTTGACAAAATTAACTTCATTTCAAAATGATGTAAAAAAAGCGGAGGCCGATATCTACAGTATTTTATTAGGAAAGGCTGCTGTTGAAGCATCTTCTATGAAAAACTTTACCGCTTTGGTAGTTTTGGATAAAAATGCCTATTACCAAGGAGAGAAAGTTACTGGTAAAGTTGTGTTAGGTAAATACGATGCCAATACAAAACCAACATCTTTCCAAGGTCCAGGTAAATTAGAAAATGGTCAGGCTAAAATTTCACTTACAGCGGGAGGTGTTGGCGAACAAAAGATCAATGGTAAATTTACTTTTGTTCAAGATGGCGAAACCATACCTTTGGCTTTTGAAGGTAAATATGTAGTAGTTCCTCGTCCTAATTCAGCAACAATCTCTGCTGATAAAATGAATGTGGTATACAGAGGTGTTTCGAATCCAATGTCTATTTCCTTTGCAGGTGTGTCTGCTGATAAAGTTTCTGCTAGTGGTCCAGGTTTACGTTCTGTTGGCGCTGGTAAATATGTAATGAATCCAGGAGCAGGAAATGAAGCAGTAATTAGTGTTACTGGAACTTTACCTGATGGTTCTAAAGTTACCGATCAAAAGAAATTTAGAATTAAAGGAATTCCAGGTCCTGTAGGAACTATTAGAGGAGAAATGGGTGTAGTTAAAGGGCCTAAATCGAGTTTAGAAATTTCAACTGTAGGGGCTAAACTAGTTGATTTCGATTTCGAAGTTGGATTAGATGTAGTTGGATTTAATTTTAAAGTTACTGGGCAACCTACTGTTGTGGTTCCGGGAAATAAATTGAATGCACAATGCAAAGCTGTTTTAGCTAAAGCAGGAAGAGGGGATCAAGTTACCATTTCTGAAATCAAAACCAAATTAGTTGGAGCAGGTAGTTATATGTTACCAAGAACAGCACCGGTAATTTATGAAATACAATAAATAAGTTAGGTTTATTATCTAATAAATTAAAACATGATGAACGTTAAAAGTTTTTTAATTGCTATTTTTTCTATCAGTTGTGGTATAGCTTCTTATGGACAAGCTAATTTGCTTAACGCAAAATCGCCAAAACAAATTGGAGTTAAATCTACCGCTCAGTTGAATTCTGAAAATGATAAACCTATAGCGTATGGGTATGTTCATGATAGAGACATATTGATGAGTAGAACAACTTGGGAAATTATTGACTTGGGAGAAAAAATTAATTTTCCGTTATATTTCCCAATTGATACCGCTAACGTAGGCCCAGAAAGACGTTCTTTATATGATGTTTTGATTAAAGGGATAAAAAAAGGTAAAATTACTGAAGTATATACTGATAGTTATTTCAATACTAAAAAATCCTATAAAGATATTACAGCCTCATTATCTCGAATTGATACTACTGATGCAGGTAGAGAACAATTGAATGCAGGGTCTAAAATTTCTCCAGAGTACATTGTAAAACAAGATTTGACTTCTCAAGATGTAACACAATATAAAATTAAAGGCTTGTGGTATTTTGACAAACGTCAAAGTGAATTAAAATATCGTTTATTAGGCATTTGTCCTGTAACACCGGATGTTTATACTATGAATAGTGAAGATCCTGATTTTATTGAATTGTTCTGGGTATTCTTCCCTGACGCTAGAGAAACGTTATATAGCGCGAAAGCATTTAATGAAAAAAATACCTCTATGCCCATTTCATTCGATCAAATATTAAATTCACGCCGTTTTAATAGTGTGATTTATAAGGAAGAAAATGTGTATGGCGACAGAGATATTAAAGATTACATGAAGGATAATGCACAGAACCAACTATTAGAATCGGATCGAATCAAAGATAAGATTCGTAGTTTTGAACAAGACATGTGGAATTATTAATTCATTTGATTTATATAATAAAAGAAAAAACTCTTACTCAACGGTAGGAGTTTTTTCTTTTTAAATACTTTCTTTGTACTATTCAAAATTGCAGTATGATTGATTATTTAATTGTGGGTTGTGGATTGGCAGGAATTTCTTTTGCCGAACAAGCCTTGCAGCACAACAAAACGATTCTAGTTCTAGATAACGATTCGCAAAGCTCTTCAAAAATAGCTGGTGGTTTGTACAATCCAGTTATTTTAAAGCGATTTAGTGAGGTTTGGGAAGCGCAATCACAATTGGTTACTATGAATGCTTTTTATGCGCAATTAAAGCCTAGAATCGTACAGCAATTTGATTATAAAATGCCAATTCTTAGAAAGTTCTTTTCTGTAGAAGAACAGAACAATTGGTTTGCCGCTTCTGACAAACCCAACTTAAGTCCATTTTTGTCTACCGAATTACATTTCAAAGAATACAAAGGTATTTCAGCTCCTTTTGGATACGGAGAAGTACTGCATTCGGGTTATGTCGATACGGCTTCTTTGTTGTCAGCTTACCGAGATTATTTGACTAACAACAGCTGGTTTCGCCAAGAAGCATTCGATTATTTAGAGGTTGTTGTTGAGGGAGATTTTGTACAGTATAAAGGAATACAAGCTAAGCATATCATTTTTGCAGAAGGTTTCGGTTTGCATGCCAATCCGTATTTTAATCATTTGCCATTAGACGGTACCAAAGGGGAGTTGTTTATTATTAAAGCTCCTGACTTGGATTTGGACGTAATTGTGAACACCAGCGTCTTTATTTTGCCTTTAGGCAATGATTTATTCAAAGTAGGAGCAACTTATAATTGGAAAGATAAAACCGATTTGCCTACTGAAGAGGGTAAAACGGAGTTAGTAGAACGAATTCAAGAAATAATTGGTTGCGATTTTGAAATTGTACAACACTTTGCCGGTGTGCGACCAACCGTTCGAGACCGAAGACCTTTGGTGGGAACTCATCCTGAACTGCATAGAATTCACGTTTTGAATGGTCTCGGAACCAGAGGAGTAATGCTTGGACCTGCCATGGCTAAAGCATTATACAATGCTATTGAAAACCAAATTCCGTTGGTTAAGGAAATTGATATTCAGCGATTTGCCAATAAAAAGAAGTAATTGATTTATTCTTTAGAAGCGTCTGGATCGTAGGAAATAAACATATTGATATAAATATTCCTTGCCCAACGCACCACAAATGGAAAGGCCAATATTACCATTCCAATAATGGCTATAAAACTTTGTACCAAGTCCAAACTTAAAAATACGTTGGCGATAATAAATGCTGCTACACCCACCGCAACATTTAATCCATAACTCACATACATAGCACCATAAAAGAAAGAAGGTTCAATTTGATATTTTAAACCGCAATGGCTGCAATTTTCATTCATTTTGAGCACTTTTCCAAGATGTAGTGGATTTTTATCCACATACATGCTTTCATTTTGACATTTAGGACAACTTCCTGTTAAAATACTATTTAGTTTGGATCCTTTTTTTAACATTTGCAAAAATTTTTAACAAAGGTACATTAATTTAAAAGTACCATTGTAACATTAGTCACAAACTATGCTTAATATCCACAATTTGTCCGTTTCATTCGGAGGTTCTTATTTATTTGAAGAAGTTACTTTTCGCCTTGGCGCCGGAGACCGAGTAGGTCTTGTAGGTAAAAATGGGGCTGGTAAATCGACCATGCTTAAAATCTTAGCGCGCGATTTTGCTCCAGATTCAGGAAGTATCGCTCAAGAGAAAGAAATCAAGATGGGTTTTCTTCGTCAAGACATCGATTTTGAACAAGGAAGAACGGTTTTGGAAGAGGCTTATGAAGCGTTTACTGAAATTAAAATTGTCGAAAAAAAGTTGGAAGAAATCAATCACCAATTGGTTACAAGAACCGACTATGAAAGTGAAGAATATTCCCAAATTATTAATGATTTATCCGATTACACCCACCGATTTGAATTGTTAGGCGGCTACAATTATGTTGGCGATACCGAAAAAATTCTGTTAGGATTGGGTTTTAAAAGAGAGGTATTCAATAATCAAACGGAGACGTTTTCTGGAGGTTGGAGAATGCGTATTGAGTTGGCTAAATTATTATTGCAATCCAATGATATTTTGTTGCTAGATGAGCCCACGAATCACTTGGATATTGAGAGTATTATTTGGTTAGAAGGATTTTTACGTAATTTTCCGGGGGTGGTGGTGATTGTTTCGCACGATAAAATGTTTTTGGACAATGTTACTAATAGAACGATTGAAATTTCTCTTGGTAAGGCTTACGATTTCAACAAACCTTATTCGCAATATTTAGAATTGCGTCATGAAATTCGCGAAAAGCAATTGGCAACTCAAAAAAATCAAGCTAAGAAAATTGAAGAAACCGAAAAATTGATTGAGAAGTTTCGTGCCAAAGCGTCCAAAGCTTCGATGGCACAATCCTTAATCAAAAAATTAGATAAAGTAGAGCGAATTGAAGTCGACGAAGACGACAATTCGGTGATGAATATTTCGTTTCCGGTATCTAAAGAACCAGGTAGAGTAGTAGTAGAGGCAGAAAATGTGACTAAAAGCTACGGCGATAAAACAATTTTAAAAGACATTAATTTATTGGTTGAACGCGGAAGTAAAATTGCTTTTGTGGGTCAAAACGGACAAGGAAAGTCGACTTTTATCAAGGCGATTGTAAACGAATTTGAATACGAAGGCACCATTAAATTAGGTCATAATGTACAGTTGGGATATTTTGCTCAAAACCAAGCGGAATATTTGGATGGCGAAATTACCTTGTTGCAAACTATGGAAGATGCGGCTATGGATACGAATCGTTCTAAAGTGCGTGATATGTTGGGTTCTTTCTTGTTTCGTGGCGATGATGTTGAGAAGAAGGTAAAAGTGCTTTCTGGAGGCGAAAGAAACCGTTTGGCCTTGTGTAAATTGTTGTTGCAACCCATCAATGTGTTGTTGATGGATGAGCCGACGAATCACTTGGATATCAAGTCGAAAAATGTACTGAAAGCGGCTTTGCAAAAATTTGGAGGAACATTGTTATTAGTTTCTCACGACAGGGATTTCTTGCAAGGCATGTCCAATATTGTGTACGAATTCAAAGACCAAAAAATCAAAGAATATTTAGGGGATATTAACTTCTTCTTGGAACAGCGCAATTTAGAAAACATGCGTGAAGTCGAGAAAAAAGACATTGCCAAAAAAGAAGCACCAAAAGAAAACAAAAAAGTATCCTACGAAGATCAGAAAAAAGGGAAGTCGTTACAAAATAAGTTAAGTAAGATTGAAAGTCAAATCCAACAATTGGAAAAAGACATCCAACACGATGATAAAATGCTAGCGTCAAATTTCGACAAACATATTGAAGACGCTTCATTCTTTACTGCTTATAATAAAAAGAAAGCCGACTTGGACCAATTGCTTTTGGACTGGGAAATTGTTCAGGAAGAGATAGATAATTTGGATTAGAAAATTAATCCTGAAACGGATGACGCTCGGTCCAAACGGTTTGGGGTTCTAAATAGTGAAAAAAGAAATTCAGACGACTATTGATAAAGGTATTGTCATGACGCATCATGCCGAACATTTTTAAAGGTGTTGCGCCTACAGAACTTTTTATTTCAAGGGCAGTTCGAGCAAATATAATGGTTTCGAATTGTTCTTTGATGGCATAGCCAATCATGTCGTATAACATATTCAAATACAACATCTTTTCTCTTTGAATGCTGTCATCATACCCTAAAAAGTAGGTATCTAAATCGCTTCCGTTTTTAATTAAGGTATTGAAACCTATTAATTTTCCATTTTCAAAATAGCCATAGAATAAAAAATTCTCTTGCAGTTGAGCTTTAAAAACAGCAAAGTGGTTTTTGGGCAAAAAGAACGTATTGAAAGGGGCACTTTTGGCTACATGTAAATACAAATCATAAATTACTTCTTCTTGCGTTATAATTTCCTCTAAAGACAATTGTTTTTTAACTAGTCCGCTTGCCTTTTTTCGGGCGCGTTTGTATTGATCTCGGTATTTTTTGGACAAGGCAGCCACATAATCTTCTTCGGTTTTCCAATTGTCTCTGACTTTAAAAATCATATTGGGTTGGGTCGAAAAACGTAAATAAGGATTGAATTCAGGTATTTCAAATCGGCTTAATTCCGGTTCGCAAAAATCCTTTAATCCACACATATGGACTTTTTTGCCTTGCTTCTTGAAAATTTCTTTTAGCGCTAAAACAGATTTTTTTAGTGTTTTTAATACCTCAGTTGGATGGGCATTTTCAGAAAATACAAATGCATTTTGACCTGTCAAAGTATTGTTTCCAATCAATAAGATATGGGAACAGAAATTTTTGAATACTATATTCCGTATAAATGATTTGATACATTTATCTCGATTACCAAAAGATTCTAGCAGGTTTAAATCTAAAAATTGAGAAACTGCTATACCCACTAAAGTCTCATTTTCAAATAGTCCAATAAAATGGCAACTCATATTAGCAGGTGCCGATTTTTCTAAAATCGAAAGGTACTCTTTGGATAAAAAAATCGTGGAAACGGCCAATTCGTTCCAATTTTCAGGAAGTTGAGAAGCCGAGGAATAGATTTGGTACGAATAAGTAGTGTTCAAATTGAAACTGGATATTTTTCAAAAATACTAATTAAGAACTAATAAGTTAAGAAATAATAGCTTTCCTTTTAACTTTTCAGTTTATTAATATAATTACTATACAAGTCTTTAATTTGGTAGCCTTTTTCGAATCGGTCTTTGCTCAATTTATCGTATTCAACCAATCCCCATAAAATGAACTCTTTTAAGAAGTAGCGGTCTTCCAATGGAAAATCAGCTTGGTATTTCTCGATTAAATCATTCAAAGGAAGTATTGCGTCTAAGGTATTTCGATACTCTTCATCAGTGGCGTTGTCTAATAGTTCAATACCAGTTTCAGCAAAAAACCATTCTAATAGTTGGGCATAAGGGCTAGCTTCTAGGTCGCGTTCTAGTTTTTCTATTTTTGGGAAATAAGCTGGAAAGAAGGTGTGAATGGCATCGCCAATTAAATGTTGTGCGACAGCTGCGGCTCCTTCTTGTTCGCCTTCGTAAACTAATTCGACTTTTCCAGTGATAGCTGGAATGATACCCATAAAATCGGATAAACGAACAGTAGTTGTTTCTACTCCCGATTGCAAAGCTCTGCGTTCAGCTGTACTTAATAATGTTTCATAGGCTGTAATACTTAAACGGGCACTCACCCCACTTTTACTATCAATGTATTCACTTTCTCTCGCTTCAAAACTAATTTGTTCTAACAAATCTTTGGCTAAAGAAGGAACGTGAATCGTTTCGGATTGTTGGTGTAGCAATTTAGCTTCTTGCTGGGTAATAGTGCGTGCAATGGCGATTGTTTCCGGATAATGCGTAAGAATTTGGGAACCAATTCTGTCTTTAAGCGGTGTAACAATACTCCCTCTATTGGTATAATCTTCTGGATTGGCCGTAAAAATGAATTGTAAATCCAAAGGCAATCGCAATTTAAAACCTCGGATTTGAATATCACCTTCTTGTAAAATATTAAACAAAGCCACTTGAATGCGCGCTTGTAAATCAGGTAATTCATTGATGACAAAAATACAGCGATTGGCTCTCGGTATCATTCCAAAATGAATCACTCGATCATCGGCATAAGACAATTTTAAAGTAGCGGCTTTGATTGGATCAATGTCACCAATTAGATCGGCTACAGTTACATCGGGTGTTGCTAATTTTTCGAAAAATCGTTCCGAACGATGCAACCATTCAATTGGTGTCGCATCTCCTTTTTCGGCAATTAAATCTTTGGCAAAACGCGAAATTGGGTTCAAAGGATCGTCGTTAATTTCGGAACCGGCCACCACTGGGATGTATTCGTCCAATAATTCAATCATTTTGCGCGCCATACGTGTTTTGGCTTGACCACGAAGCCCTAATAAATTAATATTATGTCTCGACAAAATAGCACGTTCCAATTCTGGAATTACTGTGTTTTCAAATCCGTGAACGCCTTCAAAAGCTGCTTCACCTGCTTTAATTTTGTTACGCAGGTTGTCTCGTAATTCGTCTTTTATGTTCTTGGAAACGTAGTTGGATTTTTTTAATTCACCTAAGGTAGTGATGGTATCTAGTGTCATATTTCAGTTTGAATGTCTAATTAATTTTCTTTTTTCGGTTGGTTTCGTAATCTTCAAAAATCATTTCTCCCAAACCTTTTAAGCCGGTATAAAACGCTTTTCCCTGATTGGCTTCGGTAAAATGATTCACAAATTGTTGTAAATACGGGTCATTGGCAATCATAAACGTAGTAATCGGAATGTGTAATTTTCGAGCCTGAGCCGCTTGATTATAGCATTGCTCCGTGATGTAAGGATCTAGTCCATTACTATTCATGTAGTAGTCGCCGTTTTTCTCTCTAACACAACTTGGCTTTCCGTCGGTGATCATGAAAATTTGTTTGTTGGTATTTCGTTTTCTGCGGAGCATGTCCATGGCCAATTGTAATCCGGCAACCGTATTCGTATGATACGGTCCTACTTGCAAATAAGGCAAATCTTTGATTTTGATGGGCCAGGCATCGTTGCCAAAAACCAAAATGTCAATGGTATCTTTTGGGTAGCGTGTAGTAATCAATTCGGCCAAAGCCATTGCTACTTTTTTGGCAGGCGTAATTCGGTCTTCGCCATACAAAATCATACTGTGGCTGATGTCAATCATCAACACCGTACTCATTTGTGCTTTGAATTTGGATTCCTCAACAATCAAATCGTTTTCGGTGAGTTTGAATTCATCCAAACCATTATTGATTTGCGCATTACGCAAACTTTCGGTTATCGAAATGTTATCCAATCCGTCACCAAAGCGGTATTCTCTGAATTCTCCAGTTTGTTCGTCGCCTTTACCAGAAGATTTAGTATTGTGACTTCCGGTTTTGGATTGTTTCAGGTTTCCGAAAATTTGATCCAGTGCTTGTTGCCGAATTGCTCTTTCTGTTTTGGCAGTGATTTTAGTACCCGAGTTGCCATCGCCATCGACTTCTTCTTTGATGTAGCCTTTCTTTTTTAAGTCTTCAACAAAATCATCAATAGTGTAGTTGGAATCAGTCAATTTGTATTCTACATCCAATTGGCGCAGCCAATCGATTGCTTCGTCAAAATCGCCTGAAGTATGGGTAATTAACTCTTTGAAAATTTTAAACAGTTTTTCAAATGGAGTCTCAAATGGAGCTTCATAGGGTTTGAAGAAAAAACCTTTTGTACTATTCTTTTTCATAGTCGTTAAAATTAAAGTTTATTCTACAGAATAAAATACAACGACTATTAATATTTAGTTAAAAGCAAATTATTTATTTGAACGTAAAGAATAGCAGCTATGTTATAAGAGTTTTATTGTAGATCCCCCTTCAACAGTATAAACAATATTGTTAATTTTGAAATACACTTTTAGGGCACTCGGATTAATTACTATATTTTTATCAACGGAGAATTTTAGATTTCTAAAAGCAGTAATATAATCCACAATATTAATTTGTTTTGCGTAAAAAATAGCTGGGTTATTAGCAATTAGTTTTAAATATTTTTCAGCTTCCTCCCATTTTTTTTGGTCAGATCCCATTTCCCAACTATGACCCCAAATGTCTAGTAGAGCTAGCTCTTTTGTATTCATAAAATCTTCAATAGTTTTATAAAAAAGAGCCAGTTCTTTTTTGTCTTTTTCAGGTTGATTTGTCTCCCAATAGGCTTTTCCAAATTGATGCATTGTTGGGTGCCATCTTAATAAATCTTTTGGAATTTCATAATTATAAGTATCACCCACTGTTCTTGCATATTCTATTCCAGTTCCCTTGATAGTTTCAATGACAGCATCATTGGTATTGCCAAATGGATAGGCCATTCCTCTTACAGGATAGCCTACTAAACGTTCTAATTCTTTTCTGTCTTCAACAATTTCATAGACAACATCTACTTTAGAAATGTCCGGTAAATTCGGATGATTGGCTGAATGAACTGATACTTCATGACCTTTAAATAATTCTTTTATTTCCTCTTTGTTTAAATAATTGTAATAGGAGTCAGTTCCTAATTTATTTGAATTCAAATGAAAGGTTCCTATTAGGTTGTATTTATTTAATAGGGCTACCAATTGTCTGTCTTGCATTGCTCCGTCATCATAACTTAAAATGACTGCTTTGGTTTTAGCCTCCGGGAATAGCATTTCAATTTTTAAAGCGCTTTTGGCTATTTCTTGATTGGTTTGAGCATAGGATGATAAAGCGAAACTTAGAAAAAACAATACAATAGTTTTTTTCATTTTATATAATTTAATTTCTTTAAGTAAGTATGGATACACAAACTAAAGTAAACAAAATAAATTGAATTGTTTGCATAAAAAAACCTCAAAATTGCTTTTGAGGTTTTGTCTTAGTAGCGGGAACAGGACTCGAACCTGTGACCTTCGGGTTATGAGCCCGACGAGCTGCCTACTGCTCTATCCCGCGATGTTTCGAGTGCAAATATACAACCAAATTTGACTATTGCAACAAAAAAAATTAAAAATCTTTTATTTCTTCTATTAGCTTGATATAACTACCTTTGCAAAAATTAAAACGCAGTAAATGGCACACAAAGCAGGTTTTGTAAACATCATTGGAAATCCAAACGTAGGAAAATCAACCTTAATGAACGCTTTCGTAGGCGAAAGGTTGTCCATAATTACTTCTAAAGCACAAACCACTCGTCATAGAATTTTGGGGATTGTGAATGGAGAAGATTTTCAATTGGTTTTGTCAGACACGCCTGGTATCATCAAGCCGGCCTACGAAATGCAGGAATCGATGATGAACTTTGTGAAGTCGGCTTTTGAAGACGCAGATATTTTGATTTATATGGTCGAAATTGGCGAACAAGAATTAAAAGACGATGCCTTTTTTAATAAAATTATCCACGCCAAAATTCCAGTATTATTGTTGTTGAATAAAATCGATAATTCGAATCAAGAACAATTGGAAGAGCAAGTGGCTTTTTGGACAGCAAAAGTGCCGAATGCCGAAATTTTCCCAATCTCAGCTTTGCAAAATTTTAATGTACCAGAAGTTTTTGGTCGCATTATCGAATTACTACCTGAATCGCCAGCCTATTATCCCAAAGATCAATTGACAGACAAACCGGAACGTTTCTTTGTCAACGAAACCATCCGTGAAAAAATCTTGTTGAACTACAGCAAAGAGATTCCGTATGCGGTTGAAATCGTTACCGAAGAATTCTTTGAAGATGAAAATATCATTCGCATTCGTTCCTTAATTATGGTGGAACGCGATACCCAAAAAGGAATTATCATTGGCCACAAAGGCGCTGCTTTGAAAAAAGTAGGAATGGACTCGCGTGCCGATTTAGAAAAATTCTTTGGCAAACAAATTCACATCGAATTGTATGTCAAAGTCAATAAAAATTGGCGTAGCAATGCCAATATGCTAAAACGTTTTGGCTACAACAACTAATTTTTTGGCGTGACCACAAGGGTCAGGCTATCCGTTTCAATCTTTATTGCCCAAGAGGGGCAACAAAGGATTTTTACTCCCATCCTTCACGCACCACTGTAGTAGCTTACAAAATAATAGTGTACCTTTGCAAAATATTTGAAATTAGATTATGAACAACATAGTAGCCATAGTAGGAAGACCTAACGTAGGAAAATCGACCCTTTTTAACCGATTGATCCAAAGAAGAGAAGCTATCGTAGATTCAGTTTCAGGGGTAACCCGTGACCGAAATTATGGAAAAAGTGAATGGAATGGAAAAGAGTTTTCGGTTATTGATACCGGTGGTTATGTACGTGGTTCCGATGATATTTTTGAAGGTGAAATTCGCAAACAAGTTGAATTAGCTATAGATGAAGCTGATGTAATCATTTTTGTGGTGGATGTCGAAGAAGGAATTACCCCAATGGACGATGCGGTGGCCAAATTACTTCGTAAAGTAACTAAACCCGTTTTATTGGCTGTCAATAAGGTAGACAATGCGATGCGTGAAAAAGATGCCATCGAATTTTACAACCTAGGTTTAGGTGACTATTATACCTTTGCTAGTATTTCTGGAAGTGGAACAGGCGATTTATTGGATGCCTTAATTGATGCGTTTCCAATCAAACCCGAACCAACAGGAGAAGAAGTAGTATTGCCTCGTTTTGCAGTAGTAGGTCGTCCTAATGCAGGAAAATCTAGTTTTATCAATGCTTTGATTGGACAAGATCGATACATTGTTACTGATATTGCAGGAACGACACGTGACGCAATTGATACTAAATTTGACCGTTTTGGATTTGAATTCAACTTAGTAGATACTGCTGGAATCCGTCGTAAAGCTAAGGTGAAAGAAGATCTGGAATTTTATTCGGTAATGCGTTCGGTACGAGCAATTGAACATGCCGATGTGTGTATCCTAATTATCGATGCTACCCGTGGATTTGAAGGCCAAGATCAAAGTATTTTTTGGTTGGCTGAGAAAAACCGTAAAGGAGTGGTGATTTTGGTCAACAAATGGGACTTGGTTGAAAAAGATACCATGTCAACCCGCGATTACGAAGAAAAAATCAGAAAAGAATTAATGCCGTTTACCGATGTGCCAATTCTTTTTGTTTCGGCTTTGACCAAACAACGTTTGTTAAAAGCTTTAGAAGCAACAGTTCAGGTGTATGAAAATAGACAACAACGTATTCCAACTTCTAAATTCAACGAATTCATGTTGAAAGTAGTGGAGGCCTATCCGCCACCAGCGACTAAAGGGAAGTATGTGAAAATTAAATATTGCATGCAATTGCCTACGCAAACGCCGCAGTTTGTGTTCTTTGCTAACTTACCACAATATGTAAAAGAACCGTACAAAAGGTATTTGGAAAACAAAATCAGAGAAAAATGGGACTTCTCCGGAGTGCCTATCGATATTTATATCAGAGAGAAATAATACAAAAAGTCCCGATTCGTCGGGATTTTTTTATGTTATAATTTCAATTTGTGGAATATACTAAACCGAATGATATCGCGATCATAGTAATCGACACCACTAGCTCTTTGCTGAAAGCTATTCAAATAGCCTAATTCGATGGCAATTTTTTGGTTTATTCCATATTGAAAGGCAGCATAAATTCGATTTTGATCAAACTTATTTTTTACAATGGATTTCCCGGCATTTAATAAGATTTCTTCGTGAACAATCGTTTTCAAAAAACGGTTGTCTTTTTTCCAAAGATCATACTCCGCTTGAATTCTAAATCGGAATCGCCAATTAAATGTAGTGCCAGATAGTAACTCTGTTTTGGAAGCATTTCGAATAAAACGTTCGTCTATTTGAAACCGTTGACTAAGTTGAATTTTGCCAATGGTGTTTTTCCAAGTAATGTCTTGCTGCCCTCTGTATTCGGGAATCATAAAATCAGTCGTGTTTTCAGGATCTTGTGTTGCAACATGAAAAAAACCAAGTCCTCCGCCTAATTCCACCGAGTTCGATGCCTTGTAACGAACTTGTGAACGAATGACAAATAGATTTTCAGTAACTGGTTTTAAAAAGAGTCTGTTGTCAAATTCCGAATGAAGTGACCATTTTTCATTTAGATTTACTATGGTGTAATATCTTGACCAAAGAATAGATTGGTTGTCAATTTTTTTTTCAGTTTGTGCATGACTAATTCCTATAGTCAATAAGAAAAAAGCATATATGAATTTACGAATTGGCATTTTTATTTTTTTTGCAAATATAAAGCAGTCTTCTAGATATTAATTTTAATTTTATAAAAAAAACACAGCATGAGTTTACACAATAAAGTCATTTGGATCACGGGAGCTTCCAGCGGAATAGGAGAGGCGTTAGCACATGCCTTAGTTGCCAAAAATAGTAGGTTAATTATATCGGCTCGAAATGAAGCGGCATTGCAGGCTATCAAGACCAATTATCCTTCTGCTTTGATTGAAGTATTGCCTTTTGATTTATTGGATTTTGATACTACTCCAGCTATAGTGGCTAAAGCCATTTCGTTTTATGGGAAAGTAGATGTTCTAGTCAATAATGGCGGAATTAGTCAGCGTTCATTGATAGCTGAAACCGATTTTGCTGTAGACAAAAAAATAATGGATGTCGATTATTTTGGAACTATTGCTTTAACCAAAGCGCTTTTGCCACATTTTATTCAAAATCAATCCGGTCATTATGTAACAGTGACTAGTTTAATGGGAAAATTCGGTTCACCCTATCGATCCGGATATTGCGCAGCCAAGCACGCGTTGCATGGATATTTTGATGTGATGCGAATGGAACATGAAAAAGACGGTGTGGCTGTCACTTTAGTCTGTCCCGGATTTGTTCAAACTAACGTTGCTATTAATGCCTTAACCGCTGATGGAAGTCCGCAAATTAAAAATAGTGAAACCACGGCTAATGGGATGTTACTGGCTGATTTCATTCCGAAAATGGTTCGAGCCATGGAACAAAAGAAATTTGAGGTGTATATTGGGAAGAAAGAAGTGTTAGGAATCTATTTAAAACGATTTTTACCCAAGTATTTGCATAAAGTAGTATTGAAAAGTAAAGTAAACTAAATACGCAATTCTAGTAGTTAAAACCCCATTCCTACTTGAAATCCAACTGTAGCGGTTGTCTCGTGATTATTACCAAATCGAACAGGAAATGGCATGGAAACGTAATAGTTATGGTCTTTGTATTTTTTAATTACTTTGGCAATAACAGGTGTAAAACCGTATCGGCCAGAAGTTTCAAAAGCAATTCTACCCGCAAATGTAAATCCTTTTTTTAAGCGAACCAATACCCCAGGATGAATAAGGATGTTGCTTACTTTACTCACTTGGCTATCGCTTTTTATGGTAGGAACGATTTCAAATGAAAATCCTATTTTTTCACTTTTCCAAATATTAATACCTATTGGCATTCCAACCGCATAATAGTCTTTAAAATTAGTGATAGTTTCATTCGCTGAAATAGTTACCAAAGGATGAAGAATAGCAACAAATCCGGTAATTTTAGGAAAGGTTTCTTTTTCATTTTGGGCTGTTGCATTCAATGAAAGTAGCATTGTAAATAGGAAGAAAGCAACTAGGTGTATTTTTTTCATTGGAGTAAATTCGAGTTTCATAGTTTGCAAATATAGTTTTTAAAAAAACAAACACCACATTCAATTTATTGGATGTGGTGTTTGTAATAGTATGAAAGGGTATTACAAATTGTAACGCAATGTAATTCCGTAGGTTCTTTGATCTCCTAAAACTCCAGCATAGTGTCCCGCATTTCCAGAGGCTGGCAACAATTGTTCAAAATAATTTTTGTCCAATAAGTTTCTTCCCCAAACATAAACAGATAGTCCTTCTGAAGCTCTAAATCCAACACGGCCATTGAAGATGCTATATCCTTGAATATTCAAATATTTTGAAGGAGTGGCACTTGATGAAAAGCTTGATCTTGAATACGAATCGATCGCAATAAAGAATCTTCCTTTGTTACCAAAAAACTGTCCTTCTTTTGATAAATCTCCACCTAAGGTTCCTGCCCATTTGGAAACACCTGGTAAATTACCCCCAGAAACATCTTTAGAATAAATAGAAACGCCATTTACTTTCAATCCGGTTTCTTCCAATGGTAAAGGGGCGTTTTTAAAACTAATGTATTTACCATCATTATAGGTCAAGGCTGCATTAAAGGAAAGGTACTGATTAACAGTAATTCTAGAATCAGCTTCAAAACCTCGCACTCTCACTTTTTCAGCATTGGCTAAATAACCTCTGTTTAATGTAGGATCTTCACTTTGTACTAAGGTTTGATAGTTGTCAATATCCGTATTGAATACAGTCAAGTTCAAAGTAGTATTGTTAAACGGAGTAGTTTTGATACCCAACTCGTAATGATTTACTTTTTCAGGTTTTACTTTGGCTAATTCGATAATTGGGCCATTGGCGTCCGAAGGAATTCCACCAAGATTAATTCCAATCGGTTTGTAGCTATTAGCAAAAGTGGCGAATGTGTTAATTTTCTCTGCTAATTTATAAGCTAATGTGATGTTCCCAGAAAAGTTAGTATCTTCTACATCCACTTTAAAAGCCTGGTCTGAATATACTTTTTTCTTAAGTGCTAATAAGGCAGAGTTGGTTGTTTGTAGTCCGCCATAAGTGGTTCTACTATAATCAATTTTTTTCGAATCATAGTTGTAACGCAAACCTGTTAACAAGTGTAATTTATCCGTAATTTCCCAATCAGTTTGACCAAAAATAGCACCACTCACTGTATTTAAAGTAGATTTAGTTTTGATTCCATAACCATTGAATAAACCAGCGGTTTGCCAAAGGGGATCAGTTGAATCTTGTGAGAAACGCCATTGTGCTGAGCCTGATTCTTCGATATGATAAGGGTCGGTTTTTAAATCTTGACCAATTCCAAAAATACCGATAACTCCAGTTACTTTTGGTAAAAATGTTCCTGCATAACGAATTTCTTGTGACCATTGTTGGTGTTTTGAAGTCGCTTGAGATAAACGTAAAACAGACAATCCAGTAAAATCTCTATCGTTTGACGGATCCCAATTCCAGAAACGCCATGCTGAGGTGGCGGTTAATTTTCCGTTGCCAATTTTACTATTAATGTTCAATGAGGCACCACCCAAATCTTGGCCTGAGCGCCAAGGAGTGTCATGATCAATTTTTCTATCAAAAGGATTGGTACTTGGTAAGCTATATCCTAATGAAGAGATGATATTGTTAAATTGACGGTAAGCCGCTCTGTTGGTTTGAACTACACCAGCTACTACTTGAGCATAACCATCAGGTCTTTGTTTAGAATAATCAACAGCCAAAGTAATATCGGTATTTTCAGTTGGAGTATACAACAACTGTCCACGTAAACCTTGGTTGTTCAAATCGTTAACTGATTTTCCAGTTACTACGTTTTCCAATAATCCATCACGTTGCGTTCCTGAAAATGATAATCTTGCGGCGATTTTTTTGCTTAAAGCTCCTGTAATGGAAGCTTTTGCTTGAATGAAACCATAATTTCCATAGCTCAATTCAAAGTTAGCACCCGATGTAAAACTCGCCTTACGACTAGTAACATTAAAGGCACCTGCTGTAGTATTTTTACCAAAAAGTGTTCCTTGTGGTCCACGTAAAACTTCAATTTGATCCACATCAACAAAATCAAGTGTAGTGGCTGCAGGACGTGCATAGTACACTCCGTCTACATAGAATCCTACTCCTGGATCAATTCCGTCATTGGTCAAGCCAAAAGTAGAACCAAGACCTCTAATGTTGATGGTTGTATTTCTAGGATTAGAAGAGTATAGTTGTACAGAAGGTACTAATTCCTTTAAACGATTCACATTAAAAGCACCTGCTTGTTCAGCTTGACGTCCACCTACTACCGAGATTGGAATAGGTACATTTTGTGCTTTTTCAATTCTACGTCTAGAAGTAATTACCACGTCATTCAATTGATTTTCGCTTTTCAAAATGATTTCAATAGGACTAGTTGGTAAAGTTGTAAATCGAACCTCAGCGGTTTGGTGACCCACATATTGAACAATTAATGTAAAAGGTAATCGTTCACGAGTGTCAATAGTAAATTTTCCATTGGCATCAGTGGTAGTATTGTATTTTGTTCCTTTTAAAAGCACATTGGCTAATTCTAAAGGTTGGTTGTTTTTATCTTTGACTATTCCTTCTACATCGGCTTGAGCAAAAAGTGTAGTTGTAATTAGTATAAATAGACTTGTAATTGTGTTTTGTAAAGTATTGATTTTCATTGTATTTTAATTATATGTGATTAGTAGAGTTTAAAATTATTTTTTTTAGAACTAGCACATACACATATATTGAAAGGAATTTTCAAGTTGACTAAAATGGTTTACTGTTTTTTTCGCACTAAAATGAATTGGATACGTTTTCATAATTAATTTTTTTGTTTTCGGGTGCAAATATATAATTAATTCTATCAAAATAGTAGGGTTTAAAAAATATTTTTTTATTTATTTACTAAAGAAGCTATAGTAATCCCTTGCATCGCCTTTAAAGTTTCTTCGCGAATGGCTATTAAACCGTGTCGCAGAGCACATTCTGACTCGCTTTTGCAATCAGAACAAGGTTCGTAGAAATTCAAAGAAGCACAAGGTAATAATGCGATGGCACCATCAAATAACCGATGAATATCAGCCATTGTAATTTCATTTGAGGATTTAATTAGGTAATAACCTCCAAATTTTCCTTGTTTACTGCCAACTAAATGGGCGCGTTTTAAATCCAATAAAATTTGTTCTAGAAATTTTTTAGGTATAGCGGCTGTATCGGCAATTTCAATAGTACGCGCAATATAACCGGGTTCTTGTTGAGCAAGAAACAGTAAAGCTTTGAGTGCGTATTTGGTTTTATGTGAAAGCATCTACTACAGTTAGGGTTACAAATAAAGTGGCAATTTTTCAGAAATCAAAATAAATTACCAACTTCCGCTGGAACCACCGCCAGAGAATCCGCCTCCGCCAAAACCGCCTCCGAAGCCACCGCCTCCAAATCCACCACCTGACGAACCTCCGAAACCACCTCGGTTACCGCTAGCAAGACTGCTTAAAACCAGAATGTCTAAAATGCTTGGGCCTCCGCCAAAACCACCTGATCCACCTGAATTACCACCCCCTTTTTTATTTCTTGAAAAAAGAATTAAGACAATAACGATGATCACTATAAAAGGAAGAATTGGAAATTTCTCTCCTTTATTTTGTTTTCGTGTTGCTTTGTATTTGCCTTTGAAAACATCAATGATAGCCGTGGTTCCTTTGTCCAATCCGTTGAAATAACTTCCCGCTTTGAATTCCGGAATAATAATATTTCGAATAATTTCTCCACCCGTTCCTGCGGTCAATCGATCTTCTAATCCATAACCCGGATTGATGGCGATTTTCTTTTCAGCTTTCGCCAATAAAATAATGACACCATTGTCTTCTTTGGCTTGACCAATTCCCCAGGTTTGTGCCCAGTTGGTGGCTAGTTGACTTACATCTTCACCTTTCAAACTTTCAATGGTAACAATGACAATTTGTGTTGAGGTAGAATCCGAATAGCGTACTAGTTTTTCTTCCAGTTGGGCTTTCTCGGTTTCACTAAGGACTTTAGCATAGTCGTAGACCGAAGTTTGCATTTCGGGTTTTTCTGGAATGGTATATTGTGCCAATCCAATTTGTGTAAATAATAAACAAACGAATAGTTGAATAAAAGTAGGAGTAGGTAAAAGTGCTTTCATTATCCTTTTGAGATTTCGTTTGATAATTCGTTTGTGTCATCGGCTTGCCAAGGAAAATAAGTTTTAAGCTGCTCTCCAGCTTGGGTAATCCCGTCAATTAATCCTTGTTTGAAATTACCTTGTTTGAATTGAGCCGCCATAATTTCTTTGGTACTGTCCCAAAAATCAGTAGCTACCACTTCATTGATTCCTTTGTCTCCACAGATGACAAATTGTTTGTCGGCACTAGCCAAATATATCAAAACGCCATTTTGCAATTGCGTTTCATTCATCTTTAATTCATAAAAAACTTCCAAAGCCCTGTCAAAAGGAACTTTGGAAGTCGTTTGTTCTATGTGTACTCGGATTTCACCCGACGTATTTTTTTCAGCCAATTGAATAGCGGCTACAATTTCGTTTTCGTCTTCTTTGCTTAAAAAAATAGAGTCTGGTTGCATGAGTCGGTTTTGTTTTGAATTAGAATTTTACTTCTACAGGTTTGTCAGCTCCAACAGCTGCTTCAAAATACGGTTTTTCTTTAAACCCAAACATCCCTGCAAAAATAGAATTTGGGAAGGTTTTGATGTGGGTGTTGTATGGTTTAACTGCTTCATTGAAACGAGTTCTAGCAGTTAAAATTTGGTTTTCAGTACTGGCTAATTCGTCTTGTAATTTCAAGAAATTTTCATTGGCTTTCAAGTCAGGGTATTTTTCAACTGATACTAATAATTTAGATAAAGAGCTACTTACACCGCTTTGTGCCGAGTTGAAGGCTGCCAATTGTGCAGGGCTCACATTTGTTGGGTCAACAGTTACAGAAGTTGCTTTGGCTCTAGCTGAAATTACAGCAGTTAATGTACTTTTTTCAAAATCAGCGGCTCCTTTTACTGTGTTTACTAAGTTGCCAATCAAGTCATTTCGTCTTTGATAAGCAGTTTGTACGTTACCCCAAGACTCATTAATGTCTTGTTCGTAAGTTACTGCCGTGTTGTTGATTCCTTTTACCCAACCGTAGATTCCAAATACTACTACAGCTGCTATAATCCAAGGTAAGAATTTTTTAAAGTCCATGTTTAATTAAATTTAAGGTTGATTGTTTAATTGTTTTTTTTAATGATTGTTGATATTTATAATTCGCTTTTGATACTCAATAATTGTGCCTTGATGGTTTCTAATTTATTGATAATATCAAATTTGTCTAGAGTTTTCTTTTGACCTTCTTTCAAATGCGTTTTGGCACCTTCTAACGTAAAGCCTCTTTCTTTGACCAAATGATATATCAGTTGGAGATTTTTAACATCTTCAGGGGTAAACATACGATTACCTTTGGCATTTTTCTTGGGTTTTAAAATGTCGAATTCGCTATCCCAAAAACGAATAAGTGAAGCGTTTACGTCAAATGCTTTGGCTACTTCGCCAATACTGTAATACCTTTTGTCTGGTGATAAATTGATGTGCATTAGTCTAATGATTGATTTTCTTGATTCGCCAATTTTGAAATGGCCACATATTCCACTGCTGAGATGTTTCCGTAATAAAAATTAAGTGGATTCACAGCTCTATTATTTTGATGAACTTCATAATGTAAATGAGGAGCTTCAGATCGTCCTGTACTTCCTACATATCCTATGACATCTCCTCTTTTAACTCGTTGTCCCTTGCGGGCTTTGTATTTACTTAAATGCGCATACAAAGTTTCGTATCCATACCCATGTCGAATTACCATATGATTCCCAAATCCCGATGCCGTATTGTCAGCTCTGACAATTATACCATCGCCTGTGGCATAAATTGGGGTTCCGGTTTTGGCAGTAAAATCCATTCCTTCGTGCATCTTTCGCGCTTTAGTAAACGGATCCGAACGGTACCCAAAACCAGACGCCATGCGTCTTAAATTTTCATTTTTCACCGGTTGAATGGCCGGAATCGCACTCAGTAAATTGTCTTTTGCTTTCGCTAATTTCAATATTTCATCCAACGATTGGGATTGAATAGCCAATTCTTTACTCAAGACATCCACTCTTTTAGTGGTGTTTTTTACCAATTCGGCATTGTCAAAACCTTCTAATTCGGCATACCTATTTTTGGTTTTAAAACCAGCTTTTCTTTCTTCATCTGAAATGGGAGCGGTATTAAAATAGGTTCGATACAAATTGTTGTCACGATCTTCTATTGCTGCTGTAACAGCATTTAATTCGTCTATTTTTTTATTTAAAATGGCATAATGCAATTTCAAATTGTCAATTTCACGTGCTTGTAACCGGTCTTTTGGGGTTTCAAAATAGGGAGTATTTAATAAAATCACGAAACTTAGAAAACCAAATAAGGCAGAGGCCAATAAAAACAAGAAAACGAAACCAAATTTCGTTGTTTTTTTAGTTTTTATTTTTCGATACGCCAGATTTTCAGAATCGTAATAATATTTTACTTTCGACATATTTTAAAATACCCTATTTTTGCACTTCGCAAAAAAGTTAGTCGAACAAATTTAATAAATGTTTCATTGGTTCGCAGCTTTTTTCAGAATAAAAAAAGGGGAGCTGTTGATTTGGTTCTTCCGAAGTTCGGAAACCAATAAAATAGTAAGCTGATAAACGAATAAACACTACAAATGAAATCACAAGACGTACGTAAACAATTTTTGGACTTTTTTCAAAGCAAAGGACACTTGATCGTTCCTTCGGCACCAATCGTTCTTAAAGATGACCCCACTTTGATGTTTAACAATTCAGGGATGGCACAGTTTAAAGAATACTTTTTAGGTAACGGAACTCCAAAAAGTCAACGAATTGCCGATACACAAAAATGTCTTCGTGTTTCAGGAAAACATAATGATTTAGAAGATGTAGGTTTTGATACCTACCACCATACCATGTTCGAAATGTTGGGAAACTGGTCTTTTGGCGATTATTTCAAAAAAGAAGCCATCAACTGGGCATGGGAATTATTGACCGAAGTCTATAAAATTCCAAAAGAAAACTTGTACGTTTCTGTTTTTGAAGGAAATCCTGACGAAAATGTACCTTTTGACCAAGAAGCTTGGGATTTATGGAAAGAGTTGATCGATGAAGACCGTATCATTTTAGGAAATAAAAAAGATAATTTCTGGGAAATGGGTGACCAAGGACCTTGCGGACCTTGTTCTGAAATCCACGTGGATTTACGCTCAGAAGCAGAAAAAGCCTTGGTTTCGGGTAAAAGCTTGGTGAACAACGACCATCCGCAAGTGGTGGAAATTTGGAACAATGTATTTATGGAATTCAACCGTAAAGCAGATGGTTCTCTAGAAAAACTACCAGCACAACACGTGGATACCGGAATGGGATTTGAACGTTTGTGTATGGCTTTGCAAGGAAAAACTTCGAATTACGATACCGATGTGTTTACTCCACTAATTGAAAAAGTAGAACAAATCACGGGTTTGAAATATACTTCAAACGAAATACAAAATAGTTCAGAAGAACAAAATAAAACGAACATTGCCATTCGTGTAGTGGCCGATCACGTTCGTGCAGTAGCTTTCGCGATTGCAGATGGTCAATTGCCATCGAATACCGGAGCAGGATATGTAATTCGCCGAATCTTGCGTCGTGCTATCCGTTACGGATTTACCTTCTTAAACACCAAAGAGCCTTTTATTTATGAATTGGTAGCGGTGTTGTCGAACCAAATGAGTGAATTTTTCCCTGAAATCAAGTCACAACAAACTTTGGTAACCAATGTGATTCGTGAAGAGGAAGCTTCTTTCTTAAGAACCTTGGATCAAGGATTGCAATTGTTAGAAAATGTGATGAATCAAACTACTGGAACTGAAATTTCTGGAGAAAAAGCATTTGAATTGTACGATACCTTTGGTTTCCCAATTGACTTAACGGCTTTGATTTTAAGAGAAAGAGGCTACCAATTAGACGAAGCTGGTTTTGAAAAAGCGATGCAGGAGCAAAAATCACGTTCGCGCGCTGCTTCTGAAGTGTCTACAGAAGATTGGTCGGTTTTGATTCCTGGAAATGTGGAAAAATTTGTGGGGTATGACCAAACTGAAAATGAAGTTAAAATTTCTAGAATTAGAAAAGTAGATAGTAAAAAGGATGGTGTTTTGTACCAAATCGTTTTAGACAGCACGCCTTTCTATCCAGAAGGTGGTGGACAAGTGGGAGACAAAGGAACTTTAGTTTCGGCGAATGAAACTATTGAAATCATCGACACCAAGAAAGAAAATAATTTGATTTTGCATTTGGCAAAGCAATTACCTGAAAATGTAACAGCTAGCTTTGTGGCAAAAGTAAATACCGATTTAAGAACCTTGTCTTCGCGTAATCACTCGGCTACTCACTTAATGCATCAAGCCTTAAGAAGTATTTTAGGAACGCATGTGGAGCAAAAAGGATCGTTGGTAAACCCAAATTACTTGCGATTTGACTTTTCGCATTTTTCTAAAATGACCGACGAAGAATTAGAGGCGGTAGAAAATTTTGTCAACGCTCGAATTCAAGAGCAGTTGCCATTAATTGAAAGACGTAGTATTCCAATTCAACAAGCTCTTGACGAAGGTGCAATGGCTTTGTTTGGGGAAAAATATGGCGATAACGTTCGTGCTATTAAATTTGGCGATAGCATGGAATTGTGCGGTGGAATTCACGTGACCAACACCGCTGAAATTTGGCATTTTAAAATTGTATCTGAAGGTGCTGTTGCGGCTGGTATTCGTCGTATCGAAGCGATTACAAGTGAGGCAGTAAAAGCGCATTTTGCTTCCTATGAAAATACATTAAATGAGATTAAAGGGGCCTTGAAAAACCCACAAGATATTCTGAAAGCGGTTCATAATTTGCAAGAAGACAACGCCAAGTTGGCGAAGCAAATTGAGGCTTTGATGAAAGACAAAGTGAAGCATTTAAAAGCGAGTTTAGCTTCTCAAATACAAGAAGTAAATGGCGTTCAATTCTTGGCTACTCAAGTAGATTTGAATCCAGAAGGTGCTAAAGATTTAGCCTATGAGTTAGGAAATTTAGGGACTAATTTGTTTTTAGTTTTGGCTACTGCCGAAGAAGACAAACCGATGTTAACGTGCTATATTTCTAAAGAATTAGTAGCGTCTAAAAATCTTAATGCCGGACAAGTGGTTCGTGAGCTTGGGAAGTACATTCAAGGTGGAGGAGGAGGACAGCCGTTCTTTGCTACTGCTGGTGGTAAAAATGTAGCTGGAATTCCTGAAGCATTAGCAAAAGCAGTTGATTTTATAAATAATTAAGAAGAGCTTAATAAAACATTAGCTAAAAATAAAAAAACTCAAAATCAATCAATTGATTTTGAGTTTTTTGTTTTTGTATAAATGATAATAGTAATTGCTGCTTATCAAAATAAATGGAAGGGTAGACAGTATCATTTTACTATTTTTTGAAAATAGTCCAGAGAGTAAGAACAATGCCACTAATGCACTAAGTAAGATCGAACCGCTTAGTTCAATCCATTGTTTTGGGTTTTTTGAAATGATAGTATATATCATACTAAAATGACCAAAAATTCCCGCAAGAAGTACTGGGTGAACTAATGATTTTAGAATGCCTTTCGTTTCAAAAAGCAATTGATATTCAAGCTGAAATACATAGTAAGAGTTGTTAGGTGGCCATTCTAATATACATCCTAAAAATGATACTAAGATTCCTATTGCATTTAGCTTTGTCATTTCATTTTGTATTCTAATATAACGTAAAACTATCAATTTTGATATCAATTTAAAAATTGTATTTCATATATAATTCGATATTTTTGTGTTGAAAAAAAAATGTATGAACTTTACTACCCCTGTTAACATTACTAAATCTATGCATTGTGTGGATTTCTCATCGGAAATAATAACGATAGGTTCCTGTTTTGCTGTCAACATGGGAGCGCAATTGGATTATTTTAAATTTAAAAATACGACCAATCCATTTGGGATCATTTTTAATCCCGTTTCTATCGAAAAATTAATCGTTCGATCAATTAATCAAAAGAAATTTACCGAAGAAGACGTCTTTTTTCAAAACGAACGGTTTCATTGTTACGAAGTACATTCTGATTTGAGTTCGACTAATCAACAAGAATTACTTAATAGTTTAAATACAAGTTTAGAATTCACCTATCAAAAAATAAAGACTGCTACGCACATTTTAATTACCTACGGTACTTCTTGGGTGTACCAAGAAAAAAATAGTGGTGCTGTCGTGTCGAATTG
This sequence comes from Flavobacterium ammoniigenes, assembly GCF_020886055.1. Taxonomy (NCBI): domain Bacteria; kingdom Pseudomonadati; phylum Bacteroidota; class Flavobacteriia; order Flavobacteriales; family Flavobacteriaceae; genus Flavobacterium; species Flavobacterium ammoniigenes. The sequence continues at coordinate 67,374 of NZ_AP025184.1, read as the reverse complement.
CCATAAAATGCCACAATCTCATTTTGACAAGCATTTGCTATCAGTAGCTTCGATTGAAGCTGCAATTCAAAATACCGTTGATGCGATTCGAAAAGTCAATCCCAATTGTTCCTTTGTATTCACACTCTCTCCCGTGCGACATATTAAAGATGGTTTTGTTGAAAATCAACGTAGTAAAGCGCATTTGATTACTGCTTTGCAAAATTTGCTTTCGGATCATCTGTTAGACCAAGCCGGGTATTTTCCGGCCTATGAAATTGTAATGGACGAATTGCGAGATTATCGTTTTTATGGAGACGATTTATTGCACCCAAGTTCGATGGCGATTGAATATATCTGGCAACGATTTAGAGCCAGTTCCATTTCGGAAACGGCATGGTCAACCCTAGATGAGGTGGAGGCTATTCAGAAAAGTTTGTTACACAAACCTTTTAATTCATTGGCTGAAAGTCACCAAAAATTCCAATCTAAATTGCAAGAGAAGATCTCGAAATTACAAGAAAGGTATCCCTTTATGAAGTTTTAGTTAGCCAATTAACTGATTGAATAAATCTTGCTTTTCATTGATGTAGTTGTATTGAAAACCGCGTTCTGTCATTTTTGTTTTAATGGCGTGAATGTCATTTTTGTTTTTCAATTCCAAACCTACCACCACGGGAGCTGATTCTCTATTGTTCTTTTTGGTAAATTGGAAATAGGTAATATCGTCTTCTGGTCCTAAAATTTCGTTGACAAATTCTTTTAACGAACCCGGTCTTTGCGGAAATTGAATGATAAAGTAATGCATCAATCCCTCATACAAAAGAGAGCGTTCTTTAATTTCGGCAGTACGTTCAATATCATTATTACTTCCACTGACAATACACACTACATTTTTACCTTTGATTTTGTCTTTATAAAAATCCAAAGCAGCAATAGTTAAAGCGCCAGCTGGTTCTACCACCATCGCTTCTTCATTATACAAACGTAAAATTGTTGTACACACTTTTCCTTCTGGGACTAGTATAATATCGCTTAAGTACTCTTTGCAAATTTCAAAAGTCAGGTTGCCCACTTGTTTTACAGCTGCACCATCCACAAATTTGTCAATAGCGGCTAACGGTGCATTATTACCATTAGCAATAGCTGTTTTCATGGTGGGTGCGCCTTCTGGTTCTATACCGATAATTTTAGTATTGGGACTCAATTCTTTGAATACAGTCGATAATCCTGCTGATAATCCGCCTCCGCCAATTGGGACAAAAATATAATCAATAGGTTGTTGATGCGATTCTAGAATTTCTAAACCTACTGTAGCTTGACCTGCAATTACTTTGGCATCGTCAAATGGGTGGATGAATATTTTGTTGTTCTTTTTTGCATCGGTCACTGCTTGAGCATAAGCATCGTCAAATGTATCTCCAATTAATTCAATTTCTACATAGGATTTACCAAACAATTGAACTTGTTTTATTTTTTGTTTTGGAGTGGTTTTAGGCATGTAGATTTTGCCTTTTATTTGCAATAAATTACAAGAAAAAGCAACGCCTTGCGCATGATTTCCAGCACTCGCACATACAATTCCTTGTTTTTTTTCGGCTTCAGTAAGGGAACTTATTTTATTGTAGGCTCCTCGTATTTTATACGAGCGAACGATATGTAAATCTTCTCTTTTTAATAAAATAGTACAGTCAAATTCATTAGAAAGATTGGTATTTTCAGTCAGTGGAGTGGGAGAAACAACCCCTTCCAACTGATCTTTGGCAATTATGGCTTCCTTAAAAAGATTCATATTTTATTAATTTTAATTCAAAAATACGAATTGTTTTCTTCTCTTGGTTGTGTTATTAATAAAAAAACCTCCTTGAAGAGGAGGTTAAGTATCATTTATTATTTTGCGACGGGAGGATATTGCGACATAATTTTGGTGACAAATTCGTTGATGCGCTCTTCTTTTTTATAGGTGTTTTTGGTAAGCACTCCTGTACCTTCTCCTTGCCAAATCATTTCTTTCTTTTTAGCATCAATAAAATCAATATATAAAGTGCCTTCAGTTGAAGAAGTAACAGTAGTTTGTTGACCGCCCATCATAAATGGATTCCAACCCCATCCCCAACCGTAACCCCAACCGGCATTGAATTGGTTCACATTCACTTGCTCTCGGGATTTGGTAAAAATATTGATAAGTAGGTCTGGGTTTTCACTTTTAGTAAAGCCTTTGGCAAGCATTTGCTGGTCAATGGCATGTAGAATTCTGCGTTTGTCTAAATCGGAAATTTCAACTTTGTCGATACCCGTTTTATAAAAGGCAAAGGTTTTGTAAGTTGAAAAATCGACTTTTTTGTCGTAATCTGTATTGACACTTACCATAGAACCGCAAGAAACCATGGTCAAAAGTAGGGCTGCGAAAAGAAATTGAATTGCTTTCATGATTGTGCTAATTTATATGTTAATAATGAAGTTCTTTTTATTGTAACAATGAGTTGGCTTTAATTTATTTTTTTCGAATGGTATTGGTCTTTTTATCAAATCCGTACGGACAATGTCGACAACCACTTTTGCAACAATACCCGCGTTTCAAATGGAATTTTTCGGTAAAACATTTATAACCTTCGGGAGTATAGTAGAAATCTTCCTCAGCTGTTAATTTATTTTCATTACTTTGCTTATCCATAAATGCGTATTACAACCGTAATTGGTTTGCAAACAAATTTAGAAATTAAAAGCGGCCGTTGTAATACCTTACTAAATATTTAACATTTGTTTTCGTATTCCTTGAATCAAGCGATTCCGATTAATTTGCCAAAGAGTATCTCTCTTGTTATCAAAAGAGAAGATTTGATACACCCTTTTGTTTCGGGCAATAAATTCAGGAAATTAAAGTACAATTTGCTGCAAGCAAAAGCCGAAAATCAATCCACACTTTTAACTTTTGGAGGGGCCTATTCCAATCATATTGCCGCGGTTGCGTATGCTGGAAAAGAAAATGGTTTTCAAACTATTGGAATCATTCGCGGCGACGAATTAGGTGATAAAATAGAAAGCAATCCTACTTTAAAATTTGCCCAAGAATGTGGCATGCAATTCGAATTTGTGTACAGAGAAACCTATCGCTTAAAAACAGAAGCGACTTTTTTGGAACAATTACAACAACAATACGGTGCATTTTATTTAATTCCCGAAGGCGGTACCAATACTTTTGCCATACAAGGTTGCGAAGAAATTTTAACTCCAGATGATGCTTCCTTTGATTATGTGGCTTGTGCCATTGGAACGGGAGGAACTATTTCTGGAATAATTAATAGTGTTTTGCCTCATCAAAAAGTTTTGGGATTTCCTGCCTTGAAAGGTAACTTTTTACAAGATGAAATTCGTAATTTTGTGCGCCAGGACAATTGGAAGTTAATTACCGATTATCATTTTGGAGGTTATGGAAAAGTAACTAATGATTTAATTGATTGGATCAATCAATTTTATGATCAAACCCAAATTCCGTTAGATCCAGTTTATACTGGAAAAATGGTTTTTGGAATAGTAGATTTGATTGCAAAAAATTACTTTCCTGAAAACGCCAAAATTTTATTAATTCATACTGGTGGATTGCAAGGTATTCAAGGCATGAATTTAAAACTAAAAAATAAAGGTTTACCAATACTTCATACACATGATTAAAAAGAGTCTAGTCGTTTTTGTGTTGTTACTGCTAGTTGGATGTCACGCCAAGAAATCGGTGATTGTGACTCAAAAAGACAGTAGATATAATTCCAGTAAATACAAAAGAAATACAAGTTCGACGCCTACAAAATCAATAGCTGTCAATGGAACAGTGAATGATTATATTGCTAATTACAAAGACGTAGCGATGAGTAATATGAAAAATTACGGTATTCCGGCTAGTATTATTTTGGCACAAGGAATTTTAGAATCGGGTGCAGGAAAAGGGTCTTTAGCAGCTACTGCCAATAATCATTTTGGTATTAAATGTCATAACGATTGGACTGGAGAAACAGTTTTGAAAGATGATGATGCGGCACAAGAATGTTTTAGAAAATACAATGATCCAGCAGAATCCTTTAAAGATCATGCGACTTTTTTAACAGGAAGAAACCGTTATGCGAGCTTGTTCGAATTGCCCAAAGACGATTACGAAGCTTGGGCAAAAGGATTGCGATTAGCGGGTTACGCTACGGATCCTAATTACCCAGAAAAATTAATTTCGTACATAGAGCGTTATGAGTTGTACCAATACGACAGCCAGGTTTTAGACAAGAAATTTACATTGAACAAAAAGAAAATGGAAGCAACAGCCATCGCGGATAGTTCAACTCTAGGCGAATACGAAGTGCAAAAAGGAGACACACTATTTTCAATTGCCAAAAAATTCAATTTGAGTTTAGAAGACATCAAACAAAAAAATAATATGTTGGATAATGCACTTTATGTGGGGCAAAAACTTCGCTTAAAGTAACAGTAAAAACACAATAACAATGATATACCAAAGAAGTAGTCAGCTCTTTGCTGAAGCTGAAAAAGTAATTCCAGGAGGTGTGAATTCACCAGTTAGAGCATTTAAAGCGGTTGGAGGAACTCCTATTTTTGTCAAAAGTGCGAAAGGCGCTTATTTGTATGATGAAGACGGTAACCGTTTAATTGATTACATCAACTCTTGGGGACCGATGGTTTTAGGCCATGCCTATGCACCAGTGGTGGATGCGGTGGTGGCGAAAGCGCAATTGGGAACTTCTTTTGGAATGCCCACCGAATTAGAAACGCAAATTGCGGCTTTAGCGGTTTCGATGGTGCCGAATATTGATAAAATCCGTTTTGTGAATTCAGGGACTGAGGCCTGTATGAGCGCCATTCGATTAGCGCGTGGTTATACTAAAAGAGACAAAATCATCAAATTTGCAGGATGCTACCACGGACATTCCGATTCGTTTTTGATTCAAGCGGGGAGTGGAGCCATTACTTTTGGTTCACCTAACAGTCCTGGTGTAACAGAAGGAACCGCTAAAGATACTTTGTTAGCCCGTTACAATGATTTGGATAATGTGGAGACCTTAATTGCAGCCAATAAAAATGAAATTGCCGCGATTATTGTAGAACCTGTTGCAGGAAATATGGGTTGTATTCCGCCTCAAAACGGATTTTTAGAAGGCTTGCGCCAATTGTGTTCAGATAATGGAATCTTGTTAATTTTTGACGAGGTGATGACGGGTTTCCGTTTAGCCAAAGGCGGTGTACAAGAATTATATGGCATTCAAGCGGATATTGTTTGTTTTGGAAAAGTAATTGGAGGTGGTTTGCCTGTTGGTGCTTTTGCAGCTCGATCAGAAATTATGAATCATTTGGCTCCACTTGGACCAGTATACCAAGCGGGAACTTTATCAGGAAATCCATTGGCTATGGCTGCTGGTTTGGCTATGTTACAAGCCTTGAATAATGATGCTGCTATTTTTCAGCGATTGGAAGAAAAAACAGCTTATTTAGCAGCAGGAATTGACCGTGTTTTAAAAGCCAACAATGTAGTATTTACAATTAATAGAGTAGGTTCTATGATTTCGGTTCATTTTGACGCCGATCCGGTGGTTGATTTTCAATCGGCTGCCAAAGGCGATAATGCTACTTTCAAGAAATTCTTTCACGGCTTATTGCAAGAAGGAATTTATATTGCGCCATCAGCCTACGAAACCTGGTTTATTACGGATGCGTTGACTTATGAAGATTTGGATGTTACCATTCAGGCAATTGACAAAGTGTCTAAAACATTTTAAATTAAAATAAAAAACTTCCGGTATAACCGGAAGTTTTTGTTTGAATTAATCCCTTTGATGTTCTTTGTGTAATTTTCTTTTTTCGCCCATTCGCTTGTTGTTTCTGTCTTTTCTCAATTCCCATTTGGCAAATTGGTCAGCGGATAAAATGCTTTTCATTTTGTTTTTCAATTCAATTTGCTCGTCGAGCATTTTATTTTTCATCTCAAAACGAAGCGCTTTTGCTTCTTCCATTTTGGCTTTGTGTTCGGCTTTCATTTTCTCTATTTTAGCCATTTGCTCCGTCATTAATTTGCCAACTTGTTCTTGTTGTTTGGCATTGAGATCCAAATCCAAGGTCATTTTTTTAAGGTGCAATTGATTGCGTTGTTCCAGAGTCATTTGTTCGATTTCTCCTTTGGGGTGTCTTTCTTTTCTTTCCTGGGCAAAACTACTTAGTCCAATTACTAATAGGGCAACAATACATACTTTTTTCATGATTTTAATTTTTAAGTTACTGCAGGGTAAGACCTAAGGCTATTGATAAGGTTTAATTCTTAACATAAGTTTAGTATTTAGAATTACTATTTTTAAAGTTATAATTTTTTAAAAACACAAGTATTACTTACTTTTGCAAGGTGAAAAACATCCTATTCATACTAGTTATCGCCTTGTTTCTAAAGCCAATTCTTCCGGTTGTAGATTATGTTATTAACTATGAATACATTAGCAAAGTGCTTTGTGAAAACAAAGACAAACCCAAACTACAATGTAACGGAAAATGTCATTTGATGAAAGAATTAGCTAAAGCGGCTGAGACAGAAAATCCAAAATCTTCCGACAAAAAATCTTTTTCACCAATACAAGAAGTGTTGTTTTTTAATGAAGTTGGCTCTTATAAACTGGTGTCATGCGGATGTTCTAAACAACCCAAAAATCGATCTACTTATTTGGATTTTTATTCCTATTTGATAACCAATTCGGTTTTTCATCCCCCCACAATCCTTTCTTAAATTATAGTTGGCAATGTGTTTGCCCTGTATTCGTTATACAAACGAATATAAAATTGGTGTGCTTTTTTTTTAGAATTATCTAAATGAAAAGCAGACTGATACTATTTATTATTTACATAAAATTTAAGAAATGAAATTTCAATTAAAAAAAATCGCAGCGGTTGTTGTAATCGCAATCAGTTTATTCTCTTGTTCTAATGATGATGAAGTTATTTCAGGAAATGGAAACTTAAAATTAGAATTTGACAATGTGTACAATGCTAATAATTTAGCTTTTAATACACCATATACTAATTCTAATGGTGAAGTAGTCAAGATAAATAAGCTAAAATATATTGTAAGCAATATTGTATTGACAAAAGCAGATGGAACAACATTTACATTGCCAAAATCTCAGAGTTATTTTATTGTGGATGAGGCTACTGCAGCAAGTGCTTTATTAAATCTTCCAAATATTCCTGCAGCAAATTATACTAAAGTAAGTTTTGGAATTGGAGTGGATCAAGCCCAATTTAATATAGGAGCCACGGGTCAAGGTGATTTTTTAGCATTAGCACAAACTGCTGGTATGATGTGGTCATGGTCGGCAGGATATAAGTTTTTAGCTTTCGAAGGAACTTTTACTTCGTCAACAGTAACTACGGCGACTAGTTTTATGGTACATACAGGACAAACAGGAACAGATTACAACTACACCACTGTTACATTGAATTTGCCAACAAATGCATTGGTAAGAACTACTATTACTCCACAAGTCCATATTATGGCTGATATTTCAAAAGTGCTAAATGGAACTAATAAAATTAGTTTAACAGCAAGTAATGGAATGGGAATGGGAGCAATGATTATGAGTGGTGATAAATTACCTTTAATTACTTCAAATCTTCCTACTATGTTTAGTGTAGAACACGTACATAACGACTAAATTTAATCTCAAAGCGGTTGGTGTCTAGCTGACCGCTTTAAAAATCTTAGAAAATGAAAACAAATTTTTTATTGTTACTCATTTTACCATTGTTGTGGAGTTGTTCCAATGATCAAGATGATGTGTACCAAAACATTCCATTGGAATTCAAGTTACCTTCTAATTTTCCTCCATTAGCGTATGATTTAGCAAATAATCCTCCTACGCAAAAAGGATTTGAACTAGGCAAAAAACTATTTTATGAAGGACGTTTGGCATCTGATGGAATAGTTTCGTGTGGGTTTTGTCACATACAAGAGGATGCTTTTACACATCACGGACATTCACTTAGTCATGGGGTAAATGATGCTATTGGAACCAGAAATACACCTTCGATCCAGAACTTAGGCTATCAAACGAGTTTTATGTATGACGGAGCAACGACACATTTGGATTTACAACCGATTATTCCGTTTACAAGCCCAATAGAAATGAACGGTGATTTTAGCAAAGCAATTGCTATGATGAAAGGAGATGCCGAATATCAAAAAATGTTTCAATTGGCGTTTACAGATGGTCAAATCAATTCGGAAAATATGCTGAAAGCCCTAGGTCAATTCATGTTGATGGTGACTTCGTCCAATTCTCGTTTTGATAAATACCGACGCAATGAAGCAGGTGGAACTTTATCTCAACAAGAATTAGATGGATATACTGTTTTTAATAAAAAATGTGCCAGCTGTCACGCAACCGATTTATTTACCGACAATTCGTTTCGAAATAATGGGTTACCTGTTAATCCTTTAATTAATGATGTCGGACGTTTTCGTGTTAGTCAATTAGCTCAGGACTTGCATAAATTTAAAGTGCCAAGTTTGCGTAATGTGGAAAAAACTGCTCCGTACATGCATGATGGTCGTTTGTATACTTTAGAAGCAGTTTTAGATCATTACAGTTCAGGGGTCGAAAATTCTGCGACATTGGATCCTATTTTAAAAAGAAATGGAATGTTAGGAATTGCATTAACTGCATCAGAGAAATCACAATTAATAGCTTTTTTGAAAACCCTAACGGATACGCAGTATTTAACCGATAAACGTTTTTCTGAATATTAAATTATTGTAAAATGAAGAAAATAACATTAGTACTAGTATTAGTTTTTCAATTAGCTAATGCCACCGAAAAAGACAGTTTACAATTCAAAAATCCGTTTACTCAATTTCATCATTTTTTGGAAGATGATTGTGATGCTTGCGGTTGCTCGGCTAGTGGTGGAAGTATGGGATTTGCATCGATGTTGAATTCTAACTTCGTCGGCATTCGCTATTTTAATCAGCAATACCAATCGACAGATGGCTTGTATAGTAATTCACTTTGGTACAAAGAAAATTTCAATACTACTCAAGTTTGGGCTCGAATTCCCGTAAAGGAAAATGTGCAGCTTTCGGTTTTATTTCCATATCATTCGCACAACAGAGCCACGGCTACAGGAGATCAAGCGATTAATGGTGTTGGAGATATTACACTTTTAGCGATGTATCGATTGTATCAAACACATAAAGACAGTACTTTTTTGGTACATACCTTACAAATGGGCGGTGGTGTAAAAATGCCATCAGGCAAATTCAACCAAGCTAATTCTGGGAATGTCAATCCGAGTTTTCAAGTAGGAACGGGGAGTTGGGATTATCTTTTGGCAACCGAATATATAATTAGAAGAAAACAATTCGGACTCAACACGCTATTGAATTACGTGATTAAAACCGAAAATCAGAAAAATTACCGTTTTGGAAATCAATTGAATTATGCTGCTACTTTCTTCTATTTGAATGAAAAGGATGCGTACTCCTTTGCTCCTCAAATTGGAATTGCAGGAGAAAATTACGAAAGCAATTACCAATACGGAATCCAATTGAATAAAACGTCAGGCAATGCATTATTTGGTAAAGTAGGTTTTGAAGTGGGGCGTAATGCTTTTTCTTTTGGAGCCAATGTCATGTTGCCTATTAAGCAAAATTTAACTGGAGGTAATGTAGAAGCCAATTGTCGTTGGAGCTTTAATCTGAATTATTCGTTGTAAAACCAAAAAAGGAGCCTCAATTGAAGCTCCTTTTTTTATCATTTCGAAATTAATTTATCCAATCAATTCCATTATTTTACTCTCGCCAGCCACACTTACTTTGATAAGTTTGTTTTGAGACAAGCCTTTGGTGGCAGCATCCCATTTTTTACCGCTCAATTCCGATTTGGCTTTCAATGCAGCCAAATCCATTTGGTTGTTGTTTGCTTTCAATAAATCAACGATTAATTTTTCTTCTTCTGTTAATTCAATTTGAACTTGTTTTTTCTCCGGACGCATTTGCGGGAAGAACAACACTTCTTGAATAGAGGCATTATTTGTCAAGAACATCATCAATCGGTCCATTCCAATTCCCAATCCAGAAGTGGGTGGCATTCCGTATTCCAAAGCTCGTAAAAAATCCTCATCGATCACCCCATTGGCTTCATCATCACCTTTTTCGGCCAAACGCATTTGGTCTTCAAAACGCTCTCTTTGATCTATTGGGTCATTCAATTCCGAGTAGGCATTGGCCACCTCTTTTCCGCACACCATCAATTCAAAACGTTCTGTCAGTTCTGGATTGTCACGGTGTTGTTTACAAAGTGGACTCATTTCTTTTGGATAATCGGTGATAAAAGTTGGCTGAATGTAATTTCCTTCGCATTTAGCGCCAAAAATTTCGTCAATCAATTTTCCTTTCCCCATGGTTTCGTCTACGTCAATTCCCATGCCTTTAGCAGCAGCAAACAATTCCGATTCTGATTTTCCCGAAATATCAAAACCTGTAAACTGTTTGATCGCATCGGTCATGGTGACTCTGGCATAGGGCGCTTTGAAATTGATTTTATGTTCGCCAAAAGTCACTTCACTAGTACCGTTCACTCCAATAGCGCAATGCTCTAACAAGTTTTCGGTAAAGTTCATCATCCAGTTGTAGTCTTTGTAGGCTACATATATTTCCATAGCGGTAAATTCTGGGTTGTGGGTTCTGTCCATTCCTTCGTTACGGAAGTTTTTAGAGAACTCATACACTCCTTCAAATCCACCTACAATCAATCTTTTTAAGTACAACTCATTGGCAATACGCATGTATAGCGGAATGTCAAGCGAGTTGTGGTGCGTGATAAATGGTCGCGCTGCAGCTCCACCCGGAATCGGTTGTAAAACGGGTGTTTCTACCTCCAAATATCCTTTGTCGTTAAAAAACGAACGCATGGCGTTGAACAATTTAGTTCTTTTGATAAACGTATCTTTCACATGGTCGTTCACCGTTAAATCTACATAACGACGACGGTATCTTTGTTCTGGATCGGCAAAGGCATCGTGGATTTTTCCATCGGCATCCATTTTCACTACAGGAAGTGGTTTTAAGGCTTTCGCCAAAACCGTTAAACCGTATACATGAACCGAGATTTCGCCCACCTGTGTTTTAAAAACCGTTCCGCGAATCCCAATGAAATCACCAATGTCCAATAGTTTTTTGAAAACCACATTGTACATGGTTTTTTCTTCATCATCCGAAATGTCATCTCTCGAAACATAAACTTGAATACGTCCTTCAGAATCCTTCAATTCGGCAAACGACGCCTTTCCCATGATGCGTTTTCCCATCAATCGACCCGCTAAAATCACTTCCTTACCTTCGTATTTCTCGAAGTTAGCTAGGATTTCGCTCGAATAAGCGGTGGTGGTAAACTCGGCTGCTGGATACGGCTCAATACCTAAATTGCGTAATTCGGTAAGTGCTTCTCTACGTAAAATTTCTTGTTCGGATAATGCCATTGTATTCGGATTTTAAGAGCGCAAAGATAGTTAAATTTGAAAACGTAGCAATTTCAAAATTTGAAAAACATCTCAGTTTTTTCAGAAGCAGCACTTTTTGTTTTTTATCTCGTTGGGTCCTGCTGTACGCTGTATCTTTTAACGCTTGGGAAGCGTTAAAAGGATGTCGCTTCCATCAGGGCTAGAAATGACGAATTTGTTTTCAAAACTTTGTACCTTTGGCTCGCAATATAAAAAGGAACGATTTAAAATGAGTTCGTTCCTCGCAATGACAAATGAACAAACAAATCCAATTATACGATTTAGGCAACAAGGATTACAAAGCTACTTGGGAATACCAAGAAGAATTGTTCAAAGGAATTGTCGATTTGAAAATCCAAAATAGAAAAGACGAAACTTGTTTACCTACACCCAATTATTTCCTTTTTGTAGAACATCCGCATGTGTATACTTTAGGAAAAAGTGGCGATTTGAGTAATTTGTTGCTTTCTGAAAAACAATTGGAGGCCAAAGGCGCCACCTTTTATAAAATCAATCGAGGAGGAGATATTACCTATCACGGTCCTGGACAAATTGTGGGTTATCCTATCTTAGACTTAGAAAATTTTTTTACCGATATTCATAAATATTTGCGATTATTGGAAGAAGCCATTATACTAACGCTAGCCGAATACGGTTTGACTTGTGGTCGAAGTGATGGAGAAACGGGAGTTTGGTTGGGCGTTGGAACCCCTTTTGCTCGAAAAATTTGCGCCATGGGAGTGCGTGCTTCGCGTTGGGTTACCATGCATGGTTTTGCCTTAAACGTCAATGCCGATTTGGGTTATTTTGACAATATCATTCCTTGTGGAATTCGTGGCAAAGCAGTGACTTCTTTACATGTAGAATTGGGAGTTGAAAAATTGGATGAAAACGAAGTGAAAGCTAAAATTCTGCATCATTTTGCTTCATTGTTTGAATCGGAATTCGTGAACGGCGATTTGTAATTCGAAATTGCTGATCGGATTAAATATCTAATTTTAATTGCTCAGGCAACAATCTAAAACTCATACGGTGGTATTTGGTTACCCCATATTTACGAATAGCCTCTCGGTGTTCTTGAGTAGGGTAGCCTTTGTTTTGTTTCCAATTGTACATGGGAAATTCTTCGTGAATTTTGTTCATGTACTCGTCTCGGTAGGTTTTTGCTAAAACAGAAGCCGCAGCAATACACATAAATTTAGCATCTCCTTTGATAATACAACTGTACGGAATATCTAAAACAGGTTTAAACCGATTCCCATCAACTATAATGTATTCTGGTTTTGGATTCAATTTCAAAATGCTCTCCTGCATGGCTTTGATTGAAGCATTTAAAATATTGATTTCATCAATAATGATTGGTTCTAAATGTGTAACGGCAAATGAAACGGCTTGTTCTTCTATAATGGGGCGTAATTTTTCTCTCGCTTTTTCTGTCAATTGTTTACTGTCATTCAAAATTGAATTTTCAAAATGAGCAGGTAAAATTACAGCGGCAGCAGTAACAGGGCCTGCGATACAGCCGCGACCTGCTTCGTCGGTTCCAACTTCCAAAAGAAATGATGAGAAATTAAGAGAGAGCATTTTTGTAGTTTCAAAAAAAATAAAATTAGTATATTTTATTCTACAATCAAATTATAACGAACTATTAAATTTAATGCTATTCACAAAAAAAAATAATTAATTAACCTTTAACAAATGTTAAAATAACAAATATTTCATTATATGTTTGTTTATTAAGAAATAATTAAGACTTTTGTGATTAACTAATTCAAAATTAATTTTACTATGAGATTAAAATTCAAGTGGATTTATACGCTTTTATTAGCGTTGTCTATGCAGTTTTCTTTTGCTCAAGAGAAAACAGTTTCAGGAGTTGTTTCAGACGGGACAGGTCCGGTTCCAGGTGCTAACGTAATAGTTAAAGGAACTAAAAATGGTGTTCAAACCGATTTTGATGGTAAATTTGCTATCAAAACGAAAGTAGGAGATGTTTTGGTTGTTTCTTTTGTAGGAATGCTAGATGCCTCTTCAAAAGTAGGTGCTTCGAACACAATCAATTTTAAATTACAAGCGGGTAACTCTCTTAATGAAGTTGTTGTAGTTGGTTACGGTCAAGTAAAAAAGAGAAACGAAGTTACAGGTAATGTTTCAACAGTAGGTGCTGATAAAATTAAAGCAGCTCCGATGGTATCTGTAGATCAAGCTCTACAAGGAAATGTAGCTGGTTTACAAATGTCAACTTCATCTGGTACACCAGGATCTACTCAAGATATTCGTATTAGAGGTAGAAATTCGATTAATGCTGGAAATGATCCATTATTTGTTATCGATGGTGTTCCAATGATTAATGGTAACTTCTCTGGTTCGTCTAATATTAGTTCATTGTCTACCTTATCTTCTATTGCAGCAGATAATATTGAATCTATGACTGTATTGAAAGATGCAGGTGCAACTTCTGTATATGGAGCACGAGGGTCTAATGGTGTAATTTTGATTACTACAAAAAAAGGTAAAAAAGGAGATGCACAATTTAGCTTAAGCTCAAGTGTAGGTTTCCAAAACAATGCGGTAGATGGATTAAGACCATTTACAGGTGCAGAGAAAAAAGAATTATTGCTTGAAGCAATTTATAATACTTATGGTACAGCTTACAATTTTACAGAAGCTAATGCTTTAACTTGGGCTACAACAAATTTAGCTTCAGGTACTAGTGCTATGAGAGCATGGATTGCTCGTGGATCAACAGAATACGATTGGACTAAATTGATGAAAAATGAAGATGCATTGATGAACAATTTAGATTTCTCAGTTTCTGCTGGTGATGATAAATCTACTTTATATGCTTCTGTAGGGTATAACAAAACAGAGGCTACTGTTATTGGTTCAGATTTCAAACGTGTAACTGCTAATTTAAATTACACTAGAAAATTAACTGATAAATGGGATTTAAAAACAGGAGTTAATGTTTCAAATGTAAAACAATCTGGTGTATTAGAGCAAGGTGCTTTCTTTTCGAATCCAAACCTGACAAGATATTTTATGAGTCCATGGAATGCTCCATATAATGCAGATGGTACTTATTTTTTACCAGCTACTGGATTGCATAACTCTTTGTATACTGCCGCTAATAATATTAGAAATAATGAGTTGACTCGTTTGATGTCAAACAATTCAGTTTCTTATAAAATTTCAAAAGATTTAGTTTATAATGGGTCTATATCTTTGGATTACACAATGAATTCTTATAAAGGCTTTAATGATGCTATTCATGGTGATGGTGTTGCCTATGGAGGTACATCGTCAGCATCAGTTTCAAGAAATTTTAACTATGTGGCTCAAAATTCGATTGACTATCGCTTATCTTTAGGTGAAAACCATAAATTGGATTTCAAAGGATTAATTGAATTTCAACAAAACAAATTAAACTTTATAAGTGCTTATGGTGAGGTTTTACCTTTAGGATTTACTAATGTTGCCAATGCTGCAGCTAACAAAGATGCTAGTTCAAGTTTTGATGATTGGTCTAACTTAAGTTATTTAGGAATTGCAAATTACAAATTCCAAGATCGTTTCTTATTAGACTTAACAATTAGAAGAGAAGGTTCGTCACGTTTCAGTGAAGCAACAAGATGGGGTAGCTTTTACTCTGCGGGAGCCGCTTGGAATGTTGATAAAGAAAGTTTCATGAAGAATGTATCTTTTGTTGATTTATTGCGTTTACGTGGTTCTTATGGATCTACTGGAAATAATTCTATTGGTCTAAACGAATACCAAACATTACTAGGTACATCAAGTTATAACAACCAAGGAGGTATGTTCCCATCTCAATTTGGAACAACTGGATTAACTTGGGAAGTTCAGAATAAATTAGATGCTGGAGTAGAGTTTGGATTATTTGATAATAGAATAACTGGTTCGGTTGCCTATTTTGATAATAATACAAAAGATTTGTTATTGAGTTTGCCAATGTCGTTGACAACAGGTCATACATCTCAAACTAAAAACTTAGGAAAATTAAATAACAACGGATTGGAATTTGAATTGGATTTAGATTTAATTCGTTCAGACAATTTTAATTGGAGTGTTGGTGGAAACTTTTCTACAGTAAATAATGAAGTTACCGATATGCCAGTTGTTAATGGTACTCAAATTACTATTACTGGTAGTACAACAAAAACTCAAGTTGGATACCCAGTTTCAGGCTGGTTTATGAGAAAATACGCTGGTGTAGATCCTGCTAACGGTAATGCTTTATGGTATGTTAATGGCGTTGATGGAGCTACAACTACGAACTATAATACTGCCACTCAAACTTGGCAAGGTGATAGTGCTTTACCTAAATATTCAGGTGGTTTCAATACTCATGTTGATTTAAACAATTTTTATTTTGATGCTACTTTATATGTAGCTGGAGGTCATAAAGTTTACGAAGACTGGGCAGCATATACCCAAGGTCAAGGTACAACTACCTTAGTTTCTTACAATGGTTCTGAACCATTGTTAAACAGATGGCAAAAAGCTGGGGATATCACTAATGTTCCTAAAGTAGAATATTCTCCAACAGCTGGAAATGCTCAAGCTACTAGTACTTCTACACGTTTTTTACATGATGGTGATTTTATGAGATTAAGAGATGTAACTATTGGTTATAACTTTAAATCTTCAATTTTATCACAATTCAATTTAGACGGTTTGTCTTTCTCTTTAAGAGGAACAAATCTTATGACTTGGGTTAAAGATAAAGACTTGAAATATGATCCTGAAGTTCGTGCTGATGGTTTTACAAGATTAACATCTCCTCCAGTGAAATCAGTAGTATTTTCAATTAATGTTAAATTCTAAGAATTATGAAAAAAATATTTTCGAAAATTTTATCAATTACTGCATTGTCAGTATTGATTACATCATGTTCCTCAGATTCTTTAGAGCCTAGTTTGGTTCAAAGTAGAGATTTTACCTTAAACCCACCAAGTACTGTTCAAGATTTGAACTTATTGGCTAATGGTATGTACAAGCGTATGGTTGCTGTTCCTTACTATGGAAGAGATTTAATTATCTATAATGAGGTTAGGACTGATAATGCCTATTCAAATAATGCTTCAGGTCGTTTTCTAAATGTTGGGACTGGGACATTAACAGCTTCTGCGGCTTTTCCAACGGATACGTGGACACAAATTTATAGAGTAATCGCAAATGCTAATTTGATTATTAACTCTTCTATTACTGGAGCTGCAGCTGATGATTTAAAAGCGCAAGCTTTAGTAGCTAGAGCATTAGCTCATTTCGATTTGTTAAAATTATATGGTCAACATCATGTTACTGGTCAAGGTGGTCTTGAGGCTTTAGGTGTGCCTTATGTGAAAACATATAGAGATTTGAATCAATTAGCACCAGCTAGAAACAAAGTTTCAGAAGTAAAACAATTTATTTATGCTGACTTAGATGCTGCTTTGCCATTATTTGGTTCCACTTTAGATTATACTAAAATTAATAAACAATCTGCTTATGCAATTAAGTCTAGAGTTGGAATTTATTTTGGTGATTGGTCTATAGCTAAAGATGCTGCTGCTACTGCACTAGGGTTAGGAACTGCTACAATTGTTCCTCAATCTGGTTTTGTATCTTCATTTGCAGCTGATGGAAAGCAAGTGAATTCTGTTTTTGAATTAGTTCAATTGTCAAACGACAACAACGGTATTAATGGTTTGTACCAAATTTATGGAGCTACAAATTATGGTGATGTTGTGATTAACGATACTCAAAATTTCCAAGCTATTTATGAGACTGCAGATGTAAGAAAATCAGCCTTCATGATTGGTACTATTGCCGGATTCCAGAGAAATATTGGTAAGTATACCAAATTAGCTACCAATACTAAAGTAATTCGATACGAAGAAATTGTATTGAATTATGCCGAGGCATTGTTAGAAACTGGTGATGCTGCAGGTGCTTTAACTCAAATTAATAGAATTACTGCACAAAGAGGAGCTACTGCTTATACTGTTGCAAATAAAGCGAATGTATTGCTAGAGAGAAGAAGAGAGCTAGCATTTGAAGGTTTCCGTTTTGATGATAGAGTTAGAAATGGTTTAGGTACTCCTACAAGTCCAAAAGCAACTACTGCTTTTGCTTATGGCGATTACAGAATGGCATTCCCAATTCCTCAATCAGAAATCAATGGTAATGCTGCAATGAAACAAAATTATAATTACTAGATTATAATATCTGATTTAATTAAACAGCAGTAAGCATATGTTTACTGCTGTTTTTTTTATCCCAATAGATCAATTACCTTTGTCGTTCTATAGAATTAAAAGTATTGTTTCATGAGAATGTTTTGTTGTATTGTATTGCTGTTTATTACTTCTTTTTTGTTTTCACAAAACAAATCAAAGAAACTAGATTTTAATACCCAATACCAAAGTGCATCAGATTCTACTAAATCGCGTCAACCCAAAAAAGTAGCTACCCTAGATCTTTATCGAATCATTACTTTAGATAGAGATACTACCTACATAGATACTTCCTTAACGATAAAAAAAGAGTACAGTCATAATTATCTTCGAAGAGATACTTTTGGCTTGTTGCCTTTTGCAAATGATGGACAAACGTACAATACCTTACAATACAGTTTAACGGCTGTTAACCCTTATCCGGAATTTGGTTTTAAAGCCAAACATTTTAATTTTATTGAAGCCAATCAGATTCGTTATGCCTCTGTAGCAACGCCTTTAACGGAGTTGTATTTTAAATCAACTCAATTGAAAGGGCAGTCGGTCGATTCCTATATTGCCATTAATACCTCACCCAATCTCAATTTTTCTTTGGCGTATAGAGGTTTGCGTTCTCAAGGAAAATATATCAATCAATTAGCAAGCACCGGTAATTTTCGTTTTACTACAAGTTATAGCACTCAATCCAAACGGTATTGGTTTGACTTTCATTTTACCCAACAAGATATTCTTAATGAAGAAAATGGTGGAATAACTACTATTGATGATTTTGAAAGTGAAAATAGTGATTATAAAAACAGACAACGATTAGAAGTTTATCTTACGGATGCTAAATCTTTTTTGAAGGGAAAACGTTTTTTTATCGATCATGGCTTTAGAATTAACTCTAAACAAGGCACTAATAATCTGTATTTAAAACATCAATTCAATTACGAAAATAAGTTTTTTGAATATAACCAACTTACAGTTTCATCTAATGCTAACGGCAATATTATTAATCGTTTTGGCGACTCTTTTAGATCAACTGAAATCAATGATCAAACACGTTACAATAAAATGTACAACAAAGTGGGTTTACAATATGAAAATACTTTTTTAGGCAAATTTCAATTTTTTGTAGACGACTTTAGATCGAATTATTATTATAATCAGATTCTTATTTTTGATAATCGAACGGTTCCCAATTCGCTTTCTATGACAATTAATTCAGCAGGTGGTCAATACGAATATCGAAAAGGAAAATGGAATGGTAGGTTATTATATGCTAGATCAATTACCAATCAATCGCTGTCTAATTTAGATGCCACAATGCAATTTGATTTGGATGAGGATAATCAATTTACCTTTCAATATCAAAACACAAATAAATTACCCAACAACAACTACAATCTTCACCAAAGTAGTTATGTAGCTTACAATTGGTCCAATAATTTTAATAACGAAAAAATAAATTCACTTTCGGCGAATGCAATCACACCATGGATTAGTGCTTCCTTGCAACTCGCTACCATTCAAGATCATTTGTATTTTAATTATATTTCTTCTCAAGCGGAAAAATTGGCACAAACCCAAATCGTAACTCCTTCCCAATATGCTGGAACTATCAAATACCTCTCTTTGAAGATGAATAAAGAGTTTCAGTTTGGAAAATTTGCTTTGGATAATACCGTATTGTTTCAAAAAGTAGATCAAAATCAATCGGTATTGAATGTGCCTGAAATAGTAACTAGAAATTCGATTTATTTTACAGATTTCTTCTTCAAAAAAGCATTGTATTTACAAACGGGTATCGTTTTTAATTATTTCACAAACTATTATGCAAATGATTACAATCCAGTGATCGGTGAATTTTTTGTACAAAGAGACAAGCAAATTGGAAATTTCCCGAACCTTGACTTTTTTGTAAATGCAAAAATCCAACGTACACGTATCTTTTTTAAAGTAGAACATTTTAATTCTTCTTTGACGGGTAATACCTTTTATTCAGCTCCTAACAATCCTTATAGGGACATGACCATCCGTTTCGGATTGACTTGGAATTTCTTTGAATAATGATTGTATTTTCGTTTGGGTTGAAAATGAGATAAGTAGATCTTTTTTGTATCTTAGATTTTCATTTAAAAGCCCCCTGAATGAAAGAAGATTTTTTACATTATTTATGGAAATTTGAATATTTCAACACTTTAGATCTCAAAACTACTTCTGGAGAATCTATTACTATCGTAAACGTGGGTCAGTATTTAGAACAAGCTGGACCTGATTTTTTCAATGCTCAAATTCGAATCGATAATCAAAAATGGGCCGGAAATGTAGAAATGCATTTAAAATCTTCCGATTGGTATATACATCATCATGAGAATGACCCTGCCTATGAAAATGTGATTTTGCATGTAGTTTGGGAACATGATGTTGCAATTTACCGTAGTGATAATTCAATTATTCCTGTATTGGAATTAAAGTATTATGTTGCTCCCAAAACAGTGATAAATTACAATGTGTTACGATCTGTAAAATCCTGGTTATATTGCGAAAATCAATTGGCAGGTTTGGATCAATTTCTACTAAGACATTGGCAAGAACGATTGTTTGTTGAGCGTCTAGAGCAAAAAACAAAACCCATTTCAAATTGGCTCACACAAACAAGTTCAGATTGGGAAGCTGTGTTTTTCTGGATGTTATCTCAAAATTTCGGTTTGAATACTAATGGAGACCAATTTTTCGCTATCGTTTCTTCGATCCCTTTTTCTATAATTCGTAAAGAAGCATCCAACTTGGCTAATATAGAAGCCTTACTTTTTGGCAATGCAGGTTTGTTAGATACTGAAAAAGAAGATCACTACTTTACTGATTTGAAATTTCGCTATACCTATTTGCTTCAAAAATACCAATTGACTAAACCTATTCTAGCTCCGGTCCAATTCTTTAAACACCGCCCCGATAATTTTCCAACGATTCGACTATCTCAATTGGCTGTATTATGGCATACCCACAGTAATTTATTTTCCAAAATTTGTGCAACCAATTCTCTTGACTCGATGTACCAACTATTACAAGTTACCGCCTCGCCTTATTGGCTGGACCATTATCATTTTGATAAATTGAGTCCAAAGAAAAATAAGCAACTCTCCAAACCTTTCATGGATTTGTTAATTGTAAATACAATAGTGCCTATACGATTTACGTATGCTCAAAGTCATGGAAAAGATAATAGTCAAGATTTAGTAGATTTGTTACAGTATTTATCCCCAGAAAAAAATGGGACTATCGATAAATTCAACTATTTTGGTATTGCTACAACTAATGCATTTGAAACCCAGTCTTTATTGCAATTAAAAAAGGAATATTGCAATAAAAGTAAATGCTTGTCGTGTGCTATCGGAATTGAAGTGATAAAGAATATATAACTCAGAAATAATTATGTAATTTTGGATTCAAATTCATTAATGATGTTGAACCGGCTAAAATTTTTTTTTGAAAAACATGGGTTTCATGTTTCCTCTAGATTAGCAGACGCTTTAGGGATGCGAGCCAGTAGCGTGCGATTGTTTTTTATTTATTTATCCTTTGTCACGGCCGGTTTGTGGTTTGCAGTGTATTTAATATTAGCTTTTTGGATGCGTCTGAAAGATCTGATTCGTGCCAAACGAAGTTCGGTATTTGATATATAAACATAAAAAAAGCTCTAGTTTACTAGAGCTTTTTAGTTAAATATATGGAAGTCTTATTCCGCTTTGTCGTTATTTAATTTTGAACGGCTTTTGCTATATCCAAAATAAACTAATATACCGATCAATAACCAAGCACCAGAAAACAATTGTGCTTTTAGGCTTAGATTTACCATTAAGTAGGTATTGATTAAAATACCACAAACTGCAATTACAGGTAAAGCAGGAACTTTAAATGTTCTAACTAATTCAGGCTGCTTAACTCTCAAAATCCAAACCGCAATACAAACCATTGTAAAGGCAAATAAGGTTCCGAAACTTGTCATATCAGCTAATTCATTGATAGGAGTAAATGCCGCTACTACAGCAATAATACCACCAAGTATCATTAGGTTTGTTTTTGGTGTACCAGAAATAGGGTTTACTCTAGAGAATACTTGCGGAATTAATCCGTCTTTAGACATTCCCAAGAAGATTCTAGATTGTCCCATAATCATTACCATTAATACCGATACTAAACCAATAGTAGCTGCTATTGTAATAATTAATCCTGCCCAACCTTGCCCAGCAATATCAAACGCATAAGCTACAGGTGCTTTAATTGCATCTGGATATTTCCCTAGTGGGTTAAAATCTTGATAATTCATCATTCCAGTTAATACAAGAGAAACTAGAATGTATAAAGTGGTACAAATTAATAAAGAGGCAATAATAGCAAATGGAACATCTTTTTTAGGATTGATTGCCTCTCCGGCTTGAGTAGAAACAGCATCAAAACCTACATAAGCAAAGAAAATTGCAGCAGCTCCAGAAACAATACCGGTTAAACCATACGCGTTATGAGTAGTTTCTTTTTCAACAATTTGAGTAGCTTCTGGAATAAATGGAGACCAGTTGTCAAAGTTGATGAAAAACGCTCCAGCTATGATTACAAATAATACAGCTGAAACTTTCAAAATTACAATCATATTGTTCGCTTTAGCGGCATTTTGTGTTCCTTTAATCAATATTGAAATCACCAATAATACAATTAAAAATGCAGGAAGATTCATTGAAAAACCCTCGCCAGTATAACTAGCCGGATCGGTGGTAAGCCAATCAGGTAATGAAATTCCAAATTTCAACAATAATTTATTGAAATAACCAGACCATGAAACGGCGACCGTCATGGATCCCATGGCATATTCTAAAATAAGACCCCATCCAATGATCCAGGCAAAAATTTCTCCAATAGTTCCGTAAGCATAAGCATAAGCAGATCCTTCAACCGGTAAAATTGAAGCAAATTCAGAATAACAAAGTGCGGCAAAAACGCAGGCGATACCTGCAATAATAAACGATATTGCTAATGCTGGACCTGCATGGTAGTAGGCTCCGGTTCCTGTAAGAACGAAAATTCCACCTCCGATAATGGCTCCAACACCAATAGCTGTTAGGCTCCATTTTCCTAGAACCCTCTTTAAAGTACTTTTTTTCATATCAGCTTCAAAAGCCGAAATAGGTTTAACTCTCCAAATTGACATGGTTATATAAGTTTTAGTTATTAGATTCCAAATGTATAGTTTTTTGTAAAAAATAAAAACAATAATTAGATATAAAGTGATAAAACATGAATTATAAATTAAAGAGGATTGATTGTCAATAGAATTCTGTCTTTATTTTTTCTTGTAATATTCAATTTTTAGTTATTTTTAATTACCCAAATTTTAAAATGTCCCCAATCTATGAATTTCAAATGGTTCTCCTCGTATTTTTCATTTTCTAAATCACAACGCACAGGATTGCTAGTATTGCTAGTTTTAATTGTTGTTTTACAAACGGTTTATTTTTTTGTTGATTTCAGTTTGCCAATAAAGAATAATCCTAAAAAAAATACATGGTTGAGTGTTCAATCAGAAATTGATTCGTTAAAAGAGCAAGCTAGGTTTTCAGGTTCACGATTATATCCATTTAATCCCAATTACATTTCGGATTACAAAGGGTATAAATTAGGAATGTCCGTCCAAGAGATTGATCGTTTGCTTGCCTATAGAAAACAAAACAAGTTTGTCAATTCGGCCGAAGAATTTCAAAAAGTAACAAAAGTATCCGATTCATTAATAAGTAGGATTGCTCCTTATTTTAAATTCCCGGATTGGGTAAATGAAAAAAGAAAAAGTAGTTCAATTTCGAGTTACAGGAATCCTGTTTTTACCACAAGCGAAAAATTAGTAGTGCTCGATATTAATACCGCCAGTTTGGAAGATTTAGTTAAAGTATATGGAATAGGCGAAGTGATAGCACAGCGTATTTTAAGTTATAGAGAAAGTTTGGGAAGTTTTGTTGTAATGGAACAGTTAAATGAGGTTTGGGGTTTGTCGCCAGAGGTTTTAGTTAATTTGAACAAAAGGTTCAAAGTGAAATCACAGTTAGGAATAAAAAAAGTGAATATTAATAACGCTTCGATAAAAGAATTGGCACAGTTTCCCTACTTCAAATATGCATTAGCCAAACAAATAGTAATTTATAGAAGTATGAACGAACCTATTGTTGAAACTACGGATTTAACAAAAATTAAGGGAATGCCTAACGATAAAATAAAAATAATCGCACTATATTTGGATTTCTAAAAAAAGAATTAATTCTTACAATTTTAATTTTCACTAATGAATTCAATGTATTTCACAGAAGAGCATCAACTATTTAGAGCAAGTTTTCGAGATTTTTTACAAAAAGAAGTTGTGCCTTACATTGAACAATGGGAAAAGTCAGGAACAATTGACCGTTTTATTTGGAAAAAATTTGGTGAGATGGGATTTTTCGGAATCAATTATCCTACTCAATATGGAGGAATGAACTTGGATTTGTTCTATACCGTTATTTTTCTTGAAGAACTTCAAAAAATAAAATCTTCTGGATTTGCAGCGGCGATGTGGGCACACGTTTATTTGGCCATGACGCATTTGAATACTGAAGGAAGTGAATCCATTAAACAAAACTATTTAACAGCAAGTATTAATGGAGATAAAATTGGAGCCTTGTGTATTACAGAACCTTTTGGAGGAAGTGATGTAGCTGGAATGCGAACCACTGCTGTTCAGTCAGGAGATAAATATATTATTAACGGATCCAAAACTTTTATTACTAATGGAGTTTATGCTGATTATTATATTGTAGCTGCTAAAACAGAACCTGGACTAGGGAATAAAGGAATTAGCGTTTTTTTAGTTGATACTGATACGCCAGGGATTTCGGCCACCAAATTAGATAAATTGGGATGGAGAGCATCGGATACGGCTGAAATTGCCTTTGATAATGTAGAAATTCCGATTTCCAATTTAATGGGGGAGGTCAATAAAGGATTTCCATACATCATGCAGCATTTTGCATCAGAACGTTTGATTATGGCAATTAATGCGCACGCCAGAGCCGAGTATGCTATAGACTATACTATTGAGTATATGGAACAACGCCAGGCTTTTGGTACTACAATTAATAAATTTCAAGCGTTACGTCATACTTTAGTAGAACACGCGACCGAAGTGGAACACTGTAAAGTATTCAATTATGCGGCCATGGCACGTTTAAATAAGGGCGAATATGTTGTTAAAGAGGCAACCATGGCTAAACTAAAATCTACCAAAGTAGCCGATGAAGCTATATACAGTTGTTTGCAAATGTTGGGAGGTTATGGATATATGGAAGAATACCCATTGGCTCGATTATTTAGAGATAGTCGTTTAGGACCTATTGGTGGTGGTACTTCAGAAATCATGAAGGAAATTTTGTCCAAAATGATATTGGATAAACAAAATTATAAGCCAGCTGTAGAATAATTTTAAATTATAGTTTTTAATTCGTATTTATTTTCTACATTTGCAGCCTTAACGAGAGGAGGTGTCTATATTATGTTAATTATACCAATTAAAGACGGAGAAAATATCGATAGAGCATTAAAGCGCTATAAAAGAAAATTTGATAAAACAGGAACTGTTCGTCAGCTGCGTGCACGTCAAGCTTTCATTAAGCCATCTGTAACGAATAGAATGAAATTCCAGAAAGCGGCTTACATCCAAAACATGAGAGATAATTTAGAAAGTTAATATCTAAATTTAGTCAAATACTAACCGTTAGTCATTGAAATTGTATAATTTTGATGCTAACGGTTTTTTTATGAAAAATAACAAAGAAGCATTTCGAGAGTACCTGCAGTTGGAGAAAAACTATTCTCCGCATACGGTATTAGCATATTGGAATGATATTGTTTCTTTTGAATCGTTCAATTCCTTACATTTTGATCAACACGATATTGACCAAGCTAACTATAGCCAAATTAGAAGTTGGATTGTGTCGTTGGTGGATGCTAATTTGTCTAATGTGTCTGTTAATAGAAAAATGGCTTCGCTTAAAGCCTATTATAAATTTCTATTGAAAACGAAACAAATTGAAGCGAGTCCGCTTTTGAAGCATAAGGCCTTAAAAACTCCTAAAAAAATCCAAATCCCATTTTCTGAAAAAGAAGTAGATGCTGTTTTACTATTTATGCAAAACCCAGTTGGTTTTGAAGCGGTTCGAGACAAGTTGATTGTTGATCTTTTGTATACAACAGGAATGCGAAGAACAGAGTTAATTCATTTGAAATTAGCAAATGTTAATTTTGGTGCTAGCACAATAAAAGTTTTAGGTAAAAGAAACAAAGAGCGAATTATTCCAATTCTACCCCTAATTAACTGTCAATTGGAGAGTTATCTTAAAGAACGCAATGGGTTGGAAAATATAATAGATGAGGAGTATTTTTTTCTTTCTAAAAAAGGCGTTAAAATAAATGAATCTTTTGTGTACCGATTAATTAATTCGTACTTTAGTTCTGTTTCCGAAAAAGTAAAAAAGAGTCCGCACATATTACGTCATACGTTTGCGACACATTTATTGAATAACGGAGCCGATTTGAATTCAGTCAAAGAATTATTAGGACATTCTAGTTTAGCGTCGACTCAAGTGTATACACATAATAGTTTAACTGAACTGAAAAAAGTATACAAACAGTCGCATCCTAGAAATCAAAAATAATTCTAAGTGTTTAATTATTAATTAATTTGATTATGAAGGTAAGTGTTCATGCGGTTAACTTTACAGTTGACAGAAAGCTAGTTGATTTCATTCAAGAAAAAATGGATAAATTGGAAAAGTATTACGACAAGGTGGTTTCGTCGGACGCTTTTTTAAAAGTCGAAAAGACTAGTGATAAAGAGAATAAATGGGTAGAGATTAAGATCAATGTGCCTGGAGATGAATTTGTAGTCAAAAAACAATGTAAATCTTTTGAAGAGGCAGTTGATTTAGCAACAGAATCGTTAGAACGATTATTAGTAAAAAGAAAAGAAAAAATCAGAACATCGGTTTAAATTGAAATTTTTTTCAAAAAATGTTTTGAAAGAGAGATAAAATCTATACATTTGCAGTCCGTTAGAAATAGCGGACTTTTTTTATTGAAATTGCCAGCGTAGCTCAGTTGGCTAGAGCAGCTGATTTGTAATCAGCAGGTCGTGGGTTCGAGTCCCTCCGCCGGCTCAAAGTCGATTGATTTCAAAAAATAAAAAAAGTTAGGGGAGATACTCAAGCGGCCAACGAGGGCAGACTGTAAATCTGCTGTGTGAACTTCGCAGGTTCGAATCCTGCTCTCCCCACAAAATTTTCAGAAATGAAATTTTTATAAAGCTTGCTTAGATAAAAATTAAATTTGAAAATTTAGTAAGGGTTCACCCTTACGGATCACAAGCTAGCTTGTAATCCTAATATGTCTTAAAGTTAGATCTTTTATAGGATTTAAATTTAAGTACGCCGGTGAAAACTTTACAATCCTTGCCGGTGTAGCTCAGGGGTAGAGTGCTTCCTTGGTAAGGAAGAGGTCACGGGTTCAATTCCCGTCATTGGCTCAATAAATGAATATTTGAACACTAATAAATATAAACTAAGATTAAAAATTAAGTAAAATGGCAAAAGAAACCTTTAACCGTTCGAAACCACACTTAAATATTGGTACGATCGGACACGTGGATCACGGTAAAACAACTTTAACAGCAGCAATCACGAAAGTATTATCTGATGCTGGTTACTGTCAAGCAAAATCATTTGATCAAATTGATAATGCTCCAGAAGAAAAAGAAAGAGGTATTACAATTAATACTTCACACGTAGAGTATGAAACAGCTAACCGTCACTACGCTCACGTTGACTGTCCAGGTCACGCGGATTACGTTAAGAACATGGTTACTGGTGCTGCTCAAATGGACGGTGCTATCTTAGTAGTTGCTGCTACAGATGGTCCAATGCCACAAACACGTGAGCACATCCTTTTAGGACGTCAGGTAGGTATTCCAAGAATCGTTGTATTCATGAACAAAGTGGATATGGTTGATGACGCGGAATTATTAGAATTAGTAGAAATGGAAATTAGAGATTTATTATCTTTCTACGAATATGATGGAGATAATGGTCCTGTTGTTCAAGGTTCTGCTTTAGGTGGATTGAACAATGATCCAAACTGGGTTCCTAAAATCATTGAATTGATGGAAGCTGTTGATGCTTGGATCGAAGAGCCAGTTCGTGATACTGAAAAACCATTCTTGATGCCAATCGAAGATGTATTTACAATTACAGGTCGTGGAACTGTTGCTACAGGTCGTATCGAAACTGGAGTTTGTAATACTGGAGATCCAGTTGAAATCATCGGTATGGGTGCTGAGAAATTGACATCTACTATCACTGGTATCGAAATGTTCCGTCAAATCCTTGATAGAGGTGAGGCTGGAGATAACGCAGGTATCTTGTTAAGAGGTGTTGCTAAAGAAGATATCAAAAGAGGTATGGTTATTGTAAAACCAGGTTCTGTTAAACCACACGCACACTTCAAAGCTGAGGTGTATATCTTGAAAAAAGAAGAAGGTGGTCGTCACACACCATTCCACAATAACTACCGTCCACAATTCTATGTTCGTACAACAGACGTAACAGGTGTAATTACTTTACCTGCTGGTGTAGAGATGGTGATGCCTGGAGATAACTTAACTATTGAAGTTAAATTATTGAGCGAAATCGCTATGAATGTAGGTCTACGTTTCGCTATCCGTGAGGGTGGTAGAACTGTAGGTGCTGGTCAGGTAACTGAAATTCTATAGTACTTTTAAAGTATAAATTTTTAAAGCCAGTAGTGGAAACATTACTGGCTTTTATTAACAAACGGGCGTAGTTCAAGGGTAGAATAGCGGTCTCCAAAACCGTTGATGGGGGTTCGAATCCCTCCGCCCGTGCCAAATATATATCATAATGACAAAAGTTGTTAATTACATATCGGAAGCATTTGAAGAGTTAAAATCAAATGTAACTTGGCCAGCTTGGTCTGAAGTACAACGTCTAACAATTGTTGTTGCTGTTTTTTCAGTAGTATTCGCCTTGGCAACTTGGGGAGTAGATGAGGTTTTTGCGAAAGCATTAGCCGGATTTTTTAACTGGTTAAAAGCGTAATTTTTTTTGTGATGACAGATAATAATAGTAAGAAATGGTATGTCGTTCGTGCAGTGAGCGGTCAAGAGAATAAGGTTAAAGCTTATATCGAGACTGAGATTGCTCGTTTGGGTATGGGAGATTATGTATCTCAAGTACTAGTTCCAACAGAAAAAATTGTTACCGTTAAAGACGGTAAGAAGATAGCTAAGGATAAAGTATATTTTCCTGGTTACGTTATGATTGAAGCTAACTTAGTTGGTGAGATTCCTCATATTATTAAGTCTATCACTAGTGTTATTGGTTTTTTAGGTGAAACTAAAAACGGGGAACCAGTTCCTTTGAGAGTAGCAGAAGTAAATAGAATGTTAGGTAAAGTAGATGAGTTGGCTGTTACTACAGATACTCAAGCGATACCATTCAACTTAGGAGAAACAATTAAGGTTATTGATGGACCTTTCAATGGTTTCAACGGTACAGTTGAAAAAATAAATGAAGAAAAGCGTAAGCTTGAAGTAATGGTGAAAATTTTCGGAAGAAAAACACCATTAGAGTTGAGTTTTATGCAAGTTGAAAAAGTATAATTTTTGTTACATCTATAATAACCATTACTCTCGCTTCCATTGAGTGTAATGTTAAATTTTTTAAAAAATGGCTAAAGAAATTAGTAAGGTAGTTAAACTACAAGTTAAGGGAGGTGCTGCGAATCCGTCGCCACCGGTTGGACCTGCTTTAGGAGCTGCTGGGGTAAACATCATGGAGTTCTGTAAGCAATTTAATGCTAGAACTCAAGATAAACCCGGCAAAATTTGTCCAGTGCAAATCACTGTGTACAAAGACAAATCATTTGATTTTGTCGTTAAGACTCCTCCAGCAGCAGTTCAGTTATTGGAAGCTGCAAAGCTAAAATCTGGTTCTGGTGAGCCTAATCGTAAAAAAGTAGCTAGTGTTACTTGGGAACAAATTAGAGCTATTGCTGAAGACAAAATGCCTGACTTAAATGCATTCACAATTGAGTCTGCTATGAGTATGGTTGCTGGAACAGCTAGATCTATGGGTATAACTGTATCAGGAGACGCTCCTTTTTAATTAAGAGAAAGACATGGCAAAATTGACAAAAAAGCAAAAAGAGGCTGCTTCAAAAATTGAAAAGAACAAATTGTATTCTTTAAAAGATGCTGCGGCATTAATTAAAGTGATTGCTTCTGCAAAATTTGATGAGTCTGTTGATATCGCAGTACGTTTAGGAGTAGATCCTAGAAAAGCGAATCAAATGGTTAGAGGTGTGGTAACATTACCTCATGGAACTGGTAAAGATGTAAGAGTTTTGGCTCTTGTTACTCCAGATAAAGAAGCTGAAGCTAAAGCGGCTGGTGCAGACCACGTTGGTTTAGATGATTACCTTCAAAAAATTAAAGACGGTTGGACTGATATTGATGTAATCATCACTATGCCTGCTGTTATGGGTAAATTAGGTCCATTAGGTCGTGTTTTAGGACCTAGAGGTTTAATGCCAAACCCAAAAACAGGTACGGTAACTATGGATGTTGCTAAAGCAGTTCAAGAAGTTAAAGCTGGTAAAATCGATTTCAAAGTTGACAAAACTGGTATCGTACATGCTGGAATAGGTAAAGTATCTTTTGATGCTGATAAAATCTATGACAATGCACACGAAATTATTCAAACATTAATCAAACTTAAACCAACTGCTGCTAAAGGTACCTATATTAAAGGTATTCACCTTACAAGCACAATGAGTCCTGCAATTGCATTGGATCCAAAAGCAGTATAATTGGTAGTTAATAATTTTTAGTATGACTAGAGAAGAAAAATCAATCGCGATTGAAGAATTAACTGCACAGTTAGCTGGTACAAATATCATTTATGTATCTGATATTTCTGGACTTAATGCAGAGACTACTTCAGACTTAAGAAGAGCTTGTTTTAAAGCAGGCATTAAATTAGAGGTTGTGAAAAACACTTTGCTTGCAAAAGCAATGGAGGCTTCTGATAATGATTATGGTGACTTGCCATCAGTGTTAACTGGTAACAGCGCTATCTTTATTTCAGATATAGCTAATGCACCTGGAAAAATAATTAAAGATTTCAGAAAAAAATCGGATAAGCCCGTATTAAAAGGAGCTTTCATTAATTCTGAAATTTACATTGGAGACGATCAATTAGAAGCTTTGGCTACTATCAAATCGAAAGAAGAACTTATTGGCGAAATCATTGGATTACTTCAATCACCAGCACAACGAGTTATTTCTGCTCTTCAAAACCACTTCAAAGACGAAGAGGTTGCTTAATTAAGCTCAGCTTATATTAAGTGTAGATAACGCGCACAATAATAAATTATATTTTACAAATCATTTTAAAACGATAGAAAAAATGGCAGATTTGAAACAATTCGCAGAACAATTAGTTAACCTAACAGTAAAAGAAGTTAACGAATTAGCAACAATATTAAAAGATGAGTATGGTATCGAGCCTGCTGCTGCAGCTGTAGTAGTTGCTGCTGGTGGTGCTGATGCTGGTGGAGCTTCTGAGCAATCAGAATTTACAGTAGTATTGAAAGATGCAGGTGCTTCTAAATTAGCAGTTGTTAAATTAGTAAAAGAACTTACAGGTTTAGGTTTGAAAGAAGCTAAAGATGTAGTTGACGGTGCTCCAAGCAACGTGAAAGAAGGTGTATCTAAAGAAGAAGCTGAAGGGCTTAAAAAATCTTTAGAAGAAGCTGGAGCTGTTGTTGAGTTAAAATAACTTTTACATAGTTTTAGAACAAGGTTTAGGTCTTGAGTACTGTACTCAATGACCTAAACCATTTTTCGTATAATAAAATGGTTGCCCATTTTTATTATAAATTAGTTTAAAATACGAAAAAGTTTTTGATCAATACGAAGAAAAAGAGTGGCCTATTTTAGTTTGCTTTTAAAGATGTATTGGTTACAAAAAGAAAGTATAAATTAAACAGTGTTTTTACACAAAAAATTACTTTTTTTAAATCAAAATTTTGTCCATCGATGATAACGAATCAGACTGAAAGATTGAATTTTGCCTCTACTAAAAATATTCCTGCTTATCCAGATTTTCTGGATGTTCAGGTAAAATCGTTTAAAGATTTTTTCCAATTGGAAACCAAATCTGACGAAAGAGGCGACGAAGGGTTGTACAACACCTTCATGGAAAACTTCCCAATCACAGATACAAGAAATAACTTTGTATTAGAATTTCTCGATTATTTTGTAGATCCACCACGTTATACAATTCAAGAATGTATAGAAAGAGGTCTAACATATAGTGTGCCTTTAAAAGCACGTTTAAAACTGTACTGTACCGATCCAGAACACGAAGACTTTGAAACTATTGTACAAGATGTATATCTTGGAACAATTCCTTACATGACTCCAAGTGGTACTTTTGTTATCAATGGTGCTGAACGTGTAGTTGTTTCTCAATTACATAGATCACCTGGTGTATTCTTTGGACAATCATTCCATGCTAATGGAACAAAATTATATTCTGCCAGAGTAATTCCTTTTAAAGGTTCTTGGATAGAATTTTCTACCGATATCAATAGCGTAATGTATGCGTATATCGATAGAAAGAAAAAATTACCAGTAACTACTTTATTTAGAGCTATTGGTTTTGAAAGAGATAAAGATATCCTTGAAATATTTGACCTTGCTGAAGAAATTAAAGTTTCTAAAACAGGACTTAAAAAATATATTGGTAGAAAATTAGCCGCTCGTGTATTGAATACATGGCACGAAGACTTCGTTGATGAAGATACTGGCGAAGTAGTTTCTATCGAACGTAACGAGATCATCCTTGATAGAGATACCATTATCGACAAAGATAATGTGGAAGAAATCATCGAATCGAACGTTAAATCTATTTTGTTACATAAAGAAGATGCTAATCAAGGTGATTATGCTATCATTCACAATACGTTACAAAAAGACCCAACAAACTCTGAAAAAGAAGCTGTTGAGCATATTTACAGACAATTGCGTAACGCAGAACCGCCTGATGAAGAAACTGCTCGAGGCATTATCGATAAATTGTTCTTCTCTGACCAACGTTACAACTTAGGTGAAGTAGGTCGTTACAGAATGAACAAAAAACTTGGTTTGGATATCCCAATGGAAAAGCAAGTGCTTACCAAAGAAGATATCATTACCATTGTTAAATATTTGATCGAATTGATCAACTCTAAAGCAGAGATTGATGATATTGATCACTTATCAAACCGTCGTGTTAGAACAGTTGGAGAACAATTGTCGCAACAATTCGGTGTTGGTTTAGCTCGTATGGCTAGAACTATTAGAGAGCGAATGAACGTTAGAGATAACGAGGTGTTTACACCTATTGATTTGATTAATGCTAAAACATTATCATCAGTAATCAACTCTTTCTTTGGTACAAACCAATTGTCTCAATTTATGGATCAAACGAATCCATTAGCTGAGATCACACACAAAAGAAGATTATCTGCCCTAGGACCAGGTGGACTTTCTAGAGAAAGAGCCGGTTTTGAGGTGCGTGACGTTCACTATACTCACTACGGACGTTTATGTCCAATTGAAACTCCTGAGGGACCAAACATTGGTTTGATTTCATCTCTTGGGGTGTATGCAAAAGTGAATGGTATGGGATTCATTGAAACTCCGTACCGTAAAGTAACTAATGGTGTAGTTGATTTAGAGTCGACTCCTGTTTACTTAAGCGCTGAAGAAGAAGAAGGAATGATGATAGCGCAAGCTAACATTCAAATGGATAATTCAGGAAAAATTACTGCCGATAACGTAATTGCACGTCAAGAAGGTGATTTCCCTGTAATTGAACCATCTAATGTTCATTATACTGACGTTGCACCAAATCAAATTGCATCGATTTCAGCTTCATTGATTCCTTTCTTGGAACATGATGATGCGAACCGTGCGTTGATGGGATCAAACATGATGCGTCAAGCAGTACCATTGATTCGCCCAGAAGCTCCAATTGTAGGAACTGGTTTAGAGCGTCAAGTTGCTTCGGATTCTAGAGTATTAATAAATGCTGAAGGACACGGAACAATTGAATACGTTGATGCCAATATCATTACTATCAAATACGACCGTTCTGAAGAAGAAAGAATGGTAAGTTTTGATACCGATGAGAAAACATACAACTTAATTAAATTTAGAAAAACCAACCAAGGAACAAGTATTAACTTGAAACCAATCGTAAGAAAAGGGGATAGAGTAGTTCCAGGTCAAGTTTTATCTGAAGGATATGCTACTCAAAATGGAGAGTTGGCTTTGGGTAGAAACCTAAAAGTAGCCTTCATGCCTTGGAAAGGGTACAACTTTGAGGATGCGATTGTAATTTCTGAGAAAGTAGTTCGTGACGATATCTTTACCTCTATTCACGTGGATGATTATTCATTGGAAGTGAGAGATACTAAATTAGGTAACGAAGAGTTAACGAATGATATTCCAAACGTTTCTGAAGAAGCTACTAAAGACTTGGACGAAAACGGTATGATTAGAATTGGAGCCGAGGTAAAACCTGGTGACATTCTTATTGGAAAAATTACACCAAAAGGAGAATCAGATCCTACTCCAGAAGAGAAATTGCTTCGTGCAATCTTCGGGGATAAAGCAGGTGATGTTAAAGATGCGTCATTAAAAGCATCTCCATCTTTACACGGTGTGGTTTTAGATAAAAAATTATTCGCAAGAGCGGTAAAAGATAAACGTAAGAGAACACAAGATAAAGATGCTTTAACAGCTCTTGAATTGGAATTCGAAACTAAATTTGTCGAATTAAAAGACAAATTAGTAGAGAAATTGTTCGTAATCGTTAACGGTAAAACATCGCAAGGTGTAATGAACGATTTGGGTGAAGAAGTATTACCAAAAGGTAAAAAATACACTCAAAAAATGTTGTATGCCGTTGAAGATTTTGCTCACTTAAGTAAAGGTCAATGGGTAGCTGATGAAGCGACTAATAAAATGGTGAATGATTTAATTCATAACTATAAAATTAAATTGAACGACTTGCAAGGAGCGTTACGTAGAGAAAAATTCACGATTACTGTGGGTGATGAATTGCCAGCTGGAATCTTGAAATTAGCGAAAGTATATATCGCTAAAAAACGTAAGTTGAAAGTAGGGGATAAAATGGCGGGTCGTCACGGTAACAAAGGTATTGTTGCTCGTATCGTTCGTCATGAAGATATGCCTTTCTTGGAAGACGGAACACCAGTAGATATCGTATTGAATCCACTTGGGGTACCATCTCGTATGAACATTGGTCAGATCTATGAAACCGTTTTAGGATGGGCTGGAATGAACTTGGGTAGAAAATTTGCTACTCCAATTTTTGATGGTGCTTCTTTAGACGAAATCAATGCCTTGACAGATGAAGCAGGTGTACCACGTTTTGGACATACCCATCTTTATGATGGTGGTACTGGAGAACGTTTCCACCAAGCAGCTACAGTGGGTGTAATCTATATGTTGAAATTAGGACACATGGTAGATGATAAAATGCACGCACGTTCTATTGGACCATACTCGTTGATTACACAACAACCATTGGGTGGTAAAGCTCAATTTGGAGGACAACGTTTTGGAGAGATGGAGGTTTGGGCACTTGAAGCGTATGGCGCATCAAGTACTTTGAGAGAAATCTTGACTGTTAAATCTGATGATGTAATTGGTAGAGCTAAATCTTACGAAGCTATCGTTAAAGGTGAATCAATGCCAGAACCAGGATTGCCAGAATCATTCAATGTATTAATGCATGAATTGAAAGGTCTTGGTTTAGATATCAGATTAGAAGAATAAAAAAGAATGCTGTATTCAGTTCCAATTTTTTGGAACTGAATACTTATTTATAATAAGTTTTTAAGGATTTATACCCGTAAACCGTTCCGATTTTTTATTGAAACCTACCGGTTTTTATAACTAGCACTTCAAAGAAAGTTTGAAGTTTAGAGAAGTAATTCGAGGTATTAGCTGAATGGTTTGTTTTGAAAAGTGCAATCACTAATTGGAACAAGTCATAAATCTAAATCAATTTTTTAATTGCAATTAAATCAATAGTAAAAACTATGATGAATAATAGAAATAATAACAAAGATAAGAACCCGGTTAAAAGGTTCAATAAAATTTCAATAGGACTTGCTTCTCCTGAATCGATTTTAAAGGAATCAAGAGGTGAAGTATTGAAGCCTGAAACTATCAACTACAGAACGCACAAACCAGAGCGTGACGGACTTTTCTGCGAAAGAATTTTTGGACCTGTTAAGGATTTCGAATGTGCTTGTGGAAAATACAAAAGAATCCGATATAAAGGAATCATTTGTGACCGTTGTGGTGTAGAAGTTACTGAGAAAAAAGTACGTAGAGATAGAGTAGGACACATCAACCTTGTTGTGCCAATTGCTCACATCTGGTATTTCCGTTCACTTCCAAACAAAATTGGATACATCCTTGGATTGCCATCTAAGAAATTAGATATGATTATTTACTACGAAAGATACGTAGTGATCCAAGCTGGTATTGCTCAAAATGCTGAGGGTGAACCATTACAAAGATTAGATTTCTTGACAGAAGAAGAGTATTTGAATATTTTAGATACCCTTCCAGCGGACAACCAATATTTAGACGATTTTGATCCAAATAAATTTGTTGCCAAAATGGGAGCAGAGTGTATTATGGATTTATTGGCACGCATCGACTTAGATGAATTATCTTACAGTTTGCGTCACAGTGCGAATAACGAAACGTCTAAACAACGTAAAACAGAAGCATTAAAAAGATTACAAGTAGTGGAGTCTTTCCGTGAGTCTAACTTGAACCGTGAGAATCGTCCGGAATGGATGATTATGAAAGTAGTTCCAGTTATTCCACCAGAATTACGTCCATTGGTACCACTTGATGGAGGTCGTTTTGCTACTTCTGATTTGAATGATTTATACCGTCGTGTAATTATTCGTAACAACCGTTTGAAAAGATTGATGGAGATTAAAGCTCCAGAAGTAATCTTGAGAAATGAAAAACGTATGTTGCAAGAATCTGTTGATTCACTTTTCGACAATACTCGTAAAGCATCTGCAGTAAAAACAGAATCTAACAGACCATTAAAATCATTATCAGATTCATTAAAAGGGAAACAAGGACGTTTCCGTCAAAACTTACTTGGAAAACGTGTAGATTATTCTGCTCGTTCGGTAATTGTTGTTGGACCTGAGTTGAAATTATTCGAATGTGGTATCCCAAAAGATATGGCATCTGAATTATACAAACCTTTTGTAATCCGTAAATTGATTGAAAGAGGTATTGTTAAAACGGTAAAATCAGCTAAAAAAATAATTGACAAAAAAGAGCCTGTAGTTTGGGACATCCTTGAAAATGTAATCAAAGGACACCCAGTATTACTGAATCGTGCTCCTACTTTGCACCGTTTAGGAATCCAAGCGTTCCAACCTAAGTTAATTGAAGGTAAAGCAATCCAATTGCACCCTTTAGTGTGTACGGCGTTCAACGCGGATTTTGATGGTGACCAGATGGCGGTTCACTTGCCATTAGGACCAGAAGCAATTTTGGAAGCACAATTATTAATGTTGGCTTCTCACAATATTTTGAACCCTGCTAATGGAGCACCGATCACGGTACCTTCTCAGGACATGGTTTTGGGTCTATATTATATGACCAAAGAGCGTTTATCAACTCCTGAGCATAAAATTTTAGGTCAAGATTTGACTTTCTATTCTGCTGAAGAGGTAAACATTGCATTAAACGAAGGACAATTAGAATTGAATGCTCGTGTGAAAATTAGAGCAAAAGATTTTAACGAAAATGGAGAGTTGGTTTACAAAATAATCCAAACTACTGCAGGTCGTGTCTTGTTTAATGAAGTAGTTCCTGAAGCTGCTGGATACATCAATGATGTATTAACTAAGAAAAACTTAAGAGATATTATCGGTCACATTTTAAGTGTAACTGATGTACCTACCACAGCTGCTTTCTTGGATAATATGAAAGATATGGGGTATAAATTTGCCTTTAAAGGTGGATTGTCATTCTCATTAGGTGATATTAGAATTCCAGAACAAAAAACAAAATTAATTGCAGATGCTAGAGAGCAAGTTGAAGGTATTTCTGCTAACTATAACATGGGTCTTATCACTAATAACGAACGTTACAACCAAGTTATTGATGTATGGACTTCTACCAATGCTCAATTGACAGAAGCAGCAATGAAAAACATTAGAGAAGACCAACAAGGTTTCAATTCTGTGTACATGATGCTTGACTCTGGAGCAAGGGGATCTAAAGAACAAATTCGTCAGTTAACTGGTATGCGTGGTTTGATGGCTAAGCCTAAAAAATCGACTGCTGGTGGTGGTGAAATTATTGAAAATCCGATTTTATCTAACTTTAAAGAAGGTCTTTCGATCCTTGAGTACTTTATTTCTACTCACGGTGCTCGTAAAGGTCTTGCGGATACAGCTCTTAAAACTGCAGATGCAGGATACTTAACAAGAAGATTACACGACGTTTCTCAAGACGTTATTGTGAACATTGAAGATTGTGGTACTTTAAGAGGAGTTGAAGTTTCAGCTTTGAAGAAAAACGAAGAAATCGTAGAATCTTTAGGCGAAAGAATCCTTGGACGTGTTGCATTACAAGATGTAATCAATCCTTTGACCAACGAAGTTTTAGTGGCGTCTGGACAACAAATTACAGAAGCAATTGTGAAAGCTATCGACGCTTCTCCAGTTGAAAAAGTAGAAGTTCGTTCTCCATTAACTTGTGAGGCATTAAAAGGAATCTGTGCTAAATGTTACGGTAGAAACTTAGCTACTGGAAAAATGACTCAAAGAGGAGAAGCAGTTGGAGTTATCGCTGCGCAATCTATTGGAGAGCCAGGTACACAGTTGACACTTCGTACGTTCCACGTAGGAGGGGTTGCAGGAGGTATTTCTGAAGAATCAAGCATTGTAGCTCGTTTCCCAGGAAAATTAGAAATCGAAGATTTAAAAACAGTTAAAGGAGAAGATAGCGAAGGAAACGCAGTTGATATTGTTGTTTCTCGTTCTACTGAATTGAAATTAATCGATGAAAAAACAGGTATTTTATTAAGTACAAATAACATCCCTTACGGATCGAGTATTTTTGTTAAAGACGGACAGTCGGTTGCAAAAGGAGAAGTAATCTGTAAATGGGATCCATATAATGGAGTTATTGTTTCTGAGTTTACTGGTAAAATTGCTTACGAAGATTTAGAGCAAGGACAATCGTTCATGGTTGAAATCGATGAGCAAACTGGTTTCCAAGAAAAAGTAATTTCGGAAGCAAGAAACAAAAAATTAATTCCTACTTTATTGGTTTACGGTAAAGACAATGAATTAATCCGTTCGTATAACTTACCAGTAGGTGCCCACTTGATGGTTGACAATGGTGAGAAAATTAAAGCTGGTAAAGTATTGGTAAAAATCCCACGTCGTTCTTCTAAATCAGGAGATATCACAGGAGGTTTACCAAGAATTACAGAGTTGTTAGAAGCTCGTAATCCTTCCAACCCAGCAGTAGTTTCAGAAATCGACGGTGTTGTTTCTTTCGGAAAAATCAAACGTGGTAACCGCGAAATCATCATCGAATCTAAATTTGGTGAAGTGAAGAAATACTTAGTGAAATTATCTAGTCAAATCTTGGTTCAAGAAAATGACTTTGTAAGAGCAGGTGTTCCTTTGTCAGACGGTGCTATTACTCCAGACGATATTTTAAGAATTCAAGGTCCAGCTGCTGTTCAACAGTACTTGGTAAACGAAATTCAAGAAGTATACCGTTTACAAGGGGTAAAAATCAATGACAAACACTTCGAGGTTGTGATTCGTCAAATGATGCGTAAAGTAAGAGTTCAAGATCCAGGAGATACTTTATTCTTAGAAGATCAATTGATCCACACTAAAGATTTCATCCTTGAAAACGATAAGTTGTACGGAATGAAAGTGGTGGAAGATGCAGGTGATTCTGATTCATTGAAACCAGGACAAATCATTACGCCTCGTCAATTACGTGATGAAAATTCATTGTTGAAACGTACGGATAAAAACTTAGTTGTAGCTCGTGATGTCATTACAGCAACTGCTACTCCAGTACTTCAAGGTATTACGAGAGCATCTCTTCAAACGAAATCATTTATTTCGGCAGCCTCTTTCCAAGAGACTACTAAAGTATTAAACGAAGCTGCAGTTGCAGGTAAAGTAGATTACTTAGAAGGCTTGAAAGAAAATGTTATTGTAGGTCACAGAATTCCTGCTGGTACAGGTATGAGAGAATACGATCACACGATTGTAGGATCTAAAGACGATTACAATGAAATGATGGCTAGCAAAGAAGAGTATATTTATTAATTCAAATATCAAGTTTCAAAGTCTGTAGCAATACAGACTTTGATTTTTTAATCTTTTTATTATGACAGAGCAACAAGACCAAATTAACATTGAGTTGGATGAGCAAACAGCCGAAGGAATTTATTCTAATTTGGCGATTATCAATCATTCTTCTTCTGAATTTGTTTTAGATTTTGTAAGCATTATGCCAGGCATTCCTAAAGCAAAAGTAAAGTCAAGAATTGTTTTGACCCCTCAGCATGCTAAAAGATTGTTGAAAGCCATTGGAGAAAATATTCACCGATTTGAAGTCGCTCATGGCGAAATCAAAGACACTGAACAAGCTCCGATTCCATTGAATTTTGGTCCTGCGGGACAAGCTTAATAAGTAGAAGGCTCCAGAAATGGAGCCTTTTTTATTGTAGTTTATGCGCTACTTCGTTTT
This sequence comes from Flavobacterium ammoniigenes, assembly GCF_020886055.1. Lineage (NCBI taxonomy): Bacteria > Pseudomonadati > Bacteroidota > Flavobacteriia > Flavobacteriales > Flavobacteriaceae > Flavobacterium > Flavobacterium ammoniigenes. The sequence goes on along the minus strand of NZ_AP025184.1, from coordinate 26,640 downwards.
TAATTTCTTCTAAAACAAAAGTGCTTTGAACATTGGATATTCCCTCAATGACAGACAATTTTTCTACTGCAAATCGTTGGTATTCATTCATGTCTTTGACTGCAATTTTTAATAAAAAATCATAGTTGCCCGAAACATGATAACACCCCATCACATCAGATAATTTTGCGATTTTCTTTTTGAAATTATCAATTACTTCCTTGGAATGAATCGATAAGGTTACTTGGCAAAATACCTGAATGGATTTACCAATTTTTACTTCATCTAATAATGCTACATATTTTTTGATATAGCCCAATTGTTCCAATTTCTTAATTCTTGCAAATGTCGGAGAGACTGATAAACCTGATTTTTCAGCAATCATTTTGATGTTGGCTTTAGCATCTTCCTGCAAGACCATTAAAATTCGCTTGTCAATGGCATCCATTTTGAAATTTTTTTATTGTTTTAATTATTTTAAATGACGGTTTTAATAATTTTATTCTGCTAATTTACATATTTTAGAATAATTATATCGAATATTTGTATTATTTAGAAAATTTTAAAAATAAATCTACATTTACAATAAAAACAATGGAATTACATTCAGCCTTTCTTACCGATACAGACAAGCAACGAATAGTAACTTTGGAACAACTAATTGATATTTCTAATGAGAATTCTATTGGTTATCCGGTGTCTAAAGATTTTGATTTTTCGGAAATCATGCCATTTTTAAAATACCCAATTAACAATGTAGGCGATCCGTTTGAAAATTCTATTAATAAAGTTAAAACGCACGAGCTCGAGCGAGAAGTAGTTGGTTTTTTTGCTAAGCTATTTAGAGCTGACCCAAATGATTATTGGGGTTATGTTACCAATGGTGGTTCCGAAAGTAATTTGTATGGCTTGTATTTAGCCAGAGAGTTATATCCAAAAGGCATGGTGTATTATTCAGAATCGACGCATTATAGTATTCGTAAGAACATCCATTTGTTAAACATTCCAAGTATTGTGATTCGTTCGCAAGAAAATGGAGAAATTGATTATGCCGATTTAGAAAACACCTTGCGCATCAATCGCGATAAGCCAGCTATTGTGTTAGCTAATTACGGTACCACGATGAAAGAAGCCAAGGATGATGTATCTAGAATAAAATCTATTCTAAAAAGCTTAGCTATTCAAGATACTTACATTCATTGTGATGCTGCACTTGCAGGAAGTTATGGTGCTTTTGTAGAACCTAGAGTCCCTTTTGACTTTAAAGATGGTGCCGACAGTGTGGCGATTAGTGGTCACAAGTTTATTGGTTCTCCAATACCTTCTGGGGTTATTATTACCAAAAAATCCAATCGCGATAGAATTGCTAAAGGTGTTTCTTATATCGGTTCCTTTGACACTACGATTACCGGTTCAAGAAACGGTCATAGTCCCTTATTTTTGTGGTATGCGTTAAAAAGAATGGGAGTAGAAGGTTTGAGACAACGATTCCAAAACAGTCTTGAAGTAGCAGCTTATTGCGAAAAAAGATTGAATGAAATTGGGATTCCAGCTTGGAGAAATCCGAGTGCGATTACAATTGTGTTTCCCAAAGTACACGATTCCATCATTTCCAAATGGCAGTTGGCCACTCAAGAAACTATTTCTCATATCATTTGTATGCCCAATGTGACCAAAGAACAAATTGACAATTTGATTTTAGATATTCAAAACTGCGAAGAAGTCGTTGAAAACGAATACGAATTCAGTTTTTAATTATTCAAATTCCGAAGTAAAAAATAACTTCACATTTGGATACTTACTCTGTGTCATCTGAATCGTAAAATCGGAATCAGCTAAAAATACCAATTGGCCGTATTTATCGTGTGCCAAAAACTTTTGCTTGATACGTTTGAATTCTTTGAATTCCTCGCTTTTAGCATCGTCTGGTTTTACCCAACACGCTTTGTGTACCGGGAAGTTTTCATAGGTACATTTAGCGCCGTATTCGTGTTGCAAACGGTATTGAATTACTTCGTATTGTAAGGCTCCAACCGTTCCGATAATTTTACGGTTATTCATTTCTAAAGTAAACAACTGTGCTACACCTTCGTCCATTAACTGGTCAACACCTTTGTCTAGTTGTTTGGCTTTTAATGGATCGGCATTATTGATGTAACGGAAATGTTCTGGAGAGAAACTTGGAATTCCTTTAAAGCTCATCACTTCGCCTTCGGTCAAGGTATCGCCAATTTTGAAGTTACCCGTATCGTGCAATCCTACAATATCTCCAGGGTAGGAGATGTCTACAATTTCTTTTTTCTCAGCAAAAAAGGCATTCGGACTCGAGAATTTTAAATTCTTTTTTTGACGCACATGATAATACGGTTTGTTACGTTCAAAAGTTCCCGACACAATTTTGATGAAAGCCAAACGGTCGCGGTGTTTAGGATCCATATTCGCGTGAATCTTAAATACAAAACCAGACATTTTCTCTTCTTTTGGATCCACTAAACGCGTCTCTGAATCTTTAGCGCGAGGCGAAGGTGCAATGGCAACAAAGCAATCCAACAATTCTCGAACTCCAAAATTATTCAAAGCCGAACCAAAAAATACGGGTTGTAATTTTCCGTCTAAATAATCTTGACGATCAAATTTCGGATAGACTTCGTCAATCAATTCCAATTCTTCACGCAATTTATCTGCTGGTTTTTGACCAATTATTTTTTCTAATTCAGGGCTTTGAACGTCTGAAAAAGCGATGGTTTCTTCTATATTTTTACGGCTATCTCCGCTAAATAAATTAATGTTTTGTTCCCATAAATTATAAATTCCTTGGAAGTCATACCCCATTCCGATAGGAAAACTCAAAGGCGTAACGGTCAAGCCCAATTTTTGCTCCACTTCGTCCATCAAGTCAAAAGCGTCTTTTCCTTCTCGGTCTAATTTATTGATAAAAACAATAATCGGAATGTTTCGCATTCTACAAACCGAAACTAATTTCTCCGTTTGTTCTTCGACCCCTTTAGCAACGTCAATCACTACAATTACGCTATCCACGGCAGTCAACGTTCGAAACGTATCCTCGGCAAAATCCTTATGCCCAGGCGTATCCAAAATGTTGATTTTTTTCTCTTTGTAATTGAATGCCAAAACCGAAGTCGAAACCGAAATCCCTCTTTGACGCTCAATTTCCATAAAGTCAGACGTGGCGCCTTTCTTGATTTTATTATTTTTCACAGCACCCGCTTCCTGAATCGCCCCTCCAAAAAGAAGTAATTTTTCAGTTAATGTTGTCTTTCCTGCATCGGGATGCGAAATAATTCCAAAGGTTCTTCTACGTTGTATTTCTTCTAAAAAACTCATAATTGCTATAATGGATTGCAAAAATACTATTTACTTCATTAATTAACTAATTCCAAATGCTTTTCTAGAGAGCTAATCCTGCTGTGCGCTCTATCTGTGCTGGCGAACCCTGCCACCACAGGATGCCGCTGCCATCAGGGCTAGGGTTGTACTTATTTTCCAATATTTCTTAGTATTACAGATTAAGTAGATGCCCTACTAATTTTTTGTTAATAGTACGCATAGTACTTGCATTCTCTAATTGAATTGTTATTTTTGTTGGCAATAATAAATTTAGGCTTCTTGAATTAGTAATAGAAGTGCTAATAAATAAAAATCAAACAATGCGATTTCAATTACCATCCATGACCACTTTTATGAATAAGAAGGTACTTTCTTTTTTCTTGGTTCTTTTTTCTGTAGTAACAGTCTTTGCCCAAGAGGTAATTAAAGACCAACCCGCAAAAGAATTACCTAAAGCAGATTCGTCCAAAAAAATGAAAATAGATGGTGTAATTGCTACTATTGGGGAGTACATTATTTTAGATTCGGATATTGATAAAGCCTATTTGGAGATTTCAAGTCAAGGAGGTTCTGTAAAGGATATTTCCAGATGTCAGATGTTAGGAAAACTAATGGAAGATAAATTGTATGCCCACCAAGCTGTTCAAGATAGTGTGAAGGTAACAGACACTGAAGTAAAAGCAATGATGGATGAGCGTTTGGGTTATATGACAGAACAATTAGGTTCTATGGATAAAATTGTGCAATATTATAAAAAGAATAATGAAGAAGAATTCAGAACTTATTTCTTTGATATTTTAAAAGAAAACAAGCTTACATCGGAAATGCAAAAGAAAATTGTTGACGATGTTCAAATTACACCTGAGGAAGTGCGTAACTTTTTCAAAAAAATTCCAAAAGAAGAATTACCTGTTTTTGGTGCCGAAATGGAAGTAGCTCAAATTGTAGTTAAACCCAAAATTTCAGATGCTGATAAACAAAAGGTAATCGATCGTTTGAATGGATTCAAAAAAGAAATTCAAGAAGGCTCTAGTTTTGCTACCAAAGCTGTTTTGTATTCACAAGATCCAGGTTCAAGAGCGAGTGGTGGTTATTACAAAATGAATCGTAAAACACCTTTTGTTAAAGAATTTAAAGAGGTGGCATTCAGTTTGGCCGAAGGCGAAATTTCAGCACCATTTGAAACTGATTTTGGGTACCACATTATTTATGTGGAGAAGATCAAAGGACAAGAAGTAGAATTGCGTCATATTTTATTGGCACCCAAAGTAACGGAGGAATCCTTGCAAGAAGCCAAAGAAAAAATCAATTTGATTCGTAAGCGAATTATGGATAAGGAAATTACTTTTGCAGAGGCAGCAAGAACCTTGTCTGATGAAAAAGAAACCAAAACCAATGGCGGAACTTTAATCAATCCTAAAACACAAGATACTCGTTTTGAATTGACTAAAATGGACCCAGCTTTATATGCACAGGTATCTAATTTAAAGGAGAATGAAGTTTCATCGGCTTTTGCTGAAGAGCCTCAAGAAGGAAAAAAACAATACAAACTAATTACAGTAACCAATCGTATCAACGAACATACTGCTGATTATGCAAAAGATTATCCAAAGATTAAAGAATTGGCATTAAAAGAAAAACAAATAAAAGCCATTGGAAAATGGTTTGATGCGAAAATAAAGGATACTTATATTAAAATTGTGGGTGAGTATAGAGATTGTGTTTTTACCAACAATTGGTTAAAAAAATAAATGCTTCAAATAATTCAATAGAGAGTTAGCCTTATGAAATCAAATTCATTTTGCTAACTCTTTTTGTTTTTTAATCCTTTTTTATTTTGGATTTTATTGATTGTAAAATTCTGTAATTATTTTGTTAATTATTTAGTATTTACTTGGTTAAATTATTGTTTTGGTAAATAATTTTACTCTCATTTGTTATTTTATAATAATAATCATCAACAAGGCTAGTTTTATTAAATTATTTTTAAATCTCGGCTTTAATTTCTAAATTTGCTTAACATATAAAAACACAAATACCCTCTATATTATGGCTATTGATAATGCAATGAATCTTTATAACGAATACATCAAAGAAATAGAAGAAAGAAAAGGTCAAGGATTGCATCCAAAACCAATTGATAGCGCAGATTTACTAAGTGAAATTATAGCGCAAATCAAAGATACAAACAACCCAAATAGAAAAGATTGTCTTAATTTTTTCATTTACAATACACTTCCAGGAACTACGAGTGCGGCTGGTAAAAAAGCGTATTTCTTAAAAGATATTATTCTTGGTAAAGAGGTGGTGAATGAAATCACAGTTGCTTTTGCATTTGAATTATTGTCGCACATGAAAGGGGGAACTTCTATTGAAGTACTTCTTGACTTGGCTTTAGGGAATGATGTGGCAATTGCTCAACAAGCTTCGGATGTACTTAAAACACAAGTCTATCTTTATGATGCAGATACAGCTCGTTTGAAAGAAGCCTATACAAATGGCAATGCTACTGCAAAAGACATTTTAGAAAGCTACGCAAAAGCGGAGTTTTTTACAAAATTGCCTGAAATGCCAGAAGAGATCAAAGTGGTTACTTTTATTGCTGGCGAAGGTGATATCTCAACCGATTTATTGTCTCCTGGAAACCAAGCACACTCTCGTTCAGACCGCGAATTGCATGGTAAATGTATGATTACGCCTCAAGCTCAAGAAGAAATTCAAGCGCTTCAAGCGCAATATCCTGATAAAAGTGTAATGTTAATTGCAGAAAAAGGGACAATGGGAGTAGGTTCTTCTAGAATGTCTGGTGTAAATAACGTGGCACTTTGGACTGGAAAAAAAGCAAGCCCTTATATTCCGTTTGTCAATATTGCACCAATTGTAGGTGGAACTAATGGTATTTCGCCAATTTTCCTTACTACTGTAGACGTTACAGGTGGTATTGGAATTGATTTGAAAAACTGGGTTAAGAAAACGGATGCGAATGGTGAGCTTGTTCGTGATGAAAATGGAGATCCAATTTTGGAGCAAGTATATTCTGTTGCTACAGGAACAGTTTTGACCATCAATACGAAAGCTAAAAAATTATATAACGGTGATCAAGAATTGATTGACTTATCAAGATCTTTCACCCCACAAAAAATCGAATTTATCAAAGCAGGTGGTTCGTATGCCATTGTATTTGGTAAAAAAATTCAAACTTTTGCCTGTAAAGTACTTGGAATCGATATTCCAACTGTTTTTGCTCCTTCGAAAGAAGTATCAAATGATGGTCAAGGGTTAACTGCAGTAGAGAAAATATTCAACAAAAATGCGGTTGGAACAACACCTGGAAAAGTATTACACGCTGGTTCGGATGTTCGTGTTGAAGTAAACATTGTTGGTTCGCAAGATACTACTGGATTGATGACTGCTCAAGAATTAGAATCAATGGCAGCCAAAGTAATTTCGCCAATTGTTGACGGAGCTTACCAATCTGGATGTCACACTGCTTCGGTTTGGGACAAAAAAGCGCAAGCTAATATTCCGAAATTGATGCAATTCATGAACGATTTTGGATTAATCACTGCACGTGATCCAAAAGGAGTGTATCACCCGATGACAGACGTTATCCATAAAGTATTAAACGATATTACTATTGATGAATGGGCGATCATTATTGGTGGTGACTCACACACAAGAATGTCAAAAGGAGTTGCTTTTGGAGCGGATTCTGGTACAGTAGCATTAGCTTTAGCAACAGGGGAGGCTTCTATGCCAATTCCTGAATCGGTTAAAGTAACGTTCAAAGGAACTATGAAAGAATACATGGATTTCCGTGATGTGGTGCATGCAACTCAGGCACAAATGTTACATAAATTTGGAGGAGAAAATGTATTCCAAGGTCGTATTATTGAAGTTCATATTGGAACTTTAACTGCTGACCAAGCCTTTACTTTTACTGACTGGTCTGCTGAAATGAAAGCCAAAGCGTCTATTTGTATTTCGGAAGATGAAACCTTGATTGAATCATTGGAAATCGCCAAAGGTAGAATCCAAATCATGATCGATAAGGGAATGGACAATGCTAAACAAGTGTTACAAGGTCTTATCAATAAAGCAAATAAAAGAATTGAGGAAATTAAAACGGGTGATAAGCCTGCTTTACGTCCGGATGCCAATGCAAAATACTATGCTGAATTAGAAGTTGATTTGGATGTTATCAATGAACCAATGATTGCTGATCCAGATGTGAATAATAAGGATGTATCTAAGCGATATACTCACGATACTATCCGTCCATTATCTTTCTACGGAGGTACTAAAAAAGTTGATTTAGGATTTATTGGATCATGTATGGTGCACAAAGGCGATATGAAAATATTGGCACAAATGCTTAAAAATATCGAAAGACATGAAGGTAAGGTAGAGTTCCAGGCACCTTTAGTAGTTGCACCACCAACCTACAATATTGTTGACGAATTGAAAGCAGAAGGAGATTGGGACGTATTACGTAAATATTCTGGTTTTGAATTTGATGATAATGCCCCTAAAGGTGCTGCACGTACTGAGTATGAAAACATGTTGTATTTAGAGCGTCCTGGTTGTAACCTATGTATGGGTAACCAAGAAAAAGCGTCTAAAGGAGATACTGTTATGGCAACATCTACTCGTTTGTTCCAAGGAAGAGTGGTTGAAGACACAGCTGAGAAAAAAGGAGAGTCACTACTTTCTTCTACTCCAGTAGTTGTTTTATCTACTATTTTAGGAAGAACTCCTTCGATAGAAGAATACAAAAAAGCGGTTGAAGGAATTAACTTAACTAAGTTTGCTCCACCACATAAATTGTTAGTTAGATAACAAACTAATATTATTATATAGTATAAAGCCTAAGTAAAAACTTAGGCTTTTTTGTTTATAGTTGATTTATATTCACTGTTAAAAAGGTAGTTTTTATTAGGTAATAACTACTCTTCTTTTCAATTTTATAAATGCTTTAACTTAATTAGTGAGTAAAAAGGCTACCTTTGTACTCCTTGAAATAAACTCTCTGTTTTATTAATGATGGATATTAAAATATTATTTCACGTAAATTGAGAGTAAAATTAAAGACCTAATGAAATTCTACAAACTACTTTTTATAATAGCATTCATCAATTTTTCGAATGTTTTTTCTCAAGAAAAACTGATTAAACATACGGTAAAAAAAGGCGAAACCATTTCTGCTATTGCACAGAAATACCAAGTGGAACCATCCGCTATATATGAACTTAATCCAGATTGTAGCCGAGTACTCAAATTAGAATCTATTATTTTAATTCCGCGTTCGACATCAAAAGGATCGAAAGTCAAAACAGAATCGAAGATTACTTCTATTGAAAAGACTCACGAAGTTCAGCCAAAAGAAACTTTATTTGGGATTGCGAAACAATATGAAATCTCTCTAGAGGAACTTAATACTGCCAATCCAGAATTAGTAGAAACAGGATTAAAAGCAGGTCAAAAAATTAAGATTCCAACTAAAGACAATCAAAACAATGCAGCTCTAATCAAGAAAGATACCCCAAAATTAGAACCTAAAAAAGAGGTAGTTCTTAAAGATAAAAATGGTAAGAGCGTTGCTGAATCTGTTGTGCTTACAACAACAACTCTAACTCACGAAGTATTGCCTTCAGAAACAAAATTTGGAATTGCAAAACAATACGGAATTTCAGTAGCCGATTTAGATAAAGTAAATCCGATATTGGAAAACGAAGCGCTTAAAGCAGGGCAAAAAATTCTAATTCCTGTAAAAGAAGGAACCGTAGTGAGTCAGCCAATCGTGAAACAAGCTGAGGTAGTGTCTCCAATAAAAATAGAGGTAAAAGAAAATGCAAAAGAACCAATAGTAGTAATAAATAAAGAAAAGGTTGAAGAAAATGCTGCAATTGTTACTCACGAAGTACTGGCGAAAGAAACTAAATATGGTATCGCTAAAAAGTATGGTATTTCGGTAGCCGATTTAGAAGCTCAAAATCCCAACATAATTAAAAATCTATATGTGGGTGCAAAATTAAATATTTCGGGCGCTAAAGCGATTCAGGAAGCTGTTGTTGTAGCAGTGAATAATGACAATTCAGATACCGAAGAAATTAAGGATAATTTGACTATTGCAAGTAGTCTTGCCAAATGGAATACCAATGAAGAGCTTGCGGATGAATTGATTCGTATGGCATCGGATAATTTAGGAATTGGTTACCGATCAGGAGGAACTAACAAAAATGGTTTTGATTGTTCGGGCTTAATGTATGCTACTTTTAGTTCTTTGGATATTAAATTGCCAAGATCTTCCCAAGAAATGGCTACAATTGGAACAGTTATAGATGTTAATCAAGCTCAAAAGGGCGATTTGATTTTCTTCAAAACCAGAGGCGGTAATCAGATTAATCATGTCGGAATGGTTGTCGAAGTTAACGAGGGCGAGATTCGATTCATACACTCTGCTACTCACGGTGGTGTGATTATTTCCTCTACAAAAGAAAAATATTACGAGAAAAATTTCACTCAAATTAACAGGGTGTTACAACAATAGAATAATAATTTAAACTCCTCATAATGAGGAGTTTTTTATTTTATATACTCGGTTCACTTTTCTTTTACTTTCAAAAACTCATTTTTTGAAAAAAAGTATATCTTTAACCAACCAAAAACTAAAACCAATTATGACAGAAAATAACCAACCAGGAGATTTTAAACGTGAATTAGGATTGTTAGACGGAACCATGTTGGTCGTTGGATCAATGATTGGATCTGGAATTTTCATTGTAAGTGCTGATATTGCTAGGCAAGTAGGATCGGCTGGATGGTTGACTTTAATTTGGTTAATCTCAGGATTAATTACCATGATTGCAGCTGTAAGTTATGGAGAGTTGAGCGCTATGTTTCCAAAAGCAGGTGGTCAATATGTCTATTTAAAAGAGGCCTATAATAAATTAATTGCATTTCTATACGGTTGGAGTTTCTTTTCTGTAATTCAAACTGGAACTATTGCTGCTGTTGGGGTAGGTTTTTCAAAATTTGCTGCTTATTTAATTCCTTCTTTGAGTGATGAGAATATTCTATTGGATTTGGGATCATTTAAATTGAATGCAGCCCAAATTGTTTCTATTGTTACGATTGTATTACTTACTTATGTAAATAGCCGAGGGGTTAAAAACAGCAAAACATTGCAAACCGTTTTAACTGTAATTAAAATTCTGTCTTTATTCGGTTTGATAATTTTCGGATTTTTATTGGCCGCTAAGGCTGAAGTTTGGAATGCCAACTGGTCTGATGCTTGGAACACGCGTTCCTTCAATACGGAAACTGGTTCATGGTTACCAATTGGCGGAACTGCTTTATTGACGGGTATTTCTGCTGCTATGGTGGGATCTTTGTTTTCAAGTGATGCTTGGAATGGCGTTACATTTATAGCAGGCGAAATTAAGAATCCAAAACGCAATGTTGGTTTGAGTTTGTTTCTTGGAACTTTTATTGTTACGATCATTTATGTATTGACCAATTTGATGTATTTAGCAGTAATTCCATTGGATGAAATTGCTACAGCCAAATCGGATCGAGTAGCTGTGGTTGCCTCTCAATATACTTTTGGTGATATTGGAACCATTATTATTGCGGTAATGATTATGATTTCTACTTTCGCTTGTAACAACGGATTGATCATGGCAGGAGCAAGAGTGTATTATACCATGGCTAAAGATGGTTTGTTTTTGAAAAAAGCAGCTAATCTGAATTCGGCAAGTGTTCCTGAATGGGCGCTTTGGGTACAATGTGTCTGGGCTTCCGTTTTATGCTTGACTGGGAAATATGGTGATTTATTAGATTTTGTGATCATTATTGTGTTAATTTTTTACATTCTAACGATCTATGGAATTTTCATTCTTCGCAAAAAAATGCCAGAAGCTGAACGTCCTTATAAAGCGTTTGGATATCCATTCTTACCTTTGGTATATATTGTAATTGCTTCTGCAGTTTGTATTTCCTTATTGATTACTAAATTTTCCACTTGTGGTTGGGGAGTATTGATTATGTTAACAGGAATCCCAATATATTATGCGACTAAACCTAAAGAATAATTTAAATAAAAAAGCCGTCTTGATTTCAAGACGGCTTTTTTAATGATAGACAAAATTTGATTTTATAAAATACTGGCTACATCTTCAAAAGGTAAACCCCAAGCGTCAGCCACTCCTTTGTATACAATTTTACCATTGGCAATGTTTAATCCTTTTTTCAACTCTTCGTTCTCGTTACAGGCTTTTTTCCAACCTTTGTTAGCCAGTTGTAAAGCATAGGGCAAAGTAGCATTGGTCAAAGCCAAAGTTGAAGTGTAAGGTACTGCTCCTGGCATATTAGCTACGCAATAATGAACAATTCCGTCGATAACGAAAGTTGGATTTTCGTGAGTAGTTGGTGTACAAGTTGCAATACAACCTCCTTGATCTACAGCTACGTCAACCACAACTGTTCCTGGACTCATTAATTGCAACATGTCTTTTGTAATTAAATGAGGCGCTTTGGCTCCTGGAATTAATACGGCTCCAATAACAAGATCGGCTTCAGCTATAGCTTCACAAATGTTATAATGATTCGACATTAAGGTAGTCACATTAGCAGGCATGATATCTGATAGTTGGCGCAAACGAGCCAAACTCACATCCATTATAGTAACTTTAGCACCCAAACCTGCAGCCATTTTTGCTGCTTGAGTTCCTACAATTCCTCCTCCTAAAACGACTACTTTAGCAGGGTTGACACCCGGAACTCCTCCTAAAAGGATTCCTTTTCCTTGCATAGGTTTTTCTAAATATTTAGCCCCCTCTTGAATCGACATTCTTCCTGCTACTTCCGACATAGGTACCAAAAGAGGTAAACTGCGATCTGATTTTTCAACAGTTTCATAAGCCAAACATACCGCATCGCGTTCGATCATGGCTTTGGTTAATGCTTCTGATGAAGCAAAATGGAAATAAGTAAATAGTAATTGGTCTTTTTTAATTAAAGGGTATTCAGAAGCGATAGGTTCTTTGACCTTAACAATCATTTCTGCAATTTCGTATACCGCTTCGATAGTGGGTAATATGATTGCCCCCGCATTGGTGTAAGCGCTATCGTTAAAACCACTATTTTCACCAGCACTAGCTTGAACATAAATCACATGTCCGTGCTTTTTGAATTCAGCCACACCTGCAGGTGTTAGGGCTACACGATTTTCGTTGTTTTTAATTTCTTTTGGAACACCTATTATCATGAGTAGTAATTATTAAGTTAGAATTATTTCACAATATCAAATGTAGGCATAAAGGAAAAATTATGGCATTTAGACACTTAAATAAGAAATATTTTCTTTTATATTGTATATTTGTATATTATTATTCTTTTAATGTTTTGTTTTTTGAAGTCTAGAAGAAAAATAATCGTTTCATTTATTTGATCAACTTATATATTGCTGGTTATGATTACTATTGATGCTATTGACAAAAAAATTCTTCGTTTACTACAAGAAGATGCTCATTTAACCCTTAAAGACATTTCGAATAAGATTAATTTATCGTTGACGCCAGTTCACGATAGAGTAAAACGTTTGCAAAAAGAAGGGATAATAGAAAAATACGTTTCCATTCTGAATAAAAAGAAACTAGGAATGCATCTAACGGTCTATTGTCAGGTCACTTTAGTGAAGCAAACCCATGATGTGTCGGAAGGATTTAATGCTTCAATTTTGAACATGCCCGAAGTAATCGAATGTAATTTTGTTTCTGGAAATTTTGATTATTTACTCAAAGTAGTGTTACCTGATATGGATAGTTACCATCATTTTCACCAACAAAAATTATCGGTATTGCCCGAAGTTTCTTTGATTAATAGTTTCTTTATAATCTCGGAGGTAAAGACCACTACGGTTATTCCAATAAATTAAAAAAAAGCCGACTTATTTTAAGTCGGCTTTTGTAAACTAAAAGGAATAACTTAAATAATTATTCGAAAAATTTCTCCATTTTGATTGATCATTTCAATGCGAATGCTCTGATTTTCTTCTTTATTATTGAGTAATTTGGAAACAGTTTCAATATCTGTTGCCTTTATGTTATCAATACTAAGAATGATATTCCCTAAAAGTTCGGTTTCGTAGGCTTTTAAATTTTCATTGGTTATCGATTTGATTTTTACACCATAATTCAAGCGGAATCTTTTTTTATCATTAGCGTCAATATTTTCCAATTCTAAACCTTTGAATTCGGTATTAAAGTATTCGTTTTTACTTAAAATTACTGGAACTACTTTGTTTTTTCCTTCTCGTATGATAGTCACAGCCACCTTATCATTAGGGCGTTTGGTGTTGATGTAGCCCGATAAATCAGCAAAAGTTGCTATTGATTGATTGTCCAATTTAATTATAACGTCTCCTTTTTGAAGTCCTGCTTTTTCAGCTCCAGATCGTTTGGTTACTTTATTGACATAGAAACCTTCAGTCTGTGAAATACCTAATTCTTTTGATGATTTTGAATTTAATTCGCCTCCTTCAACACCTAGGATTCCTCTTTGAACGTTCCCATATTCCATAATATCTTCGATTATTTTTCGGGCAATATTGGAAGGGACAGCAAATGAATAACCGGTGTAACTTCCCGTTGGAGAACTGATCATGGTATTAATTCCAATTAATTCGCCACGGGTATTCACCAAGGCACCACCACTATTTCCTGGATTCACCGCAGCATCGGTTTGAATAAAAGATTGAATGCCACTGGTGTTTAAATTTCGTGCTTTGGCAGATACAATTCCAGCAGTTACTGTTGAGGTTAAGTTGTACGGATTTCCAACAGCCAAAACCCATTCTCCAATTTTTACTGAATCGGAATTAGCGAAAGCCGTGTAGGGTAATTTTTCATCGGCATTGATTTTCAACAAAGCAATATCCATTTTGGAGTCGGTACCAATAAGTTTTGCTTTGTACGATTTTTTATTATTTAACGTAATTTCTATTTCGGTAGCGTCTTTGATCACGTGATTATTTGTTACAATATAACCATCTTCGGAAATAATCACACCCGAACCGGTACCAATTTGTTCATGTTGTTGGCTGCCGCCATAGCCATAAAAGAATTCCATAATGGGATTGGTAATGGTTCTTCGAGAAACATTTTTAACGTGAACAACGGTATGAATGGTTTTCTCTGCCGATTCGGTGAAATCTACATTCTCTGGTGAGAATCCTATTCGTTTGCCATAAAAATCATTGGCAACAGTAACTAATCCATTGTTGTTTTTTGAAAAATAACCATCTTGGTCAAATAACAGTTTGTACGCACTTAAGGTTACAGCCCCACTCATGAGGGAAACTAAAAATAGATTTGAAAAGCGATTCATATTGTTTTCGTTTTTAAATTACTGAGCGTAAATTTAATGGAGAAATAGTTTTGTAAAAAACAGTTTAACGCTCTTTAACAATGATTAACATTTCATTAATAGTTCGTACTTTTGTCCTTTATAAATCAAAAAAATGCAATTAGAATTTTATAAATACCAAGGAACCGGAAACGATTTTGTCATGATTGACAATCGTTCGAATACTTTTCCTAAAGAAAATACGCAATTAGTAGCTCATTTGTGCGACCGTCGTTTTGGGATTGGTGCGGATGGATTGATTTTATTAGATACTGATGCCACTTCTGATTTCAGAATGGTGTATTACAATTCGGATGGAAATCTAAGTTCGATGTGTGGTAATGGAGGTCGTTGTTTGGTGGCTTTTGCCAAAAAACTAAATGTGATTCAAAACGAAACTACTTTTATGGCTACCGATGGTTTGCATCATGCTACAGTGGGAGCGGATGGAATTGTTTCTTTGCAGATGATTGATGTTGCCGAAATCAAAAATACACAAGACTATTCTTTTTTAAATACTGGTTCTCCGCATCATGTTCAAATTGTAGAGGATTTAAAACATTTTAATGTAAAAGAAAATGGTGCTGCCATTCGTTACGGAAACTTGTACGGACAAGCTGGGAGTAATATCAATTTTGTAAAGAAAATTGACGAAACAACTTTTTCTTTACGAACGTATGAAAGAGGAGTTGAGGATGAAACTTTGGCTTGTGGAACAGGGGCTACTGCGGTTGCTATAGCAATGAATGCAACAGGTCAAACTAATTCAAATGAAATTAATTTGAATGTTGAAGGCGGAAAATTAGCGGTTTCATTTGATAAAGTAAATGAGAAATATACCAATGTATTTTTAAAAGGTCCAGCCGAATTTGTTTTTAAAGGAACAATCGAAATCTAAATCAATCCGATGATAACATTAAAAGGCGAAACTATTTATTTGCGTGCATTGGAACCTAATGATTTGGAGTTTGTCTATGCAATGGAAAACGACCAGAGCATTTGGGAGGTAAGTAATACACAAACTCCATATAGTCGTTTTTTGGTAAAACAGTATTTAGAAAACGCCCATCAAGATATTTATGAGGCCAAACAATTGCGAATGGCCATTTGTCAAGACGAAGATTTTCCAGCTTTGGGTTTAATTGATTTGTTTGATTTTGATCCTCATAATAGACGCGCCGGAATAGGAATTGTAATTCAATCCATTGAGAATAGAAAACAAAACATCGGTTCAGAAGCATTAGAATTGCTTATCAAATATGCTTTTCACAATTTGAACCTGCACCAATTGTATGCAAATATTGCTACTGAAAACACGGCTAGTATAGCACTTTTTACTAAATTTGGCTTTGAAAAAATAGGCGTTAAAAAGGATTGGACCTTAGTCAGCGGAAGTTACAAAGACGAGGCCCTTTATCAATTAATTAATCATTCATTTTAAAAATATAGAGTTTTGAATATCAAAAAAAGTATCACTTCAGTAAGTATCGTTGTAATTTCCGCATTAATCATTTACGGATTGATTATGGTGCGCCAAATATTTTCCGACAATACTAAATTCGAAGCAACTGAAGTTTATGTCTACATCCCAACCGATTCAGATTATGAAGCCGTAAAACAAATTGTTGCTCCTTATGTGAATGATATGGATCGATTTGATGCAGTTGCAAATAAAAAGAAGTACCCTAACAATGTTAAGCCAGGTAAGTTTTTATTCAAAAAAGGGATGAATAGCAACGAATTGATTAATGCATTGCGAATCAATAATGAAGTAAAATTATCATTCAATAATCAAGAACGATTAGAAGACTTTGCTGGACGAATAGGTTCTGAAATTGAAGCGGATAGTGTTTCATTACTGGCTGCTTTTAAAGACACTACCTTTTTAAAAGAAAATGGTTTTAATGAAGAAAATGTGTTGACTATGTTTATTCCCAATACCTATGAATTGTATTGGAATACTACGGCCACTAAGTTTCGCGATAAAATGATTAAAGAATACCGCAATTTTTGGAATGAAGAGCGTGTTGCTAAAGCCAAATCACAAGGTTTGACACCAACAGAAGCAACAATATTAGCTTCGATTGTCCATAAAGAATCGGTAAAAAAAGATGAAAGACCCAGAATTGCGGGGGTGTATTTGAATCGTTTGCACAAAGGTATTTTATTGCAAGCCGATCCTACGGTTATTTATGCTGTGAAAAAGAAATCCAACGATTTTAAACAAGTAATTAAACGAGTATTAAATAAAGATTTACAAGTAGCCTCGCCATACAACACTTATTATAGTGCAGGTTTACCTCCTGGTCCAATTGCAATGCCGGATATTACAGCAATCGAGGCAGTGTTGAATCCAGAAAAACACAACTATATTTATTTCTGCGCTAGTGTAACACGTTTTGGTTACCATGATTTTGCCGTAACTCAAGCGGAACATGAACAAAATGCAAAGAAATATTACAATTGGATTAACAGTCAAGGCGTAAAAAGATAATAAAACAGGCGAAAAGTATTTTTCGCCTTTTTTTTATTTCTTGTGCAAAAGCTTCTATTTTTTGAATTCGGTGTTTCGATACCATATCTTTACTGTTAATAAATTGTTTAACAAAACTTTAATAGTCTGATTTTAAGCCTTATATTTTTTGTTGTATATTTGCCGTGTAGAAATTTCTGATGGTGACAGGGCTCAGAAGAAAAACAATTTATGATAAAGAAATGGCATTATTATTCCACTTTACTACTGATTATCGCTTTTTTAAGCTTAGGTTTTAAACCTTTCAATTTAGATTCCAATCCTTGGTTTCTTACAGACGGATTAAATCAATCCGATTATCTATTTCCATCTCACAAACAAGAAGACTACGCCAAATTGAATATTCCGTATACTGGAAATTTTTTCATTGGTTTTAAAGAAGCAATTGCTTTCAAAGAGTCGCAAGGAAAGTACAAAAAAATCAATTCCTTAGGTTATTTAGGAAAATACCAATTTGGACCTGGAACTTTGCGTACAATTGGGGTTCACAATACTTCCGCTTTTTTGAAAAATCCCGATTTGCAAGAAAAAGCATTTATAGCGCTATTAGCAAAAAACAAATGGCTACTCAGAAAAGAAATTTCAAAGTATGAAGGGGCTGTTATTAATGGAATTCTTATTACAGAATCTGGAATTTTGGCCGCTGCCCATTTAGGAGGAGTTCGTACAGTAAAGCGATTCTTTAGATCCAACGGTGAGCGTTACTTTAGGGATGTTTATGGCACTTCGATTGTGAGTTATATGAAGGCTTTTGGGGGCTATGATACTTCATTTATAGAGCCAGATAAACACGCTTCAATATAATGTGTTTGAACATATATAAAAAGGGCGGTCTATTTAGACCGCCCTTTTTATGTGAATTAATCAATTAAAATAGTTAATATTTTGATGGCAGCATCACTAATTTTGGTTCCGGGACCAAATACCGCTACCGCTCCAGCATCAAATAAGAATTGATAATCTTGTGCTGGTATAACGCCACCCACAACAACCATAATATCTTCTCTGCCGTATTTTTTTAATTCTTCGATCACTTGAGGCACTAAGGTTTTGTGGCCAGCTGCTAATGATGAAACGCCAAGTATATGCACATCATTTTCTACGGCTTGTTTAGCTGCTTCAGCAGGTGTTTGAAAAAGCGGACCAATATCCACATCAAAACCCACGTCGGCATACCCCGTAGCAACTACCTTGGCACCACGATCATGTCCATCTTGGCCCATTTTAGCAATCATGATTCTAGGTCTTCTACCTTCTTTATCTGCAAAAACATTGGCTAGTTGTTTTGCTTTTTCGAAACTTTCGTCATTTTTTATTTCTTTACTATACACACCGCTAAATGATTTAATTTGTGCTTTATATCTTCCAAAAACCGTCTCTAGAGCATCGCTAATTTCTCCTAAAGTTGCTCTGTTTCTAGCTGCTTCAACTGCAATTTCTAATAAATTTCCTTCAGCTGTTTTGGCGCATTGAATTAATTGATCTAGACTTTTTTTAACCTTGTCATTATTACGACTAGATTTAATACAATCCAATTGTTCTAATTGTTGCTTACGCACCATTTGATTATCCACATCCAAAATTTGTAGCGGATCTTCTTTATCTAAACGATATTGATTTACTCCTACAATAATATCTTGTCCACTATCAATACGTGCTTGCTTTCTAGCTGCGGCTTCTTCAATTCGTAGTTTTGGTATACCTGACTCAATAGCTTTGGTCATCCCCCCTAATTCTTCCACTTCTTCGATTAACTTCCAAGCGCTTTGAGCAATTTCATGGGTTAGGTTCTCTACATAATAGCTCCCAGCCCAAGGATCTACTGTTTTAGTGATTTTGGTTTCGTCTTGAAGATACAACTGTGTGTTTCGAGCTATTCTTGCTGAAAAATCGGTCGGCAATGCAATAGCTTCATCTAAAGCGTTGGTATGTAAGGATTGCGTACCGCCAAAAGCCGCTGCAGCTGCTTCAATACATGTTCTTGCCACATTATTAAACGGATCTTGTTCGGTTAAGCTCCAACCTGATGTTTGGCAATGTGTTCGCAATGCTAATGATTTACCGTCTTTCGGTTCAAATTGTTGGACTAATTTGGCCCAGATCATTCGTCCTGCACGCATTTTGGCAATTTCCATAAAATGGTTCATTCCGATGGCCCAAAAGAAGGAAAGTCTAGGTGCAAATTCGTCAATTTTCATTCCTGCCGCTAAACCTGTACGAATGTATTCTAGTCCATCGGCTAAAGTATAAGCTAACTCAATATCAGCGGTAGCACCAGCTTCTTGCATATGGTAGCCCGAAATAGATATAGAATTGAATTTCGGCATGTTTTTGCTAGTGTATTCAAAAATATCAGCAATAATTTTCATCGAAGGAGTGGGAGGATAGATATAGGTATTTCGAACCATAAACTCTTTCAAAATATCATTCTGAATGGTGCCTGATAATTTTTCTGGAGACACGCCTTGTTCTTCTGCAGCAACAATATAAAAAGCCATAATCGGAAGTACAGCCCCATTCATCGTCATGGATACTGACATTTCATCCAACGGAATTTGGTCAAACAAGACTTTCATATCTTCTACAGAATCGATGGCGACACCTGCTTTTCCAACATCGCCCACCACGCGTTCGTGATCCGAATCGTAGCCACGGTGGGTAGGTAAATCAAAAGCTATGGAAAGTCCTTTTTGGCCTGCGGCTAAATTGCGTCGGTAAAAAGCATTACTTTCCTCGGCAGTAGAAAACCCTGCATATTGCCGCACTGTCCAAGGACGACGTACATACATAGTCGCATAGGGTCCTCGTAGGTTGGGTGCAAACCCTGCCCCGAAATCCAGATGCTCTAATTTTTGAATATCTTGTTGGGTATAGGTTGGTTTCAAACCAATTCCTTCTGCTGTTTGAAAATGAGCTTCTGCTTTAATTGCAACAGGACCATTTTCTACAGACTTGATTTGAATATGTTGGAGGTCTTTTCTTTTCATTTTGGTGACAAATTTCTATTTGACAGTGTTTTTTGAAACAGTACAATTATTCTTTTTCCAATCGTCCTTGTTCTATTTTCTCGGCAAGACGTTTTTCAATAATGGGAGTGATCAATGTTTTTCTTGGTTTTATTTTGACAAATGGAAAAAGTTCCAAGTCGTGTTTCATCCGATCGTCTTTATTAGCATGTTTATTTGTACCTAGTAAAATTTCTTTTCCGGTATCAAATAAGTCTTGTTCTTTGTCGGCACTTTCTTGAATTTTTCTTTTGATGATTCCTTCATTCAGTTGTTTTAAGAATCCTCCATTGGCTTCGATATCTTTAAATAGTACCAAGGCTTTATCTGCTAATTGATGGGTCAAACTTTCAATGTAGTAGCTACCATCGGAAGGGTTATTGACCTTGTCGAAATAGCTTTCGTTTTTCAAAATCAACAATTGGTTTCGAGCAATACGATCTCCAAACTCATTGTCTTTGTGGTACAAAGCATCATAAGGTAAATTGGCAATTGTATCAGCACCTCCAAGAATTGCGCTCATGCATTCGGTTGTGGTGCGAAGCATATTTACGTTGTAATCGTATAAGGTTTTATTTCTTTTTGTTGGTCTAACCAGTAAGTGGCAATTCCAATTTTGATTGTATTCTCTTGTAATCGTATCAAACAATAATCGGATGGCTCTTAGTTTAGCGATTTCAAAAAAGTAATTGGTTCCTACCGCAATTTCTAGCACCATAGTGTGTGGTGTAGTTACCTCAATGCGGTTAAAATATTCATTGGCATGGGCCAAAGTATAAGCAATTTGCTGAACAATGGTAGCGCCGGCATTTTGATATAACGATCCATTTACACTAAACAATGAAAGCGAATTGTCTTTCTGTACGAGTTGATTTAAAGTTTCAAAATTATCTTTTTCATTGGTGGTAAACCAATTTCCTTCTTTGGCTAAATGGCCTATAGGATCTAGGTTGCAATAGATGATTGCTTTTTTTGTTTTGGCTATGGTTGCCAATTTTTGTACAAAATCGATTGAAATGAAATTGAAATCAAAGAAAATAGGTGTATTGTTCAATGGCAACTTCTCTAACAATTTTATTACATCTGTAGACTCGTCTTCTATAGTGAAAGCAATACTTTCTGCCCCTCTGTTTAAACTATCTAAAGCCCGTGCAATTGATTTGTCAACATCATGTACAAAAATAGTTTGGCAGATATTAAAATCAGTTGCTTTAGTAGCAACAGATAGTACTTCTTTTATATCTTCTTTGTCATAAAACGGTTTGACCTTAATATCTTCTGGTGAGTTCCAAATCAAGGTTTCGTTATAATCAGCTCCTTTGAGTTCAAACTGAATTTTTTGTTTCCATTCTTTGGCAGAAACGGGAGCGAAATTTGTAAAAAGAGGTTTCATTGGCTTGGTTGTTTCGTATTAAAGAAAGAAAGAGGTTATTTGGTTTTGATGGCGCTGTCTCCTTCAAATTCGATGATATAGATATCTTCGCTGTCTTTTTTCATATAGTATTTTTCACGAGCATACTTCTCAACATATTCAATATTTTTGAGCTCTTTTATATGTCTTTTATCTTTTTTTATTTCTTCTTGATAGTAGGTTTTGTTATCTTCTAGTTCGTCAATTTGTTTGTCTAGGAAACGATGGTCGAAATACGAATAGTTGTCTAGAAAAAGCATCCAGGCAGTAAAAAATACCAGCACTAAAATGTATTTATTGCTCAATAGCTTGAACCAAGATTTGTTTTTAAGTGGATTTGTCATGAGTCCTTTTTTTAGCCCCGATTGCAGTGAAAATCCCATTCTTTTTAGAATGGATTGTAACGGAAAGCGGGAAATAGCTCCAAAATTAACATTGCTTACATTAGAATTTTGGAGGGTTTATATTTATTAAACGTTTAGTTTTTGATTAATTACAGCGCGAACCACATCGATGGCTACGGTATTGTATTTGTCATTCGGAATGATAATATCGGCAAATGCTTTAGTAGGCTCAATAAATTGTTGGTGCATTGGTTTCAGAGTAGTTTGGTATCTGTTCAACACTTCATCCATATCACGGCCACGATCAGCAATATCTCTTTTTAGTCGGCGAATGAGACGCTCATCCGGATCGGCTTGAACATAAATTTTCACATCAAAAAGATCTCTTAATTCAGGATTAGTTAGAATTAAAATACCTTCTACAATCATTACTTTTCTGGGATGTGTAAATACAGTGTCGCTGGTTCTATTATGAGATACAAACGAATATACCGGCTGATTAATATTATTCCCTGCTTTTAATTCTTTAAGATGGTGTACCAATAACTCAAAATCGATAGATCTTGGGTGGTCAAAATTGATGGCGGCTCTTTCTTCATAAGTCATTCCTACGTTTTCTTTATAGTAAGAATCTTGCGAAATAATACCTACTTCGGTTTCGGGTAATTCATTAACAATTTGATTGACTACTGTCGTTTTTCCACTTCCTGTTCCGCCTGCAATTCCAATAATGAGCATAAAATAGTATTCTTAAGTTAACCTAACAAAAATAGGAATTTAATTCAGAGTGAATTCCATTTTTGCTAAATGTTTGCTAAATTGATATATTTATTTTTGACTTATTTATAAAAAAAAGAGCAACTATTTGTAGTGCTCTTTCTTATTGGGGTTTATTTATTTTTTTTGGCTTTGATCATCATTTCTAACATGTCCCACATTTCAGCCGGAATATCTTCTAATAGATTAAATTGTCCTGCGCCTTTCAGCCATTCGCCTCCGTCAATCACTACTACTTCACCATTGATATAGGCCGAAAAGTCAGAGACTAAATAAGCAGCTAAATTGGCTAATTCCTGATGATCTCCAACACGTTTAAGAGGTACTTTTTTAGCCATATCAAATTTTTCGGCTAGATCACCGGGTAGTAAACGATCCCATGCTCCTTTTGTTGGGAAAGGTCCTGGCGCAATGGCATTGGTACGGATACCGTATTTGGCCCATTCTACGGCTAAACTTTTAGTCATTGCTAAAACTCCTGCTTTGGCAGTTGCACTTGGTACTACATATGCTGAACCAGTCCAAGCGTAAGTGGTAACTATATTTAAAACAGTTGAAGAAGTTTGTTTAGTATCGATCCAATGTTTTCCAAAAGCCAATGTGCAGTTTTTGGTTCCTTTTAGTACAATGTCGATAATGGTGTCAAAAGCATTCGAAGATAAACGCTCTGTAGGTGATATAAAATTTCCTGCTGCATTGTTCAAAAGGATGTCTACTTTGCCAAAAGCTTTCAAGGTTGCTTGAAGCATATTTTCAACTTCTTCATAATGACGAACATCACATTGAATTGGCAAACAAGTTCCACCAGTTTGTGTTTCCAGTTCTGCTGCGGTGTTTTTAAGTTTGTCTAAATCACGGGAAGTAATGGCAACTTTGGCGCCTAATTCTAAAAAGTATTTGGTCATGGCTTTTCCTAAACCGCTTCCGCCTCCAGTAACTACTATCACTTTTCCTTTCAATGCGTCATCGCGCAACATTTTATCTGTATAACTCATAATCTGCTATTTTGAAAAGTAAATATAGGTATTTATTATTATGCATGCATAATAATAAAGTAAAAAGAATGAATGGGAATCATTACATTTTATGAATGATGAAAATAGTAGGACGGTTGTGTAAATCTACTTTTGTTTTTTTCCAATCGGCTACACGAAGGGTCTTGATGTATTCGGTAGGTAAGGTAATATCGGTTGCAATACATAGGTGTGTTGATGGCTGTAAAGCTTGCAGAATGTCTTCTAGTAATTTGTTGTTGCGATAGGGTGTTTCGATAAAAATTTGCGATTGATTTTTATCAAAAGATAATTTTTCGAAATTTTTTAAAGCTGATTTTTTCTCACCTTTATCAATGGGTAGATAGCCATTAAAAGTAAAACTTTGCCCATTCATGCCTGATGCCATCATGGCTAATAGAATAGAAGAAGGGCCAACTAACGGAATGACTTGAATTCCTTTTTCATGCGCCAACTTTACAATTACAGCGCCCGGATCTGCTACGCCAGGGCAACCAGCTTCGCTCATTAACCCCATGTTTTTACCAGCTAATAAAGGCTGAATAAAACTAAGGTGTTCTTTTGCATCAGTATGTTTATTCAGGGCAAAAAGGACTAGTTCAGATTGTTTCTTTTCTGGAAGTACTCCTTTTATTGATTTGCGCGC
Source organism: Flavobacterium ammoniigenes (assembly GCF_020886055.1). Classification (NCBI taxonomy): domain Bacteria; kingdom Pseudomonadati; phylum Bacteroidota; class Flavobacteriia; order Flavobacteriales; family Flavobacteriaceae; genus Flavobacterium; species Flavobacterium ammoniigenes. The sequence goes on along the minus strand of NZ_AP025184.1, from coordinate 2,178 downwards.
CGTTTTTTCATTTTCTACAATATAGTAATCAATTAATGCAACAACTCTTTTTACCGTTTGAGGCAGTACATCCATAGGGTCGCATTCTCCCATTGTAACTGGAATTAAATACAGTTTTCCTAATGATATGTTGGTGTTCATAGGGTTGAGTTGTTAGATTTAAAAAAAATAGGGTTTATTGATGTTTAGCAATCAAATTATGAGCAATTACTTCGCAAGCTTTGTCAAGCATGGCATACACAATATCAAAACCGTTATGCATTCCAAAATAAGGATCGGGCACGTCTTGGTTTTGATTTGGCGTTAACTCATTCATGATGAGTTTTACTTTTTGTTTATGTTCGTGAGTTTCCGCCAAAGCGATAACATTGTCATAATTGGATCTGTCCATTACAAAAATGTAATCAAAAGTATCAAAATCAGCACTGCTGAATTGTCTTCCTTTTTGTTTAGAAATATCAAGGCCGTTTTTTTGGGCTACGGCAATAGAGCGTTCGTCAGGAGATTGGCCAATATGCCATGAACCTGTTCCTGCAGAATCAACATGAAATGTGTTTTGAGATAATTTTGAGGCTAATATTCCTTCGGCCAAAGGTGACCGACAAATATTACCCAAACATACCATTAGGATTTTTACGGACATTTGCTGTCTATAAAGTTAATTTTTTGTGGATGTCTTCAACAAACTTTTTGAATTGTTTGTCAGTAGAAACTAGGTTATCAACGGTCTTACAAGCGTGTAATACTGTAGCGTGATCGCGATCTCCAATTTGAGATCCAATATTGGCTAGAGAAGCTTTGGTAAATTTCTTAGCAAAAAACATCGCTAATTGTCTTGCTTGAACCACGTGTCTTTTTCTAGTTTTGGATTGTAATGTTTCTAAATCCAATTGGAAGTAATCGGAAACAATTTTTTGTATGTAGTCGATGGAGATTTCGCGTTTGACATTCTTAACGAATTTCTCTACGATGCTTTTCGCTAATTCGATAGTCACTTCTTTTTTGTTGAAAGAAGATTGAGCAATTAAAGAAATGATAGCACCCTCTAATTCTCTAACATTCGTTTTGATATTGCGAGCCACATATTCAATGATTTCTTCAGGCATTTCAACACCGTCACGATACAGAATATTTTTCAAAATAGACACTCTAGTTTCGTAATCGGGTTGGTGCAATTCAGCAGACAATCCCCATTTGAAACGAGACAACAAACGTTGTTCAATATCTTGCATGTCAACAGGTGCCTTGTCAGAAGTCAAGATCACTTGTTTACCATTTTGATGTAAGTAATTGAAAATATGGAAGAATACATCTTGCGTTCCTGATTTTCCAGAAAGGAATTGAACGTCGTCAATGATTAATACATCAATCAATTGGTAGAAATGAATAAAATCATTTCGAGTATTTTTCTTTACAGAATCGATATATTGTTGGGTGAAAATTTCAGCTGAAATATATAAAACTGTTTTTTCTGGGTATTTGTCTTTAATTTCAACACCAATAGCGTGCGCTAAGTGTGTTTTTCCTAAACCAACTCCTCCAAAGATTAACAATGGATTGAAAGAAGTTCCACCAGGTTTGTTTGCAACTGCCATACCTGCAGAACGAGCCAATCGATTAGAATCTCCTTCTAAGAAATTGTCAAAGCTATAGTTGGCATTCAACTGGGATTCGATTTTTAAATTACGAATTCCAGGAATTACAAACGGATTTTTAAGTTCAGGGTTTAAATTTTTTAATGGAGCATCAACATCTTGCGGTTTCATTTGCGCTCTGTTGGCAGAAGGTAGTTGTTCCGTATACGGTTGTTTATTACCGTAAGTATTCTCCATTTTAATTTTATAAAGTAACTTTGCGTTTTTTCCAAGTTCTTTGGTCAACGCAACTTTTAATAATTTAACGTAATGTTCTTCTAACCATTCGTAGAAAAATTTACTTGGTACTTGAATATATAATGCGTTATCGGTAAGCTCAACTGACTTGATTGGTTCAAACCAAGTTTTGTAGGCTTGGTCTTGAATATTATCTTTTATGAAAGATAAACAGTTTTCCCATACTGATTGAGCAGTTTTGTTCATATATTCGGTTAAAATTATTTAAGTTTGGTTACTATATTAGTAGAAAAAAAGATGGGGCAATTCTTGTATTTTTCTGGGACAACAAATATGTGAACAAATT